>CALLKX010000019.1 GCA_938083085.1 uncultured bacterium
GACCACCTCTCCGCTGTCGACCGCGCCCTGCCACTCGTCGCGGGACCGCCACCAGATGATCCCGTAGGCGGCGAAGGTCGCGCCGAAGATCATGGTCAGCGACGCGAGGAACAGCTTCATTCCGAAGCCGAGCACCTCGGACTCGGAGGCGGGAGCCTCGGACGGGGAGACGCCACGCGCTCCCGCGCCGGCGTAGCCCCCCTCGGGCAGGTCACCGGAGGCTTCGAGGCGCGCACGGCGGTCGACGTGGCGGAGGGGGCCGGGAGTGGAGTAGCTCATGGTTCGTGGGGACAATCTAGGCCATGTTCGCCCGTGGGGAGCCCCCTGATGCCGACCGGAGGGCGATTACCGCTCGACCCGTCGACGGAGCCGTCCCAGGCGGATACCGACAGGCGCGGGCCGGGCCGATGGGCCGACGGCCGACGGGGGTCAACGGAGGCGGCCCCGCCCCCTCCGCGAGGGAGGACAGCGGGGCCGCTTCGGGGTCACGTGGCGGACCGTCACAGGACGGAGCACGCCAGGCCGAGGTCACTGTCCCAGGTCGATCGCGATCTCCTGCTGCTCCTTCTCGTTGATGTCCGGCTGGTACTGACCGCGGTCGATCCAGACGAAGCTGATGAACAAGAAGACGAACAGAAAGGAGCCGTAGATCAGGAGTGAGTGGAAGCCCTTGTCGAACCCGAGGTGCATGAAGATCAGCATCACGAGGGTCGCCTTGACCGTCGCGATGCCCATCGCGACCGGAAGGTCGAAGGCTCCGAGCGGGAAGGTGGACGCGGTGACCGTGAAGATCGTCAGGCCCATCAGGGCCAACCAGGTCCCGATCAGGAGCCAGAGCGGGAGGACGTGGTGGTCGCCGTGATCATGACCCTCGGCGTGGTCGTGTTCCGTGGAGGCTGCAGCAGTCATGGGAGTCTTGTGGCTTGCGGGGCGTCGCTGGTGAAGAGGAGGTCAGCCGCGCGGGCTCAGTTGATCAGGTAAAGCAGCGGGAACAGGTAGATCCAGATCAGGTCGACCAGGTGCCAGTAGAGGGCCGCGAAGTCGATCGGACCGTAGTAGGTCGGCGTGAAGTGACCGCGAATGGCGCGGGTCAGGAGCCAGCCAAGGACGAGGATCCCGATGAGCACGTGGATGCCGTGCAGGCCGGTCATGCAGAAGTAGATGCCGAAGAAGACCTTCAGCTTCCGCTTCGTGCTCTCCGGCACGTTGGGGTCGTTCCACGGTGCGAGGGGCTCGTGCCCATCGGCGTGGGTACCGTCGGCGTGGGTACCGTCGGCGTGGGCCTCGCCGGAGTGATCCTCCAGCGCCTCTGCCGCCTCGGCGAGCTCGGCCTCCTGGGTGTCCCCGAGGGAGTAGGCGACGCCGGGCAGGGACTCCTCGGAGCTCTCCTCCTGGTCGGGCGAGGTGAAGGCAACGGTGTTCGCGTTGCCCTTGCTCTCGTCGCCGTAGGCGCCCTCCTTGGCCTCGTACTTGTCACCAGGGAAGAGCCCCAGGTGGAACTTGTGGGAGTACTCGAGGTACTTGATCCCCATGAACCCGAAGGCGCACAGGATCGTGATCGAGAGGTTCACGATCAGCCCCGTCTTCTGTCCGAGCTGTGCGTTCCGCACGGCCCAGGCAGCCGTGAGGCTGGAGAAGATGAGCACCCCGGTGTTGATCGCGCCCATCTGCGTATCTAGCGCGTTGGACGCGAAGGTGAAGACCTCCGGGTGCATCGCGCGATAGATGACGTAGGCGCAGAAGAGACCGCTGAAGAACAGGATCTCAGTCACCAGGAAGGCCCAGATCCCCAGCTTGCCGGAGTCGAACTGGTGGTCTTCGTCCTCGAAGTGGTGGGCGAGGAAGGGCTTGTCGCCGTGTCCGTGAGCTTCAGACATTGGTGAGCGTCGTTCCAGCGGTCACTGAAGGGGATCAGCGGGACCGCGGTTCGAGGGGGAGCCCCAAAGACCGGGGCGGGGAAGGGTTGGAAGGAGTCCGAGAGCCGGCGCTTGCCGGCCCTCGGGCTGTGAAAGGATCAGTGGGAGGCCGGCGGGCGATGGCCCGCCGCGGGCACGTAGCCCTGGACCTCCTCGTCCCACTCGACCCGCTCCATGTCATACGGATCGGAGGCGATGGGCGGGTGGTCGAAGTTGTTGTGCGGCGGCGGCGAGGGGCACTCCCACTCGATCGTCGCGGAGCCCCAGGGGTTGGCCGGAGCCTTCTTGCCGCCGAACAGCGACCGCAGGAGGGTGTAGGCCAGCAGCGCCAGCCCGACGCCCAGGATCAGCGTCCCGGTCGTGGAGAGGCGGTGGTACAGCTCGAAGTCCGCGGTGTAGTCCGCGTAACGCCGCGGCATGCCGCGCGAGCCCATGATGAACTGCGGGAAGAACGCGAGGTTGAAGCCGATGAAGGCCGTCACGGCCGCGATCCGCCCCGAGGTCTCGCTGTACATCTTCCCGGTCATCTTCGGCCACCAGTAGTGGAGGCCGCCGAGGAACGCGAAGAGCGTGCCCCCCACCATGACGTAGTGGAAGTGGGCGACGACGAAGTAGGTGTCGTGCAGGACGACGTCCGTGGAGAGCACCGCCAGGAAGAGCCCGGTGAGGCCCCCGATGGTGAACAGCCACATGAAGCCCAGCGCGTACAGCATCGGGGTGTCCAGCTGGACCGAGCCCTTGTAGAGCGTCGCCAGCCAGTTGAAGACCTTGATCGCCGACGGGATCGCGATCGTGAACGTGATCGCCGAGAAGATCAGGGTCGCCAGCGTCGACTCGGAGCTCACGAACATGTGGTGGCCCCACACGAGGAAGCTGAGCAGCGCGATGGAGACCGAGGAGTACGCGATCATCCGGTAGCCGAAGATGTGCTTGCGGCTGAAGGCCGCGATGATCTCGGACACCACCGCCATCGCCGGCAGGATCATGATGTAGACCGCGGGGTGGCTGTAGAACCAGAAGAAGTGCTGGTACAGGACCGGGTCACCGCCCTTGCTCGGGTCGAAGATCCCGATGCCGAGGGTCGTCTCCATGATCAGCAGCAGCAGCGTGATGCCGAGCACCGGCGTCGCCAGGAGCTGCATGATCGCGGTGCCGTACATCCCCCACAGGAACAGCGGGAGCTTGTGCCAGGTCATGCCCGGCGGGCGCATCTTGTGGATGGTGACCAGGAAGTTCAGCCCCGTGAAGATCGAGCTGAACCCGAGCATGAACACCCCGGCCGTGGCCTGGATGACGCTCGTGTCGGTGTAGCTGGTGGAGTACGGGGTGTAGAAGGTCCAGCCCGTGTCCAGCCCGTTGGAGAAGAGCGTCCAGATGAAGAACGCCGCCCCCGACAGCCACAGGTAGAAGCTGCAAAGGTTGAGGCGGGGGAACGCCACATCCTTGGCCCCCAGCATCAGCGGCAGGACGACGTTCCCGAGCGCAGCCGGGATGCCCGGGATGATGAACAGGAACACCATCACCGCCCCGTGCAGGGTGAAGACCTGGTTGTAGGTCGCCGCGTCCATGAACTGCATCCCGGGGGAGAACAGCTCGAGGCGGATCGCCAGGGCGAACAGGCCCCCCAGGAAGAAGGACAGGGAGATCCCAACCAGGTACATCAGGCCGATCCGCTTGTGATCGAGCGTGAGCGCCCAGGAGAGGAAACCCTTGGAGTGGTTGATGAAGTTCTTGTCGAGGTGCTGCACCGGGCGGACCGGGCTCTCGACGGGGATGTCAACTTGCGTCATCGGAGTGTCTTGCACCAGTCACCGGAGGATGCCGGTGTGCTGGGTGTGTCTTGGTTGGTTCGTCGCGTGGTCGTCCCCGATCGGGGAGTTGTGCCGGGCAGGTCCCGCGCGCCTGGCGTCCGCGCTGTCCCGCGGGATCGGAGGCTTCCCCCCTGGCCCCGCGGCGCTGTGTCAAATTCTCGGGTCAGTTCTGTCGGGCCACGCCTTCCAGGGACTTGATGAACTCGATCATCCCGTTGATCTGCTCCACAGGGAGCATCGGGCTGTAGATCGTCATCTGCTTGCCGTAGCTGACGCCGTTCGCGTCGACCACGACCTGGCTGTAAGGGTCGCGGATCGACTGGTTGATGTACTGCTCGTCAGCGACGGCAGACGTCCCGTCGTCAAACTTCCGCTCGCGGCCCCAGAGGCCCGCGAAGGTCGGCCCGGTGCCCTTCTTGCCGTCGATGGAGTGGCACGACTTGCAGCCGCGCCGGTTGTAGGTCAGCTCGCCGATCTCGAGGAGCGGCTTCATCTCGCCGTTCTCGTTGACCATCCAGTTACCCGCCTTGGTCAGCCACGCCTCGTAGTCCTCGCGCGGCTCGACGACGAGCTTCGCGTACATGTTGCTGTGATCCTTGCCGCAGTACTCGGTGCAGTAGACGCGGTAGGTCCCCGGCTCTCCGGAGTTGAACCAGATCTTCGTGTACCGGTTAGGCAGCACGTCGGACTTGCTGCGGTAGGCCGGCAGGTGGAACGAGTGGAGCGTGTCCGTGGACGTCATCACCATCTCGATCGGCGTGTTCGCCGGCACGTGGAACTCCTGGGGGCTCTCCACGCCGTTGGGGTACTGGAAGTTCCAACCCCACCGGTACGCCGTCACGTTGACCTTCATGCTGTCGGGCGGCGGCGTCCGAAGGTCAAGGAAGGTCACGTAGCCGCCCCAGAACATGATCGCGCACAGGATCGTGGGGATGATGCTCCAGGTGATCTCGAGGGGCGTGTTGTGGGTGATCGACTGGTCCGCGCGGACGCCCGGGCGGCGGCGGTACTTCACGCAGAACACCACCATCAGCCCGCCGATGATCGCGGCGAAGATGTAGTTGATCCACATGATGAAGTTGAACATCCGGTCCACGTCCTTCGCGGTCTCGGACGCAGCCTTCGACATCCAGAAGGTGCCGTTATCCACCTCAGGGGCGAAGGGCATCATGTGGACGCTGTCCGGGGTGATGACCGGCACGCGGCCCGCACCGGCGTTCGAGGTCACCCGGAGCTCCTTCCCGTTGCGGTTGATGATCACCACGTTCGGGTCGGTGGACGGGATGGCGACGTATCCCTGGTGGGCATTGTCGATGTCCTCGGGGGCCACGCCGGCACCAATCCAGGAGCGCTCCTGGTCGGTGAACTTCCGCAGCGCGTCGCGCCCCTCGTTGAAGGCCGCGATCACCGCGTCCACATCGAGGTCATCGACCACGCGGATCGTCGCCGGAGCGGCGGGCGCGGCGTCCTTCGCGGCGGGTGCTGCGGCGGATTCTGCGGCGGATTCTGCGGCGGGTTCAGCGGCGGGTTCAGCGGCAGCAGATCCGGCATTGCCAGAGTCCACGGCGGCGGATTCCTCATTCGAGGGTGCCGCCGGAGCCGCGTCGTCCTGGGCGAGCCCAGCGCTGGCGCCCGCGAGTCCGAGGAAGGTGATGAGTAGGAAGGCTTGAAGCTTCATGGTCCTGGTTTCAGTTGCTCGGCTCTCCGCCCACGGCGCCGGCCGCGGGGGTCCCGGAGGGCCCCCGCTGCGCTTCGCCGCGCCGTAGGAAGAAGACACCGCCCGCGACGGACATTGCCGTCAGTGCAGCCGCGATCTTGAGAAGCATGATCGCGTCGGTCGTGTACTGACCCGTGGTCGAGTCAAAGATGAGACAGTTGAGGAACGCGTTCTCGAAGAGCGTTCCGATCTTCCCCTCGCCGGCCTCGAGGAGCGCCGTGCGGAGGGTCTCGGGGGGCACGAAGGTCCCGTCGAGGTAGCGCGTGATCTGTCCGCTCGGGGAGCAGAGGATCGTCGCGGCCTGGTGGGCGTACTCGCCCTGGGACTCGACCCAGCGGTAGCTGAAGCCCGCCGCCGTCGCGACCCGGTCGATCTCGAGCTTGTCCCCCACGAGGTAGGACCACCCGCCGGCCGGGTCGGGCCGCGTGATGTCCTGCTTGTCGGAGACGAAGACGTAGTCACTGAGGTACCGCCCCTCCGACCCCGCCGCCTTCTCGGGCGTGTCGCGGGGGTCGATGCTCACGGTGAGGACCCGGTAGTCCTCGCCCAGGTTCAGGTCGATGGCCGCCATGGCCTCGGTCAACTTCGACAGCTGCATGCTGCAGAGCTGCGGGCAGTCGACGTAGTTGAGGGTCAGGATGGTGGGCCGCTCGCCGTCGAAGTAGTCGCCGAGGGCGACCTCGTCGCCGCCTGCGCCCAGGAACGTCGCGTTCAGGGGGAGCATCGCCTCGAGGTGCTGCTCGATCCCGACGCCGTCCAGAAGGTCATCGGCGGTCACCGCGCCCAGGGGCTTGGCCAGCCCTTCGCCTGAGACATCCTGCCCCATGGCCACCACGCCGAGCGCCGCGGTGGCGGCGAGCAGCGTCAGGGGGCGCAGCGCGCCCTTCTGTTGGAGGTTCATGGGGAACATGTAGTTGCTACCTGTCAGGCTTCGATGCCGGAGCACCCAGGACTTCAGCGATTCGCGTCCTCGATGACTTTTTTCATCCCCTCCGAGACAGGGATGCTCACTGTGCCGCGCGACACATTGCCCAGACCATCGTCGATGTCCGGGTGCTGGAAGAAGCCGTCGACGACCATGGCGTCGATGGCCTGCTGAGCCTCGAGGTCCGTGACGCGGGCGTCCGCCTCCTCCTGGAGGCGGGCTTCGCGCTGGTCGAGGGTGACGTAGTAGACGGCGGTGAGGAGGATCACCGAGACGGCGATGAGGATCGTGGCGACCCCGCCGAGCCACGCGATGAAGCCGACGTTGACGACGTCCTCTTCGATCTCGCGCTCACTGGTCTGTGCTTGCTCGTTGGCCATGGAACTAGATGTGTCCTGGGAAAGACGGGGGCTCAGATGTTCTGGAAGGCCATGGACTCGGGCAGTCGCGGGTCGCCGATGGCGAGCGCGGGCTTCCCGTCGATGCGCTTGAGGATCGCGAAGGCGAACAGGCCGCCGACGCCGATCATGGCGGTGAGGTCCATCAGATCGAACTGGGGCCCGGTGGTGGCCGGGTCTCCGCCGGGCACGCCGTTGACCATTTCAGGCATCACGTTCCAGTAGAGGTCCACGAAGTGGAACACGAGGCAGTACACCGCCCACGCGGCGAGCACCGATCGGTTGCGCTTCACGTGGCGGGACATGAGCCCCAGGAGCGGGATGGCGAAGTGGCCGACGAGGAGCAGGAGCGCGAAGCCGTTCCAGTCGCCCCAGACCCGGTAGTTGAACCAATAGGTCTCCTCGGGGATGTCGGCGTACCAGTACAGCATGAACTGGCTGAAGGCCACGTAGCTCCAGAACACCGTGAAGGCGAACATGAGCTTGCCGATGTCGTGGTAGTGCTCTGAGGTCACGACGCCCTTGAGCTGACCGCGCTTCTCGAGCCACATGGTCAGCAACGCCAGGGTCGCCAGGGACGACCAGAAGGCGCCGGCGAACATGTAGACGCCGTACATCGTGCTGAACCACTCCGCGTTGAGCGACATCATGAAGTCGAACATCGCGAAGGTCAGGGTCAGGCCGAAGGCGATCATGCAGATGCCGCTGCGGCTCTGCATCTTGAGGGTTCGCGACTTGTCCTGGTCCACGTCCTGCGCCAGGGACTGGCCGCTGAAGAAGCGCGAGACCCCGATCCACACCGCGAAGTACGCGATGACGCGGACGAGGAAGAACTTGCCGTTGAGGTAGGCCGCCTTGTGCTGGATGAGCTCGTGGGCTTCGACGAAGGCGCTGTCCGCCCAGTCGTAGATCCACGGCCAGCCCATCAGGACGGGGACCACGAGGACGAGGAGCGCCAGGACCCCGAGGATCGGGAAGGCTGCCGTCATGGCCTCCGCCACCCGGCGCACCACCACAGACCACCCCGCGCTCGTCACGTGCTGGAGCAGCGTGAAGAACAGGGCGCCGAGGCTGATCGACAGGAAGAAGACGATGGCCACGAGCATGGAGTGCCCGAAGTGGCGCATCTCGTCACCGGCCGACGTCCCGAGGGCTGCGGTCACTGCGAGGCCGGCGACGCCGATGCCCAGGCCAATCATGGCGGGCTTCGACAGGCCGGTCACCGTCACTTGGTCGGTGGTGGGGATTTCGATGGGTCCGTGCATGGAGCTGCGAGATTTCGCTGTCTCGAGGGCGCGGGAGGGCCGTTAGAGGGTCGGGAAAGGGGCGGGAAACGGAGGACTCAGCGAGCCTCGCCGGCGGGCTCAGTGCTGCCGGCAGGGGCGTCGACGCTGGCCTCCGAGAGCCGCACGTCTTTGATGGTCGGGACCGGCTCGAAGTCGACACCCGAGGGGAGGCCCGAGGGGGCCCGTTCGAGGGCCTGGGACGCCTGGATGGCGCGGACGAAGGCGACGATGGCCCAGCGATCCTTGGGGGTGATCTGGGATCCGTACCCCTTCATGGAGCTGATGCCGTTGCTGGCGATGTGGAACAGCTCGCCATTGGTGTACGCCTTGGCGCTTTCGGACTGGAGCGCCTTCGGCGACACCCACCCCCACTGCTCGGCGTCAATCGACACGGCGCGGAGCGCGACCGCACCCAGGCCATTGCCCTGGGCACCGTGGCAGACGCCGCAGTAGATGCCGTAGCGCTCACGGCCACGCTCGAGGAGCGCGTCATCCACGACCACTGCGGTCGGGAAGGACGAGAGCCACTCGAACTTGTCGCCGCCCATGACGCCGGCCTCGTAGGTGGCGCGGGCGGGAACAGAGGTCCCCTGCGCGACACCGAAGTAGAGCTCGAAGTCGTCGCGCAGCTCGCCGCGCGGGATCGTGCCCTCGACGGGAAGCCGCATGGAACGGCCGTCTTCGAAGCCCTCCCAGGCGGTCTGGGTCTTGCGCTTGCGCTGGAAGTCCATGTCCGGCCACACGTGGTAGCGCGGCTTGTCCGAGGTCGCGAAGCGACCCTTGACCGCCAGCGAGAGCGGGATGAACGTCGCGAAGGTCACCAGCGTCATGACGGCGTGGAACCACAGCGGCAGGGCAGCCCGGGACGTATCCACGGGACAGTCTTCCATCTCTGAGGTCTCGGCCCCGAGGATCGCACGCACGCGATCAGCGTCGAAGTTCGGGTCCTTGGCTTCCACGCAGATGGCGAAGCGGTCCGCGGTCACCCGACGGAACTTCGGCAGCTTGTGGAGCGGGTTCGACAGGTGCGGGAGCTTGTTGAGCCCCAGCATCGCGAAGAACGCCGTGTACGCCGAGAAGAGGATGACCACCTCGAAGGTGACCGGGATGTTCGCAGGCAGGCTCCAGTTGGGCTTGCCGCTGATGAGGAAGACGTAGTCGTACGCGTTGGTGTACCACTGGAGCAGCAAGCCGCAGGCCATCCCCGTCAGGCCCATGCCGAGCACGATCCAGGGCAGGATCGTCGGCTTGGTGCCCATCGCCTCATCGATCCCGTGGACCGGGAAAGGCGTGTAGGTGTCCCACTTCTTGTACCCAGCGTCGCGGACCTTGCGGGCCGCGGACATCACGCTATCGACATCGTCGAAGTAGGCGACGACCCCGTGGATCTCGTCGTGCTTCTTCTGATCTGACATCTGTTTCAGCTCCGTTGAGTCGTTGACGGCTCAGGCGTCGTGGCGGGAAGCGGGTGCTGCGGCAGAGCCGCCAGCGGAATGACTTTCACCGTGACCATCGCCATGAGCGTGGGCCTGCGGCAGCACTGTCTTGACCTCTGCGATCGCCACAACGGGCAGGAAGCGCAGGAAGAGCAGGAACAGCGTGAAGAAGAGGCCGAAACTGCCAATGAACATCGTGATGTCCACCCAGGTCGGGCTGAAGTAGCCCCAACTGGAGGGAACGAAGTCCCTGGTCAGCGACGTGACCGCGATCACGAAGCGCTCGAACCACATGCCGATGTTCGTTGTGATGCTGACGATCATCACGACCCAGAGGTTGCCTCGGAGCTTCTTGCTCCAGAACACCTGCGGGATCAGCACGTTGCACGAGACCATGATCCAGTACGCCCACCAGTAGTTACCGAAGGCGCGGTTCACGAAGGCGAAGCTCTCGTATTGCACGCCGCCGTACCAGGCGACGAAGAACTCGATCGAGTACGCGTAGCCCACCATCAGGCCGGTGGCCATCAGGATCCGGCACATCACGTCGATGTGCCGCATGGTGATGATGTGCTTCAGCCCGAAGAACTGCCGCGCCGGGATCATCAGCGTCAGCACCATCGCGAAGCCACTGAAGATGGCGCCCGCGACGAAGTACGGCGGGAAGATCGTGGTGTGCCAACCCGGGAGCTGCGAGACCGCGAAGTCGAACGAAACGACCGAGTGGACCGAGAGCACGAGCGGCGTCGCCAGGGCTGCGAGGAGCAGGTAGGCGCGCTCGTAGACGTGCCAGTGGCGGGACGACCCGGTCCAGCCCAGGGAGAAGATCCCGTAGGCGACCCGGCGGGTGTTGTTCACCGCGCGATCCCGGAAGGTCGCGAGGTCGGGCACCATGCCCATGTACCAGAACAGCAGCGACACCGACGCGTAGGTCGACACCGCGAACACGTCCCACAGCAGGGGGCTGCGGAAGTTCGGCCACATGGCCATCTGGTTCGGCAGCGGGAAGAGCCAGTAGGCGACCCAGACGCGACCGATGTGGATGCCGGGGAACATGCCCGCGCAGACGACCGCGAAGATCGTCATGGCCTCCGCCGCCCGGTTCACCCCCGTCCGCCAGTTCTGGCGGGTGAGAAAGAGGATCGCCGAGATGAGCGTGCCCGCGTGACCGATGCCGACCCAGAAGACGAAGTTGACGATCGGCCAGCCCCAGTAGGCGGGGTTGTTGTTGCCCCAGACCCCGACACCCGTCGTGATCAGGTGCAGGATCAACAGGCCCAGCATGCCCAGCAGGGACAGGGAGATCGCGAAGCAGATGATCCAGGCACGGTTCGTCCGCTCGACCGGGATCTCGGCGATGCTGGCGACTGCCTCGGTGACGGTGGTGAAGTTCTCGCCCGCCCCCTCGATGAGGGGCAGGCGCACGCTCGGATCGTCTTCGCCCGAGGGCTGACCTCCGAAGGCAGAGGGATCAGTGATCGTCATGGCCGGCTTCCTCCTCACCGTCGTGGCTATCGCCGTGGTCGTCGTGGTCGTCGTGGCCGTGGTCGCCGTGACCGTGGCCACCCTCGCCGTACGTCGCGGGGTCGTAGTCCTCGCGGCCCTTCACGCCCTGGGGCATGGCCTCCGCGAGGACGGCGTTCGGGTTCTCGATGCGCGCCAGGTACTGGGTCCGCGGGCGGATGTTGAGCTCCGCCAGCATGGAGTAATCCCGGCCCAGGGCCTGCTTCTTCGACACCCGCGACTCGGGGTCGGTCAGGTCGCCGAAGTTGATGGCGCCCGAGGCGCACGCCGCCTGGCAGGCCGTGATGACCTCGCCGTCGCGGATCTTGCGGTCCTCGTTGCGCGCGGTGATGCGCGCCTCGGAGATCCGCTGCATGCAGTACGTGCACTTCTCCATCACGCCGCGGCTGCGGACCGTGACGTTCGGGTTCTGCGCCAGCTGGAGCCGCTTGTGCTCCGGCTTGTCCATGTACTTCGTGTAGTGGAAGTAGTTGAAGCGCCGGACCTTCACGGGGCAGTTGTTACCGCAGTACCGAGTACCGATGCAGCGGTTGTAGACCATGTCGTTGGTCCCTTCCTCGCCGTGCACGGTCGCCGCGACCGGGCAGACCTGCTCGCAGGGCGCGTTCTCGCACTGCAGGCAGTTGATCGGCTGGGTGACCGCGTCCACGGTCGAGGCCTCGTTCGCGTCGCCCTGGAAGTACAGGTCGATGCGCATCCAGTGCATCTCACGGCCGCGCTTGACCTGCTCCTTGCCGACGATCGGGATGTTGTTCTCCGACTGGCAGGCGACGACGCAGGCGTTGCAGCCGTTGCACGTCGAGAGGTCGATGGTCATCCCCCACTGGTGGGTACCGTCGTACTTCTTCTGGTCGAAGAGGGAGGTCAGCGGCGGCACGTGGTAGACGTGCTCGGTGAAGTTGGGGTCCTCCTTCCACTGCTCCTCGGTGCCCTCCATGGCCAGCTTGTAGAGGCGCTCGCGGCGCCCCTGCATGCCGATGGCATCGATCAGGTGGTGCTCCTGGGTGGTGGCAAAGGTGTACTCACCGGAGGTCTTGGCGATGGACACGCCCGTCGCGATGCCCATGCCGTCCGTGCCCCGGAGGACGAAGGCGTCGAAGCCAGCGGAGCTGACCTCGGCCTTGTCCGAACCGGCGACCAGGCCCGCTGCGCGGCGGCCGTAGCCCATCGAGATAGCGAGGCTGTCCTCGGCCTGCCCGACGGCCACAAAGGCAGCGGCGTCAAGGGTCCTTCCATCGAGGGTGACCTGGACCTTGTCCCCGGTCGTGACCCCCATGCCGTCGGCGGTCTTCTTCCCGATCATGACCGCGTTGTCCCAGGTCATCTTCGTGGTGAAGTCCGGGAGTTCCTGCAGCCAGCCGTTATTGGCGAAGCGACCGTCAAAGACCTTGGGGCAGGGGAAGTAGGTGATCTCCATCCCCGCGCTCGGCTCGGCGATCGCCGGGAGGCTCCCCACCGTGAGGTCGAGAGCCGCCACCCGCGTGCCATCCACGACGCCGTCGTGGATCGCCTGGCGGAAGCGAGCCTCGCCGTTCCCGGCGAGCCCCATGGCGTCGAAGGTGCCGCGCACCTCGGCGCGGGCGTCCTCCGTCCGGCCGAGCAGCGCGGCGCAGACCTCGATGGCGCTCATGCCGCCCGCGATGGGCTTGATGAGGGGCTGGGCGATGTGGACCGACCCGTCCCAGGAGCGCGCGTCGCCCCAGGCCTCGAGCCAGTGAGCCGCCGGCATGTGCCAGTCCGACATGGCCGCGGTCTCGTCGCGGTAGAGGCCGTGGTGGAAGACCATGACGTTCTCCGCGGCGCCGGAGAAGTCCAGGTCGGCGGGCGCGTCGTAGGCGGGGTTGCCACCCAGGACCAGCAGAGACTTCACCGCTCCGGACCGCATCCCTGCGACCAGCGAGGCGAGGCCCGCGTCCGTGGCGCCAGCCGCGGGGTCCTCGGTGTAGCTCACCGTGACCCCCACCGCGCCGAGCGCGGCGTTGACCGCGTGAGCGTGGGCGTGAACCTCGGCGGGCTGGTTGATCCCGGGGATGATCACGCAGCGCCCGCTGGAGCCCTTCATGTCATCGGCGACCGCCTTGACGAAGGCCGCGACCTTGTCGTTCTTACCGAGCTCCGCGGCGCGAGCGCCGGGGGTCCCCATGCCGAGGCCGGCCTCGATCAGCTGGAGGATCGCTCCGGCGTCCGAGCTCTTCACCGGAAGGCGGTGATCCGAGACCACCCCCGTCGTGGAGAAGCGGCTCTCGATGGCGTAGAGCCTCGACATATCGCCGAGCTCCGGCTCGCGACGGGTCGCGAAGTCCGCTGACATCCCCACGGAGTCGGGGTGGCCGTTCAGGAAGTCCCCGTCAAGGCTGACGACGACGTCGGCCTTGGAGAGGTCATAGAGGGTGCGGACCGGCTTGCCGAAGGCCATCTCGGCCCCCATACGCTCGGTGTCCCGCCCGACGGGCGACCACCAGACCCAGTCCGCGCCGCTGGCCGCGAGCTCACCGCCGAGGCGCGCCAGGGTCGGCGAGCTGTGGGTCGAGGCGAGCACCGCCATACCGCCGGCAGCGGCGGCCTCCTTCATGGCCGCGATCGCGTCGCCGTAGGAGGCCCCGTTGAAGAGGCCCTGCTCGTTGCGCTTGAGGGTCCCTTGGCTGCGATCCGGGTCGTAGAAGCCGAGCACCTCTGCCTGGCTGTACACATCCGTGCCCTGGCCCAGCAGCGTGTTCGGCTCGACCTTGACCGGGCGACCGTCGTAGCTGGTCACCGTGACCGGGCGCGCGGCGCCGGCCAGGTCGAGGGTCGAGGCGTAGTGCTTGGGCTTGCCGGGGATCGTCTCCTCGGGGCGTACCGCATACGGAAGGATCTCCTCCTTCTCCCACCGGCAACTCGAGGCGCCTGCGAGGGCGGCCGAGGCACCGAGGATCTGGAAGAAGCGGCGCCGATCGACTTCGTTCAGCTGATCGAAGTCGTCGGTTGGGAACTCACGGCCGACGAAGTTCGCGACGTCCTTATCGGAGTCGGAATCGGCTGCGGCACGGTCGAGGGACCCATCGAACTCTCGAAGGGACTGCCAGATTGCAGGCTTCGACTCGGCGTTCGGATCGTCGAGGATGTCGCTCATCTTGGCGCGCTTAGCGGTGTGCCTTGCGCGAGGATGTTGGGGTTGGCGCCCCCTTGGGGGCGAGTGCCGGAAATGGCGGTGTGGGACGGGAAGAGACGAGCCCCGTGGCTTTCGCCACCGTGGAGCCAGGGACGAGACTCAGCGGTGACAGGTGCTGCAGGTCTCGCGCGGGTGGATCTCTTCCGGGGTGTAGAAGAGGGTCGCGGGGTCAACGCCTTCGGCCGGGGGCTCCCAGCCAAGGTTGGTGATCTGATCGAGGGGCCGCAGGTGCGGATCCGGGTTGCGGTGGCACTCGAGGCACCAGCCCATGGAGAGCGGCTCCTGCTGGCTCACGACCTCCATCTGGTCCACTCGACCGTGGCACGAGACGCAGGAGACGCCGCGGCGAACGTGAGCCGAGTGGTTGAAGTAGGCGTAGTCCGCGAGGTCGTGCACGCGCACCCACTCCACCGGATCACCCGACTTCCAGGATTCCCGAAGCGCGGCGAGCTTCGGGCTGTCGGGACGGATGTTGGTGTGGCAGTTCATGCAGGTTGCCGTGGGCGGGATCGCAGCGTGGGCCGCGTCCTCCACCGTGTTGTGGCAATACCGGCAGTCGATACCAAGCTCCCCTGCGTGCAGGGCGTGGCTGTAAGGAATCGGTTGCTCCGGGGCGTACCCGACCGCGAGGGTCTTCGGAGAGAAGCCGATCCACACAAACACGATCGCGTAGAGCACCCCGCCGAGGGCGCCCGCAGGGATCAGGAGCTTGAAATGGTTGGTCCAGCGCGGGAAGTGGAAGGTCGTCATGTTGCGCAAGCGCGGTCCGCCGGGGCCAGCTCACGGTGAGGATCCGTGGGGCGGTCGCGGCAGGTGGAGAGGTGGCGGTTGTGCGCAGAGGATTGGCCTCCGCGCTCGACCGAAACAAGCTCGCCTCCGCACGATGACGGGAGGTGAACGCTGTTCAGTCGCCGACAGAATAGTGATCTGTGTCCCCGTCTGGAATGTCCGAACGCCTCGCAATCGCAGGAAACTACGAGTGGGAACGACGGTCGCGCGGCGCCGGATCGCACCTGACCTCCTCCATCACCCCCGTAGTTGAGAACTGGTCGCAAAAAGATGCGCCAAGGCACCGCAATTCAGCGCCCCGCTCCGACGTCCAGCGGCCCTGGGGGAGCCTCTTCCCCCCGTCGACCCCACCTGGGCAGCCAAGAGCTCGGCGAGGCCCAGCAAGGACATCGATCCACCTCGATTCCAGGCTCCGCTCAGACCCCGGGGTCGATCATCATCCGGCGCGGTCGGGCTCCGGCTAAGGCTCGCCCCCCCCACCGGAGGGGTATCCCGGCAGAGCCAGCCACTCAACGAGAGCGGGGCGCCGGGCCCGGAGGCTCGGCGCCCCGCTCGCAGGGGTCGCATGTGGACTGGAAGCACGGGGCCCCGGTCCATTGAGGTCAGGATGACCTCAGGACTTGCCCTGCTCCCGCGGAGCGTTCCGCTGGAGCTTGCGCTGCAGGGAGCGGCGGTGGATGCCCAGCCGGCGTGCCGACTCGGAGATGTTCCCGCCGCAGTCCGAGAGGACCCGCTGGATGTGCTCCCACTCCATGCGGGCCAGGGACGGCGCGCGGTAGGACGAGGTCACGGCCGGGCCGGCGGCGGTGTCCCCGCGCTCGTACTTCTCGAACGCTGCGACCACGTCGTCTGCGTCTGCCGGCTTCGGGATGAAGTTCACGGCGCCAAGGCGCACGGCTTCTACCGCGGTGGCAATCGCTCCGTATCCCGTCAGGATGATCGCGCGGGTGCCGCCGTCGATCCCGTTGAGGGCCTTGAGGACCTCAAGGCCGCCCTTCCCGGGCATCCGGAGGTCGAGGACGGCGTACTCGGGGGAGTCGGACTGAGCCAGCGCAACAGCCTGCTCGAACCCATCTGCCGTGCGAACTTCGAAGCCACGTTCGCGGAGAGCACGAGCGAGGCGCTCGCGGAAGATTTCATCGTCGTCCACGATGAGCATGGACCTCGCGTCCACGTTGAGAGCCGATGCAGGGTCCATAGAGAGTTCAGTCATGTTCACGATAAGGCCTCCTAGCCAGGCGAGCGTTCGCCGGCGGCGCCCAGGAGGATCAACGGATTCAGAAGTTCCAGCATAGGAGCCCGCGGCAATTCGCGCCGGACGATGCACCGCACCGCGACACGCGGCCGCACCTTCGCGCCGTGAAGGGCCTCAGCGCATGCCGCTGTGCGTGGTCACGGTGAGTTCACCGGACTTCGCCAGCGGGAGGACAAGGCCCACGACCGTGCCCAGCCCTGGCGCAGAGTGAATCTCGATGTTGCCACCAAGGTCCTCAACGAAGGAGCTGGCGAGGTACAGCCCGAGCCCCATGCCGCTCCCCACGTCCTTGGTGGTGAAGAAGGGCTCCAGAGCGCGCTCCGCCTCCTCGGCGGTCATTCCAGAGCCGCGGTCCCCCACGGTGACGATCAGCGCCGACTCCTCGCGCACCACCCTCAAGCGGACGGTCGCGTTCGGCGGGGAGGCGTCAAGGCCGTTCTGCACGATGGCTCGGATCGCCGTGGCCAGCCCGTCCCGCGGGAGCTCCAGCGCTGCGCCGTCCGCGACCTCCATGACGTCAACCTCGACCCGGTCCGACGCGGCCATCTCGCCGACGATGGTGTCCGCGAGCTCACCGGCGCTCATGCTGGTCATCGACTCCCCGACTCGATCGCCGGCGGTCGCTGACATCCGGTTCAGGATCCTCCGGCAGCGCGCGACTTCGTCTCGGATGAGCCGAGCGTCCGCGGTGACCTCCTCTCCGACGGCGGGCTCCTGGGTGAGCTGGAGCTCGAGCTCCTTGGCCACCAGCGCGATCGTCGACAGCGGCGTCCCGAGCTCATGCGCCGCCCCGGCGGCGAGTGTGCCCAGCGCCTCAAGGTGGCGTTGCCGCTCTCTGCGGCCGCGCTCGGACTGGAGCTCCTGCGCACGTGTGGCGAGCGTCGAGACCACCCGGTTCACAAACAGGACCGTGAGAAGCGACGTCAGCGAGAGCGCGACCACGGTGCCCCACCCCCGCAGGGTCGGGCTCGCGTCCAGCGCCGGCACCGGGATCGCATGCTCCATGATCAGCATCATCGCCACGCCGAGGGCGGCGACCGCGACGAGCGAGTGCCGCAGTGGCAGCAGCACCGAACCGAGCGCCACGTAGACGAGAAGGAAGCCGCAGAACGGGTTGGTCGCACCCCCTGTCAGCCCGAGGAGGGTCGACAGCAGCCCGATGTCCAGCAGCGTCACGCCGAGCTTGACGAGCTGCAGACGCCGGTCCGTGAACTCGGTCGGCCCGTCGTCCTCACCCGACTCGCGCAGCAGGAGCTCGTGGCGCTGGAACAGCAGCAGCCCTCCGTTCGTTCCAAACTCCACGAGCAGGATGGCAAAGAGCGCAGGCAGCGGGATCTCGACGTCGAGCCCGTAGCGAACCACGATGATCGTGATCAGCTGCCCCGCGATCGCTGTCCACCGCAGGTGGATGAGCCAGTGCAGGTTGACCTCGGTGAGCCGCCGATCGGCCACGGTCGAGGGCCCCTTGAACACCGACCAGCGGACCATCCGGAGGAGCCCACCGAACCACGTCCGGTCCCCGTGCAAGGGGTACACCACGGAGGACGGAGACGCGGGCCCGGGGCCAGGATCGGCGGGGGCCTCCGGGGGCGGATCGGGGAACGTCGGCGTGGGCATCAAGGGAACCTTCGCCCGCCCACGCCCGGAGGGCGAGCCTGCGTCGGAATTCTCGGCACCATCCGGTCCCCGCACGGGGCGGAGCCCTCCAGAACGCCGCCTCGGGGCTCAGGCAGCGCCGAGGCGCGCCGGCCAAGGCGCCTCCAGGCGGGGGGCCCACCGCGGGAGCCTCGATGACGCCCGGCGGGGCTGGAGAACCCGCTCCAGCCGCGATCGCGGGGCACTTGGAGGCGATGATCCGCCCTCCCTGGCGCTCCACCATGGGACCGCCCACCACCACAGCGCGCTCTGGCCCAGCGGGGCCTCAGGTACCCAGCGGGGCAGGAGCCAATCTCGATCCGCGAGGCTGACTGCTCAGGGACCCTGTACCGGTGAGGGGCGCTGTCAGGTTGGGGACCCTGTCAGGTCAGGGACTCTGTCAGGTCAGGGACCCTGTCAGGACAGAGACTCTGTCAGGTCAGGGACTCTGTCAGGTGAGGGACTCTGTCAGGTGACAGGCCGCCACGTGTCCGTTCGGGCCCACGCCCTTGGTCTCGGGATAGGCGCTGTCGCAGCGACCGGCCTCGGCCACCGGGCAACGCGTATGGAAGAAGCACCCCGAGGGCGGGTTGATCGGAGAGGGCACGTCCCCCGTGAGGGGGATGCGCTCCCGGCGCTCCGACCGATCCGCGCGCGGGATCGCAGAGAGCAGGGCCCTGGTGTAAGGGTGCTGGGGGTTGTCGAAGACCTGGTCCACGGTCCCCATCTCCACGATCCGCCCGAGGTACATGACCGCCACGCGGTCGGAGATGTAGCGCACGACAGAGAGGTCGTGCGCGATGAAGATGTAGGAGAGGCCGAACTCCCCCTGGAGGTCCTTGAGCAGGTTGATCACCTGCGCCTGGATGGAGACGTCCAGGGCGCTCACGGCCTCGTCGCAGACGATGAGCTTGGGCTGCAAGGCGAGGGCGCGTGCGATGCCGACGCGCTGCCGCTGGCCACCGGAGAACTCGTGCGGGAAGCGGTTGGCCACGTCCGGGCGCAGGCCGACCTTCTTGAGCAGCTCAGCCACCTGGTCCTGGAGCGCCGAGCCCTGCGCGAGCCCGTGCACCTCGAGGGCCTCGCCGACGGCGTTGCCGACGGTGATCCGCGGGTTGAGCGAGGCGTAGGGGTCCTGGAAGATGATCTGCAGGTCGCGCCGGAAGGAGCGCATCTCGCCCTTCCCGAGCTTGAAGAGGTCCACCTCAGCTCCGGCCTCGGGCCGGTAGATCGCCTCCCCCGCGGTGGGCTCGATGAGCCTCAGCGTCGAGCGGCCCGCGGTGGTCTTGCCGCAGCCCGACTCCCCTACCAGGGAGAGGGTCTCGCCCCGGCCCAGGGAGAAGTCGAGCCCGTCCACGGCCTTGACGTCGCCGGTGTGCCGCTGGAGCACGCCGCTGCGGATGGGGAAGTGCTTCTTGAGGCCCCGGACTTCGAGCAGCGGATCGGCCCCGGCGTCGCCGGGCCCTGATTCGGTCATGGCGCTGGTCATGGTCATCAGAGTTCCTGCGCTTGCTCGAGGTGGTGGCACGCCGCGGTGTGGGACGACCCTGCGTCCACGGGCGCGAGCGGCGGGACGTCGCTGGTGCAGAGGTCCGTCGCGAGCGGGCAGCGGGTCCGGAAGCGGCAGCCGCTCGGGAAGTTGGTGGCGCTCGGCACGATCCCGGGGATCGTGGTCAGCCGCTCGCCGGCCACCGCGAGGTCCGGCAGCGAGCGCATGAGGCCGATGGTGTAGGGGTGCCGCGGGCGCTCGAAGATCTCGTCCGCAGTGGCGTACTCCACGACGCGACCGGCGTACATGACCGCCACGTGGTGAGCGGTCTCTGCGACGACGCCGAGGTCGTGGGTGATGAGCAGCACGCTCATCCCCGCCTCCTCCTGGAGCTCCTTGATCAGGTCCAGGATCTGGGCCTGGATCGTCACGTCGAGCGCCGTCGTCGGCTCGTCCGCGATGAGCAGCGAGGGGTCGCACGCCATGGCCATGGCGATCATCACGCGCTGACGCATGCCGCCCGAGAGCTGGTGCGGATACTCGTCCACGCGCTGCTCCGGCGCGGGGATCCCCACGCGGCGCAGCATCTCGATCGAGCGCTCCCGCGCGGCCTCGGCGTCGAGCCCCTGGTGCAGCCGAACCGTCTCACCGATCTGGTCGCCCACGGTGAAGACCGGGTTGAGCGCCGTCATCGGCTCCTGGAAGATCATCGCGATCTCGTTGCCCCGGATCTCGCGCAGCCGCTCCTCATCCGCGGTGAGCAGATCCTCGCCGCGGAACAGGATCCGGCCGCCCTCGAACTTGCCCGGAGGCATGGGCAGGAGCTGCAGAATGGAGAGCGCGGTGACGCTCTTGCCCGAGCCGGACTCCCCCACGACGCCCAGGGTCTCACCGGGCTTGATGGCGTAGTTCACGCCGTCCACCGCCTTGGCGGTCCCGTCGTCCGTGTGGAAGTAGGTCTTGAGCCCCTCGATGCGGAGGAGGTCCTTCTGGTCTTCGTTCGCGTCCGCCATCAGACCTTCATCTTGGGGTCCATGGCGTCGCGGATCGCGTCGCCGACGAGGTTGTAGCAGGTGACCGTGACGAAGATCGCCACGCCCGGGAACATCTGGATCCACCAGTTCTCTGGGTTGCGCGACTCGTTGACGATCGCGCCCCACGAGGCGTCGGGCTCGCGGATGCCGAACCCAAGGAACGACACCGCGGACTCCGTGAGGATGCCCGCCGCCACCGAGAACGCCGCGGCCACGAGGACCGGCGACATGGCGTTCGGCAGCACGTGCTTGAAGATCGTCCGGCGCGAGCTGAAGCCCAGCGCTTGGGAGGCCACCACGAACTCCTGCTCGCGCAGCCGCAGGAACTCACCGCGCACCAGGCGCGCCACGCCCGTCCAGCGGACGATGGCGATGACCAGCACGATGGCGAACATGGGCGGGACGGTCTCGGGGTCGGTGAAGGCCAGCGCCAACAGGATGAGGAAGAACGCGGGGATGGACTGCAGGATCTCGATCCCGCGCATGATCCCGATGTCGATCCAGCCGCCGAAGTAGCCGGCGATGGAGCCGATGATGACGCCGATGATGGTGAGGAGCGCCGCGGAGAGGATGCCCACCGAGAGGCTCACCCGACCGCCCCAGATCATGCGGCTGAGCACGTCGCGCCCGCTCTCGTCCGTCCCCAGGGGGTGACGGCCGGCGGCGTTGAGGGCCGGCTCGCCAGTTCGAATCTCGACGGAGACCTCCGCGGGCGCGAAGCCCCCCGCCAGCTCCTCCCCGACGAGGTCCACGGGGAGCCCGGTCTCGGGGTCCCGCTCGCTCTTGCCCGTCCACGTGGGCGGGCGGAACTTCTCGTCAGCGTGAAGCTCGTCGTAACCGAAGGGGACCATGGGCCAAACGAGGGCGCCGACGGCGGCCGCCGGGTCGGTGACCAGGTCCGCGGTGGTCTTGCCCTTGGCCAGCAGCACGACGTTGCCGTCGGTGATGCCCTGCTTGTGGCTCGCGAAGTCGAACTCGGCCGTGGGGCCAAAGCTGTTGCGCCAAAGGACGCTGGAGAGGATGGCGAGGCCGAAGCACGCCACCAGCTTGAGCCGCCGAGACCGGCGAATCCGCTCGCGGTCGCCGCCGAGGACCATGCCGTTCCAGAGTCGATTCCAGACGGGCCAGCTGGCCCACAGCAGCCAGAGCACCATCAGGACCACCTCCCAGGCGGCGATGGACTCCAGGAGCGGCAGCTCCATGCGGCTGGTCAGCGGCACGCCGCCCGCCTCCGGCTTGGCCGGGTCGAGAGCCTTGAGGTCCTTACGGAGCGCGCGCGCGATGGTCTTGGCCTCGCCGAACTCCACAGCGGCCCCCTCGCTGTCCCCCGAGTCGAGCAGGTCAGCGCCTTTCGAGAAGTGCTGCTCGTAGGCCGTCAGCGGCTCGGCCGCGTCCGTGGGGAGCATGGAGCGCATGGTCGCGAGCCGCAGCTCGGCTGCGTCGAACTCGACCCGCGCCGCCGCGGCGCGGGTCGCGGGAGCGCCCGGTGCGGCGGAGGCGAGGGAGGCGCTGAAGTCCGCCTCGGACTGCTGCGCCAGCCGGTTGGCCGTGGTGGCCATGGGGCGCAGGATGCGCAGGGCGCTGCCGTAGCCCTTGAGATCCACCGACTCGACCTTGAACGGGCGGTCATTGGCGATCACGGGCGCGAAGATGGCGATCCCATAGAGCAGGGTCAGGATCGCGACCCCCACCTTGAAGAGGGTGCGCTTGCCCAGCTGCTCGAAGACGAGGTCCCAGTAGTCCTTGGAGTACTCCGACACGAAGCCCGTCTCGTCGAGCGGCATGTCGTTGAAGCTCGGCTTGCGCTTCGGCACGCCGTCGTTGCTGACTTCTTCGACCATCAGTGGAGACGGATCCGGGGATCCACGAGGGAGTAGGCGATGTCGGACAGCAGGATGCCGAACTGGGTCATGACCCCGACGAAGATCGTGGTCGCCATCACAATGGAGAAGTCCCGCCGCAAGAGGCCCTCGTAGGCGTACTTGCCCATCCCAGGGATGTCGAAGATGAACTCGACGATGACCGAGCCGCCGATGAGGATCGGAAGGATCGACGCGAGCAGCGTCAGCACGGGGATCATCGAGTTGCGCAGGGCGTGGCGATAGACCACCCGGTCATCGCTGAGCCCCTTCGCCTTGGCGGTGCGGATGTAGTCCTGCCGGATCACATCCAGCATCCCGGCCCGCATCTGACGCGAGAGGTAGGCGAGGCTGCCATACGTCAGGGTCAGCACCGGGAGGATGCAGTGCAGCACCGTGTCCCAAGCGTAGGCAAGAGTGTTCGAGGGGTCCGCGTCCTTGTCGTGCAGGCCGAGGATCGGGAGCAAGTCGGTGCCGGTCTTGCCGAAGATCAGCACCAGCATCAGCCCCGCCCAGAAGGTCGGGATGGAGTAGAGGACGAACAGGACGATGGTCAGGCCGCCGTCCAGCGCCGTGCCCTGCCGCCGCACGCTCGCGATGCCGAGGGGCAGCGCGATGAGGTAGGAGAGGAGGACCGCGACGAGGCTCAGGGGCACGGTGACCTTGAGCCGCTTGAGGATCTCCTCGCGCACCGACTGGCCGGACTGCATCTCCTCGCCGAGGTCGAACGCAAGCAGACCGCCGTAGGGCTTCTCACCGGAGTTGGTCGTCCGATCTCCGCCGCCCTCGGTGTAGTACCAAGCGAACCAGCGCCGCACCTCGTGCCGGGGGCCGTCCAGCTCGGTGAGCCCCTCGGAGAGCTCAGGAGCCGCGCCGGTGATCGCCGTGAGGCAGCCAGAGACCCGCTGGATCACGGGCTCCTGGGTCGGGCCGCCGAGGCGCTGATCGAAGAGCCCTTGGAAGACGCGAGCGAGCGCCTTGTCCCGCTGCCCCGGAGACTCGGCGGCGAAGTCCACCAGGGCGGCCTGGGCTGCGGCGCTCGCCTCGCCGTCTCCACCGCTGGAGGGCGACTCGACGAGGACGGTCACGAGCTCGTCCAGGGTGGCACGCTCCTCAACCGACGTCTCGTAGAGGTGCTCGATGGGCGCGGGGCGGCCCTCTGCGATGGTCTCCCCCACATCGCCCGGTACGTCGCGCTCGTCCACCACCCGCTCCGAGCGCGGGGAGCTGAACCAGGCGTGCCCGTCGGCGCTGAGGTTGAGGGGCCCGACATAGTCGAGGAACTGAATCGCGATGTTCCGGTCGAGGCCGTGCTCGCGCCGGAACTTGTCGATCTGCGACTCGTTGTCGCTCGCGGCGCCCAGGTCCGCATCGCTCTGGCTGCCAACCGCGATGAGCGCGGGGTCGCCGGGGGCAATGTGGTAGAGCGAGAAGATCACCAGCGTGACCCCGATCGTCGTCGGGATCATCAGCAGGAGTCTGCGCAGGATGTAGGCGAGCACGTCGGGGAAGGGACTCGGTGAGGGTCGGGGCGCCTAGTGGGCGCGCCATCAGACAACAGCGGCAGCCCGCTGTCGAGTCCGACTCGAAGCGGGCCGCCGCTTTTTGGCTCCGTCCGGCCGGGGAGACCCGGTGCCGGACCCGTCCCTCACTTCTCGAGGCTCTTGCGCGTTCCCTTGACCGACGGATCCACGAAGTACCAGTCGCGGATCACGTAGCCGGGGTCGATCGCCGAGTTGCGGATCCCGCGCACCTTGAGGGAGGCGCCGAACTTCTTCGGGACGTTGTACATGAACAGGTAGGGCTGAACTTCCTCGTAAATGTAGCGGTGGAATTCACGCCAGAGCGCCATGCGGGTCTCACGGTCAATTTCCGCCTGAATCCCCTCGATCATCGCGTCGATCTTGGGATCCATCACGCCGGAGTTGTTGGACGACTTCTTGTCCCGCGCGCCCCACTTGGAGTGCCACAGCTGCTCCGGGTCGGACTCGAGGGGCGGCACCCAGGCCAGGTTGCACGCGTCGAACTCCCGGGACTTGATCCGCTCCAGGAAGGTCGCCCACTCCAGCGAGGCGAGGTTGATCTTGATCCCGAGGTCCTCCACCGCGGACTGCAGCGCGATGCCGAAGAGCTTCGAGGCATCGTTGCCGCTGGGATAGAGGAACTCGATCACGAGCTCGACCCCGTCCTTGTCGGCGATACCGTCGCCGTTCCGATCGTACCAACCGGCATCCTCGAGCATGTCGAGGGCTCCGTCGGGGTCGTAGGGCAGCGCGGCCATGTCCCGCGGATACCCCTCGCTCTGGTAGGGCACCGGCCCCGTGATCTGGCGCGCCAGGCCGTTGTACTGGGTCTTCCGGTACGTCTGAAAGTCGAAGGCCATCGCGATGGCCTTGCGGACGGCGATGTCCTTGACCTGGGGTCGATAGAGGTTCCAGCCGGTGTAGCCGTACGCTCCCATGTAGTAGTAGCCCTTGTAGAACTCCTCCAGGAAGGACTCGCTCGAGGCCCGACCGCCGAAGTAATCGTCTGACTTCACGCGCTCGAAGAAGTCGACCTCTCCGTTGAGCAGCGCGTTCATGGCCGCCTCGTCGTTGTCGATGTAGCGCCAGCGGATGGTGTCGAAGTAACCCGGGCGTTTGGCCGCGTCGAAGTACGCGGGCTTGCCGTCCGCGCCGACGAAGCGCTCGGCCTCCACGTACTGCTGGGTCCACTCGGTCACCTGATACGGGCCGAGGCCCACCCACAGCTTGTTGTGCGGGTTCTTGTTCAGGTGCTCGGCCTGCTTGCTGAGCGACGCGCCCTCGTCATGGTCAGGGCACTGCTCGTCCATCAGGCTGTAGATGTGCGACGGCAGCAGGGTCAGCGACGTGCCAATGGACTCGAGTGCGTAGGCGTATTGCTTCTCGTAGAAGAAGCGCACGGTCAGCTCGTCCACGACCTCGCAGGCGGAGATCTTCTCAAACTGGAAGCGCTTCTCGTCGCAGTTGACCTCGGGGTTGCGGTAGATCGACCACGAGTAGTACACGTCGTCCGCGTCGAGAAACTGGTCTCCGAACTTGGCCGACTGCTCGGCCGAATAGACGAGGGACGGCTGCCAGCGCACACCCTCGCGCAGCGAGACCGTGAAGACGGTGCCACGCTCCACGCGCTCCACGGCGCCCTTTGGCACCTGGACGGGGCCGGCGATGGACGAGCCCTTGGACATGGGCGAGATGGTCCAGTTGGCGCCGGCGTCGGTGATCGATCCGTACACCGCACGCACCTCCCGGAGGCCGGTCTCTCCCTCGCCACGGCGGACGACCTGGGCGGAGATCTCACCCTCCACCGCGGGGGCGTCGGGCTTCAGGAGCACGAGGTCCTCCTCGACCCAGGAGGCCGCCGCGTCGGGCACGTACTCGTGGGACCACCAGTCCTGCAGCAGGAGCGTCTCGTGCGTCTCGTAGAGGAACCGGCGCGTCACCGCCGAGTTCTCGATCGGGTAGCACATGTTCTCCGGCAGGGACGGCACGTGGACGATGGCCCGGCCGCCGTAGAGCGGCGCCTTGCCGTCGCCCTTGTCCGGGTGGAACTGGTCCACCACCGCCTCGTCAGCGTCGTCCCCGCCCACGGCGTGGGCGACGGGGCTCGCGGCGAGAGCCGCCACGAGGCCAAGGGCCAAGGTCGTGCGCCAGCGGCGCGCGGAAGAGAACGTGGACTCGAGCATGGTTTCAAGCATGGGGCGTTCGGGAACTCGCGGATGGGTCGCCACCTTTGCAGGTGCACGGGTGGCCACTTACCTTAGTCCCAAGGCGGCCCATGGCGACAGGCCACCTTCCCGATCCAGCCGAGGTCCAGCCCTTTGCTGCTCTGCTGGCCCGACGGCCCGCTCCCCGCCCCGCTCCCCGCCCGGCCCGGCCCCGCGCCCGGCCCCGCGCCCTCGAACCATGCGCCACCTCCATGCCCTCGCCTGGCTCGTCGCCGCGCAACTCGCCGCCCTGGGTTGCTCCCCTTATCCGAACGCAACGAATCAGGAAGACACGACCGCACCGCGCGCCCTGGCGGCCGACGGCGCGCTGGTGGACCCGGCGATAACAGAGGCCCTCGCCCGGGCCTTCGAGGGTGCCCCTGTCCCAGGCGTCGCGGCGGCCATCGCCCGGGCCGGCGCGGACACGAGAATCGGCGCCTGGGGCCTCCGCAAGGCCGGCGGCGAAGCCCCCATGCAGCCCGGCGATCCGGTCCACGTGGGCTCGGACACGAAGGCCATGACGGCCGTCCTCGCAGCTCGACAGGTGGACGCCGGTCTCCTCCGCTGGGACTCGACCCTCGAGGAGGTCCTGCCGGACCTCGCGCCAAGGGTCCACGAGGCCTACCGCGGAGCGACCCTGACCCAGTTCCTGCGTCACACCAGCGGCGCGCCGGCCAACGCCCCCAACTGGCGTGACTTCACCGACCGCTCGCTTCGGGAGCGCCGCATCGAGCTCGCCGCCGCGTCGCTGAAGGAGGCCCCGGCCGCAGCGCCGGGCACAGGATTCCTCTACTCCAACCTCGGCTACATGGTCGCCGGGGCCATGGTCGAGGCCGCCCGCGACGCCCCCTGGGAGGAGCTCATGAGGACCGACGTGTTCGAGCCCCTGGGGATCGAGGGCGCCGGCTTCGGCGTCCCAGGGACCCTCGGAGAAGAGGACGCGCCGTGGGGTCACGTGGTCCGCCGGGGAGCGCCAAGCCCGGTGCAGCTCGACAATGACCCCGCCCTCGGCCCGGCCGGCACCGTGCACCTGCCCGTGGCGGGCTGGGCGCGCTTCGTGCTCCAGTTCACCGACGCCGCCGCCGCGGAAGATGCCGCCGCCGAGAATCTCGAGGGCGCCGACGCTCCGTTTCTCTCCGCCGCCTCACGTGAGAAGCTCGTGGAGGTCGGTCTCGACGACTATGCCTGCGGCTGGCTAGTGACCAAGAGAGGGTGGGCAAGGGGCACTGCCTTGACTCACAGCGGCTCGAACACCACCTGGTTCGCGACGGTCTGGATCGCGCCCGGGACCAACCGCGCCTTCCTGGTGGCGGCCAACGCCGCCGGCCCCGCGGTCCCCGGCCTCGTGGACCGCGCCATCGGCGCCTTGATCGCCCTGGAAGAATAGGGCGCAGGCGACATCTGCTCGGCCGCAGAGGCCGCGGGCCAGTGCGTGCTGGCACCGCCCCCCCCACCTCGCCCTCGCGGAACAGCGCCTCAGACCATGATGCTGCGCCTACGGCCTCTGCGGAGCGCTCACGGTCGCGGCTCCGAGCTCGTTGGCGAGGGCTACGACTCGCCGTAAAATGGATCGGGGATGGAGGCGTCGCGGAGCTTCGCCGCGGCCCCCGCGCCGGTGAGCGGCAGCCCGGCAGGGTCGATCAGCCCCAGCTGGACCAGCAGGTTCGCCTGGTCCCAGTGGATGTGTTCGAACTCGACCTTCCCGTCCTTGAAGCCGACGATGACCACGAACACGACCTCGGCGTACTTCCCCGTGGGCTCGACGCCCGGGAGGATGTGGTCCATCTCGATCGTGTGCGTGAAGGAGATGACCATCTCGGTGACGAGGTGCTTGTCGGAGGCGGTCTCCGAGATGGTCTCGAACTGCACGTCCTCCGGAAAGAACTGTCCGATCAGGCGGTTGGCGTAGAACTGCCGCACGCCGGCCGGTCCCTGGCCGCCGATCATCGTGGGGATGTTCACGATGTGCGGGTCTGGCGTCATGGTCGCCATCGTCTTGTCGAGGTCCCCCGCCAGCTCGGCCTCCATGTGCTCGCCGAAGATCGCGTCGAGCGAACCCGGCGCAGGCTGATCCGGCGCCCCGTCGCTGGCCGCCCCTTCTCCGGCCCCGGGGGCCTGACATCCGCTCGCCATACTCACCGCTCCCGCCGCCGCGGCGAGCGAAGTTGCCTTCATGAAGTCTCGTCGTTCCATGCAGAGAGCCTCCTGGATCCGCCCCCCCCGCGCAACCGCGCATCACCGCCACCTGGCGCTGACCGGTGGCTCCGAGGCTGACCGATCAGGGGACGGGGGAACCCTCCCCCTCCCCCCTCTCTCCCATGGCGAGCCGCCTGGTCGAGCGGCAGGGGGGGGGGCGCCTCCCCACCGAAGCCCGATCGCACAGCGCAGGTCCTGATGCCCTAGACTCGGCCCGCCCCGGCCCCCTCTCCCGTCGCTCCTGAGCTTCCATGGCCCTCCAACGCATCGCCCGCCAGGTGATCCCCGTCGCCCTCCTGGCGAGCCTCCTCGGGGGGGCGATCTACGCCACCCGCGGGGCCCGCCTCGAGCCCGCGGACTTCGTGTTCAACAACGGCACCGAGGTCCAGACCCTGGACCCCGCGACCGTGACCGGGGTGCCTGAGGGGCGGGCCATCCGGATGCTCTTTGAGGGCCTCTTGGTGTCTCACCCTGAGACACTTGAACCTCTCCCAGGGGTCGCAGAGCGGTGGGAGGTCTCGGACGACGGCCTCGAGTACACGTTCCACCTGCGCCACGACGCCCTCTGGTCCAACGGCGACCAGGTCACCTCGGCGGACTTCATGTGGTCCTTCGAGCGCTTCCTCGACCCCCAGACGGCGGCCGAGTACGCCTACATGCTCTGGTACGTCGAGGGCGCCGAGGCCTTCACCACCGAGGTCGAGGACGGCCGCGCCGTGCACGGGTTCGACACCGTCGGGATCACCGCGCCCGATGAGTACACGCTCCGCTTCAGGCTGAAGGCGCCCACGCCGTTCTTCCTGGAGCTCATGGCCTTCTACCCGATGTTCCCGGTGAACCGCCGCAACATCGAGGAGGCCCAGGAGCGCTTCCCCGACCGCTGGCAGCAGCAGTGGCTGCGCCCCGAGAACATCGTCTGCAACGGGCCGTACGTGGTGGAGTTCCGCCGCGTGAACGACCGCATCCGCTTCGTCAAGAACCCCAGCTACTGGGACGCGGATAACGTCGCCTTCGAGACGGTCGACGCCCTGGCCGTGGAGTCGTACACGACGGCGCTCAACCTCTACCTCACGGGGGAGTGCCACTGGATCGACGTGCCGCCGGCCAACGTCATCCAGGAGCTGATGCCCCGGGAGGACTTCAACCCGATCCCCTACCTGGGCACGTACTTCTACCGGGTCAACGTCACCAAGCCGCCCCTGAACGACCCGCTCGTGCGGCGCGCCCTGTCCCTCACCATCCCGCGCAAGGACATCTGCGAGAAGGTCACCAAGGCCGGCCAGGTCCCCGCCTACGCCCTCGTGCCCCCCGGCCTCGCGGGGTACACCAACGCGAACATGCCCCACGGGGCGAGCTACGAGGCGGACGTGGCAGAGGCCAAGCGGCTGATGGCAGAAGCCGGCTACGGTCCCGGCGGCAAGACCTTCCCCACGATCGAGATCCACTACAACACCGCCGACGCGCACATGCAGATCGCGCTCGTCATCGCGGACGCGTGGTCCAAGTACCTGGGCATCAACGCCAAGCTCCTGAACCAGGAGTGGAAGGTGTACCTCGACACCCAGTCCAACGTCGGCTACGACGTCTCGCGCTCCGCCTGGATCGGCGACTACGCGGACCCCAACAACTTCGTGGACCTGTTCGTCACCGGCGGCGAGAACAACAAGACCGGCTGGGGCAACGCGGACTACGACCGGCTGGTGCGCGACGCGGCCGCGGAGCTCGACCCGGCCAAGCGCATGGCCATGCTGCAGGCCGCCGAGGCCATCCTCGTGGACGAGCTGCCGGTGCTGCCCATCTACAACTACGTGACCCAGACCACCTTCAGCCCCCGCCTCGGGGGCTACTTCCCCAACGTCAAGGACGAGCACTTCCCGAAGTTCTGGTACTGGATGGATGAGGAGGAGCTGGCGGCGAAGCGCGCGGGGCACATGGGCCGGGACGACATGCAGGCCGTGGAGGCCTGGGGGCCCAAGGCCGGGCTGTACCCGCCGGCACATCCCAAGGGCCGCGCCCGCGTCTCGAATGAAGGCCCCCCACTGAATGAAGCCCCGCCGCTGAATGAAGCCCCGCCGCTGAATGAAGAGGGAGGAGACTGAGCCATGCTGCGCTTCCTCGCCCGCCGCTTCCTGTGGTTCGTCATCACCATCTCGACCGTGATGACCGTGTCCTTCTTCCTGATGCACTCGGTGAAGGGCGGCCCCTTCGATGGGGAGCGCAAGCTCGACCCCGTCATCGAGGCCAACATCAAGGCCCGCTACCACCTGGACTGGCCGCTCTGGCGCCAATACCTGCAGTACGTCGGCCCGTTCAACCTGGACGACCAGCGCGCCCTCGCCGCCTTCGATGAGGAGGGCGGGTTCTCGCTCTGGCGCTCGGAGGGCGCCGAGGGCGAGCCCACCCGCGCCTTCGGAGGCGTGCTCACCGGGGACTTCGGCCCCTCGTTCCGCTACAAGGACTTCACGGTCAACGACATCCTCGAGGAGAGCCTGCCGATCTCCGCCCTGCTCGGGGTGCTGTCCATGATGTTCGCCGTCGCCCTGGGCGTGTCCGCGGGTATCGCCTCGGCCCTGCGACCAGGCTCGGGCATCGACCTGACCCTGCGCATCGCGGCCACCGGCGGCATCGCGCTCCCCAACTTCGTGATCGCGAGCTTCCTGGTGATCCTGTTCGTGTTCCTGATCCCGCTCCTGCCGGTGGCCGGCTGGGGCACGATCCAGCACATGCTCCTCCCCGGCTTCTGCCTCGGGCTCGTGTTCGCCGCCTACATCGCGCGCCTCACCCGCACGGGCATGCTCGAGACCCTGAGCGCCGACTACATCCGGACCGCCCACGCCAAGGGCCTCGCGCCCCGCACGGTGGTCATGCGGCACGCCCTCAAGGGCGGGCTGCTCCCAGTGGTCTCCTACCTTGGCCCCGCCACCGCGGGCATCCTCACGGGCAGCCTCGTGATCGAGAAGATCTTCTTCATCCCCGGCACCGGCTCGCACTTCATCAACGCCGCGACGAACCGGGACTACACCCTCGCCATGGGCGTGACGATCCTCTTCACGGTGCTCGTCTACACCCTCAACACGGTGGTCGACATGGCGTACACGCTGCTCGACCCCCGGATCAAGCTGGAGGACGAGTGAGATGAGCGACCCCAATCAAACCTCACGCTGGTCCATCGACGAGGCCGAGCTCGCGCGGCTCACGAAGGAGGCGCGCCAGTTCAAGGGCGAGAGCCTGTGGTCCGACGCGTGGCGCCGGCTCCGCCGCAACCGCACGGCCTTCTTCGCGCTGCTGTTCCTGGCCGCCTTCGGCGTGATCTCTCTGCTCGCGCCGTTCCTGCCCATCCCCTCCCCCAAGGCCATCTCCCTGCGCGATGAGCCGGGGACGCCCGAGTGGTTCTGGAGCATCCCGGCCGCGCCGACCAAGGCCCCCGACCGCGGCGCAGCCACGACGCGCGCCACGCGCAACCTCTGGAACAACGGCTGGCGCCACCGCTCCACCGTGATCTTCGCCGCCAACGACGAGGGCGCCGCGGAAGAGGCCCGCGCCCGCGTCGCGGAGGTCAGCGCCCGCGGCGCGGTGCTCGAGACCTACCCCGCCGAAGAGGGGGCCGGCCTCGCGGTCTACGCCTCGGTCCCGATGCTCGAGGGCGACGCCCCCGAGGTGGACTACGGCGTGACCGACATCCGTGGCACGGCCACCTGCTGGGAGGTCTTCACCTCGGGCGCCGAGGAAGCCACCGGGGCGGTCCACTCCCTGCGCCTCGAGGGCGCAGACGGCGCCGCGTTCGACCCGGCGCGGGTGTCCGGCTGGTCCGTGGAGGCCCGCGGCCGCTCGATCCGCCTGTTCCTGAGCCGCGCGGAGGCCCGACCTGGCCTCGGGGACTGGGTCGTCGCCTACCGCCTCTCCGCCGAGCTCGACTCGCTCCCGACCGCGGTGTTGCTGGACGGGACGCTCCTGGCGGGCTCGGCCGCGGTCTCCTGGGAGGGCACCCCCCGTGGCGCCCAGACCGTCAAGGCCGAGCTGCTCGAGGGGGTCGAGGCCATGGACCTCGGCCGCCAGGTGGCCGCCTCTCTCGCGACGTCCCCCATCGACGGTGTCACCTACATGGAGATCCGCCACGAGGATGGGTACTGGGAGTTCAAGGGGCTGGTGGGCGCCATGGACCGCGCCCTGCGCCGGGCCCGCATCGCCACCTTTGGCCTGTGGCAAACGGGCAACTGGATGGGCACCGACGGCCAGGGCCGCGACCTGCTCGCGCGCATCGTGTGGGGCAGCCGGACCTCGATCATTGTCGGGATCATCGCGTCCCTGTGCTCGCTCCTGATCGGCGTCCTGTACGGCGCCTTCTCGGGCTACATGGGCGGGCGCATCGACAACCTGATGATGCGCATCGTCGACGTGCTGTACTCGATCCCGTTCATCTTCGTGGTCATCTTCCTGATCACGGTCGTCAACGAGTACCGCACGGAGCTCGAGGACCAGTTCGGCATCGACCGGGAGAAGATCTTCTTCCTGGTCATCGGCGCCATCTACTGGCTGACCATGGCCCGCGTGGTGCGCGGCCAGGTCCTGAGCCTCAAGAACACGGAGTTCATCGAGGCGGCGCGCGTCATCGGCGCGTCGACCACACGCATCCTGCTGTCCCACGTCGTGCCCAACGTCCTCTCCATCGTGATCGTCTACCTGACCCTCACGATCCCGGCGGTGATGCTCTTCGAGGCCTTCCTCTCGTTCCTGGGCCTGGGCATCGAGCCCCCCAAGGTCAGCTGGGGCCTGCTCGCCGTGGACGGCACCCAGGCCATCAACCCGATCAAGATCTACTGGTGGCTGGTGGTCTTCCCCGCCGCCGCCATGGGCTCCACCCTGCTGGCCCTCAACATCCTCGGCGACGGACTCCGCGACGCCCTCGACCCCAAGCTGAGGGGGAAGAACTGATGCCGATCCTCGACGTACAGAATCTCCGGGTGCGCTTCGAGACCCACCACGGCGTCGTGCGCGCGGTGGATGGCGTGTCGTTCTCCCTCGAGGAGGGCGAGACCCTCGGTCTCGTGGGCGAGTCGGGCTCCGGCAAGTCCGTCACGAACCTGGCGCTCATGGGCCTGATCCCCAGCCCCCCGGGCGTCGTCGAGGCCGACGCCATGCGGTTCGAGGACCGGGACCTGCTGGGCCTCAGCGACGCGGAGCTACGGTCCGTCCGCGGGAACGAGATCTCCATGATCTTCCAGGACCCGATGACCTCCCTGAACCCCCTGCTCACGGTGGGGCGTCAGCTCACCGAGGTCCTCGAGGTCCACGAGCGCGTCTCCCGCCGCGAGGCGCGCAGGCGCGCGGCGGCGGGACTCGGCGACGTGGGGATCCCCGAGCCGGAGCGCCGCCTGGACCAGTACCCCCACGAGCTCTCCGGCGGCATGCGCCAGCGCGTCATGATCGCCATGGGGCTCCTGTGCCGCCCGAAGATCCTCCTGGCGGACGAGCCCACCACGGCCCTCGACGTGACCATCCAGGCCCAGATCCTGGAGCTCATGCAGAAGCTCCAGCACGAGTACGGCACGGCCATCCTCCTGGTCACCCACGACCTCGGCGTCGTGGCCGGCATGAGCGACCGCGTCAACGTCATGTACGCGGGGCGCCTCGCCGAGACCGCGGGGGCCATCGAGCTCTTCGACGACCCGCGCCACCCCTACACCCGCGGCCTCCTCGGGAGCGTCCCGCGGCTGAGCGGCGACACCGACGCGGACCTCGACTCCATCATGGGCTCGCCCCCCGACCTCGCCGACCTCCCGGCGGGCTGCGCGTTCCGGCCCCGCTGCACCTTCGAGACCGAGCGCTGCGCCGCGGAGGCGCCGCCCCTGTTCGACCTCGGCGGCGGCCGGAGCTCGGCCTGCCTCGAGCGCGACGCCCTCGGCCAGCACCATGGAGGTGCACAGTGAGCGCTCCCCTGCTCGAGGTCCAGGACCTCCACAAGCACTTCGAGGTCGGCTCACCCGGCCTCTTCGGCGGCCAACGGGAGGTCCTGCGCGCCGTGGACGGCGTCTCGTTCGAGCTCGCTCGCGGCGAGACCCTCGGCCTCGTCGGCGAGTCGGGCTGCGGCAAGAGCACCTGCGCGCGCACCCTGGTCGGCCTCTACCCGCCCACCTCGGGCCGGGTGATGTACGAGGGCGAGGAGATCAGCAACCTCTCCCACCGGGACCGTGCGCCCTTCCGCCGCAAGATCCAGATGATCTTCCAGGACCCCTACGCGTCCCTGGACCCGCGGCAGACCGTCTCCTCCATCCTCACCGAGCCCCTGCGCATCCACCGCCTCGCCCGACCGCGCGAGCGGCGGCTGCGGGCCATGCAGCTGCTGGACGCCGTGGGTCTCAACCCGAGGCACATCCACCGCTTCCCGCACGAGTTCTCCGGCGGCCAGCGCCAACGCATCGGCATCGCGCGGGCCCTCGCCCTGGAGCCGGACCTCATCATCTGCGACGAGCCGGTGAGCGCCCTCGACGTCTCCATCCAGGCCCAGGTGGTGAACCTCCTCGGGGAACTCCAGGAGCGCTTCGATCTCGCCTACCTCTTCATCGCCCACGACCTCGCGGTCGTCCGCCACATCTGCGATCGGGTCGCGGTCATGTACCTCGGCAAGGTGGTCGAGATCGCCGAGCGCGACGCCCTCTTCGACGACCCGCGCCACCCCTATACCCGCGCGCTGCTCTCCGCCGTGCCGCACCCCGACCCGCGCATCGAGCGCGGCCGGCAGCGGATCGTGCTCGAGGGCGACGTGCCCTCCCCACTCAACCCGCCGACCGGCTGCCGCTTCCACCCGCGCTGTGTCGAGCGCGGCAACGTTGCGGGGGATCGCTGCGAGACCACGGAGCCGGCGCTCGGTTCGAGGAGCGCTTGCCACCTCGAAGCCGAGGTATGAGCCACGTCTCGCTTTTGTAACCGAAGCCCCACCGAACACCCCACGGGCACCGCGAACACGGAATCCGCGGTGCACCTTGTCGCAGCGAATAACGGTCTCCGAGGGAATTCGAGCGAGAGCGGTTACCTCCGCTACCCCCGCGCCTATTCAACCTCGGAAAGGCAGGTGAGCCCGGGAAGGCTCATCGAAGGAGCAGTAAGGAGCTCTGTCGCGGGACTGACAGTCTGTTGACTGGCAGTCCCGCGCTTTTTTGGCCCTCCGTCTCGTCTGGCACCCGTGTCCGCCAGCCGAGCGGTTGAGCCGCGCCCCGTGGGATCGGCACCGTACAACGCCTTGCATGCCGCTCGTGCCAAGGGCCACAGGAAGCGGCAGCTCGCAGACGTGACCCACGCAGGGCTGATCCACGCAGAGAGACTCCTCGAAGGGCAAGACCGTCTGCGAAGGGCGCTCTTCCGGCCCGCCCCGCGCAGCTCGCGCGCCTTACCCTTCAGGGCGCCGCGCGCCTCAGGCGTCGAGCCTTCCGATCAGCCGCAGCGCGCCGGCCCGGAGCCCGAGTTCGACCTCTCGCGCCGCCACCATCCGGTCGCCGTCGAGCTGCCACGCGATGGGCGGCTGGCCGGGAAGCGAGGCGATGCGCACGCTGCCGCCAGGCGTATCGGTCGCGAGCCGAATCGAAATGGGACACTGCAGCTGGGCGAGGGCGAGCACCGCAGCGCCCACCAGCGGATTCGCCCGCTCGCGCACGTGGACGTCGAGCCGCCCGTCATCTGGCCGTGCCCTTGGAGAGAGCCACATGGACTTGCCGTAGGTGCGGGTGTTCGAGACCACGGTGGAGACCGCCCGCCTCCCCGCGGGGCTGCCCTCGACCGAGACCTCGAAGCGCGGCGGCGCGAGCCGCAAGAGCTCTCGCACGCCGCACCAACCATAGAGGGAGTTGGCGGACCATCGGTACCAGCGAGCCCCCATCCGCGACGCGCGCGCGGCGTCGATCCTGGCGGAGATCCCCGCGTCGAAGCCGAAGCCCGCCATGGCGAGGAAGACCTCCTCGGCGCCACCGTCCGCCCGCGCCCGCCCGGCATCCCAGGCCACGGCGCCCGACGCGGCGATCACGTCGATGGCCGCCATCGGGTCCAGCGGTAGGCCGAGCTCTCGGGCCACCACGTTCCCGGTGCCGAAGGGCAGCACGCCGAGCTCGGGCCGGTCCCGCGCGTCGAGCTCTAGCAGCCCCGCCGCCGCCTCGCGCAGCGAGCCGTCCCCGCCGAGGACCAGGACGCGATCGACCTCGCCGGCGACCTCCGCGGCCAGCTCCCGGATGTGGCCCGCGCGCTCCGAGCGCCGCTCGAAGGACCCGTGCCCGAGCGCCTGTAGCCGCGCGCCGACGGATCCCGCGACCTGCACCGCGCGGCCTCGGCCGGCGATCGGGTTGAAGAGCACGGCGTACCTCACGGGCTCAGCCGACCAGCGCCATCCCCAGCCGCGCGGCGCCCACGGCGAGCACGACGTTCAGGGCCACCACCAGCGCCGCCGTCCCCATGGAGCCGTCCCGCATCAGCAGGACCACCTCCAGGCTGAAGGTGCTGAAGGTGGTGAGCGCCCCGAGCAGTCCCACCGCCACGAACTGGCGATGGGACTCGTGGCCGTTGCCCGCCTCGATCCAGGCCCAAAGGGCACCGATGGCGAGGCTGCCCATCACGTTCACCAGCAGCGTCCCGAAGGGCAGCGCGGCGCCCGCCAGCGCCCGCGACACGCCGTAGCGCGCCACGGCGCCGATGAATCCACCGCAGCCCACAAAGAGGAGGTCCCGCATGGCGAGCGAGCATACGGGAAGGCAGCCCCCGCTGTCCTCGCCCCGCGGGCCAGCTCGGAGATGGACGGCAACCAGCCCCCGGCGAGGCCCCAGCCGAGCCCCCCCAGGACCCGCCGCTCAGTGAGCCTGCGACGTCGGCGCCGCTCCGAGACCGCGTGCGCGGGTGGCCTGGGCCTTGAAGAGCGCCACCACGGGCGCCCCCGGACTGAGCTCGAGCCGCTCCACCGCGCGCTCGGTCACCTCCGCCAGGACCGGACCCTGGAGGCCGCAGTCCACCTGGACCAGGCAGCGCGCCGCCGTCCGCGTCACCCGCTCGACGGTGCCAGCGAGGTGATTCGTGAGGGACAGCCGGGCGTCCATGGGCGGCACCGCGAGGACGATGTCCGCAGGGCCGAGGATGACCTCCACGTCATCGCCGACCTCGGCCGCCACCTCCCCGCAAGCCACCTCGCACGCCCCCGGTCCACCGGGTCCACCGGGCCCACCGGGCCCACCGGGCCCACCGGGCCCACCGGGTCCACCGGGTCCACCGGGCGCTGTGCCGTCGCGCCCCGTCAGCGCCACCCAGCCCAGGCCGGTACCGTCCCGCCGGACCATGCGGCCCGGGAGCGAGAAGGACAGACCGCTCCCCGCCAGCAGCTCCACGGCGCCCCGGTCCGCGGCGATGGTCGAGAGGTCGCCCTGACCCGCCGCGCGCCCGCCATCGACGAGGAGCAGCTCGTCGGTGAGCGCGAGGAGGTCCGAGAGGTCATGGCTCACCATCAGCGTCGGCAACCCGAACCGCTCCTGCACCCGCCGCAGGAACGGCAGCACCTGGAGCTTGAGCCCGCGATCGAGGCTGGAGAGCGGCTCGTCGAGCAGGAGCAGCTGGGGCGCCGCCAGCAGCGCCCGCCCGATGGCCACCCGCTGCCGCTGCCCGCCGGAGCAGTCCCGCGGGAGACGCTCAAGGAGAGCCCTGAGGTCGAGCAGGTCCACCACCTCATCGAGGTCGACGCCGCTCGCAGCAGACTCTCCGTAGCGGAGGTTGCTCAGCACCGAGAGGTGCGGGAACAGACGGTGGTCCTGGAAGACCAGCCCGACCTGGCGACCGTGGGCCGGCGGGGAGAGGCCGGCGGCGCTGTCCACGAGGACCACACCGCCCACCACGACGCGCATCTGCTCGGCGGGGAGCAGGCCGGCGATCGCGTGGAGCAGCGTCGACTTGCCCGAACCCGACGGACCGAACACGCCGGTCGCCCCGCGGCCGAGGCGGAGGTCGAGGTCGAGGGTGAAGCCGCCGCGGCGGACGACGGCGCGGATCTCGAGCCCGCTCATGTCTGCCCCCCGCCCACTCCGCGCCGGAGCCGGCGCACGACCAGCTCGCTGGCCATGAGCGCCGCCGCCGAGAGGAGCACCGAGACCACGGTCAGGCGCAGCGCGGCCCCGTCCCCTCCGGGGACCTGCGTGCCCTGGTAGATCGCCAGCGGCAGCGTGCGCGTCTCCCCCGCGATGCTGCCCGCCAGGGTGATCGTGGCCCCGAACTCCCCGAGGCTGCGGGCGAAGCCGAGCGTGAGGCCCGCCACCACCCCCGGCGCTGCGAGGGGCAGGGTCACCGTCCGGAAGCGCCGGAGCGGCCCCGCGCCCAGCACCGCCGCGGCGTCCTCGAGCCCGGGGTCCACCAGCTCCACCGCCGTCCGCACCGAGCGCACCACCAAGGGGAGCGCCACCACCGCTGCCGCCAGCACCGCCCCGAGCGTGGTGAAGGCCACCTCGATCCCCAGGGCCTCCAGCAGCGGCCCCAGCGGGCCTGAGCGGCCGAAGGTGAGGAGGAGGAGGTAGCCCACCACCACGGGGGTCAGCACGAGCGGCAGGTGAACGAGGGTGTCGAGGAGCAGCTTCCCACGGAAGTCCCGACGGGCTAGCAGCCAACCCAGAGCCACGCCAGGCACGGCCACCACCGCGGTGGCCGCGAGGCTGACGCGCAGGGAGAGCATGAGCGTCTCCCACTCGGCCGGCGTCAGAGCAGCGACCACGTTCATCGGTTCGTCTCCCTGGACGCCGCCGGATCGAACCCTCGCGCCGCGAAGCTCGCGACCGACGCGCGCCCGGCGAGCCCCTCGAGGAAGCGCCGGGCCCCCTCGCCCGCTCGGGGCGTGACCGCAGCGCAGTACCGGATCGGTCGGTGGAGCTCCTCGCCGAGTTCGAAGAGGATCCGGACGTCCGCGGACCCGGCCGCGTCGGAGCGATAGAGCACCCCCCACTCCACCTCGCCGCGCTCCACGAGCCGCAGGGCCGCCCGGGCGCTCCCGGCAGGGATCATCCGACCCGAGAGCGACGGCCACTCGCCGCGCGCTGCGAGCGCTTCCTGGGCGTACTCGCCCAGGGGCACGAACGCGGGGTCCCCGGTCGTCCACCGCCCGGCGGGAAGCGGCCTCCCTAGAGTCCGCGACGCGGCCCTCTCCGCCGTGTCCTCCACCCGATCGCCTGCGCTGTCGTAGGCGCTGTCGTAGGCGCTGTCATCTGCGCTGGCCTTTGCTGATGCCGCGCTCCACGCCGCCACCACGAGCCGGCCCCGCGCCAGCTCCACCCTGCCCTCCCCCTCGAGCTGGCCAGCCTCGGTGAGCTCGTCGATCCACCGCTCATCGGCGGAGAGGAACACATCGAAGGGCGCCCCCTGCTCCAGCTGACGGGCGAGGGTCGAGCTCGCGCCAAGGGTCAGGCGCGGAGCGGGCTCCCCCGCCGACTCCCACCCGTGGAGCAACTCCTGCGCCACGCCCGCGAGGCTCGAGGCCGCGGCGACGGTGAAGCGCTCCTCGCCGCCCAGCGATCCGCCATCCGGGCCCTCGGCGCACCCTGGGAGCAGCAGCGCCAGGACAGCCGCCGGGAGGGCGCGCTGAAGCGTTCGCGCGGGACGGAGGAGCGGGTGGAGCATCGGTCGCGAGGATAGCGTCTGGTCCGCCAGCAGGGCTCGCCGCAAGGGATGGACCGTGATCGAGACACCAGGGCATGCAATCTGCTCCAGAGCCCCCCCGGCACGCCGCAGGGCGGTTGCAATAGGAGCCGCCGACGCCCCCTGGGCGTCGCCTCTTCCCGACCGAAGGCCCCATCCACCCTAGGCCCCAGACCATGCGCCTGAACCAGCTCGCCACCCGCCTCGCCGCCCACCTCGTCCCCGGCCTCGCCCTCGTGGGCGCCGCCGCGGCCCAGACCGTCCATGCGGACGCCAACCTGACCACGGGCGCGAACGACGGGTCCTCCTGGGCCGACGCCTTCCAGGGGACGGACGGCCTCCAGGCCGCCCTCGGCGTGACCGTCGCGGGGGACCAAGTCTTCGTGGCCGACGGGACCTACCGCACGACGAACACGGGGAGCCGCGCGCTCTCCTTCCGCCTGCAGAACGACGTGGAGATCTACGGTGGCTTTGCGGGCGGCGAGTCCTCCCCCGACGAGCGCCCCGCCTTCGGCTTCGCCCCCTCGATCCTCACCGCGGACCTGAACGGCAACGACGGCCCCAACTTCAGCGGCAACGCCGAGAACTCCTACCACGTGGTCCGCACCCAGGCGACCAACGCCTCGGCCGTCCTCGACGGCTTCACCATCACCGGCGGGAACTCCAACGGGAGCTCAGGGGGTAGCGCCGACCGCGGCGGCGGGATCCTCTGCGTGGGCGGCGTCAGCCCCACCATCCGGAACTGTGACTTCGTGGCGAACCGCTGCACCTTCGGCGGCGGCGCGGGCTACATCAACAGCTCCGGCCCCGACTTCATCAACTGCTCCTTCCGCAACAACGTGGGCGGCGCCTTCGGCGGCGCCTTCGACATCGCCACGGGCGGCGCGGTGGTCTACGACGGCTGCTGGTTCGAGGGCAACCGCGCGTCCCGCGCCGGCGCCCTGGAGATCTTCTCCACGGGCAGCGTCTCGGTGCTCAACTCTGTCTTCACCGGCAACGTCGCCACCGGCTCGTCGGGCGGCGGGGCCCTGTGGATCGGCTCGGGCGGTTCGACCCGGGTGCGTAACTGCACCATCGTCGGTAACAGCTCCACCTCTCAGGCGGCCGGCGGCATCCGCGTCCAGGGCGCCACCCCCACGATCCGCAACTCGATCGTCTGGGCCAACACCGGCCCCGGCGGCGCCCAGGGTCCCTTCAACCAGGTGTCGAACGGCGCCAACGTCCGCCACTGCCTGGTCGAGGGCGGCTTCACCGGCACCGGTAACATCAGCGCGGCGCCGATCTTCGTGGACCCCGCCGCCGGGAACTTCCGGCTGCAGGTCCCCTCTCCCGGCATCGACGCCGGCGACAACGCCAGCCTGCTCCCTGGCACCGAGGTCGACGCCGATGGCGCCCGCCGCCGCTTCGACGAGCCCTCCGTCGCCGACACCGGCGCCGGTACGGCACCGATCGTCGACATGGGCGCCTACGAGGCCAGCAGCAACATCGGCGCGGTCTTCTGCTTCGCCAACCCCAACTCCACGGGGCTCACCGGGCGCACCGACGCCAGCGGCTCCCTGGACGTGAGCCAGAACAACGTGACCCTCACGGCCTCGCGCCTGCCGCTGAACGCCTTCGGCTTCTTCATCGCCAGCCGCACCCGCGGCTTCGCCCTGAACCCCGGCGGCAGCGCCGGCAACCTGTGCCTCTCCGGCTCCATCGGCCGCTACGTGGGCGCGGGGCAGATCCTGAACACCGGCACCGCCGGCGCGTTCTCCCTGACCCTCGACCTCGGGGCCATCCCCCAGCCCACCGGAGCGGTCGCCGCCGTCGCGGGCGAGAGCTGGTCCTTCCAGGCCTGGCACCGCGACACCGCCATCTTCTTCGCCACCTCCAACTTCACCGACGGCGTCCGGATCACCTTCGAGTGAGCCTCCCAGGGAGGACGGCCTCCAGGAGCCGCCTTCCCAACGGGAGGGACAACAGCGAGGCGGCCCCGCCGGAGATCACGTCTCCGGCGGGGACCGCGACGCCCTGGAGACCGGCTCCATGGACAACGGATGAGGGGGTGGCGCCTCGGCCCCGCTGCAGCCCCCCACGAAGGACGGCGCGCCGGAATCCGTCCCTCCCAGGCTCCCGGCCGAGCGGGTCCGCCGCCGGTCTCGCAATGGATCCTCTGCTTCCCCGCGGCCCGAGCCAGCGGCTCCCAGGCAAGCCACGGAAGGTCGCCTAAGGATCGCTGATGCGGAACAGGAGGTCTTCGCGCGAACCAGCGATGATCTCTCGCCGATAAGTTCGCTCGCCCAGCTCCCCCTCGATGGTCACCTGCACGAAGTCCCCCTTGTGAGAGGAGACCTCGATCTGGAACGAGCCGTCATCGGCGAGTTCGAGTCGACGACGGCGTCGTGGCTCGTCGCCTTGCAAGGAGGGGAGGTCGACGAACGCCTTGATCAAGTGAACCGGGATCGCTTCACGCATGCTGACCTGGCCTTGGATCCGAAGCGGAGTCCATCGGTAGGTGAGGCTCGTACCGAGGTCCACCGTGGCCGAGTCATCGCGGACCTCGAATTCGATGGTCTCGGGGTGCTCCCCGGGACCACCGGGTTCGGCGAGGTCCTGTCCGGCAACCCTGAACGACAGCCCGTACTGGCCGCTGGGCGGCTGGCCAGCGGAGAAGGTCCCGTCCTTCGACGTCAACGCCCTCAATGAACGCGTGCTGTACTGCGAGCCGATGGTCCGATTCTCCCAGGGCAAACGGACGAAGATGTTGGCCTCGAGTCCCTCCCAGGGCGACCCGATTTGGTCGACGACCGCGCCTTGGCACCGTTGCGTGCCCCAGGCCGAAGGTGAGTGACATCGACTTCGACTCGCCCGGTTGAAGCTCGATGAGCTCCGGTGTCGGGCAGGTGATGTGGCGCAGCGGGCTGTCCACGAATTGGGCGCCGTCGAAGTACCGACCGACTTCCGCTCTCACGGTGTATTGCCCGGGCGGGACCAAACGCAGAACTCCCCGGTGGCGGGGTCGACGACCGAGTCCCAGCGACCGCGGCCCTCTAGGGGGCTGAGGAAGACCTCGCACCCTTCGGCCCTCCCTGAGGGGCCTTGCACGATGCCGCGGACCTACGCCGCTTCAGTGACCACGAAGCTCGCGCGACCGGTTGCTGAATCGGTGGTGAGGATGGCTTCCCGGGTCCGCGGCGCCTTGACGAAGTAGCCTCCAACTCCGAACGCAGGCTCGCTGCAGGGGTTGCGCTTGTGACCGTGGTGATCGCCTTGGTCTACCGCCACGATGGAGTACTCACCGATTGGGAGGTCATCGAGTATCACCCGCCCGAATTCATCGGTGACCGCCGTCCGGGGCCTCTGGCCCTCCACGGATCCTTGCACCTCGAGTCGGATTCCGGCGAGACCCCGCCCGCGGCCGTCGGCCGTTTCGATGACGATTCTGCCAGGAGACTTCTCCGGGCTCTCGCCAACCGAAGCAGGCTTCGTGGGGGTGCGAGGGGTGTCCGGCAGAGGGGGCAACACTGCCACGGCCGGCTCTTCTTGGACCGTCGGAACGCTCCGCAGGTCCAGCGCGTCCACTCCGGGTGATCCGTCCCAGGCGACGAAGATCGTGGCCACCACGGCAAGGGCGAATAGCGTTGTGCGTAGGCGAGTCACCGGGGAGGCCCGTACGAGCGAGGGGGGGCGGCGCCAATACCGGCCCGACGCCGCGCCACGCTAGCTCATGCCGCGCTCAGCCCTACTTTCCGATCAGGAAGTTACACACGTCCCCTTTCCGCATGACGTAGTCGCGGCCCTCCGTGCGGAGCTTGCCAGCGGCGCGAATCGCCGTCTCGGACCCGTACTCCACGAGGTCCTCCACAGCGTAGACCTCGGCCCGAATGAAGGCCTTCTCGAAGTCGGTGTGGATGACCCCGGCGGCCTCGGGCGCCTTGGATCCAGTCGGTGTCGTCCAGGCACGGATCTCCTTCTCGCCGGCCGTGTAGTAGGCCTGCAGGCCGAGGAGCTTGTAGGTCGCCTGGATGAGGCGATCGAGCCCGAGGGACTCGATGCCGAGGTCGGCCATGAACAGGTCCCGCTCCTCGTCCTCCATGTTCCGAAGCTCCGACTCGATGTCGCCGCAGATGGGGATCCACTCGGAGCCCGTGGCCTCCGCGCGGGCCGCGACGGCCTGCGCGTACTCCGACGAGCCGTCCAGATCCTCGTCGGTCACGTTGGCCACGTAGAGCATGCGCTTGGTGGACATGAGGCACATGGGCTTGAGCAGCAGGCGCTCGCGGTCGGTCCAGTCGTGGGCGCGCAGGAGGTCGCCGTTCTCGAGCATGGCCTTGGCCCGCTCGAAGAGTTCCTTCTGCTCGAGGGAGTCCTTGTCCCCCGAGCGCGCCTTCTTCGAGACGCGCTCGATGGCGCGGTCGACGGTGTCGAGGTCCGCGAGCGCCAGCTCGAGCTCGATCACCTCGATGTCCTTCAGGGGATCGACGGGCTCCTCCCGTACGACCTTGGAGCCGCCGAAGCAGCGCACCACGTGCATGATCGCGTCGGTCTCGCGGATGTTCGAGAGGAACTTGTTCCCGAGCCCCTCCCCCTTGGACGCGCCGGCGATCAGGCCCGCGATATCGACGATCTTCACCGACGCGGGGATGACCTTGTCCGTCTGGATGAACCGGTGGATGGTCTCCAGGCTCGAGTCCGGGACAGCCGCCACGGCGACGTTGGGGTCGATGGTGCAGAAGGGGAAGTTCCCCTCCTGCGCGCCGGCCGCCGTCAGGGCATTGAACAGGGTGCTCTTGCCGACATTGGGCAAGCCTACGATTCCACAGGAGACGCTCATGAGGGCGGAGAGAATAGCGTCCCGGAGCCCTCCAGGGTCAGCTCAACTGCCCGGCCCGGCGAGGGCGAGGCAGTCGATCTCCACCAGGACGTCCTTGGGGAGGCGCGCCGCCTCGATGGTGACCCGCGCCGGCGGCTCGGCGCAGTCGAAGGCCCGCCCGTAGATCTCGTTCACCGTGGCGAAGTCGCCCATGTCCTTGAGGTAGATCGTGCACTTGACCGCGAGGGCGAAGCTGGACCCGGCGGCCTCGAGCACGGCGCCGAGATTGGCCATGACCTGCTCGGCCTGCTCGGCGACGCCGCCCTCGACGATCTCCATGGTCTCGGGGATGAAGGCCACCTGCCCGGAGCAGTGGACGAAGCCTCCGGCCACGATGGCCTGGTTGTAGGGGCCGATGGCCCCGGGGGCCTTGTCAGTCTTGATGGCGGTGCGCTCGGACATGGAGAGGTTGGGGTGGCTGGTTTTGGGAGGGGCGCCCGGTGGAGGGGAGCTGGGGCGCCGGGTGATTCTCTAGGACCCGCTGGGTCCCTGGGCGACTTGGGGTCTCAAGCGGGCGCTGGGCCTTCGGCACCCGATCGCCCCGTGTATCGCGCACGGCCATGGATCCCCACGGATCGGGGGGGGCGCCGTGGGCCCCGGGCCCAAGCACGGTCGCATCAAAAGCGACCGGCGAGCGCGAGCACCACGGAGGGGGGAACGAAGGGGCTGAGGTCGCCGCCGAGGCGAGCGATCTGACGAACGAGGGTGCTGGAGACGTGAGCATGCTCCGGCGAGGAGAGCAACATGACCGTGTCCAGCTCGGGGGCCATGGCCCGGTTGGAGAGGGCCAGCTGGCGCTCGTACTCCAGGTCCGCCGAGCTCCGGATCCCGCGCACCACCGCCGTCGCCCCCATGCGCCTCGCGCCGTCGACGAGGAGCCCGTCGAGGGCAGTGACCTCCACGTTGTCGAGGCTCGAGGTCGCCTCCGCGAGCAGGGCGACCCGCTCCTCCACTCCCAGCACGTGGCGCTTGTCGTGGTGCGCAGCCACCGCAACGAAGAGGTGATCGAAGAGCGCCGACGCGCGCTCGATCAGATCGATGTGACCGAGGGTCACCGGATCGAAGGTGCCCGGGAAGATGGCCCGGTGGTCCTTGGGGTTCGACATGACCGGACATGATAGCCGACCCGGCCCATGCGGGCCGTCGCCAGCTCACGCGGGCCCCGTCGCCCCACCCTGGGTTCAGCCGAGCACCCACAGAGTTCCTGAAGGGCGCTGCCCGGTCCAGCAAGGTCCCGGCCTCGTCACCTCGGCCTCGCCCGACTCCAGGTTGGATCTCCAGGTCCCCTTTGGCTCCGCCCGGTCCCGATGGGCTCCACCAGGTCCCGGGTTCCCTTGCCAGGTCCTGGTGGCTCTCCCTGGGCTTGCTGGGTCCTTCCGGATGGTGGACCTCCCCGACCTTACCCTCCCGCCACCACGCTCTCCCTGCCGCCCTCGAGCTCGCGTGAGCCCGACACCGACTGTGCTCCCGCGCGATCCCTGGAGGGGTGGAACAGATCAGTGCACATCGTGACGACGACCGCGGCCGCTCGGGCAGCGTCCCGGCCGCCGCGCCAGGGCCACGCATCTCCGGGGGACCGGCGCCTGCGCTGCTCGCGGCGGGTGTCGCGTGCATCGGAGCCGTCGTCGGCTCCCTCTGCGCCGACGCCGGCCCGATCGACCTCGGGCTCCATCGCTCGCCAGGGACCCGCGCCGCGACGGGCGCCTGCGTGATGACGGCGCTGGCCCTCGCTTGGCTGGCTGCCCGCCCCCCGGACTCTCGACTCCGGGCCCCGCTGTTCCTCGTTGCCCTCGCCCTGCTCTGTGCAGGTCGCGCCGCCATCGCCCGCGGAGGGCCCATCTCTCCCGCTGGCCAACCGCTGATCGGCCACGTGCACGAGCTCCGTGGTCGTGCGAGCGGGGGTGGCGCCTCCGAGGCATGGACCATCGGCGGACAGCCGGGGCTGCTGGTCACGCCCCGGGGGGCCGTGGCTCCCGGGGACCTCGTCGCGGTGAGCCCAGAGGCGCGTCGGGCGGGCCGGGCGAGGAGCACCCACCGCCCCCGAGCTTCCCGCACGAGCAGCCTGCGCCCGCGCGCGGACGAGATCATCCGCGTCCCGAGCGCTCGATCAGCAGCCGAGGTCGCCTCGGCACGTGAGAGCGCGACCTCCTGGCTCCGCCGACTGCGGGGACGGGGAATCCGCGCCTGCCAGGCGCACCCGGACCCCACCTGCGGCGCCCTGCTCGCGGCCCTCGTCTTCGGAGAGCGTCGCGGGCTCTCACCGGAACTGACCGATCTGTTCACGCGCACGGGCACGCGGCATCTGCTGGCGCTCTCTGGCTTCCACGTCGGGCTGCTCGCCTTCCTCCTGGTCATACCGCTCGCACGCGTCATCGCCGGCCTCTCTCGCCATGGCGCTGCGCTCAAGGGCAGCACCGCCCGGCCCGGGGCTGCGCTCCTGTCGGCGGCCATGATCGTCGCCTTCGTCCCCCTCTCGGGCGGCGGGGCGCCCGCGACCCGGGCCGCCATCGGGCTCGGCCTCGCCCTGCTCTCGCAGCGCCTCAAGCGCCGCCCATCCGCCCTCAACCTCATCGGCGTCGCAGCCCTCGCGGAGGTCGCCATGGACCCTCTCGCCCCGACCCGTGCGGGAACCCAGCTGTCCTACCTGGCGACCGCCGCCCTCGTCCTGGCCGCAGCCCCCCTGGCCAGAGCCCTCTCCGGGGAATCACGCGACGAGAGCGGCGGGCTCCGCTGGCTGAACCCCGTCGGGCCCACCGGCTGGCCGAGGCCACCGATCCTTGTCGCCCTCGTGGAACGCGGGCGATTGCTCTGCTATGGCGCGCTCGCCGCGGGCGCCGTCGCCTCCCTCGCGACCCTCCCCGTGGTCTGGAGCGTCTTCGGGGAGTGGAGCCCGGCGAGCCTTGTGGCCACGCCCGTCGCCACCCCTCCGGTCGCCCTCCTGGTGACGGCCGGCTGGCTCCGGCTCTTCCTCCCCCTCGAGGCGCTGGATCAGGTGGCGAGCTGGTCTGCCGGAGGGCTGATCACCTGGCTCCAGTGGATGGACCGCCTTCCTTGGACACCACTCCCGCTCCCCGAGCGCTCCCCGTGGCTCATCGTGCTCGCGAGCATCGCCCTCGGGCTCGCTGCTGGCCGGCCTCGCCACCACCTGAGCGGGCGACTCGCGCGCCTCGGGGCCGCGGGCTTCGGCGTGCTCCTCCTCCCGTGGCCCGGGCCCGCCCTCGGGCCGGGCGCACCGGGACCGATCCCGCAGACCCTTGAGCTCCACGTCCTCGACGTGGGCAACGGCACCGCGGTCCTGGCGCGCGCCCCCGGCGCCCCCACATGGCTCTTCGACGCCGGCTCCCGGGACCGACTGGCCGTGGCCGACGAGGGCGTCGGCGCGCTCCTCCGAGCGCTGGATACGGGAGCGATCCGGGTCGGCGTCTCCCATGACCACGAGGATCACGCCGGCGCGATCCCCTGGGTCGTGGCCAGGTGGACTCCAGAGGAGCTCCACGCTCCCCTCGCCACAACGCCGGGCGGCGAGGCCCGCACCCGCGGGCACCCCCGCGGCGTCGTCTGGCTCGATAGCCATCTCGGTCGAAACCCTGGTTACGCCCGCGAAGGCGACCCGAACCCGGCCCTGCGCGTGGGAGCGATCTCGTCGGGCATGCCGGACCCTAACGAGGGCTCGGCGATCTTCGACCTGCGCTGGCACCTGCAGACAGGACGCGCCGCCCGGGTGATCCTCTGCGGCGACGCCGAGGGACCTGGGCTGAGGGCCATCCTGGATGGCGGCGGAGAGCGCCCTTGGCTCGAACCCGGGCCGGTGGACGTCCTCCTGTTACCGCACCACGGCTCTCGCACGCGCCATCTCTCACGCCTCCTTGATCGAACCCAACCCGCGCTCGCGGTCGTCAGCGGGGACGTGCCGGCCTATGCGGACGAGCTGGAGCGACGCGGGATTCCTCTCCACGTCACGGGCCGTGACGGCCCGCTCCTGTGGCGCCCCACCGCCGGCCCCAGGGTCGTCCGCAGCCCCGCTCCCAGGAACTCCGGCAGCGAGCGTCACCGAACGAAAGTGAGGGCGTATACCGGGGCAGCAGCCGCGCCCATCCACGCGCTCAGCGACTCCATCGGAGGAGCCCTGCCCATGATCAAGCCCCTCGCCCTCACCCTGGCACTCACGGCGATCGCTGCCGCGGAATTCACCGCTGCGGAGCCCCTCGCCCCGGAATCCGCCGCCGCGGAATCTGCCGCCGCGGAATCTGCCGCCGCAGAACGCGCCAAAGAGCCCGCCGCCGAGCCCCTGACGAAGCACGCTTCGGATCACGGCCGCGAGGCCCCGGTGTACAGGCCGGCAACGGACGACGAGCCGGAGGAGAAGCAGCGCGCGGCGAAGCGTGTCCTCAAGCTGCGGGGAGGGAGCGTCCTCCGGGGTCCCACCCGAAGGGAGTCCACCGGAGCTTGGAGCGTCAAGGGGCCGGGCGGCTGGCGCAGCGTGCCGGCCAGCGCGGTGCTGGAGGCCGTCGAGGAACGCGTCGCGCTCGCCCGCCTCGAGGCCCTCCTCCGAGAGGGGTCCCGCACGCCCACGGAGCAGGTGGACGGCGCCCTCGAGCTGGGGCTCTTGCCCGAGGCCTGCGAGCTCTGCGACGAGCTCCTCGAGCGCCACCCCATCGACCTCGAGCTGCGGGGCGCCGCCGCCCGTGCGGGGCGATTTCTTGGGGGGCTGCCAGCCCGGGGGGACGAGGACGAGCTCCCCAGGCTGCTAGACCTCGGATCCAGTCCGTCGCGGCTCATGCGAGAGGCCGTGGTCGAACGGCTGATCACCGCCACGGACCGGGCGAGCCTCGCGCAGACTCTGCGCGCCGAGCTGCGCTCCCGGCGGCCGTCCCGGCGATCCTTCGCGGCCTTCGCCACCGGGAGGTTGTTCCCCCGCGAGGACCCGCGCCCGCTCCTGATCCACGCAGTCTATGACCCATCGCCCCTGACCAGAGAGTCCGCGGCGCGGGCCATCTCCGACGTGGGCGCGTACGAGGTCGCAGGCCCGCTCATCCGCGCGCTGGAGTCGAGCAACGGTGCCCTCCGACTGAGGGCCGTCGAGGCCCTCGGCGCCAGCCGGGACGGCGCCTTCGTCGAGCCCCTGATGGGCCGCCTGTACACCCTGTCCGCGCAGTCCCGCTCCGGGTCAGGGTACCGCCCCCCTCGCTCCCACCTCTTCATCGGCACCCAGCGCGCCTACGTCCAGGACTTCGACGTGGAGGTCGCCCAGGGGTCCTCGGTCGCGGACCCTGTGGTCAACACCCTGGTCGAGGGCGTGGTGCTGGACGTCAGCGTCATCGGCGTCCAAGAGGTCCAGGTCCGCACCGAGCTCCGGTCTATCCGCGGCGCGCTCGGCCGCATCACCGGCCGCAAGCCCGGCTCCTCCAACAAGGCGTGGCGGTCGTGGTGGGAAGGCGAGGAGGCCGAGCGCTTCCGCCGCCCTCTCCCTGAAGAAGAAAACGCCCCGCCGTCCTCCCACGACGGGGCGCCCCGCCAACGCGAAGCCGCGAAGGCACCCCGCTAGTCCCCTTGACCCGCGGGGTTGCACTGGCCCCGCTCGGAATCGGCAACGGGCTTTCGACGTGGAAACCGGCCTCCTACGAAGGGTAGGCTGCTCCCACCCCGTGAGTTCGGGACGTCGATGAACAGGGATACAGAGACCAGGGCCGCGTAAGAATGAAGATCCCGGCGCTACGCGTCCGCGACCTGCGCAAGCGGTATGGCTCGATGGAGGCCGTGAAAGGCGTGGACCTGACCGTCCTCCCGGGGCAGGTCTATGGGCTCCTGGGCCCGAACGGCTCTGGGAAGACCACCACCCTGTCCTGCGCCCTGGGGCTCCTCGCCCCCACCTCCGGGACGTGCGAGGTCCTGGGCGTCCCGTCGAAGGCGCTCCACCGCACCCGGGGCAAGGTGGGCTGCGTCTTCGACGTGCCCGCGCTCCTGAAGGGGCACACCATTGCCCAGAACCTCGCCTACCAGTCCAGACTCCGCGGCCACGCCGGCGGCCGGGACATGAAGGACGCCCTGCGACGCGTGGGCCTCGAGGGGTTCGAACGGCGCAGCGCCGGCGGCCTGTCGCTGGGCCAGGAGAAGCGCCTCGCGATCGCCGGGGCGATCATGGGGACGCCGGAGCTCGTCGTGCTCGATGAGCCCCTCTCCGGCCTCGACCCCATGGGCGTGCGCGGGATGCTCGAGCTCCTCGAAGAGCTCGTGGAGGGCGGCCAGACCCTCGTGCTCTCCAGCCACCGCCTGCACGAGATGCAGGAGATCCTCACCCACGCCGCGGTCATCCTCGACGGCGAGTTGATCCGCGAGGCGCCGCTCGACGCCTACCTCGGACAGAAGGACACCTGGACCGTCGCGGTGCGGGACGAGGACACCCTGCGCGCGTCCCTCGATGCGGGCTGGACCTTGAAGTCAGGCCCGGTTGGGGAGGGGACCCTCTTCCTCGAAGCCCCCGGAGCGGATCCCGAAGAGCTCCTCGCGCGGCTCGTGGGCTCCGGCGCCGGACTCCACCACTTCACCGCGGCCCGGATGGGCCTGCAGGCTTCCTTCGAGGCCCTCGTCGAGGAGCGCCGCGCCGCGACAGGAGGCTCCCGATGAGCGGCTCCCTCCGGGTCCTGCGCGCCGAGTTCATGCGCATGCTCGCCTCCCGGGCGGCGTGGGTCGGCGCGCTCATGATCATCGCGGTCCCCGCGCTCCGCATCTGGGCCGCGTCCTTCGCCCAGCGGGCCAAGGAGATCCAGGCCATGGGGTCCGGGGAGACGGTCACTGGCCTGAGCGAGGGCACTGGCTGGGCCATGCTCGTGGGCGGCTGGCGCGCGGGGATGATGCTCGCCACCGCGCTCCTCCTCGTGCAAGGCGCCCGCTCCATCGCGGGAGACCGGGAGACCGGGGTCCTTCGGCTGGCCGTGACGCGCTCTGCCTCCAGATCCGGTGCCGTGGTCGGCCGGGCCCTGCTCGGGCCCATCCTGGTCGTGGGCATGGTGGCCCTCGCCGGGCTGACCGCGTTCCTCGCCACCACGGCCGCCGGCGGCGACTTCGGCGACCTGGTGGAGGACGACTACGCGATCTTCACCGCCGACGAGGTGATCGCTGAGCTTCGGCGCGCCCTGCTCGTCGGCTCCCTCGGGCTGATGGCCATCCACGCCTTCGGGCTCCTCGTATCCAGCCTCGCCCGGGGCCCGGTCCTGGCCCTCGCAGGCTCGCTGGCAACCTTGCTCGTCTGGGACGTGTTCAAGGACGACTTCGGCGCGGCCAGCTGGTGGGTCTTCGCCACCCACGCCCCCACCTTCGCCGACGCCTCTGCCATGTTCGAAATGGTGAAGTTCGCCGGCGGGTACTCCGATGCAGGCCTCCCCCCCGCGATCCACAACATGGGGCTCGTCCTGGCGCCCCTCGAGGGGCTCACCTTCGTCCTGCTCGCTGCCCTGGCGGTGCGACGCCGGCCGCTCTGATCCGGCCGCTCTGATCCGGCCCGCTTCGATCCGGGCTCTCCCCCAT
>CALLKX010000020.1 GCA_938083085.1 uncultured bacterium
GCTGTCGAAGACGTTGGGGCTGGTGCGCCAGAGCCTCGCCGGGGAGAAGGGGGCGGTCTCGATCTCGCCGCTGAACAGCTTCTCGTGGTCGACGTAGTTGCCGAACGAGGGGCTCTTGAGCTTGGCGTAGACGTCTGACTCGTTCCCCGACTTGGCGAGCTCGTCGTCGATCCAGCGGATCACGGCGTCCCGTTCGCGCGTCTCGGGCTGCTTCCCGCTGGAGGGCGGCATCGCCTCCACCACGAGCTGCAGGAGCACGTTCTTCCAGAGCTCCATGTCCTGACCCGCCGCCAGCTCCGCGCTGATGCCATCGAGGCGGACGTCCGCCTCGGTCCGGCTCCCCGCGTGGCACCTCGTGCAGTAGCGATCCAGGAACGGCCGGACGGTCTCCTCGAAGGCGGCCCCGTCGACGGCCGTTTTCACGCCCTCGTCGCGCGAGATGGGCATGGCCCAAGTGTTCGGGGCGGCGTGGCCGGCCGAGGCCGCGAGCGAACCTGAGAGGATCAGCAGGCCGGCACCGAGGCGGCGCCGCTGGACGCGAGATCGGCCCTCAGGGCGGCGCGGAGTGGTCTGGTGTACAGGGTTCATGGGGAACGGTGAGCCTTGTCAGCGCTCCAGCCCACGGTAACTGGCGCCCGTGGGACCCTCAAGGGGTCTGGCAGGGGGGCGATCTCCGTCCCAGAGCGGGTCGCGCTGCGAGCGCCAGGAACTCCATGAGCGCAAGCGGCCGAAGCTCGTGTGCTTCGGCGGACGACACCGGAGGGCGGGGCCCCGTGCGCAAGGTGCCGCCCGTTGGCGAGACGTCTCTGCGATCTCGCTCGATCGAGCGCAACGGGCCCCGGTGGAGGGCGTTGGCCGGCGGGCGGCCCGCCGGTCAGCTTCCGGACTCGACCTGGCCCTTCAGGTTCTGGAGGCCCTTGTCGAACATGCTGCTGATCTGGGCGTCCATCAAGGGCGTCATGAGCCCCGCCAGGACCCGCGGCATGAAGTCGTGGACGTCCCCCTCCATGGTCCAGGTGACCGTGGTGGAGCCGCCGGCGGGAGCGTAGGTCATGGCGCAGGTCGACGGGGCGCGCGCGCCATCCATGATGAAGGCCATGTCGTACGCGATGCCGCTCGCCGGGTCCGAGCGGGTGAGGGTCAACTCGCCGTCTCCCTGGTCCGAGGTCCAGGTCTGGCTCGCACCGACACCGACGGTCTGGGCCCCGTAGGTGGTCACGATCGACGGGTCCTCTTCCTCCCAGGGCGCCCAGGCGGGCCAGCGCTCCAGGTCATGGACGTGGGCATGGATCGCGGCGGGCGCGGCGTCGATGGTCACGACGCGCTCGATCTTGTACGTGGTCGGCATCAGCCACCCCGCGACGGCGGCCACGCCGGCGAACAGGAGGGACACGGCGAGCACGCGGGTCAGGACCTTCTTCATCGTCGACACCTCTTACGGGTCATGGGTGGCCAATGCCGAGGGGCGTCCGCGGCTTAAGGCAACCGTAGCAATGACTCACCAGCCCCGCGACGGTCGCGCGCTGAGAGGTCCGGTCGAAGGGGCCTGGGAGGTCGCCCTGCGGGGGGCGGGAGGGCACGTGAAGGCCGAGCCCCCCCCTTCAGCGGACGCTTAGGGGGCTGGGGAGCTCGAGCCCGGGGGCGCAGGGATGAGGCCGCCGGCGATCAGCGGTCGTGGGCGTGGCCGTGGTCGTAGTCCATGGCCTCGTCCTCGGTGCGCTTGTCGATGGGGCCGGTGGATTGGACCGCGCCGGAGAAGAAGATAGCGTTGAGGAGGAGGCGGCGGGTGCCGTACCAGACGCCGCGGAAGCAGGGGTTGTCCACCATGGCGGTGACGGTGCCGCCGCCCATGCGGCGCACGCGGACCGCGGGGGTGCCGGCGATCTTCTTCACGTTGGCCTCGCTGGCGAAGCCCGAGACGAGCGGGCTCTCCGTGTAGCGCAGGGGCGTGGCGAAGGGGTCGGGACCCTCGGGCAGCACGCCCTCGAAGTTGCGGAAGACGGGGACGGTGTCCCGGTCGAAGCCGTAGCCCAGGGGGTGGGAGCGGTCGATGCGCGCCTCGAAGATGGTGCCCGCGATGCGCTGCTCGGCGCGGCGGGCCTCGTACTCGCCGTAGGAGACGTCGCCCTGCTCGGGCTCCTCGCTCTCCGCGTGGGCGTCGCCGTGGTCGTGGTCCTCTTCGGCGGTGGTCATGAGGCGCTCGGCGGCCCAGACGGCCGCGCGCTTGGTGGCGATGACGTGGCCGCCCTTGCGGACCCAGGCGCTGAGCTGGTCGGCCTCCTTGTCGCCCCAGCCGCCGGTGGCGCCGTTGACGAGGATCACGTGGGTGTAGCCCGAGAGGTCCAGGCGCCCGAGGCGCGCGCGGTCCACGGTGCTCACGGTCAGCCCGACGCGGGTGTCCAGGTCGTGCCACACCTCACCCGCCTCGTAGGCGGAGACGCCCGAGCCGATGAGGAGCAGCGGCTTCGGCTCGCGCAGGACGCTGAAGGAGCCGCTGCCGAGGTCGGGCCCCACGTCGGTCAGGCCGGTGGCGATGGGGATCAGCTCGAGGCCGTGCTCGCGGGCGTCCAAGAGCGCCGCGGTGATGGCCTCGGCGGAGAGCTCCTGGGGGCCCATGGGCACCAGGATGGCGCCGGGGTCCAGGGTGACCCTGCGTCCGGCGGACTTGCCGGCGATGGTGACTGGCTTGGTGAGGACGCTGGTGCGGATGCCCTTGGCTTGCAGGTGGGCGAGGCCGGCGGCGGCGCCGGAGTCGTGCCACTGGAAGGCGTAGGCGGGGACGGTCCCGTCGGACCACAGCTCACGATCCGAGGCGTCCCGCGTGGGATCCGCGACCTCGCCCACCAGGTCGCCGCTCCACTTCTCCATGGGCACCGCCTCATAGCGCACGTCGAAGCTCAGGGGGAAGGTCCAGGAGGACACGTCGTAGAAGGTGTTGTCGTCCCAGGAGGTGCGCGTCTCGAAGAGCGCGCGCACGAGCTTGGCCTGGGGCTGGTCCGAGGGGATCACGTAGGACTCGCCCTCGGGGAAGCCCTCGAGGTCCTCGGCCAGGTCGTGCACGGCGATGCCGTGGCGCTGGATGCGCTCCACCATCTCGTTCAGGCGGAAGCGATCGCGGTCGGTGATCACGTAGCCGCCCACCGCGCCGTCGCGAGCCTCCTCGCGGGCGTCCCTGAAGAACTCCCGCTGGTAGGCGCCGAGCTTGACGCGCATGCGGTCGGCGGCCTCGAGGGTGGTGAGGGAGGTGGTGAACTGGTTGCGGATGGTGAAGGGGAAGGTGAGCTCGCCGCGCTTCGTGCTCATCAGGTGCCCGCGGGAGCTCGCCTGCTCGAACAGGATCCCGATGGCGCCCTGGAGGTCGGGGTAGGTGGAGCCCTTGCCGTAGTAGAAGTCGTCGAAGCGCTCCTCGGTGAAGTACAGGCTCCCCATGGCGTCCAGCGCCGCGGCGTGGAACTCCGCGATCTCGCCGGTGAGCTGCTGGTTGCGCTCGGGCGTCAGGGGATTGCGGCGGCTGGGGATCCCCGGCTGGAAGAAGTAGGTCGAGTCGCTCCCCATCTCGTGGTAGTCGGTGAGCACCGTGGGCATCCAGCGGTGGAAGGCCGCCACCCGCCCGCGGGACTCGGGGTGGGTGAGCAGCAGCCAGTCCCGGTTCAGGTCGAACCAGTAGTGGTTGGTGCGCCCGCCCGGCCAAGCCTCGTTGTGCTCCCGGGAGGCGGGGTCGCCGACTAACTGGCGGCCCCGGTGCATGTTCGCCCAGTGGGCGAAGCGCGCGCCGCCGTCGGGGTTCACGCAGGGGTCCACGAGGACCACCGTGCGCTCGAGGTAGGCGTCGATGTCCGCGCCGCTGGCGGCGGCGAGGTGATAGAGCAGGAGCAGGCTCGCGTTGGACGCGCTCGACTCGTTGCCGTGCACGCCGTAGCCCATCCAGACCACAGACGGGCCGTCGTAGCTCGCGGCCCCGGTGAGCACCGCGGTGCGGTGCGCTTCGCGGATCTCGTCGATGCGCGCGAGGTTGGCGGGGGAGCTGATGGTGGCCAGCAGCGTGGGCCGCGCCTCGTGGGTCTTGCCCGTCTGCTCCAGGGTGACGCGCGGGGACTTCTCCGCGACGACCTCGAACCAGCGCACGAGCTGGTCGTGGCGCACGTGCCAGGTGCCCACGGGCCAGCCGAGGACCGACTCGGGGCGCGGGAAGGCCTCGTCGTAGGTCTGACCGGACGGCAGGTAGGTCTCGAGGGTCGGCGGCCAGAGCGAATCGTGCTCCAGGGCGCCCTTCTGCGCGGCCTCCGCGCGGGGTGCGGCGAGGAGCAGGAGAGCGGTGCAGGCGAGGAGGCTACGTCGGAGCAAGGAGGGCGCGGTCATGCAGAGAGTGTGCACGACGGGCGCGGATCTCGAACAGGATCGGTGCCGCTTCTGCGGTCGCGGTGGTGGCTCGCCGCCCGCCGGATACGCGCGGGCCTGGCGGTGTGGGCAGCGCTCAGTCCGCGCTGCCGGGGAACCAGGGGGCGATGGGCTCGCCGTCGGGCTCCTTACCATCCACGAAGCCGCCGCGCAGGGAGGCGGCGTAGGCGGACACGAGCACGATCTCATTCATGCTCAGCTGATCCTTCCAGGCCGGCATGCCCGCCGCGATGGAGCCGCCAATGACGGTGTCTGCCACGTCGGTCAGCTCGCGCACCCGGATGTAGTGGTCGTCGGTGAGGTTTGGGCCTGAGACGCCGGCCCCGTCGCTGCCGTGGCAGGACACGCAGTTCGCCGTGAAGATGGCCTCGCCGACCCGCAGCCAGCGTCCTTTCTCCGGGTCGGTGATGAAGGACCCCAGGGTCCCTGCGGTTGGGGCCAGGTTTCCGATCTCTGCGAACTGCGCCTGGAGTTCGGCCGTCACGGCGCGCTCGTAGCTGGCCGCGGGGTCGGTGAGGTCGGGGCGGATCACCGAGAGGAACAGGGACCCGAAGGCGAGCACAGCGGAGACCAGCGCGGCCACGGACCACCAGCCGGGCAGGGGGTGGTCCCCCTCCTCGATCCCGTGCGCCGGGGGGCGGTGGGCGGAGCGCTGGTCGGTGTTGGGCATGATCAAGAGCTTGGGCGGCGAGGCGGGGAGGTCAACCGGGGCGTAAGGCCGCGGGGGTCAGGGCTGCTCGCTGGCGGCGGTTGAGAAGGGGATCTCGGACGAGGGGAGCCCAAGCTGCTGGAGATAGGCCACGAGGGCGATGGCTTCCGAGCCCTCCAGGGCTGCGGGTGCGCCGGCGCCAGGGCGCAGGAGGGGCGCTCCGTGCTGGGCCTCGAACTCCGCGGTGAGGGCGGCGGCCTGGGCCGCGGCGGCGTCGGCAGCCCACTCGGGGCGCTTGGTGAACCCGGAGCGTTGGACGAGGCGCGGGAGGTCCCGCGGGCGCTCGAGCAAGCGGCGGTACGAAGGCATCAGCGAGCCAGGGGAGGCTGCGCGTGGGTCGTCCAGGTGCAGGACCTGCCAGCGGGTGGAGCGGCGGCCGCCCTCTCGGGCAAGGTCCGGGCCCACGCGGCGCGTGCCCCACAGGGCCGGCCCGCGCTCCACCGGATCGCTGGAGGTGCTGATGGCGCCGTAGCGCTTGGTGTCCGCGAGCAAGGGCCGAACCGCCTGGGTATGGCAGGTGACGCAGCCCTCGCGTTCGTACACCGAGCGGCCGTAGGCCTCCAGGGGCGTGAGGGAGGCCACTGCGGTTGGCTCGGCGCGCAGCAGCGGGCCCAGCTGCAGGGCGGCCACGGCGCCCACGGCGACGACGATCCAGCTCGCCAGGCGAAGGGGCCGTCGCTCGAGTCGCCGGTGCCACCACAGGGTGCAAAACACCTGCAGGCGGCGGCCGCCGTCGAGCACAGCGCCCGCGGGCGGAGCGGGGGCCTCCTCGGCGATGGCCATGGGCTCAAGGGGCGGCTCGGTCACCGGGATGGACGGGTAGGCGGACGGCCGCGCCGCCCAGGTGCGGAGGAGGTTCCAGGCGCCGACGAGGGCGCCCGCGAGGAAGAGCCCGAGGCCCGCCACGTGCAGGAGCCGGTGCCCCTCGACCCGCGCGACGGCCTCGGTGAACTCGGGGTGTAGGAGGTGGCCGTCCGGCGACAAGGCGCCGAGGACCCCGGCCTGGGCCGCGCCGCTGAAGCGCAGGGCGGCGGCGGAGGTGAGCACGCCCAGGGTGGCCAGCCAGAAGTGGGCGCGGGCGAGGGCCGGGGAGTGGAGCGGCGCATGGAGGATCCTGGGCGCGATCCAGTAGGAGCCAGCGAACACCACGAACGCGCCCCAGCCAAGGAAGAGCATCTCCTGGTGTCCCTCCACCCAGTCCGTCGAGCCCACCGCGGCGCTCATGCGTCGCAGGGCGAGGACGGGCTCCTCGATGGCTGCGAGGGCGAAGAAGAACAGGGCCGCGACCAGGAAGGCTCGGGCGGGTTCGCGCTCCCCCTGGCCCTGCCGACCGTCGCGGAGGGTGGCGGCGAGGTTGAAGATCCCGCTGGCGGACGGCAGCCACACGAGGAACGCGAAGGCGAGCGCCAGAGCCGACAGCCAGCCAGGCGAGGGCGACAGGTGCAGGTGCCGCGGGGCCACCCAGAGCTGGATCAGCAGCAGGGACCACAGGTGCACGATCCCCATGCGGTACGAGTAGAGGGGCGCGGCGGCGATGCGTGGCGCGAGGTCGTAGGCCACCCCGAAGAGCCCGATGACGACCAAGGCGCCCGCGCCGTTGCGTACGTACCACCACTGCAGGGCGGCGTCGGCCGCGCCGGAGAAGAGCGGGACGCCGAAGATGGGATGATGGAAGGAGGCGAGAGTCGCCGTGACCTGAAGGCCCCCGAAGAGCAGGGTGGCCGCGAGGTAGAACCAGAGCGACGCGTACATGTAGCGCTGGCGGCGGCGGGTCAGCGTCACGAGGAGTTGGACGCCGAAGAGGGTCCAGAGACCCGCGAGGGCGAGGTCCACCGGGGCCTCGGCGGGTGAGAGAAGCCTTGGCTCCAGCGCGCCGCCACCGACGGTCCACGTGGCCCATGCCAGGGCAAGTTGCCAGCCCCACAGGTGGACGCGCCCCAGCAGGCCAGCGGCCATGGGCGCACAGCACAGGCGCTGGGTGGAGTGGTGGACCAGGGCGAAGAAGCCGTTGGCCAGGAAACCGTGGAGGAGCAACATCTCCACGAGGGGGCGGAGGCGACCAAAGCCCAGGGCCGGCCTGTCGTCAGCGAGCTCCGGGTGGAGGAGGCTCCAGCCAGCGAGGGTGGCGAGGGCCAGGGCCGCGAGCCCCCAGACCCAGCAGGCCGCCAGAAAGCGGCGCGTGGGCCCATCGTCGAGCCAGAGTCCGGTCGAGCCCGCGGGGCCGGCGGGCGCGGCGTCTTGGCGTCGTTCGGAGCTCATGGGAAGGGGCGCGGCGGCGCAGGGCCCCGGCGAAGCCTCAGCCTACCGACCTCGGGACGACAGGGGAACGGGAGCGGGGCGCGGCCCGGGCCCTGGTTTCGGATCGGGCCGGCTCAGCCGTCCGTGCCGCGCAGCTCCTCGGCCAGCCGGCCGAGGAAGAGGCCGACGTCGGTGACCACGCCCACGGTCTGAGAGGACCCGCGGTCGCTGAGCTTGGTCACCACGGCGGGGTTGATGTCCACGCACACGACCCGAACCCAGGAGGGCAGCATGTTGCCGACCCCGATGGAGTGCAGCATCGTGCTCAGCATCAACACCATGCCCGCGTCCTCGAGCTGGTGGGCGTAGGCCTCCTGGGCCTCGATCAGGTCCATGAGGGTGTCGGGGAGCGGACCGTCGTCGCGGATCGATCCGGCCAGCACCACGTCCACGTCGTGTTCGACGCAGGCGTGCATGATGCCGGTCTTCAGCACGCCGGAGCGCACGGCCTCGGGGATCGAGCCGGCGTGGTTGATGCGGTTGATGGCCCGCATGTGGTTCTTGTGCCCCTCCTCCACGGGCTTGCCCGTGCCGAGGCTCACGCCCAGGGAGGTGCCGAAGAAGCTGTTCTCGATGTCGTGCACCGCGAGGGCGTTGCCCGAGAGGATCGCGTCCACCCACTTGCCCTCGATCAGGCTGCGGAAGGGAGTGATGCCATCGGTATGAATGACCACAGGGCCCGCGACGAAGATGATCCGCTTGCCCTCCTCACGGGTGCGCCGCATCTGGCGCGCCACCCGCTTGACGCTCGTCTCGACGCTGCGCTCGGAGCTGATGTCGTTGCTCATGAACGCGAAGGTCGCGCGTTCACCTTTGACCTGGTCCAGGTTCACGCGGACGCCGGAGACGCCGCAGACCACGAGGTCCCCTGCGCGCACGTCGCGCAGCTTGCGGCACAGGGGCTCTCCCTCCTCCAGGACGATCACGGCGTCCATGCGCTGGGCGCCGACCTCCCGCCAGACCCCGTCGAGGCGGATCTCGGTGCGGTGGTTGGTGGTGGAGTAAAAGTCCTCGGGCACGCACATGTCGCGCTCGATGGCGACAAGCCGGGCGTCGCGGGCCGAGGCGACCGCGCAGCCGAAGGACAGGGTGGCCTCGATCGTCGCCCGCAGGGTGGCCTCGTCTTCGGCTGTGATCTTCAGCTCGATCACCGACTCGTCCGCGTGGGTGGTGCCGACCTCAAAGCGCAGGATCTCGTAGGACGCACCGTGCTCGAGGACCTGGTCGAAGATCCGCTCGAGGACGTGGGTGTCGATCAGGTGACCCTTGGCGCTGACGGTCTCGTGGAGCATGGGCGAGAAGTGGCGGGGCGAGAAGTGGCGGGGCGCGCGTTGCTGTGGGCTGCGAGATCAGGCCTCGAGCGGCACGCTGGAAGCCGACCATCGTGCCACGGAGAGCTCCGCAGCGTGAGGCCCAGCGGGCGCATCTCGGTCAGGCGCGACGTCCATGAAGACACGCGCCTCCACCTTGCGACCATCCTTCGCGTCCCAGGCTTTCAGGTCGGTCAGCACGCCATCGTCGACCCTGGCGATGAGCTGAATCCAGCCCGCGGGCGTGCCCTCCAGATCGAGTTGACTGGGGCACGCCTCCTGGGCGGGATGGCTGTGCCAGACCCCGAGGACCTCGAGGCCCTCCGCCTTGACGGCCTGCTCCTGGCGCAGCAGGTGCACGGGATCCAGGAAGTACTGGTCCGCCTCGGAGGCCAGGTTTCTCGCGACCGTCAGGCGTCGCACCCTCCGTTCGCCTCCGATGCAATTCCCCAGGAGCAACCCGCAGGCCTCCCCTGGCGCGCACTCGACGGAGGCGCGGGTGAGGCGAATGACTTGCCTGCGGTCCAGGGCGATGGGGGGGGTCATCGGGGGCCCTCCGCGGCATCTGCCGCAGCGACCGCCTCCACCGCACGCCACACGCGCAGGGTGTTGCCGGACCAGATCTTCCCGATGTCCTCCTCCGAGTACCCGCGCCGAATGAGCTCCAGGGTGACGTTGAAGGTCTCGCTCGCATTGCTCCAGCCCTCGATCCCTCCACCACCATCGAAGTCCGAGCTGATGGCCACGTGGTCGACGCCGATGCGCTGGACGGCGTGGTCGATGTGGTCGGCGAAGTCCCTGACGTTGGCGCGGATCCGTGCCTGGTCGAAGGCCCGCACGCGGTCCCGGAGTTGGCGATTCAGGGCGCGGACGTCCGCGTCTTCGCTCGCCGGGCGGCTCCCCTCCTGGGGCGGCAGCCCGAGCTCCTCTCGCGTTCGCTCGATGAAGCCCCGTCGGTCACCGTCCCCCTTCACGTAGCTGGCGAACGCGACGCATTGGATGACGCCGCCGTTGGCCTTCAGGGCGTCGAGCTCCGCGTCGCTGAGGTTGCGGCCATGGGGGAGGATTGCGTCCACGCCGGAGTGGGAGGCGAGGACCGGTGCCCTGGAGTGGGCGATGGCCTGGAGGCTGGTCTGCTCCGAGGCGTGGGAGATGTCGACCATGATGCCCACGCGGTTCATCTCCTCGACGGCGCGGCGCCCGAGGTCCGAGAGGCCGCCGTGGAGCGGCGCGTCGGCCGGGGTATTGGAGTCTCCCAGCTGACTGTGTCGGTTGTGGGTCAGGCTCATGTAGCGGGCGCCGCGGGCGTGGAACTCCTCGATGGCCGAGAGATCCTCGCCCATGGCGTAGCCGTTCTCGATTCCGATGCAGGCCACGAGCCGCCCTTCGGCGGCGAGCCGCTCCACGTCCGCTGCGCTGCGGGCGAGGCAGATTTCGTCAGGGAAGCGCTCCGCCATGCGCTCGATCGCGTCGAACTTGGCGTCCGCGGCGGCGCGCGCTCGGGCGAAGGCCTCGGGGGTGAGGTCCCCCTGCCCGACGTAGACGATGAAGAACGCGACGTCGAGGCCGCCGCTGCGCATCTTGGGGAAGTCCACCTGGTTGCGCCCCCAGACCCGCGGGTCGTTCCGCATGAGGAAGCGCCGCAGGGCCGCGGGGTCCTCCGGGACCTCGGCGGATGCCAGGGAGGCGGAGATGTCCTTGTGGGTGTCGAGGGTCAAGGCTGCGGCGTGGATCGCGCGGGCGCGCTCGAGGGTCGCGGTCTCGCGCCCTGCATCAAGGATCCAGCACTGGTAAGCGTCCGGCAGTGCGAGGCGTCCTCGTTCCTGGAGATCGGGCCCGAGCTCCACCGCGACAAGGCCCGCCGCGCCACCGAGGCGCGGTCCGGCGATGGCCCAGCCCTCGTTGACGAGGCTCCCGGCGGCCAGGACGGGCCGTACGGTGAGCACCGCCTCGAGCCCCAGGGCGCGGATGGCCGCGAGGGTGAGTACGGTCTCCTCTCGCGCGCGGTCCGAGCCGCCCGCGTGGACGGCCACCAGGGCCCCGTCCGCGCGGACGCCAGCCCAACCGTCGCCCGTGGCCACAGGGTGGCGGAGCGCGTCGGCGGCCCATCGGCGGCGGCTGGAGAGAGCGTTCGTGTCGATGTCTTCCACGTGTCCGGTGCCGCGGTGGACCAGGAGTCGCTCGTCGGCTCCGCTGTCGAGGTTGAGGCGGTGGAGCTCGTCGGCGAGGAGGCCGTTGTTCGTGGGGGTGGCGAGGAGGCGGGACCCCGGCCAGAGCGGCCCGGCCGCATCGACCTCCCTTCGGTCGCCGAGGCGATCGAGGAGCTGCAGCTCCCCGGTGGAGATCACGGCGAGCCGCCCGTCCCAGAGGAGGGTGAAGGACTCGACGGAGGCGTCGCGGTTCCCCCAGACACGCAGGCCGTCGGTGCCCCGGAACTCGCTGAGGCCACCCCCGGGCTCCAGCACGATCAGGTTGCCGTTTGGCAGGCCGGCGACCTCTCGGGCGTGGATGGAGAGGTCCAGTTGGCTTTCGCCCTCGGTGGAGGCGATGGTCAGCACCGGAGCCCCCTCGCGCAGCTGCAGCGCCGCGACTCGCAGCTGCGGGCGGGCGGCGGCTGGGGGGGCGAGGGCAAGGATCGAGAGAGCGAGGAGGCGCGGGAAGGAACGCATGCCCAAGACGCTATCCCGCCGAGGATCCGTACTTCAAGAAGCGAGTCCAACAGTGATCCCAGAGAGGGTTTCCTCGCCTTGAGCTCCCCATGACATTCGGCCCAAGGCCATCCTTGAGGCCATGACTCTCCTCCTCTGCGCCGCCATGACGGTCGCCGTCTTGCCGCCCCAGGGGACCTTTCTCGTGGAGGTCGGAGCCTCCCGCGGCATCGGGCCGTACGTCTCGCCCCCCGGCCTCGCAGGCGGCCTCGCTGCCGCCGACTTTGACCGAGACGGAGACGTGGACCTGTTCGTCCCCAACGGACCCGGGGCGCCAGATCAGCTCTACGTGAATGACGGCGCGGGCAACTTCACAGAGCAGGCGGCGGCCTTCGGGCTCAACCAGGACGGGAACCACCGAGCGGCCCTGTGGTTCGACGCGGACGGTGACCGTGACCTTGACCTGGTGACGCTTGGCGACTGCTTCACCTCGGTGCCGTGCACTGGCGAGCCCACCGTTCGGCTGTATCAGCAGCTCGCGACGGGCGGCTTCCGTGAGGTGACGGCCGGCTGCGGGTTCGATCGGGACCTGGCTTCATTTTCCGACTCCCACGTCGGTGGTGTCGCGGCGGGGGATGTGGACGGAGATGGTGACCTCGACCTGCTGGTGTCCATCTGGGAGGGCCTGTCGTACCTCTTCATCAACGACGGCATCGGCCGGTTCGAGGAGCAGGGCGCGGCGCGTGGGATTCAGACCCTGGCGAACCACTGGCAGCCGGTTCTGTTTGACCTGACGGGGGACGGCGCCGCCGACATCTTCCAGGCCGTGGACTTCACGGAGAACTACCTCTGGGTCAACCAGGGCGGCGGGACCTTCGTCGACCAGGCCCAGCAGGCCGGCGTGGCGAGCGCCTTCAACGAGATGGGGGTGGCCCTTGCGGACCATGACCGCGACGGAGACCTCGACCTCTACGTGACGAACATCTACGTCCCGGGTGTGAGGTACAACACCCTCTACCGCCGAGACGCGGGAGGCCTCCACTTCACGGAGATCTCGGCCCAGATGGGGGTCCAGGACTCCGGTTGCGGTTGGGGGACCAGCTTCGTTGACCTGGACCAAGACGGGTGGTTCGACCTGCCGGCGAGCAACGGGTGCGCGGGCCGCGACTCACGCATTTTCTGGAACGGGCTCGGCGTGACGGGTTCCTACGTGGACGCCACGGAACGAGCGGGCTTTGACGGGCGCGATGGCAAGGGCCTGATCACCTTCGACATGGACGGAGACGGGGACCGTGACATGGCCCAGGTCGGGCTGGACGGGCTGCGGCTCTACGAGAACCTCCACCTCGGTGGCTCGCTTCGGGGGCACCTGGTGGTCCGGCCGCGCATGGCGGGGAGCAACCGCTACGCAGTGGGCGCGCTGGTGACGGTCTCCGACGGCGTGTACCGCACGTCGCGGCCGATCCTGGCCGGGCAGGGCGTGATGTCTCAGGAGCCCTACGAGGCACACTTCGGCGTGGGCGATGCGACCACGGTGGACGTGCGCGTGGACTGGCCTGATGGTCGCAGCGTGGTCCTCGAGGACGTGGCCGTTGGCCAGACCTTGACGATCACCGCCCCCTGACGGCGAAGATCGCCGCTGGGCAGGCGAGCGCCGGTTGGTTTCTCCTTGGGCCCTTTTGGGCGCCAAGTGCAAGGAGCGCGTAATGAAGGACGTGTCCCGATTCGAGGACGCGGGGAGCGGCAGATTGCCACGCCGTCATCGGTCGCCCTGCGTGTGTCCAACTGGTGGCTGGCGGTCGGGTGCGTGGTAGCCTTGGTAGCGCTCGTAGACCCCCCGCCGTGCAGCCAAGGGAGCAGCTGGCGCGGGCCTATTCGTCAAGGACCACATCATGCTCGTACTTCGCCTCGCAGCTCTGGGCTGCCTCTCCACCACAGCCGCCCTCGCTGACGTTTCCTACGTCGACTTCTCGTCCACCGCCGGCCTGACCCTTGTCGGTTCCGCCACGGGCCAGGGCAGCGAGCTGCAGGTGACGCCGGACCAGCCCTCACAGGTGGGCGCCGTCTGGGCCACCGCTCGCCAGGACGTGACGTCGCCCTTCACGAGCGAGTTCACGTTCAGGCTCTCCGGTGGCGGCGAGGGCTTCGCCTTCGTGATCCAGCGTGACGCGGTGGACGCCATCGGTTCCGGCGGCGGCGGGCTGGGCTACAGCCAGCTCCCGAACTCCATTGCGATCGAGTTCGACACGTTCGGGAACCTCCTGACCTTCGACCCCTCGGCCAACCACGTTTCGGTCAACACCAGTGGAGTCGCCCCCAACAGGTCCGCGCACTCTGCGTCCCTTGGCGCCACCTCAGCTGTGACCACCATGGCGGATGATGATGTCCACACGGTGCGCATCGAGTACACGCCGGGTGCGCTTCAGGTCTACGCGGATGACTCGATCGTCACGCTCCAAATCGACCTCGACATCGCGAGCACGCTCTCCCTCGCGGACGGGACGGCGTGGGTCGGCTTCACCGCCGCCACCAGCGGGCTGACCCAGTCCACGGACCTCCTCTCCTGGTCCTTTGACGAACAATCCGGAGCGCCCTCCGTGAACGGTGCTCCCGCGGCGCCCGATATCAACGAACCTGCGTCCACCAACCAGCCCCTGAACCCGTACGACGTCCACATGGAGGCCGGCCCGTTCGTCGACCCCGACGGCGACCTGCACGCGTGCAGCGACTACGAGGTCTGGAGGATGATGCCGCCGGAGCGAGTCTGGCGGACGTCCTGCATCGGCGGGCCCCCGAAGGTGCACTCCCACCTCGGAGACGGGACCTTCCTGGGGTCGCACGCGGGCGCGACCTCCCTGGACCCCCTCACGAGCTTCATCTTCCGGGTTCGCTTCCGGGACGACAGTGGCGACGGCGTCACGGACTTCAGCCCGTGGTCCGAGAGGACGTTCCAGACCGGCGCGTCCAGCACCTTCTATCCCTTCGAGACCGAGGACATCGTCGAGGATCCCGATCCGACCTGGACCTTCGCGGTGGGCAACGTGGAGCCGATCCTCCCCCCGTCGGCGGACCCCGCGGTGATCTCCTTGGAGTCCGGCATCGGCATGTCGCTCCTGAGCATCACGGCGAACGACGGGGTGACCAACTCGTGGGCCAACCCTGCGGCCCTCCCCGAGCACGAGGACCTGCGCATCCGGATCTATGGCGGCGCGGCGGGCCTCAACCTCGGGGACACCGACCTCTTGGTCGTGGACGACGAGTGCAAGCGCACTCGGGTCCTCCTCCCCTCGGTCGCCCTGTCTCCGTCGCAGACGGCCTACTTCTGGATCTCCTCTGATGGCGCGACCTGGGAGACCACGGCGGGGCAAACCACGCCGGAGTTCTCCACCCAGGCCCGCGGGCTCTCCCTCCCCTGGGTCTCGGAGCAGGCGGGGTATCAGGTCGAGGTTGTGGCCACCGATCTGGAGCTGCCGATCCACATCGCCTTCGTCCCCGATCCTGGCACGGCGCCGGGCGACCCGCTCCTGTATGTGACCGAGCTGTACGGGGCGATCAAGGTCGTTACCAATGACGGCACCGTGGGCGCCTACGCGGACAACCTGCTGAACTTCAGCCCGACGGGAGCCTTCCCGGGTTCGGGTGAGCAGGGCGTCTCTGGGATCGCGGTGGACCCGGTCACCGGGGACGTCTTCGCGGGGATGCTCTACGACGCGGGCGGGCCGCACTTTCCGAAGGTGGTGCGCTTCTCGAGCACGGACGGCGGGCTCACGGCGTCGACTCAGACGACGATCCTGGACATGCCCGGCGAGTCCCAGGGCCAGTCGCACTTCATCTCCAACTTCCAGCTGCTCCCCGATCGCACCCTGCTGGTGCACATGGGGGACGGGTTCAACGCGTCGACGGGCCGGGACCTGTCGTCGTACCGTGGGAAGATCCTGCGCATGAACCTCGATGGCTCCCCGGTGACGAGCAACCCCTTCTACAACGGGGGGCAGATCAACTCGCGTGACTACGTCTACGCCTACGGAGTACGCAACCCCTTCGGCGGTCGCTACCGCTCCTCGGACGGCTTCCACTACATGGTGGAGAACGGTCCGTCGGTGGACCGCTTTGCCCGGGTCGTCCCCGGCCGCGACTACCTGTGGGAGGGCTCGGATAGCCACATGTTCAACTACGCCCTGCACAACTGGGCTCCGGCCACGGGTCCAGTTGCCATGGCGTGGATCGAGCCTGAGACCTTCGGCGGCAGCGGCTTCCCGCAGGCCAAGTGGGACCACGCTTTCGTGACCGAGTCCGGCCCGACCTTCGCGAACGGGCCCCAGAACTTCGGCAAGCGGATCACCGAGTTCGAGATCGACGCTCAGGGCCAGAAGATCTCGGGCCCGACGACCCTCATCGAGTACGCGGGCACAGGTCGCGCGACGGTCTCGGCGCTCACCGCCGGTCCGGACGGCCTGTACTTCGCGGACCTCTACCGCGACTCGGGCAGCGACCCCACGGCCCGCGGGGCCAACATCCTGCGGGTCCGCTGGGTTGGCGCTCAGCTGGGCGCCTGCGGCACGATCGGCGAGAGCTACTGCGGGCCGGCCGTCGCGAATTCGACGGGCTTCCCTGCCGTCCTCGAGATGCGCGGGAGCGACCGGGTCGCCGACAACGACGTGCAATTGGACGTGGAGCAGCTGCCCCAGAACTCTCTGGGTTACTTCTTGGCTTCTCAGACCCAGTTCTTCATCCCGAACCCGGGGAGCAGCATGGGCAACCTCTGCATTGCCGGGACGATCGGTCGATTCATCGCACAGGCCCAGAACTCCGGTCCCTCCGGGACGTTCAGCTTCACCCTCGACGTCGCCAACATGCCGCCGCCGCTGTCCGCCGTGGCGATCGGTGAGACGTGGAACTTCCAGGCCTGGTACCGGGACTTCCAGTTGGTGGTGACCTCCAACTTCACCAACGCCGTGTCGGTGGACTTCCAGTGAAGTGAGGGCGGGGGGCCGCTCTCGGGCGGCCCCTGCACGGTGCGGTCTGCAGGGGCAGCCACGCGGTCCCTCAATCGGCCGATCAAACGGCGAGCCGCCGTGGCGGTACACGCGGCGGCGGTTCCTAGCCGCCGCCGCGCACGATTTCCACCTCGGCGCCACGGGGCAGCAGGTCGAAGAGCGCGATCACATCGCGGTTTCTCATGCGCACGCACCCGTGGGAGACGGGGGATCCAATGAGGCCCTCCTCGTTGGTGCCGTGGATGTAGATGAAGCGCTCGCGGCTGTCGATGCCGGGGCCCTTGTTCAGGCCTGGCTCGAGGCCATCGAGCCACAGGATGCGGGTCAGGATGAGGTCCTCCTCCACGTCCACGGGCGCCGTCAGGATAGACGCGACGGTGTGGGTGTTGACCCGGGAGCGGAACACCGTCCCGAGCGGCGCGTCCGCGCCGAACTTCTGGTGTACGCGGTGTCTGCCGAGGGGCGTGCGAAAGCTGGCCTCGGTGTTGCCGATCCCGCGCGCAGCCGTCGATATCTGATAGCGCGCGACGACTCTCGGGCCCTTGAAGACCGTCATGGACTGGCGGCTCACGTCGACCACCGCGCGCGCGGCAGCGCCGGTCGGCGTCGCCGGAGTCGGGCTCGCTTGCCAGCGACTGTCTTCCGCCGAGGCGGAGGGCGCGTCGAAGGTCATGTCAGGGAGCCCCTCGGGTCTGGACCGCGGCGCGGCGGCGGCGACGCCCGTCCTGTCGGAGGGCGCGCTGACGGGCCGGGCCCCTTCCGGCGCCCAATGCACCGGCGGCGGTGCCGACGCGGCGGGTGCCTGGTCGAAGCTCATCGAGGAGCGGTCGTCCTGTGCGGCTGAGCGGTGGACGTCCATGGCGCCGGGCGGGACGGCTGCGGGCGTCGTCGCGGGGCGCTCCTGGCCGCAGCCAGCGGCGCACGCAAGACAGAGGAATGTTCCTGCGAGGAGTGTGCCGCGCGGCGCGGCCAAGACTAGCGATCTGAAGTGCAGGGTCCCCAACGTGCTCTCCGGACGGAATCCGGTTCCCCTTGATAACCACTGGTGCGGTGGAGATGCGAGCGTCAATGGTGGGAAGGACCGTGCGGCGCCTTTGCCTGACACGTAGGTTCGAGTCCATGGAGCACAGTATTCCGGCGCCGCCCGCGCCGCCGACCACCCGTGGTTCGAGGATTGGCGCCTTCTTCCTCTCGACCACACTCACGTTCCTTTGGATCTGGCTGCTGGCGTTCCTCCTCGAGGACGTTGGGCGGATGAGTCCGGTGAGCTACGACGAGATCTACGCGGCGGGCATGCCCTCGGAGTTGGTGGAGGAGCTGTCGGGGGTCGACCGCGAGGTGCGTCTGCTCGAGAGGGGAATCAAGCGCCAGGAGCAGATCCAGGGCGTCTTGAAGCGCGATATGGAGACCTCGGGCGAGGTCATGGGGCAGATGATGGACCTCCAGCGGCTCGCGCTGGAGAAGGGGAGCGTTCCATCCGAGGCCGAGCGGGACGCGCTGGCGACGGCGCAGGAGACGTTCCTGTCCTCGCAGGGGCAGTACCGCGAAGCCAACATCGAGATCCAGTCCGCGAACAGGACCCTGTTTGGGCTGCAGCAGCGCCGGACCGGGTTGGGGACCCGGAAGGCGGCGGCAGAGGCGCCGATCCAGAAGTCCTACCGGGCCAAGGTGCGGGTGCGGGCCCTCATGGAGGCGTGCGTGCGGCTGGGGATCCTGATCCCCTTGTTTCTCGTCGCGGCCGCGACGGTTCGGAGGCGCTGGCGGCACCCGTGGCGACCCATCTACCAGTCGTTCCTCGTGGCGACGTTCTGGACCCTCGGCTACGAGATGTTCGAGCAGTTCCCGGCGCTGTACTTCAAGTACATCGCGATTCTGACGGCCATCGGGATCACCATCGCCTTTCTCGCGTGGATCATCCGCAAGTCGACCTCGCCCAGCCCGTCGCTCGTGCTCGCCCGCAATCGGGCGGCCTACATGGAGAGCGTCTGCCCGGTCTGCGCGTTCAAGCTGAGTCGGACACCGATCCAGGGGGCGCCCGCCGTCAAGCGAAGGGGCCAAGCGCCGCAGGAGCCCGCCGGTCCGCTGGTGCCAGAGGGTCGTGTGGACTTCAGCTGCCCGAGCTGCGGCACCGGGGTCTTCGAGGCCTGCGGTGAATGCTCCGGGTCGCGCCACTCGCTGCTCCCCTTCTGCGAGGGGTGCGGTGCCGAGTCACCCGAGGCGCTCGTCTTGCCCTCGACAGCGGGAGCGACCTGATCAGCGGGTCCTCCACGGGGCGTCCTCACAGGGGTCCCGCGGGGTGTGTTCGGTCGAGGAGCGCGCCTGGAAGACTCCCTTGCCTCCCCGGCTGGCAGTCGCGCGTCGCTGGAGCCGAACGGGCCGAGCCAATGGAGTTGACCGTGCCGAGCCAGTGGAGCGCGGCTGACGCGAGAGAGCGCGGCGCTCCTGCTCGCGCTCCCGGATCCCCGGGAGCGGCCTCTCGCGCGGAGGTAAGAGGGGCCAGCTTGGGCCAGCGAACGCGCTGCCTCAGCCCGGGTCCGTGGAGCCCCCGCCGCGCAGAAACACCCCGCCCGCCAGCGGATCATGAGGCTCGATGACCAGCTCGTTGACGCCGGTGATGTAGGCCCTTCCGGTGACCTCTGGCACGATGGCCTCGAGGTCGCCAGCGCGCGTCTCGCGCGCGACGCGGACCGAGAAGCGGGTCCCGATGAGGCTCTCGATGATCAGCGGCTCGCCGATGGCGAGCCGGCCGCTCGCGTGCTCGATGGCGGCCCGTCCGCTCACGCCCGTTCCCGTGGGGGAGCGATCGACCTCCCCGTCCGCGAAGATGCACACGTTCCGCAGGTGGGCGCCGCCGTCCGCGGGCTGGGTGAAGATCACCCCGTAGAGGAAGTTGAGGTCCTCGTCCCCCTCGGGGTGGGCAAAGGTGTGGGAAGCCATGACCGCCCGCTTGATGTCCATGCCCACTGAGATGAGGCGATCGACCTGGGAGGGTTCCACCTCGAGGCCGATCGACGCGGCGTCCACATAGGCGTAGAAGGCGCCGCCGTAGGCGAGGTCGTAGGTGACCGGGCCCAGGCCCTGGACGTTGACGGAGCAGGCTCGCCCCAGGACAAACGAGGGGACGTTCTCGAAGGACACGTCGCCGACGCCGTCTGCCGTGATGGCGGGGCGGGCGGTGATGCGGCCGGCGGGGGAGTCGATGCGGAGGACGTCCTGGCCGGGGGGCAGCTGGAGGAGTCCGCAGTCGAGCCCGACCTTCACGAGGCCGATGATCCCGTGCCCGCACATGGTGCTGTAGCCCTCGTTGTGGAGGAACAGCACGCCCACGTCTCCGTCTTCGGTGACCGGCCGGGTGAGGACGCAGCCGTACATATCGGCGTGCCCGCGCGGTTCGAGCATGAGCGCTCGGCGCACCGCGTCGTGGTGGTCCCTGGCGTCCCGCCGCATCTCGAGGATCGTGGAACCCTCGAGCTCGGGGTAGTCCCCGGTGATGACCCGCAGGGGCTCACCGGCGGTGTGCGCGTCGATGACGCGGAAGCGGGTCCACCCGGCGGGAGGATTCCATTCGATGGGAGCGGGGCGGCCTGCGGCCTGCGAGTGAGCGCTCATCGGGTGCCCGGGGCCGCCGGTTGGGTCCAGGCCATCTCGTGGTCGCCCTGGAGATAGGGCTTGGGGTGAAGCTTGCTGGAGGTGATCTGGGCGCGGACGTAGAGCTCGTCGCCGCTGAACTGGTACTCGGCCTCGCTGCCCTCCACGGCCAGGAGCTCCTCGCCCACGGGGCCCGTGGTGCCGTCGACCTGGCGCGTGCCGATGAAGCGAATCCGGAAGCTGGCGTCGCCGTCCGCCTTGACCCGCAGCCGGTAGCGGTCGCCCGTGACCTCGAGCTCGTCCAGCGCCACGCCGCTGGAGGCATAGAAGTCCCCGCGATTCATGGCGTCGGTGACGGCGTCGCGGTCGAGGGACCCCGCGCGGACCACGACCCACCCGCGTCCGGTGGGCGACGTGAGGTTGCCGTGGTAGTGGTGCGCGTCGTCGGTGGCGACGCCGTAGAGGATCGCGGAGGCCTCGGCGCCGCCAAGCCGCCTTGCCAGCGCGCGGTCCCAGAGCTCCTCCATGGACGGGTGCTCGGAGTCGCCCTCGTTGCGGGTGGAACGGTGGCCGTTGTAAACCTCGAAGAAGCGGTCCTCCTTGACGGCCGCGACCTCCTCCCAGGTCACGCCCCACCCGAAGTTGGGGTGGTTGAGGTGTCCAAACACGGGTCGGCCGGAGGCGGCCCCGGCCTCCTCGATGGAGCGCAGGGTGTCGCTCATGAGCTCGACGATCGAGGAGCGCTGTAGCGCGGGCAGGACCCCGTCGATGTTGACCGCGTTGATGTGCACCGGCCGGCCCTCGAAGCTGGAGGTGACCTCCTCGCCAGGGAGGAGGAGGAAGCCACCTGCGCCGTCCTGGGGCGCCCGCTCCACCTCGGCCTTGAGCTCGGCCAGGGTTCGCAGGCGCATCTCCCGGCTCCCCGCCTCACCGCGCAGCTCAACCTTGTCCGCCCCGAAGCGGGTGATCAGCAGGTCGACCTCGGAGGGCTTGAGTCGGCCGACGCCGTCCTCGGCGACGGGGAACCAGCGCTCCGTGTCCTGGTAGATGTTGTGGTCGGAGAGCACGAGGAACTGGTACCCGTTCTCGGCATACCAGGCGGCGACCTGCTCAGGTGCCGCGTCACCGTCGCTCCAGAGGGTGTGCGTGTGAGTGTTCCCTTTTAGCCATCGCAGCTCCGCCTCGGGGGACGGGGCTGGGCCGCACGCGGTGAGCAGGAGCGGGACGAGGGCGAAGGCTGCGTGGTGGCGCATGGGCGTGTGGGGCGTGTGTAGGGGGCCATCGAGACCGGATGCCTGGAGATTGCCTCGGGTGCTTCCGCTGAGCACCGTACCCTCAAGTCATGAAGATCAGCGTCCGAGGAAACCCCGATTTTGGCGAGGCCACCTGCGTCCTGGATCCCGGCGAGAAGCTGATCTGCGAGGGGGGGGGCATGAGCCGCATGAGCGGCGACATGGAGCTCCACGTGAGAACCCAGGGGGGGCTGCTGCGCTCCTTCGCTCGCTCGGCGCTCGGGCGAGAGTCGTTCTTCATGTCCGAGTACTCCAGCGACTCCGGCGGGTTCGTCACGGTGGTCCCCGGGACCCCGGGCTCGGTCATCCACCGCAAGCTCGAGGGGGAGACCCTGATCCTGACGGCGGGCTCCTTCCTGGCGTCGAGCGCCACGGTGGACCTCAAGACCAAGTTCGGCGGGCTGAAGTCCTTCTTCGGCGGTGAGGGCGCGTTCCTGCTCTTCGCGAAGGGGCACGGGGATCTGCTCTTCAACGCCTTCGGCGGCATCGTCGAGCGGGACCTCGACGGCTCCATGACCGTGGATAGCGGGCACCTCGTGGCCTGGGAGCCGTCGCTCGACTACGAGATCAAGGCTGTCGGTGGACTCAAGCAAACGCTGTTCAGCGGCGAGGGCCTCGTGATGGAGCTCCGGGGACGCGGCAAGGTCTGGCTGCAGACCCGCACGCTCAAGGAGACCGCCGGTTGGATCACTCCCTACCTGATGAGCTGATGGACATTTCAATCAAGGACACCGGGGCCTTCGCCTCCGCCAGCGTGCAGCTGGAGCCGGGGGAGCGCTTCGTCTCCGAGGCGGGCTGCTTCTTTCACTCCACCCCCAACGTCGAGATCGACGTGACGACCCGACGCAAGAAGGGCGGCAAGGGCGGCCTGATGGGCGGGCTGAAGTCCATGCTCGGGGGAGAGTCCTTCTTCCTCTCGAAGTACCAGGCGAAGGACGGGAAGGCCTCGACCGTGCACCTGGCGCCGGGCCTCCCCGGGGACGTGCGCCGGATCGACCTCGACGGCTCGAGCCGCTGGCTTTGCTTCGGGGGGAGCTACCTTGGGTCGGCGCCGAGCCTCGACCTGGACACCCAGGGCCAGGGCCTCAAGGGGCTGTTCTCTGGCGAGAGCCTGTTCGCCATCACGGTGACCGGCGAGGGGCCTCTGCTGGTCAGCGCCTACGGTGCGATCCACGAGGCGACCATCGACGGAGAGCTGATCGTCGACACGGGCCATCTGGTGGCCTTCGAGGACACTCTGGACTTCGAGATCACCAAGGCCGGCGGGTCGTGGCTTCGCTCCATGCTCGGGGGTGAGGGCCTGGTGATGCGCGTGCGGGGCAAGGGGCGGCTGCTGGTGCAGTCGCATGACGCGGGGAGCCTCGGGCGACGGATCGGGCGGATGCTGCCGCCCAGGCGGAGCTGATCATGGAATACGAGATCACGAACAACCCGAGCTTCTCCTGCGTCGAGGTCACCCTCCCCGCGGGGCATTCGATCATCTCCGAGGCCGGCGCCATGGCCTGGAAGGACGTCCATGTCCGCGCGGAGACCGCGAGCCGAGGGGGCGTGCTTCAGGGCCTGAAGCGAAAGCTCCTGGCCGGCGAGAGCTTCTTCCAGAACACGTGGACCGCAGAGGGCGAAGCGGGCTCCATCACCCTGGCCCCCGGCGCCTGCGGAGACATCCAGCACGCCGAGGTGGACGGGGAGATCCTCCTGGAGAAGAGCGCCTTCCTCGCCGCCAGCGAGGGGGTCGGCGTCGACTCCTCCTTCAACGGCTTCAAGGGCTTCTTCAACGAGGGCTTCTTCGTGCTGCGGTGCTCCGGTGAGGGCTCGCTCTTCTTCAACTCTTACGGCGCGATGGAGTGCGTCGAGTTGAACGACGAGGAGTACCTGGTGGACAACGGCTACGCCGTCGCGTGGGACTCGACCCTCGAGTACAAGATCACCCGGTCGAAGAAGGTGCGCTCGTTCCTCTTCTCGGACCAGCTGCTGCTCCGCTTCTCGGGGCGCGGTCGGCTCTGGGTCCAGTCGCGCAGCCCCAGGGTCTTCGCCGGGTGGGTCCACCCGTTCAGGCGGGTCAAGAAGGACAACGACTGAGGGGGGCGCTCCGGCGCTGGCTGGTCAGGCGCCCGGCCACATGGCCCCGAACACGCCCGCGGTGACCAGCCCGTACAGGATGCCGCCAAAGACGAAGCGGGCGGTCACGGCCCACTGGACGCCGCGCCAGATGGAATCTTGGATCGGTGCCGTGGCGAAGCCGAGGAGCGCCACCGTCCCGGTGATCCGGAAGACCTCGTGATAGTGAGCGCCGCGCTCAAGGCAGAGCGTGCCGATGTAGCCCGCGAACGTGGCCAGCAGCGCGGAGTACAGGAACCAGATCACGAGGGAGCCGCCCATCTTGATCGGGCCGTTGGGGAGCACCTGCATGAACCCGACGGGGCCCAGGTTCTGCCGGGTGATGAAGCCCTCCTCGGCCATCTGCTTCATGGTGTTCGCGTAGGGGAACGCGTACCCGCCTCGCTCGACCCCCGCGTCTCGCATGGCCGCGAGGAGCCGCTCCTCGTCCGGGAGGGGCTTGTAGTCGTTCCTGTGCAGCGGTGAGGCCACGTGGATCACGGAGCTGATCACGAAGACGGCGACGGCGGCGAGGAGGATCGGGAGCCACAGCTCCGTGATGGTCACTTCAGGCATTCTGCGAGCTTGCGTTGCGCATGCCTGAGAATGCCAGCGGGAACTTCCCCGCGCCGCAGTGAGGGCGCTGGCGCCAGTCTCAGCCGCCCTTCTGGGCGTCGCTCATGACCTGGCGCGCCGCGAGCATGCCGGGACCGCCGGAGACGCAGCCCCCCGGGTGAGTCCCCGAGCCGCACTGGTAGTAGCCGCTGAGCGGCGTCCGGTACTGGTTCCAGCCGGGCGCGGGGCGGCTCAGGAACAGCTGAGAGTCGAACAGCTCGCCCGCGAAGATGTTGCCCTCAGAGAGCCCCACGGTCCGCTCGATGTCGAGTGGCGTCACCACCTCTCGGTGGAGCACGAGCTCGCTGAACCCAGGGAAGAACTCCTCGAGGGTCTCCTGGACGGTGTCTCCGAGGGCGTCGCGCTGGTCGTCCCAGGTCCCCTCTGCCAGCTTGTACGGCGTGTACATGACAAAGCACGACATGACGTGCTTGCCGGGCGGAGACATCTCGGGGTCCACCGTGGACTGGACGCAGCAGTCGATGAAGGGGCGGCGACTGAACCTGCCCTCCTTGGCCTCGGTGAACGCCTGGTGCAGGTATTCGATCGAGGGTCCGAGGTTGGTGAAGCCGCGAAAGAGGTCGGCCTCGCCTTCGAGCCCCGGGAAGGTCGGGAGGCCAGAGAGCGCGAAGTTCACCTTCGAGGCGCTCCCCTGGTACTTGTACCCCTCAAGGTGTTCGATCAGGTCGGCGGGCATGTCGCCCGGGTCCACCAGGCGCGTGAAGGTCTGCCTGGGATCAAGGGCGCTCACGACCACGGGCGCCTCGATGCGCTCGCCGCCCTCGAGCTCCACGCCCCGGACGACGCCGTCCTCATGGACGACCCGCTGGACCCGTGCCCCCGTACGGATCTCGCCGCCGAAGGCCGCGCAGGCCCGGGCGAGGACCTGGGTGAAGCCGCCGTTGCCGCCCTTGTGGAAGCCCCAAGACCCGGGGGACCCGTCGTACTCGCCCATCTTGTGGAAGAGCCAGATCAGGCCCGACTCACGGTCGCGCGGGCTGACCATGCTGCCGATGATGCCGCTCGAGGCGTAGAGGGACTTCACCAGGTCATGCTCGAAGTACGTCTCGAGGATCTCCGCCGCGCTGCTCGTCGCGAAGCGCTCGCCCAGGGCCCGGACGTCGGGGTCCAGCCCGTCCATGAACGCACGCAGCTCCGCGACGGCCGCAAGCTCGGCCGGGTCGTCGCTGCGGGAGTTCGGGGGGATGCGGTCCATCCACGGCTTCAGCGCGACGCACAGCCGTGCGATCAGGTGATCCAGGTCCCGTGCGGCCTCAGCATCCTCAGCGGAGAAGCGCGCGATCTCGTGGTAGTTGGCGTCCGCGTCCGGGCCCAGGAGGAGGTGTTCTCCGTCCAGGCCAGGCTGGAAGGTGTTCGCCAGCGGGAGGACCATCAGGCCGTGCTCCACGAGGTCGAGGTCATCCACGATCTCTGGGCGCAGCAAGCTGATGGCGTAAGAGAAGGTGGTGAACTGGAAGCCAGGCAGCAGTTCCTCCGTGATGGCCGCGCCGCCGACCAGGTGCCGCTGTTCGAGCAGGAGGGTCTTCATGCCCGCGCGCGCGAGGTAGGTCGCGTGGACCAGGCCGTTGTGGCCGGCGCCGATCACCACCGCGTCATAGCGGTGGGTGCCGCTCTTGCGAGACGTGCTCTTCGGAGAGGCACCGTTCGGAGAAGCACCGTTCGGAGAGGCACTGTTCGGAGAGGCACCGTCCGGAGAGGCACTGTTCGGTGTGACGCTCATGTGCTCTGGACCTCCGCTACGCTGGCGGTCTTGCGCTCGGGGTTGAAGAACGCCGCGCCGTGGACCCGGGCGAGGACATTTTGTGGGCGCCGGATGACGGTCAGCTCAAGGTCGACCTCGGTGCCCTTTACCGCGAGATCCAGCGGGACCTTCGCCAGGGCAAGGGGCCGTCGAAGGAGCGAGGAGTAGTGAAAGCTCGTGGCGTACCCGGCGTAGTCCCACGGGGTCTCGCTGCGCCTGTAGATGCTCATCGTGGTCTCTTCGTAGACCTCATGGCGGGGGGCGAGGACGCCGGCCTCTTCGTGGACTCGCTCGTAGTCGTGCACGTCGACGGCGAGCCCCGTGGTGGTCCAGCGTGACGAGCCGCTCGCCAGCTCCCGGGCGATGCTCTCCCGCCCGACGAAGTTCCGGTCGCTGCGGTTCATCGTCCGGAGCATCCAGCCCCAGCCGAGCTCGGTGGGGGTCTCCCGCTGTTCGTCGACCCAGGCGTGGCGCGCCGAGTGGAAGTCCACGTCCATCAGGAGGAGGCCCGCCTCCACCCGCGCCATCTTCAGCGCGGTGGTCCCCATCAGCGTGAGGTTGTCGTCGCGGCCGGCGTTCAGGAGAGCGTCCAGCACCTCGAGGGCGCCGCTCCGGGGGATCCAGAGCTCGTAGCCGAGGTCTCCGGTGTATCCCGTGCGGGACAGGGTGACCTCGTGTCCGGCGATGGAGCAGCGGGTGGCGCCGAAGTAGCGCAGGCCCTCTGCGGCCCCGGTCAGGTAGGTGAGGATGCGCCGGGAGAGGGGTCCCTGAAGAGCCAGGATCCCGAAGTCGGCCGAGATGTCTGTGACCACGGAGCGGTCCACACCAAGGCTCGTGGCGAGGTCACGGAAGTACTTGAGGCAGGGCTCCGCTGCGGTCAGCAGGAACTCCTCGCTGGAGAGGCGCAGGACGACGCCGTCCTGGAGGACGTAGCCGCGATGGTCGCACCAGCAGGTGTACTGGGCCCGCCCATCGGCGACGGACCCCACGTCGCGCACCATGGCGTGCTGCAGGAGGGCCTCTGCTTCGGGTCCTTTGAACCGGAGCTTGTAGAGCGGAGAGGTGTCGAGCAGCGCCGCCGAGTTGCGGATGGCGTAGTACTCGGTCGAGACCGAGTGCTGGTACGCGGGGGCGACGAGGTGCCCTGCCCAGTTCTTCCAGATCCCGGTCTGGTTGAGATCGGCGAGCCGGGGGTGGAAGGGCGTGGTCTGGGGCATCAGCGAGGTGAAGGCCGGCACAGCCACTCGGCCGCATTCGGCCTCTCAGTGCAACACAGGAGAGCTTCCCAGGGCAAGGCCCGATCAGCCCGCCTCCCTCAAACCCGGGGGGGCTCAGGCGGAGCGCAGGCGGTCCGTACGGAAGCGGACCTGCTCCTTCTGAATCCACGAGCGAAGCTGCCGCTCGACCTCGACGAGGCTCGCGGTCGCGGGCCACTCGAAGGTCATGCCGCAATTCGTGCGTCCGCCCTCGAGGCGCCGCTGGACGATCCGTGTCGGGAGCACGTGGACCCAGTCTTCGCTGAGGGTCAGCTCCAGCTCGGCCTCCACGTACCCGGCGATGGCCGCCTCTTCCCTCGGCGCGATGAGGATGGCGGCGCCGGAAATGGAGATGTTCTTCAGCGCAACCGGAACCCACTCCTCTCCTTTGACGCGGAGGCGGGCGCTGGCCTCCGGATGCCGGGCGGTCTCGAGGCGGTAGTCGTTTCGAAGGCCCTCGGCCTGGAGGACACGGCGCGAGATCTCCGGCTGCACCTGGATCACGTAGAGCCTGAAGCTGTCACCCTCCTTGCGCTCGATGACGCGGCCCGGGGCCTCCACGCTCGCCATGGAGCTGTTCGAGCAGAAGCTGAGCGAGACGGCCTCGGTGATTCCGTAGCACGGAGTGTCGGGGCCCTCGAACCGGACGTGGACCCGGGCGAAGCCTGCGTCGACGACGCAGCCGTGGACAGCGGGTTCACCGTCGAGGGCGACGGCGATCGAGGGAGCGGTCTTGTCTAGGAAGAGGTCAGGCATCGTCGGCAGGCGAGCTAGGTGGTCCTCTACCTATCGACCTTCGCTTCGCTCGGACTTGCGTGCCTTACCAGGGCCCAGCGGCGGGCGCTTGTGGCCGGGGTCCCGCATCGGGGCAGCGGGGTGCCCTCAGGGGCAGAAAATGACGTTCACCGCGTTGGTGAAGTTGGAGGCGCCGCCGTCTCGAAACCAGTACTGGAAGTTCATGAACGTGGAGTTCTGGAGGTCCAGGGCCGCGGGCGCGAGGAGCGGATCGAGGGTGTAGTTCACCGATCCACTGGCGTCGGCCTGGGAGATCTGTCGGCTGATCCTGAAGATGGGGCCGGCGAGGCAGACGTAGCCGCTCGACACCGGCAGTCGCCGCTGGGCCCTCGAGGCCAGCAGGAAGCCGAAGGTGTTGGGGGGGATGTTCCTGACGCGGACCTGGAGGTCCTCGGCGTCGAGGAAGAACCGCCCGGCGAGGTCGAGGTCCGCGTATTCGCCGACCGAGTTCAGGGGCGAACTGCAGTAGGAGTACTTCACGTGCCGGCAGAGGCTGCGCTCCATTTCCTGACGGAACATCGCGCGGCTCTGGATGGTGATGCCGCCTAGCTCTCCCATGCAGGTCAGCGCGTTGAAGGGGGCGGGCCCCGTCCCTCCAGAGGCGCCGAGCGAACCCTCGCGACCGAAGACGTTCCACTCGGCCGTGGGCAGGCTGTCGATGGCGCCGGACTGCGCGGGGACGCGTGCGGCCTCGGAGCCCTGGAGGTACACCACGAGATCACCCGCCTTGTCGTAGGTCACCAGGAGGTGGGTGAGCTCGGTGCTCCATTCGCTCGGGAGGTCCACGGTCGCGGTCGTGGCGGCGCCGGACTGCGAGCCTCGCAGCCGAACCCGCAGGTCGTCGGCCACACCCGGGGTGGGGTCGTCGCCCAGGATGCCGCCGTCTCCCACCGTGATGGACACACCCTCTGCGGCGTTGCCGACATCCAGCAGGACGAGCTGTTCGCTCGGCTGAGGCTCGATACTCCTGGTCCAGAGGGCGACGCTGAAGGCGGAGCTCGCCTCGGCGGGCAGTCCCTGGCGGACCAGGCGGAGGTCAGCGCTCGGGGTTGCGGCCCGGATCACCCTGGTCGTCAGGTCGCCAGGCCCGGGGCCAGTGCGGGGGACGATCTCGAAGTCTGCCGAGGCGTCCACGTCGAAGACCTGCCAGCTGGGTTGGGGCTGCTGCGGGGATTGCCAGAGGCGGCCCGAGGCGAGCGGCCCCGAGGCCGGCAGCCCGATGCTGGGGTTCCAGACCCCGATGAACGTGGAGCGCGGCTCGGGAGCCCGCGCGTTTGCGGTTACGTTGGCGCTGAAGCTGTCGAGATCCGACTGGAGGAGAGCGACGATGCCGCCGAACTGCGCCGCCACATCCGTGGTCTCCGCGGGATCGTTGATCAGGTTGAAGAGCTCTCCCTGGCGGAGCTTCCACTGGCCGAACCGGATGGCATCCAGCGAGGCGCCTGCGCCGCGGAAGAGCGGGCGAGCGGGCGCCGCCTGTCCGCCTGTGATGGTCGAGAGGAGGCTGATCCCGTCGAAGTTCACCTGGGGCGGCGCCGCGATGTTGGCGGCCTCCAGGATCGTCGGGGTCAGGTCAACGTCTGAGCCGAGGTCGGTGAGCCGAAGGCCCGCCGGGATAATGGAGGGCCACTTCGCGATGAACGGGACCCTGATGCCGCCCTCGAAGGTGCTGCCTTTGGCTCCGCGGAGGCCGCCTGTGGATCCGGCCTGATACGGATTAGCGGGGCCCGCCGGGCCGTTGTCCGAGAGGAAGATCACCAGCGTGTCCTCCTCGATGCCCAGTGAGTCGATCAGGTCGAGCACCTGTCCGGCGCTGTGATCGAGCTCCTCCACGGCGTCGCCGTACTCGCGCCCGTCCGCGCTGACTCCGTCGAACGCGGGGCTGGAGATGGCCGGGACGTGCGGGGTGGAGTAGGCGAGGACCGCGAGGAAGGGGGCCCCGAGCTGCACCGACTCCTCGATAAAGTCGAGGGTCCGGGCGGTGAAGCGCTCCGTGCTAAGTCGCGGGTCGGGCTCCCACTCCCACACGGGGCTCGTGGAGTCGACGTATGCGTTGGGCTCTGCCAGGTGGCCCCAGGGGCTCGTGAGATAGTGCTCGAAGCCCTGTCCCTGGGGGAGCTGAGCGGGAGAGTCACCCAGGTGCCACTTTCCGAAGTAGCCGGTGCGATAGCCGGCGCTGAGCATCATCTCGGCGACCGTCACTTCACTCGAGCTGAGCCCATACTCGCTCCACTGCGAGAGGGCTGTGAAGATCCCCATGCGCTGGGGAGTGAACCCGGTGAGAAGAGCAGCGCGGGTCGGAGAGCAGCGTGGCTGGACGTAGAAGGAGTCCAGCTGCACCCCCTCGCTGGCCATGGCGTCGAGTCGCGGCGTCGCGATCAGCGGCGCGCCGTAGCAGCCGAGATCGCCGTACCCGAGGTCATCGGCGAGCAGGATGACCACGTTGGCCTGCTGGCCGGAGGGGGGGGCTGGCCCAGAGAGAGGACCCGTCGAGGAGGCGGCCGCCCCGGAGGCCACCGCCGCGCTCGCGGGGAGCAGGAGCGAAAGAGTGATGAATGCCGCGCGCATGAGGTGAATGGTAGCCCCCAACACAGCGCGAGGCGGGGCCACCGAGCCTCCGGTGCCGGATCCTCTTCCCGCTATGTCCAAAAGGGGTCCGGGGGCCAGATTGGGGCCTGAGTCGTCTCAGCCGGGGACGTCGTTCGCGCCGCTTGCCGACCGGCCTCGCTGCCGGAGGAGAGCGGAGTCCAACGCGCCGAAGATCGCGGCCCCCGCCAACGCGCTGGCCCCGGCGCCGAGCTCGATGGTCGCGAGGTCGTCCAGCTTCGACGTGACGATGAAGAGCGCGAGCAGGAGGACGTCGAGCATCGACCAGCGGCTGAGCTCACGCTCGAGCCTGAAGACTCGGCGGCCGGGCGGCCCGGCGGACCAGTGCCCGATGCCGGCAGCGAGGGCGCGAGCCGCCGGGACCAAGAGCATCCAGGTGACGAGCCCCAGGGCCAGCCACCACTCTCCGTCGCCGGCTCGCTCGGCGACCGCGCTCGCAAGTGAGAGGTCATGTTTCAGGAGTATTCCCTTCTCGACGCTTAGAAGTAGCAGGGGCGGCGCTACCGCCAAGCAGAGGATCGAGGCGAGGTGCACCGCGCGACCGAGGGCCGGGTTCCGGGGCGGCGCCCAGGTGGCCCGCGGGGGCGCCGCCGCTGGCAGGGCGCCGGCCAGGATCCGAGTGGCGAGGATGCCGGCGATCATGGCGAGCATGAAGAGGTGGATCCCAGGGCGAGTTTCGCTGCGCGTGACGCCGAGTTGGACGGCGCTGACGAATAAGCCGACGACCCAGAAGTCGAGCGTGGACCACCTCCCTGCCGCATGCAGCCAGCGGAGCATCGAGGCCGAGCGGGCCGTGGCGGCGCCCCGTATGGCGACGCAGCCCGAGACGACAAGCTTGAAGAGCGGGAGCACGATGGAGAACGCGAAGACGACAACGCTGAGGACCGGGGTGCCGTCCTGCCAGAGGGCGCGGATGCCGCCAAGGATCGAGAAGACCTCCTCCGGGTAGCCGATGGTCTGATACCAGATGGTCGGCAGCGTGAGCGCCACGGCCATCCCTACGGCGCTCAGGAGCAGGAGCAGCGCTGCCACGATCCGGGCTCGGCCCTCGATGGGCCACGGGCCCAGCGGAGGGGCGGCGAGCGTGCCGGGGGCCCCGTGCTGTCCCTGCTGCCCGGCGCTCTGCGCGAGGTCGTCCGCGCGCGGCGAGTTCGGCGGCGACGTCGCCGGCGACGTCGGCA
>CALLKX010000021.1 GCA_938083085.1 uncultured bacterium
CGGCTGCACGGCGACCACGCCTCGATTGACATTCACCTCGAGGAGACCGGCGATGACGCCATCGCCCTCCTCCGCCAGGGCACCGTGGACCTCGCGATCGACCACTTCTACGAGATCCCAGATGACATCGCGACCATGAAGGTCGCGACCCTCCAGGCCTTCGTCGTCCTCCCGCAGCAACACGCGCAGCCGGAAGATGAGCCCGTGGACTTCTCGGCCCTCTCGGACCTCCCATTCGTGGCCTACTCGCAGCCGCGCGCCCGGGAGCTCCAGTACATGGCCCTTGGCCAGCACGACCTCTCACCGAGGTCCACCCTCTCGGGGTCGAGCGCAGAGACCATCCTCGGCTTCGTCGCAGCTGGCCTCGGCTGGTCCATCCTCCCCTGGCTCTCCGACGACCAGCCAGGCACAGAGGCCGTCCAGTCCCGTCCTTTCCCCTCACCCAACGCGGAGCTCGAGATCGTTGCCGCGTGGCGCAAAGACTGCCCGGACAACCCGCTCCTCGACGCGATGCTCGAGGCGGCACCAAAGCCCTGAGTCCCCCTCACCGCCGACCCGTCGCCAGGGAAGGACCGGTCCGGACCCCGCTCTCACAGCCAGCCCCCGCCCAACGCCCGGGCAGGCCTATTGGCCGCTCCGGATCGACTCGATCAACGGCGCGATGATGTCTCGATCCACGGCGAGGTCGAGCGCGGAGGCAGGGCCAGTGAGCGTCAACTGAGCCGGGAGGATCCCCAGGTCGCCCGCTCCCACGAGCACGTTGGCGGGCACGACCGCCTGAATCGAGAGCACCGCGTCCCCCCGGTCGAGGATCCCACTGAGGCGCACCGGATCAGCGTCATCGCCGAGCGGGATCTGTGCCTTGCGATAGCGAACGATGTCTTCGTCCAGCTCCATCGTGATCTGCTCCGGACCCCACTCGATCCAGTCCTGCTCCTCCACGTCGAAGTGGACGCCGATCAGCCCTGGTTGCAGTTGGGCCTCCATCGAGCCGACCTTGAGGCTCACCTGACCGGTGTCCCGGAATTCCTGGGCGGCCAGGTCGACCGAGTAGTTGACGACCTCTAGAACGAGGCTCGACTCGCCCTCGGACTGGGGCCGCACCCTTGCGAACCAGGGCAGAAGCCGCTCGAACAGCGCCGCGCTGAGGGCTTCATCCACGCTCGTCGAGAGCTGCGCGAGGGGAAACGAGAGCCTCGAGCCCTCGAGGAAGCCGAAGAACCGGTTCCCGGCCTCCGCGTTGATATCGATCTTCACCTGCCCGGTCCGCCCGGAGGGCCCCCTGCCGCCGATGTCCGGCAGCGGGAGGTCCTCCAGCCGGATCTTCAGGAGCCGATCTGGGAGCAGCGCCAGGAGTTCCTGCGGCAGCGCCTGCTGCCCCCCGAGCATCACGGACGGCACGTCATAGACAGAGACATCCATCCCCCCCCTCGCCGTCCCCGAGGAAGCCCCCGCCGAGTTCATTCCGCCAGGAGAGCTGCGGGTTCCCGGAGTCTTCAGGAGCAGGTTGGCGAGCCTCGCCTGACCGTCGCGCCAGAAGCTGTTGACGGTGGAGCCTGCGGCACCATCGAAGGCGAAGCTCGTGAGGTAGTGATCGAGGTCGAGCGACTGAGCTGAGTCCGACGGGACCCCGACGCGGACACGGGCGACTCCCGCACCATCGACTCGAGCGTCCGCCTCGAGCTTCATCCCTGCCATGGCTGCCAGCACCGCCGGCCTGAAGTCGAGGAGGTCGCCCGCAGCGAAGGGCACCGAGAAGTCACGGCTCGACAACTTCCAGTCGAGGGGCGCCCCGAACTCCTGGGCAGAGAAGCGTTCGGGGAGCAGCTCCTCCAACACGCGCTCGACGCCGCCGCGCTGATCTCGCACCAGGACCTCGAGAGGGTCGCCGCCCGGGCGCGCGTCCGGCACCATCTGTCCGTCCTCCCACTTCACGGCCAGCGAGAGCTTCATGCGTGCTCCGTCGACCTCGAAGCGCCCGACCGCCTCCTCTCCGTTCGGGCCGGGGCCCACGTCAATCGCGACCTGCGCGCCGTTCTCCAGCTCCGCCATGAGGAACGCCACGGCTTGCCCGTGCATCCATGCCTCCGGGCTGCGCGACAATCCCGGCCTCTCCCTGGGCTGGCGAGGGATCACGCCGAGCGAGCGGGCCACGTCGAGCGGAACGCCGGTGGACGAGAGCTGCAGGCGCTCCACCGCGACGCCCCCGGCGGGTCCACCCGTACGCGAGGACCCCAGCGTCACCGACGCATTCACCGTCGCAGGCTCGCGGAGCCCTGGCCAGCTGACCAGCGCGCGCTCCAACAGCAACTCCGCCCGACCTGACCGACACACGAGGCTCACCTCCGAGTCCCGAACGCTCACGAGGCCACGGCCAGAGGCCGTGTCGTCGACGGTCCAGTCCTTGATCGAGAGGTCCACGGTCAGACCCCGGCTCCAGGAGGTCTCCGCTGCCCTGCCCGCCATGGCCCGAAGCACCGTCTCGAGGAGGTCTTGATCGCCAACCTGCGTGATCCGCTGGAGGTCATCGACCCCCTCCTCATCCACCCTGGAGCGGAGCGAGAGCACATCCACTTGTAGGTTCCAGTTGGCCCTCTCCATTCCGAGGAGGTCCAACAGCGATGGGATCTCCGCGCTGGCCTGCGCCACCTGGCGACCGTCTAGCCCCACCACCGTCACGGACCGGATGGTCTGGCGCTGGCTCCAGGAGAGGTCGACCCCCGAGACCTCCACCGTGGCGTTGAGGCCCGTGCCAAGGAGTTCCTCAAGGGCACGGGCACCCCATCCCGAGAGCAGGTGAGCACCGAAGAGCGCGATCGCCACCGCGGCCCCGGACATGAAGGCGAGGCACCCGCACCCCCCTGACAGGAGGGTACCCGTGCAGCCAGACCGGCGAGAGGTCGGCTCCGATCCCGCCGCCGGATCTTCAGGGCGGGGCTCTGGTGCGTTCAGGGTCGACAAGGGGGAAGCGCAGGGAATCGGCGCAGGCAGAGGATACCCCCCAGGCCTCCGATCGCGCCCTCGGAGCGGTCCTCCCTCAGTTCCAGGTGGGGTCCGGCGGGACGTGAGCGAGCGAGGCCCCCCCGCCGCCGAGCCGGCGGATCGCTGATCGCCAGACCGCCTCGGGCTCGCCCTCCGCGAAGACCAGGTCCGCCGCCGTGGCCAGGGGGAGCCAGGAGCCAGTACGGATCTCCATGTCGAGCTGCCCCGCGCCCCACCCGGCGTACCCGACGACGAAGCGCGCGTCGTCCTCCAGGGCGGCCGCAGCGCCAGGCTGCTGGACGAGCGACTCGAGGTCGGCGCCGATCCGGATCCCGTCCCCGACGTCGAGCCCGCTGGTCGACCCGGCGAGCTCCCCCGAGAACCGATGGATCACCTGGAGCGTGTCCCGCGCCACGGGGCCACCTTCGCGGACCCGGAGCTGCAGGGAGTGGAGGTCGGGGTGATCGGGAAACAGGTCCCCAACGCGCGCCTCGGCCGTCCGGTTCACGACGAGCCCGAAGGCGCCCTCCTCGTCGTGCTGGCACATGAGCACGACGGTGTGCATGAAGTTCGGGTCGAGCAGCTCCGGGGCGCTGAGCAGCATCGTTCCAGGGCCGGCGCGCAGCTCGCTCACGGGAGCCGCTCCAGGGTGAAGACGACCTCCACGTGGGGCGTGTGCGGGAAGAGGTCCACGGGCCGCGCCGCCACCACGCCGTAGCCGCCGGCGCAGAGCGCCGCCACGTCCCTGGCCCCGGAGGTGGGGTTGCAGGACACGAAGATGATCCGATCGGCGCCGAGCTCGATGAGCTGGGCCGGCACCTTGGGGTGGAGGCCCGCCCGCGGCGGGTCCACAACGAGCACGTCTGGCCGACGGGACTCCGACTCCAGCCGGATCGTCTCCAGCACATCACCCTCGTGGAACACGACGTCCTCCCTGCCGTTCCTGGCGGCGTTCTGTCGGGCGTCGCGGATCGACGACGGGGCGCTCTCGAAGCCGACCAGCTCGACCCCCTCCGGGGCGATCGCGAGGCCGATGGTCCCGGCGCCGCAGAACACATCAAAGAGGCGCTGGCCTGGTTCGACGCGGGCCTCCTCCCCCACGATCTCGAACAGGCGCTCGGCCTGCTCCGTGTTCGTCTGGAAGAAGGAGTCCGCGGAGATCCGAAAGCGCTTGCCGCACAGGACCTCGTCGATGGTCCCCGGGCCGTGGAGGATGTGCTCCTCTTCGCCGTAAGCCACCGTCGCCGCTCGCTGCGTCACGTTCTGCACCACCGTCGTGATGTCCGGGTGTCGCTCGAGGAGCGTCGCGACCAGGGGGTCAATGAGCTCCGCCGCACGCTCGGAGGTCACGAGGTCGACCATGGTCTCCCCGGTCCTCACCCCGCGGCGCAAGACCAGGTGCCGGAGAAGGCCCTCGTGCGCGCGCAGGTCCCACGGGGCGAGCCCAGCCTCCAGGGCGAGCTCACGGACCGTGTTGCGGATCCCGTCCGAGCCGTCGAAGGCGATGGCGCAGCGCTCCACATCCAGCACCTTGCTGAACAGGCCGGGCGCGTGCAGCCCGAGCCCGAAGGACGCGTCCACGCCGTCGGGCTCGCTCGACAGCACGTAGCGGCGAGATCCGAAGGTGAAGTCCATCTTGTTCCGGTACCCCTCCAACGTCGTCGCGGGCTCCACGTCCGCCACCGCCGGGGGCTCCCCGAGGCCGGCTGCCTCGAAGGAGGTGGCCAGCGCCCGCTCCACCAACCCGCGCTTCTGCCGCAGCTGCTCGCCGTACTCCAGCGTCGGGAGGGCGCACCCCCCGCAGACTCCCGCGTGCGGGCATCGAGCGTCCGTGACGTGGGGGCCCGGCTCCAAGACCTGCACCACGCGCGCTTCCACTCGCCCCCCCCGCCGCTTCAAGACCTCGGCCGTGACCCTTGATCCGGGGTTCGCGTGGCGCATACGGAGCCGGCTCTCGCCCACCGCCGCGACCCCGCGGCCCCGGTCATCAATCACGTCGACCTCCACGTCAAAGCGGTCACCTCGCCGCGGCTTCCGCTTGATTGGCTGGGCGGATGTGGGCTCGGAGGGTTCGGTGGACATGGGCTTGAAGGTGCGGGCAAGGACGAGCGATACCTGGCTCGGGAGCGTACGCTCCCCCGTAGAGAGCGACGACCCCGAAGATGGAACAGCCGACAGTCGAGCAAGCGCGGGGGGCCCCCGCAGCCGGATCTCCCGCCGCACGGCGCTTCAGCCTGGCGCTGCTGGCGCTCTCCGCCTTCTTGCTCCTCGCCCTGGTCGCTCGCGCGGAGTTCCTGGTGGACGACGCCTTCATCTCCCTGCGCATCGCCAGGAACTGGGTCGAGCTGGGCGCCCCGGTCTTCAACGCCTTCGAGCTCGGGCCCGGCGGGCAGCCCGTCGAGGGCTTCAGCAACCTGCTCTGGACCGCGCTGCTCGCGGCCCTCTACCAGGCCGGTGCCCCCTTCCCCGAACTCCTCGGCCCCCTCCAGCTCTCCCTGGCCATCGGCGTGCTCATCGTGCAGCTGCGCTTCGTGACCTCCCAACTGCGCCTAGGGAGAGCCGGAGAGTTCGCGTCGGTGGCGCTGCTCGCCACGTCGGCCCCCTTCGTCGCGTGGTCCACGGGAGGCATGGAGACGACGCTCTTCACGCTCCTCCTGACCGCCTTCTCCCTTGGTCTCCTGCGCGAGGAGCTCTCGGTTCGATCCGACCTTGTGCGGCTCGCTCTCACCGCCGCAGCCGTGGCCGCGGTGCGAGTCGAGGGCGTCCTTTGGGTCGTCGGTGTGACGGGCGCCACCCTCGCCGCAGAGTGGCTGCTCTCCGGAGAGGGGGCGCGAGCGCTCCGACGCCACCGGCAGCGGCTCGTCTGGGTCTTCCTCGCCGTGGGTGTCTCCGTGGTGGCCCAGCTCATCTGGCGCCAGGTCGTCTTCGGGCAGTGGCTCCCCAACACCGTCGCCGCCAAGACCGGCGGCGGCGCGGAGGTCATCGGCCGCGGGCTGCGCCAGGTCGCGACCTGGGCTCTGGTGTCCCTCACCCCCCTGATCGCGTTCGCTCTCGCGTTCCCCGCCCTCCGGCATACATCCTCCCGCGCGCGCGTCGCCGCCGGTGCGAGCCTGTTCGTGGCCCTCGGGTTCGTGGCGTACAACGTGCTCGTCGGCGGCGACTGGATGCCCTTCTTCCGCTTCCTCGCGCCGTGTACGCCGGCCCTGGCGCTCCTCGCCGCCGTGGGCATCGACAGGGTTCCCCGTGGCCCGGGCCTCGCCCTTGCGCTGGCCTTTGCGGCGGCCCAGCCCCTGCCGCTCTTCGACGTCCACCTCGCTCCCGAGGGCCTGCGCAGCGCGCTTCGGTTCCGCTCCTTCAAGGGCGGCTACCGGACCGAGGCCCAGCGCGTCGAGGTCGCGCGCCAGAACGAGGGCAACTTCACCCTCCTCGGGAAGGCCCTCGCCGCCGAGACCCGGCCGGGCGAGGTCCTCGCCTTCGGTCCCATCGGCTCCCCCGGCTGGTTCGCCCCCTCGCTCGACTTCGTGGACCGCAACGGGCTGGTGACCCCGTCAGTGGCCCGGCGGGAGGTCACGGCTGGCGGGACGGCAGGCCACGAGAAGCGAGTCCCGCACGCCTGGTTCCTGGACCACGGAACCCCCGCACCCGACCTCCTCTATGCCACTTGGCGCCCCGGTGCCGTGCGCGAGGATCAGCCCGATCAGCTCCGCGCCCTCAAGCGCGCCCTTCAGGCCAAGGGCCAGACCTCCCGCCCCGAGGAGCGCCCGCTCTTCGAGGGCACCCGGCTCCGCCTGCACACCGTGCAGCTCCCCGCGCTCGAGGATCCCTCGAGCCCGCCCCGAGACTTCAACGAGCTGACGCTGATCCTCTTCGAACGGACCGACCCAGCGACCGCCCGCGCCTCTTGGGATCAGTGATCCCCAGGGCCGCGCCCCGGCGGCGCCGCACCGGTCGCCAGGTACACGGCGATGGCCACGGCGTTGGCCAGGTTGATGGAGCGCACGCCGTCGTGAATCGGGATCCGCACGCGACGCTCGGCGTGGGCGTCGAGGAGCGCTGAGGGTAGCCCCTTGCTCTCGCTCCCGAACACGAGGATGTCGCCGGCGCTGAAGGCCACCTCCCGCAGGGAGGTCCCCCCGCGTGCCGAGAAGAGGTGCAGGCGCTCCTCGAGCGGCCGCTCGCTCCCGGGGCGGAGCGCGTCGAAGCAGGCCGCCACGCTCCCGTGCACCGTCAGATCCACGAGCGGCCAGTAGTCCAGGCCCGCGCGCTTGAGGTAGCGGTCCTCCAGGCTGAAGCCGAGGGGCTCGACCAGGTGGAGCCTCGCCCCCATCGCCGCGGTGAGACGACCGGCGCAGCCCGAGTTGTGCGGGATCTCGGGGTGCACGAGGACCACGTCGATCACCGGCGGCACTGCGCCCTTCTCCGGAGCTTCCATCGTGGAGAGGATACCCACTGCCCGTGCGCCCGCATCCCTTAGGGTGGGCCCCATGGAGATCTCGCTGAACGGACACGAGGCACGCGTGCTTGGCGTGCTGATCGAGAAGGCCTTCACCACCCCCGATCAGTACCCCCTCTCGCTCAACGCCACCACGAACGGCTGCAACCAGAAGAGCAACCGCGACCCCGTGCTGGACTTCTCCGAGGCCGAGGTGCGCATCGCGCTTCAGGGGCTGCGGATGAAGGGCCTCGCCGGCCAAAGCGTGCCCGCGGGCAGCCGGGTGGAGCGCTGGAGACACAACGCCACGGAAGCTCTCGGAGTTGGTGAACGCGAGACCGCGGTCCTGGCGGAGCTGCTGCTCCGCGGACCCCAGACCGCGGGCGAGCTGCGCTCCCGTGCCAGGCGTATGCGGGACCTCCCGGACCTCGAGGCACTGGAGCGGGCGCTGGAGGGCCTTCGGGACCGCGGCTACGCGGAGACCGCCGACGGCGGCCGCGCACCCAGGACCTCGCAGCTCCTGTGCAGGAACGTCGACCCGGACGCTACGGACAGCACCCCAACCGAGCCCCCGACCGCCGCTCCAGTCGCGGCGGCCCCGGCCGCAGGCTCGTCTCAGGCAGCCTCTTCTCAAGCCGTGTCTCCTCACGCGGCGTCTCCTCTCGCGGCGAGTGAAGGCGGGGGAAACCCGCTCGCGCAGCGCGTGGACGAGCTCGAGCACCAGGTCGCCGAGCTGACCCGGGGCATGGCTCAGCTCCGGGAGGAGCTCGGAGCGTGAGCTGGCGAGCTGGACTCTTGCTGGTCGCCTTCGCGGGCGCCGCCTGCGCTACGGCCTCGACGGCCCCCCCGCAGCTGGAGCCCCCGCCGCGGACGCTTCCCCTCGAGGTCGCCACCCGAGCCCCTGGAGCGGCCGATCAAGCGACGCAGGAAGGCCCGCGCCGCAGCGGTTCACTGCCAGCAAAGGACTATGTCCGGCGCCCCGTGCGCGGCTTTGACGTGCGGGTGGCGCCCGGCCTGCTTGAGGCGGGCGAGGCGGGCCTTGGCGCCCGGGCACTGGACGCCCTGGAACGCGACCTCGGTGACGTCCTCGACCAGACACCGCCAGCCCGTCACGCCTTCCTGCAGTCGGTGCCGATCTTCCTCGGCGTCGCGGATCCGGTCGCCCCCTGCGCCTGCTATCACCCCAGCGCGCGCTGGCTGGAGCGGAACGGCTTCGACCCGGCGAAGGCCAAGGCGGTCGAGATCACGAGCGCCCGAACCTTCCTGGACTGGAGGCGCCACCAGCCGTCCATGGTCCTCCACGAGCTCTCACACGGGCTGTACGACCAGCAACTCCGATCCGAGCGTCGCCGGCTTGAGACCGCTCTCGGGGACATCCGTGAGCGAGGGGTCTATGACCGAACCCTGCGCTGGTCCGGCGCCGAGGACCGGCACTACGCCCTGAACAACATCGACGAGTACTTCGCCGAGACCACGGAGGCGCTCTACGGGGTGAACGACTTCTACCCCTTCGTACGCGCCGAGCTCCTCGAGGCGGACCCGCGCGGCGCGGCCCTCGTCCAGTCCCTCTGGGAGGAGCGGCCCCTCGACCCCCAGGACGACCGCGCAACGACAGAGGCTGAGCGGGCGGTCGAGTTCCTCATCGCGGCCGTGGACGCTGCCGCCGATGGCGCGACGCGATCCCGCAGTGTCCCCCGACTGGACGAGCTCCTGGCCGACGACTTCGAGCTCGTGACGGGCGAGGGGAGCGCGATCCCAAGGGGCGCGGCCCTCACCCAGGCCTGGCCCGCGGGCGCCGTGCACGGAGGCCCCGCCGCAGGAATCACCGCGCGCCGGCTCGGGTCCCGCCACCTCCTGGTCCGCTTCGAATTCGGCGCCTCAGGTGCGACCTGCTCCGGGGTCGCGGAGCGCGTCCGGGCGGTGCCCGGCGGACTGCGCTGGCTCTCCCTCCAGCTGTCGCAGGCCGAAGGCGGCGACTGAGGGCCCAGCCTGCGTTCCGCGACAAAAAAGGGAGCGGCTCCCGGGCGGGATACTCCGCCGTCGCGGACTATGCTCCGCCCATGAAGATCGCGGTCATTGGAGGAGGTCCCGGCGGGCTGTTCACAGCCATCCTCGCCAAGAAGGCATTCCCCGGCGCTGAGATTGACGTCTACGAGCGCAACGCCCGCGGCGACACCTTTGGCTGGGGCGTGGTGTTCAGCGACGAGACCCTCGGCAACGTCGAAGGCGCCGACCCGGAGAGCTTCCGGGAGATCCGCGAGTCCTTCGCCTACTGGACGGACATCGAGACGTTCATCGGCGGCGAGATGGTCCGCTCCACCGGGCACGGCTTCTGCGGCCTGGCGCGCAAGGAACTGATCGCGATCCTGGACCGACGCGCCGCGGCCCTCGGCGTGCGCTCGCACTACGAGGTGGAGGTGGACCGCGCGGAGCTCGAGCAGTCCGCGGACCTCGTCGTGGCGAGCGACGGCCTCAACAGCTCCGTTCGGGAGGGCGCCGGCGACCGCTTCGGCCCCTGCATCGACTGGCGCAAGGCGCGCTTCTGCTGGCTCGGGACGGACAAGCCCCTCGGGGCCTTCACGTTCATCTTCAAGGAGAACGAGCACGGGGTCTGGAACATCCATGCCTATCCCTTCGAGCGCGGCGACGAGCCTCGCTCCACGTGGATCGTGGAATGCGACGAGGAGACCTGGCAGCGCTCGGGGCTCGGCGACGGAGATGAGGACGCGACCGTTCGCTACGTGGCGGACCTGTTCTCCGATCATCTCGACGGGCACGAGCTCCTCACCAACCGCTCGATCTGGCGCGTCTTCCCCACCGTCGCGTGCGCCACATGGGTGGACGGCAAGACCGTCCTCGTCGGCGACTCGGCCCACACGGCCCACTTCTCCATCGGCTCGGGGACCAAGCTGGCGATGGAGGACTCCATCGCGCTGGTGGATGCGCTCATCTCGGCCCGCACCGGGGCCGACGACGCAGACGTCGGCGCCGCCCTCGCCAGCTACCAGGAGCGCCGCAGCGTCGAGGTCCTCAAGACCCAGAAGGCCGCCCAGATCAGCCTGGAGTGGTTCGAGCACTCGAGTCGCTACATGGCGCAGGACCCGGTCCTGTTCACCTTCAACCTCATGACGCGCTCGAAGCGCATCACGTACGACAACCTCGCCCTCCGCGACCCGGACCTCGTGGACAGCGCGCGGCGGCGCTTCATCGAGCAGGAGGGCGGCGATCCGGACGTCATCACCCTCCCCGCCTTCACACCGCTCCGTGTGCGCGACGTCGAGCTGGCGAACCGCGTGGTCGTCTCCCCCATGTGCCAGTACAGCGCGGTCGAGGGCACGCCGCTCCGCTGGCACGACGTGCACTACGGCGCCCGCGCCATCGGTGGCGCCGGCCTCCTGTTCACCGAGGCCACCAACGTCTCCGCCCAGGGCCGGATCACCCACGGCTGCACGGGGATCTACACCGACGAGCACGAGGCCCGCTGGAGGGAGATCGTCGACTTTGCCCACGAGCACTCAGGCGCCAAGGTCGCGATGCAGTTGGGGCACGCCGGCAGGAAGGCGTCCTACTCCCTCCCCTGGGAGGGCGACGCCCCGCTCGTGGACGCGAGCGCCTGGGCCACCATCGGCCCCACCGACGCACCCTTCCTCCCAGGGGCTCCCGCCCCCAAGGCCATGGACCGCGCCGACATGGACGCCGTGCTGGCCGAGTTCAAGGACGCGGCTGAGCGCAGCGTGCGCGCCGGGTTCGACGTCATCGAGGTGCACGCGGCCCACGGATACCTGCTCTCGAGCTTCCTCTCACCGGCGGTGAACGACCGCGCGGACGGGTACGGCGGCGAGCAATTAGAGGACCGCGCGCGCTTCCCGCTGGAGGTGATCGACGTGGTTCGAGCGGCCATGCCCGAGGGCATGCCCCTCTTCCTCCGGGTCTCGGCCACGGACTGGTTCTTCGAGGGGGGGCAGACCGTCGAGGACTCCGTGCGCTTCGCACGCCTCGCCAAAGAGCACGGCGTCGATGTCATCGACGTGTCCAGCGCCGGGAACGTGCCCACCTCCCGGCCGGTGTACGGCCGCATGTATCAGGTCCCCTTCGCCGAGCGCATTCGCTACGAGGCGGAGCTCCCGGTCATGGCCGTGGGCGCGATCCAGGGGATCGACCACGCGAATACCATCCTGGTCTCCGGGCGCGCCGACCTCTGCGCCATGGCGCGGCCGCACCTCGAGGACCCGCACCTGACCCTGCGGGCCGCCAACGAGGCCGGAGAGCCCGGGCAGCACTGGCCGGTGCAGTACGCCGCGGCGAGGCGGCGCCCGAAGCCCTGAGTCGGAGCCGAAGTCCGGCCCTGGACTAGAGCCTGACTCGAGAAGCGGGCCTCTGCCTCGCGGTCACCCACCACCCACACACTTCGCCCCTTTGCCGTAGAGGAACGGAGGTGGACCCGCGCGAGGGGGGCCGGGCGCCGGACGGGTCAGTGCCCTTCCACGGAGTGCGCGAACCAGCGAGGGAGGATGGACCTCCCGAGGGAGGTCACTCCGAAGTGGAGCTGCGGTCGTAGCGGAGGCGCACGTTCTGTCGCCCCATCTCTTCCAAGCGCGCCTTGTCCTTCTTCAGACCCAGATTGTGGGCCTTGGAGACGACGCTCTTCACGGAGCGACCCAGCTGCTGGGCGATCTGCAGGTTGCTCTCGCCAGGGTAGAGTTGGCGGAGCACTTGGAGCTCGGGATCCGTCCACCGCGGCATGCGCGTCCTCTCGGTGCCGCTCGTCTTGCGACGCATGTAGGCCTTGTCCTTCGAGAGGCAGAGGCGACCGGCCTCAGCCTGAATCCGGTCCAAGGTCCGGCCAAAGATGATCGCGAGGTCCTCGTCCGCCCGGGTGCCGTACTGGCGCTTGAACAGGATGAGCTCGGGGCTCGAAAGAGGCGCATCGCTGAGGGTCGTCGCGAGCTCAACGAGCTTGCTCTCGAGGTCCTCGACCGTCCGGCCGAGCATCTTCGCGAGCAGGTTCGAGTCTACGCCGCCGAGGAAGCGCCGCAGAGTCTCAACGTCCTGCGTCGACCAGGGGCCGCTCGCCGGCTCGCTCGAGAAGAGCTCGGCCGCCTTGGCCCGAACATCCTCCACGGAGCGTCCCAGCTCACGGGCGAGGAAGGTCTCCTCCTTCTGTCCGAAGGAAGCCCGAAGCGCGTCGAGATCGGCTTCCGACCAAGATTTCTCCTGACTCGGATCCGATTGAGGGTTGGATTGTCCTGTGGTCACGTTCGATCAATAGGGTTTCGCGCGCGCCCAAATTGTATCAAGACTGGACACGGGTACCTCAACCCCTCCTCAACCGTCTGCAGGCGCGGCCCCTGAGACCGCCCCCTGCATCTCCACCCGGAATCGCTCCCGAACCTCGTCCAGCCGCGCCCGGACCTCCTCAATGGTCGAGACCGCGCGGACGGAATCGGCAAGGAGCCGGGCGTCCGCCATCGTGGTACGCCGGACGGCGAACTTCAGGACAGAGAGGAAATTGGGAGCCACGCTGAGCGAATCGAAGCCCATTCCAGCCAGCATCACGGCCACCGCCTCGTCGCCAGCCATCTCGCCGCAGACGCAGGCGCTCTTGCCGGAGCGGCGAACGGCGTCACCGATGGCCCCCAGGGCACGAATGACGGCCGGGTGGAAGGGCTCGTAGAGGCTGGAGACGAAGACGTTGTCCCGGTCGACCGCGAGGAGGTACTGGACCAGGTCGTTGGTGCCGACGCTGACGAAGTCGACCATGTCGAGGACCTCGTCGAGGACCCAGAGCATGGATGGGATCTCGATCATGACCCCGACCGGGATGTCAGGAGCGACATCGTAGCCCTGGACACTGAGCTGCTGCCGGGTCTCATCGAAGATGGCGCGCACGGCTCGGACCTCCTCCAATGAGGTGATCATCGGGAGGAGGACACGGACCTCACCGTGCAGGCTCGCCCTCATGATCGCGCGCAGCTGGACCCGCAGAAGGTCCTGCCACTCGAGGGTGATCCGGATCCCCCTCCAGCCGAGCGCCGGGTTGTTCTCCCGCGGCGTCTTGAAGTAGGGCAGCTGCTTGTCCCCTCCGATGTCGAGGGTCCGGATCACGACATACCGGTCCTCCATCGCGTCGACCATCCGCCGATACAGCCGGTACTGCTCCTCCTCGGAGGGGAAGACCGTCCGCTCCATGTAGAGGAACTCCGTCCGGAGCAGGCCGACGCCATCGCATCGCCCATGCTCGAACATCTCGAGGTCGCGCACCGACTCGAGGTTCACGAGCACGGAGACCGTCTCTCCGTCCAGGGTCACCGCGGGCTCGGTCGCATGCAGAGCGAGCGCAGCCTCACGCACCGACCGCTGCGCGAGGCGAAGTTCGAACTCCCCCTCCGAGGCCTCGTCCGGCGCGAGCGTCACGGCCCCGTTGTCCCCGTCCACGAGCACGGGCATGTTCTGCTCCAGCCGCGCAAGCAGGTTGGGAATGCCGACGACGCAGGGGACCCCGAAGGAGCGGGCTAGCACGGCCCCGTGAGAGAACCGACCTCCAGCCTCGGTTACGACGGCGATCACGCGATGGCGTGGGAGGAAGGTCACGGCTTCCGGGGTGAGCTCCGCCGCCGCAATGACAACTCGGCCCTCCGCCTGAGTGATCGTCTCCTGATCAGAGCGCATCAGGGCTGCGATGACGGCATGCCAGGGCTCGCTGATGTCCGCGGCGTAACCTCGGACCGAATCACCTTCGAGGCGCCCCATGGTCTCCTTCAGACGATCGATCAGGCGCTCAACCGCGGCCTCCGCGTTGATGCGCTCCTCTCGGATCGTCCGGTCGACTTGCTCCCGGGCGCCGGGGTCTTGGAGGATCATCTGATGGACGCCGAGGATGCCCGCGTCCTGTTCCCCGACGGCCTTGGCGACCTCGGTTTGGCGTACCCCGAGGACGTCGATCACCCGGGCGATCGCCTCGTTCAGCCGCTGGACCTCTGCGTTGACTTCGCCAGAACGCAGGGTCCAGGTCGGCGCAGCATCCAGCCTTGCGCGTACGACGTGGACGGGGCCGAGGCCGAGGCCCGGAGAAACGGAGAGTCCTTGAATGAGAGCCATGGCAGCTTGGATTCGCCCTCGCCCCCGACCGGCGGGGGCCCTTCAGGGCTCTTCAGAGGGCCATCTTACGGCCTGAAGGACTCTATCGGTCGGAGAAGGGCCTTGGGTCGAGTGGACTCGGGAGTGGGCGTCGCGGCGGGGCTCAAGAGGACAGCTGGAAGGTGTAAAGCTCTGCCAGGCATAGAGCCGACCCACCAGTGGTTCGGCGCCCACATCTGCGGCGCTGGACCACAGCCAGAGGATCAGCCCATGCAGCGTCAAGCCACCCAGTCGATCTCACCTCGTACGGGGTCGTCTGTCCCCTACGGCAAGCCCAGCCGCCCCAGCCTGATCGGTCGCTCGATCCCGGTGCTCTTCGGAATCTCCGGCGTGGCCCTCATCACGGTCGCCGCTGTGACGGCCCTGGCCCCCCAGCTACCGGCAGCGTTCGCGCCGGTCCTCGACGGGCTCGCCCGCGCAGGTCTGGACAAGGGCCCCCTCGCGATGTTCGGCTTGCTCACCTTGGGCGCAGCCTTCGGCATGCGCCGCCCCCAGCCCAAGAAGGCACAGGGCGAGCAGCTGGAGTCTCTGCTTCAGCGCGAGTTCCAGGGCGTAGAGGCACATGTCCGGGAATCCGGAGCCGCCGTCGAGACGCTCCGCCAGGAGCTCGCTGCCCTCAAGCGCTCGATCGAGAGCAGCTTCGAGGCCGCCGAGGCCGCGACCAACACCAGTCAAGAGGCCAGCAACGACCGCATCTTCAGGCTCGCCGCCAGCCTTGATCAGCTCGGCGCCCAGGTCGACCGCCGCCTCGATGCGGCCCGCGACGAGCTCCGGTCCCTCATCTCGAGCTCGGCCGAGAGTCAACGCGAAGCCACCGAGCAGCTGATGGACCAGGTGAACAGGGCCGCGAGCGAGCCCGAGGCGATCACGGACCATCCGGAGCCTGAACACGACCACCCGCCGATCTACACCGGCAACACCAAGGAGGCCATGGCCTCCTTCATGAACGACCTGCGGTCGCTCCCGAAGGATCTCCTGGAAGACCCGGGCGAGCTCGAGGCGATGACCGGCGGCGACGTCGACGGCGGCCTCGCTGCGACCAGTGAGCCCGCCGCCGCCCTCCCGGCGCAGGACCAGCCCGTTCCAGAGCAACGCCCCGACGACCGGCTCAAGCTGATCGATCAAATGGAGCATGGCTCCACGGAGCCCTACCCTCCCAAACTCGGCGAGGAGAGTTGAGCTTGGTCCGGCGGGGCGCGCATGAGCGCGCGCCCTGCCGGGCCCTTCACAACTCAGTCCTCGCTCGGCGAGTCGGTGCCGGTGCCCTGGGCACCTGCGGGGGGAGAATCCGCCGGCTGGGAGCCGGTCCCCTGGGGATCGGGCGCGGGACCACCGTCCGGCTCCGGACCCTTCTCGGGCCGCTTGCCCTTGGGACCCTTCTTCTTGGGCTGGGGCGCCTCCTTGGGCGGCCCGTCGTCCGGCTTGAAGAACTGCGCGAAGGGGTTGCTGCTGAGCTTGTCGGTCTGAGCGTTGATCTTCCGCAGGTCGACGCGCTCGCCGCGCTCGAAGCGCCCCTCATCATGCCCGCCACGGCGCGGTCCGCCGCGCCGGGTCCCTCGCCTCGAGGACGTCGCGGCTCCCGCAGCGCCATCGCGCCGCCAGATGCGGCCGGCCGGTCCAGTCGGCTGGTCCGAGCCCCGGGCCCCACGGCCGCCACCGCCTCGGCGGCGGGTGGCCCCTCCCCGACGTCGGGCGCCGCGCTCCGGTCGTTCCTCGTTCGGGACGTCCTTCAGCGAGAGCGCGAGGCGTGAGGAGTTGCCGTCCACGATCTTCGCCCGGATGGTGGCGCCGATCGAAAGCAGCTCGCGGGCGTCCCTGATGTAGCGCGAGGCCAGCTGCGAGATGTGGATCATCGCGTCCTGCTTCTTCCCGACATCGACGAACGCGCCGAAGCTCGCCACGTTGGTGACGACGCCGGTGATCACTCGTCCCGGCTGGAGCCGGATCGGGTCCGTGGACTCAGAAATGTAGTCGGGGACGTGGTTGCGACCGCGGGGGTCGCGGCCAGGGAAGCTGAGCTCGCGCATCAGGTCCCGCCACGTGAACTCGTCGAGGTCAAAGGACTGGCGACGCAGCCCCTTGGTGGCCCCGGGTCGTCCGAGAGACTCCGAGACCGATCCGCCGCTGCTCTCGAGGAGCTGTCGCGCGACCTGATACTGCTCGGGGTGGAGCGACGTCCGATCGAGCGGCTCGGAGGACCTGCGCATGCGCAGGAAGGCGGCGACGCTGGTCCACTGGGCCTCGTCGAGGATCCCCTCGGCCCGGATGGCCTCGCGGGAGTCGATGTCGCCCGCATCACGGCGGTCCGCGAGGCGCTTGGCGGACTCCTCGTCCAGCCCGGGCAGGTGCTCGATGATCGAGCGCGGCGCGGTGTCAAAGTCGCAACCCACAAAGGCCACGGCCGACTCGACCGCGTCTTGAAGCGTCCGCCGCAGGTTGGCTTTGCTCACGAGCCGCTGCTCGGCCCCGAGGCTGAGTTGCTTCGGGTCGACCTTGAGGAACTCTGCCATCGGGTCCTGCAGGCGCCGCCCCATGCTGATGGCGAGCCGCAGCCCAACGCTGCTCTCGGCGAGCTCCGCGCGCGCACGGGTCCCGTTGGCGTAGCTCGAGGCGCCGGCGTCATTGACGACCATCACAGGCGTTTGAGAGTCCGCGGCTGCGAGCGCCTCCCGGAGCCGGTGCCCGGCGGCGCGGGACGACTTCCCGCTCCCCACGGCGATCGCTGCGGCTCCGTGTAGCTCGACGGCGGCAGCCACCTCCGCTCCGATGGCGGCAGGCTCCTTCTCCCCCGTCTCCACCTTGACCTCAGCGACGAGGTCTCCCTCGGCGCCGAGGAAGGCCAGGGTCATGTCGCCCTTCGCACTGACGTCCAGTCCGGCCACGGGTACGCGACCAAAGAACGGCGTCAGGAGAATCTGCCGCAGGTGCGCTCCCAGGAAGCGCAGGGCCTCGGCGTCGCTTCGCTCCTTGAGCTCGAGTCGGATGTCCTCCTCGATAACGGGGAGGATCCGCTGGGCGAGGGCCTTACGGGCGATGTCGTCCAGCAGCGGCTCGTACTCGGGGCGGGTGTGCTTCCCGAGCGCCGAGCGCACGCGCCCGACGACCTCCGAGGGGTGGAGCTCGATCGACGTGGAGATGACCCGCTCACTCTGAGCCTGACGGATCGCGGTGAGGCGATGGCCCTGAAGCTGCCGGAGCGGGGTCTTGAGCTTGAGGAGGTTCTTGTGACGGCCGGCCTTCTTGTCGTCCACCAGCGCGCGGGCGCGCAACACGCCCTTCTTGCGCATGACCCGGCGCACGGTGTCGCGCAGGCGAGAGTCTCGTCCGAGCCGGTCCGAGAGGATCCGCACGGCGCCCGCGAGCGCCTCGGTCTCGGTGTGCACGCCCTTGTCGGGGTTGACGAACGGCTCGCAGAGCTTCGAGAGCTCGGCCGTGATCACCAGCGCCTCGGGTTGAGGCGAGGGAGCAGGGCTGGGCTTCGGGCTCGGCGCCGCTGCGGCGTCGGCTCCGCTGCTCGGAACCTCGTCCGCTCCTTCAGCGGCGATCGCCGCAGTGGTGGGCTCCGGCGCCTCCTCCTGCGTCGAGGGCGCGGGCTCTTCTGCGGCAGCTTCGTCAGCCGCCGGAGCTTCTGCTGCCGGGGCTTCTGCTGCCGGGGCTTCTGCTGCGGGAGCTTCTGCTGCGGGAGCTTCTGCTGCCGGAGCCTCTTCTGCCGGAGCGTCCTCGGTAGAGGCCTCCGGAGCAGAGGCCTCCGGAGCAGGGGTCTCTTCTGCGGCGGGCTCGTCGGGACCCGCCCCCTCCGGCTCGGCCCCTTCGGGAGCGTCGCCCCCTAGCTTGGCGTCGTGTCCCACCGTCGGGGGACGCTCGTCATCCTGCCCGATCTCGATGCTCGCAGAATCTCCCGGCTCAGGTGCCTCGGCCGCGCCGTCGGTGCCCGGCTCGGCGCTGTGTTCGACAGGCGATCCAGCCTCGGCGGGAGACTCGGGCTCAGCGGCGGGCGACTCGGGCTCAGCGGCGGGCGCGTCAACTTCAGGACCCGCGGCGGCCGAGTCCGCGGAAGCGTCCTCGCTCTGCCCCTTTCCCTTGGTCCTCGACGGCTTCTCGGAGGCCGGCCGTTCCGACTTGGGAGTCGGCGCCACAAGCAGGTCAGCGAGCCCGCCCAGGCCGCGGTCCATGGCGAGCTGCACCTCCGGCTCCGGGCGACGGTGCGGGACGTAGAGGTCCTCAAGTTGGAAGCGATCCATGCAGATCGCCACCTCCTCGATGGCCTTCGGCGAGATCCCTTCGACGCGCTCGATGGCGCGCAGGACCGTCCCGCGGCGCCTGTCGAGCTCGACAAGCTCCTCACGCCGTAGCGAGAGGCGCCGAACGTGGACCTCGGACATCGCGCCAGTGCGAGCCCGGCGGAACTTCCCGATGAAGGGCGCCGAGAGGCCGGCGTCTAGCATCTCGAAGGTGGCTTGAATGGACGGGACGTCGGTCGAGAACTCCTTGGCGAGAGCCTCGAGAATCGGTTGTGCTGTCACGCGACTTGGGGGGCTGGCAGCGATTCGGTGAGACCGTGATCGCGCAGGCTGGGCGGCCCGGCTTGGGGGCGTGCGGGCCGCTCTCGGAAAATGGCAGCGCTCGACCCGCGAGGCTCGTTGAAGCCCCATGCGCGGTCGCTCGCTCGGGTCACCGGGCCCCTTGAAGGACCCCGTGTGAAGGAAGAGATATCACAAACCCGGGAGCGCATGGGGCCTGCAGGCGCCGCCGCGTGCGAATTGCCTGTCGGCCCCCCCCCTGCGGCGGCGTCCGCCCTAAGTGGAAACCCGCTCAGGCGGGCAACTCGAAGACCGAGACCCGCGTCTCCTCCGCGAGCACCCCTGCGCCGTCCACGACCTGAAACGCGACCTTCTCGTCCAGCCCTGGCACGGTCCAACTCCCGAGGGTCCGCCCCGAGAGGCCGTCCACCGCTTCGAGGTGGGCCTGCCGCTCCAGATAGAACTTCGCGCTGTCCGCCGTCACCGAGATCTCGGGAAGATCATCCACTGGGCGCGTCTCGAGGATGCGATACCAGAGAGGCTCCTCCCCCGCCGAGGCGTCCGCCCGCAGCGCCGCAATGCTCAACGTATCGCGGGGCCCCTCGTCCGGATGGGAGGCCAGCTGCAGCATGAAGTTCATGCGGTTGTCGTCGTCGAGCAGGAACTCCAGCTCGCAGGTCACGATGGCCACGGCGGCTCCCGCGGCCGCGATCCCGCGGATGAGTGGCATGACCGGCTGGAGCAGATAGCCCTCGAAGTTCCCGGTCTTCGCGTTGAGCCGCACGACCCCGTACTTGCCCGACTCGGTGCTCGAGACGGTCGCGTAGACATAAGCTCCGCACAGCGCGAGTCCGTGGTACCGCTCCCCCTCCCGGCCGTACCGCCAGCTCTCCTGGAGGTCGAGCGTATCGAGGCCCCAGACCGAACGGGCGTTGGCGCAGACGACCACCTCAGAGTGAACGACAGCGTCATCGAAGGGCTCGATGTCATTCGATTCGAGGAGCTCGCCGTCGGCCATCGCCATGCGCACCATCCTGTGCCCACCCTGGCTCGGCCCGAGGACGATCACCTGCCCCTTCTGGCCCAAGCCCGCGCCAAAGCCGCGCCCGTAGCCGACCTCGCAGGGGGCGATCCACAGCCGCTCGCCGGTGCTCCGGTCGAAGGCGCCGAGCTTGCCCGGGATGACATCGTCCATCCACTTGCCGCCCGCCGGCGGGTCGTAGCCATGAAGGAGCACGGGACCGGTCGAGACGAAGGCAATACCGTCCACCTCGGAATCAAGCTCTCGGCTCCAGCGTCTCTTGGCCGTGGTCGTCATGTCGAAGAGTCTACCCCGGACGCGCGGGAACGCCGCGCTCCCGGAACAATGAGCGGCACGTTTGGGGCTGCCTGATGGCACGAGGCTCCTGGCAGAACGAAGGACGATCCCTCGAAACCACCGGCGGCTTCCGCTACACCCTCGTCCCATGGGCACGAGTAAGGAGCGCGCGACCGAGGATTCCGAGCGCCGGGTCGAGGGTCCCGACGGCCACCCGGCCGAGATCCCGACGGGCTGGGTGCTGCTCGCGCCGGGCGATCCAGCCGCCACGCGCCGGGTCAAGGCCGCCGGCGACCACCGCGTCATGAGCACACGCAAGGGGCGACGGCGGATCAGCCTGGGTGTGTGGGCGCCGCCGGCCACGATCGAGAGGGTGCAGGGCGACCTCGAGCGAGAGCGCGCCGACCCCGCCTACCAGCGGCGGCTGGACGCCGGCCGTGCCCGCCGTGCCCGGGAGCAGGCGGCCTACGAAGAGGAGTTCCTCGCCGAGGTCCTCGTGTTCCTCGACTTCGCGCCCGCCCACAAAGCCCTGGCGGCGAAGGTGGCCGCCGCCATCACACGTCACGCCGTGCCCGTGGGGAGCGGGACCGTGGCGCGGACACAGCGCATCGCGGTGGACCGGCGGGCAGAGGCCGCGACCATCGCCTGGCTGCGACACCAGACGACGGGCTACGACCAGATGTCGATCGCCCGGGTCCGCGGTCGGCGTCGCGAGGTCCGCAGGGAGCTCGCCCGACACTCCAGGGCCTTGTTGGAGCGGTACCGCAAGGGCGAGACGGTGAGCGCCGAGCTCTGCGTCCTCGGGCGGGCCCTCTCCGCGCGCCCCTCCGCTGAGGTCACCCCCGCGGCGGATACGGTCGCGGCGGATACGGTCGCTGAGGGCTAAGCGTTTCCCCTCGGCGGGCCCCCCCTTGGGACGGCGCCGCCGCCCCGCTGCGCAGTTCGTCACCGTCGGTGGTATCCCCCCCAGATCGCCGGAGTAGGGTCCACAGGGTCCCATCGCAGCGTCCCATCAAAGGTCCCACCACAGCGTCCCATCAAGGGTCCCACCACAGGGTCCCACCACAGGAGCCCGACCCGCAGACCATGAGGAGCCGAGACGCCGTCACCATGACACGCTGCGCGGGGCTGATGCTCGTCCCGATCATCGCCGGGTGGATGAGCGCGAGCGCCGCCGCGCGGCCCCGAACCTCCTGCGAGCCCGCCGCCTGCGGTCCGGCCGCATCGAGCGAGCACTCTGGCGTGGCGGACAAGGAGGTCATCGAGCTGCTGTGCGTGGAGTGCCACGACGGGCCCGAAGCCGAGGCCGGCTTCGACATCGGCCGCCTCGTCGCCTCGGAACAGGTCGCCGAGGACCTCTTCGATTGGCGCCGGGTACGGGCCATGATCGAGTCCGACGCCATGCCGCCGCCCATGCGCACGGGCCGCGGCGGCGGCCTCGATGAGGAGGATCGCCGGGCCGCCCTCTCCTTCCTGGACGCGGTCGAGCGCGAGGCCTTCGCGCGCGGCGGCGCGGCCGGTGAAGAGCCCGCCCGGCGCCTCACCCGGGACGAGCTTGCCCACGCCCTCCAGGACCTCCTCGCCGTCGATCTGGACGTTGCGGCCCTCATGCCGCCGGAGCTGGTCGCAGAGAACAGCTTCGACACCAACGGCGCGACGCTCTTCATCCACGGCCAGTGGCTGCAGCGAGCGGACATTGCCGTGCGCGTGGCCGTCGACGCGGCCATCCCCGACGGCTCCCTCGCCGCGGGACGGTCCCTCCCCGTCCTCCCCGCCCTCCTCCGGCGCGCCTTCCGGCGCCCCCCCACGGCAGAGGAGCTGGAGCGCTACGCTCGGCTCAAGGCCGAGCGGCTCGCGTCGGGTGCTTCGCCCGAGGGCGCCCTGCGCGACACGCTGATCGCCATCCTGTCCTCCCCGCACTTCCAGCTACGGCTGGAGGACCTGCCGCCCGAGGGGGACAGAGCAGGGGGCCAGGAGCGCAAGCCGCACGGCGCCATCGAGCCGGAGCGAGCGGTGAGCCCCCACGGGCTCGCGAGCCGGCTCTCGTTCCTGTTCTGGTGCGCCCCGCCGGACGATCGCCTCCTGGACCTCGCCGACGCCGGCACGCTCGCGGACCCCGAGGTCTTCGCAGCCGAGGCGACGCGCTTGCTTGCGGATCCCCGCGCCCTGCGCTTCGCACGGAGCTTCGCGGGCCAGTGGCTCGGGACTCGACGCGTCGGACGGGAGCTCAAGCCGGACCCCATCGACAACCCCTCCATGACCGACTCGCTCATGGCGGACATGCGCGACGAGGTGGCGCGGTTCTTCCTCATGCTCCTGCGCGAGGGCGCCCCCCTAGACGACCTGCTCCTCGGGCGCGAGACGTTCCTCACGGAGGAGCTCGCGCGCTTCTACGGGGTCGAGGCCGCCGGGGTCGGGGTCGCACGGACCGAGGCCCCGGAGCGGCGCGCCGGCCTCTTCGGCAAGGCAGCTGTGCTCGCCGCGACCTCCTACCCCGATCGCACGAGCCCGGTCCTGCGCGGCGCCTGGATCCTCGACGACCTGCTCGGGACGCCCCCGCCGCCGCCTCCGCCGGGCGCCAGCGAGATCGAGGAGGCGACCCTTGAGGCCGCCGAGGAGGGCGGCGCCAGGGCCATCCTCGAGCTGCACAGGGCCTCGCCTGCCTGCGCCTCCTGCCACGACCGCATCGACCCGCTGGGGTTCGCGCTCGACGGCTTCGATCGCTTCGGCCGCCGCCGCGGCCACGACGACCTTGGCCAGCGGGTGGACGAGCGCGGAGTGCTCCCGGGAGGGCCGGCGTTCAAGGGGCCGGAGGCGCTCTCGCGCGCCATCCTCGCGCACCGGCGCGGCGAGCTGTCCCGCGAGATCGCCCGGCGGCTCCTGCGCTACGCGCTCGGGCGCCCGCTGGAGTGGTCCGACGAGCGCACCATCGTCGAGCTCGGCGCGGTCCTCAGCGAACGCGGCTTCGGCGCTCTCATGGAGGCCTTGATCACCTGCCGCCCGTTCACGAGGGTGACGATCCGATGACCTCCCCTCTCCGACGCCCCGTCGCGCGGCGCGCCTTCCTTCGCGGGGCCTGCGCCACTATCGTCGCGCCCTATCTCGAGGCCCTCGCGCCCAGGGAGAGCGCTCCGCCCGTCCGCGCCGCGTGGCTCTACTTCCCCAACGGAGTCGCCGACGGGTCCTGGCAGCCCAGCGCCGATCGCGACGGGAGGCTCCGCCGACTGAACAAGACCATGGCGCCCCTGGAGCGGCACCGTGAGAGCATCGTGATCCCCCAGAAGATGTTCACCCCCCGAGGCAACGGGCATGGAGCAGGAACCGCGACCTGGCTCACCGGAGCAGATTGGGAGCACCGGGAGCTCAACGCCCACGGCCCGAGCATCGACCAGGTGATCGCCCGCGAGGTCGCCGACGAGCACGTCGTCCCCGCCCTGACCATCAGCGCCAGGGGCGAGGGGTTCTTCGCCGCCGATGTCCCCCGCAACACGATGTCGTGGGCGGCACCCGGCCGGCCCGTCTTCCGTGAGACGGACCCGCGGGCCGTGTTTCAGCAGCTCTTTGGGGGCGGTCCATCCGCGGACACGAGCCTGCTGGATGACCTCAAGGACCAGGTCCGCGCGCTGCAGCGGCGCGTGTCCCAGTCGGATCGACGGCAGCTCGACGCCTACCTCGACGCCATACGCACCCTGGAGCGCCGCATCGCCTTCGTCCAGGATGAGGCGACCGCCCGCCGGCTCGCCAGAGCCTCCGAGCTCGGGCTCCCCTTCGATCCTGAGCGCCCGATCGAGGCGGTCCCCGAGGACCACGGCGAGTACCTCGACCTGCTCCTGGACCTGGTCGCACTCGCCCTCTGGTCTGGCGCCTCCCGCTGCGCGTCGGTCATGCTCGACCACGGCCAATCCAACCGCTACTGCACCTTCGTCCCTGGAGTCCGAGGGACCTGGCACGCCCTCTCCCACTGGAAGGACACCTCCGGCAAGACCGAGGACGACGACGGGGTCACGAGCTGGAGTTCTCGCGGCTCCAAGCGCGAGATGTACGACGCGGTCGTGACCTGGCACCACGAGCGGGTCGCACGCTTCCTGGATCGCCTCGCCTCCTTGCCCGAGACCGGGGGCTCGCTCCTCGATCAATCGATGGTGATGTACGGGTCCTCGATCGCCGACGGACACGAGCACGGCGAGCGAGACCTCCCCATCCTTATCGCCGGCGGCGCGGGCGGGAGCGTGCGCGGCGGCCGCCTGCTGCGTCACCGTCACGAGACCCCCCTGGAGCGACTGCACCTCGCCACCCTCCGGGCCGCAGGCCTGCGCCTGGACGAATTCGGCGACGAGGACTCCCCCCTCGACCTGACCTGAGGCGCGTCCCTGACACCGAGAGAGCCCCCTGTCCGCTTGGCGAACAGGGGGCTCTCGGAGTCCAGGGCGGTGAGACCCCGGATCAGCCGGCGGGGATCACTCCCCCATCAGCTTGGCGGCGATGCCGGCCGGGACGTCACGGTACTCGGAGAGCTCCATGGAGAACTGGCCGCGACCCTGGGTCGAGCCCCGGAGCGCCGACGAGTAGGCGAACATCTCGGCGATCGGGACCATGGCGTGCACGAGGCGGATGTCGCCCTGGTGCTCGATCTCCGCGATCTCGCCGCGGCGCGAGTTGAGGTCGCCGACGACCGAGCCAACGAACTCCTCGGGGACGCTGACCTCGACCTTCATGATCGGCTCGAGGAGCACGGTGTTGTTCTCGATCGACTGGCGGAAGGCCAGGTTGCCAGCGGCGCGGAACGCCATCTCGCTCGAGTCAACGTCGTGGCTCTTGCCGTCGTAGAGGCGCGCCTTCGTGCTGACGAAGGGGATGCCCGTGTTGCCGCCCGTGGTGAACATCTCTTCGAGAGCGCTCGCGACGCTCGGGATGTACTCGCGCGGGACCGCGCCACCCTTGATGCCATCGACGAACTCGAAGCCGCTGACCTCGGGGTCGTACTCGATGACGACGCTGATGACGGCGTACTGACCGGAACCACCCGACTGGCGGATGTGGCGGGCCTGGGTATCGATCTGCTTCTTGATGCGCTGCTTGAACGCGACCTTCGGACGGCCGGTGCGCACGTCGCACTTGTGGTCGTTCTTGATCCGGTTGACCATGATCTCCAGGTGGAGCTCGCCCATCCCGGAGATGATCAGGTCGCCGGTGGCCTCGTTGGTGAAGGCCTTGAAGGTCGGATCCTCACGCATCATCCGGCCGATGATCTCGCCCAGCTTGTCGCGGTCGGTGGCCTTCTCGGGCTCCAGCGACATGGAGATGACCGACTCGGGGAAGGTCATCTTCATCAGCTGGATCGGGTGATCGTCGTCACAGAGCGTGTCGCCGGTCACGGTGTTCTTGAGACCGATGATGGCCGCAATGTCGCCCGCAGGGACCGAGTCGACGGCCTCGCGCTTGTTGGCGTGAACGCGAACGAGGCGACCGATGCGCTCCGTCTTGCCCGTCCGCGGGTTCTGCAGCTTGGAGCCCTTCTCGAGCGTGCCCGAGTAGACGCGGACGAAGGTCATGTCGCCCGTGGGCTCCGCGACCGTCTTGAACGCCATCACGGACACGTAGTCGTCCGTCGTGGGCTTACGGGTGACCTTCTCTTCCTTGCGGGGCAGGGTGCCCTCGACGTCGCCGAGCTCGGCCGGCGCGGGGAGGAAGTCGATGGCCGCGTCGAGGACGAAGCGGACGCCCTTGTCCTTGAGAGCGGAGCCAGCGAGGACCGGCACGCAGTTCATGGCGAGGGTCTCGGCCCGCAGGCCCCTGATGATCTCGTCCTCGGTGAGCTCTTCGCCCTCGAGGTACTTGTTCATCAGCTCGTCGTCGCCCGTCGCAGCGGCCTCAACGAGGTTGTGGCGCGCGGCCTCGGCGGCATCCTTGTGCTCCTCGGGGATTTCTCCCTCCATGTAGGAACGCCCGCCGTCCGTGGAGTCGTCGATGAACTCGACGTACTTCATGCGGATCAGGTCGACGAAGCCAGCGAACTCCTTCTCGGCGCCGATCGGAAGCTGGATCGGGACCGGGTTGGCGCCGAGGCGGTCGCGGATGGTGCCGACGCTGAACTCGAAGTTCGCGCCGACCTTGTCCATCTTGTTGATGAAGCAGATCCGGGGGACGCCGTAGCGGTCGGCCTGGCGCCAGACGGTCTCCGACTGCGCCTCAACACCCTGCTTGCCATCGAACACCGCGACCGCGCCGTCGAGGACGCGGAGCGAGCGCTCCACCTCGACGGTGAAGTCGACGTGTCCCGGCGTGTCGATGATGTTGATGAGGTGGTTGTTCCACTCGCAGGTGGTCGCCGCCGACTGGATGGTGATGCCTCGCTTCTGCTCCTCTTCGAGGAAGTCCATCGTGGCGTCGCCGTCGTGGACTTCGCCGGTCTTGTGGACCATCCCGGTAAGGAACAGGACGCGCTCGGTGACGGTGGTCTTCCCGGCGTCGATGTGGGCCATGATCCCGATGTTGCGCTTCAACGAGGGGTCGTTCTTCTTGGCCGCGAATTGACGCGGGGAGACGTTCTTCTTCTCCACGGTGGTGCTCATCGGAAGTACAGGGAGCGCAGAGACGCACTCGGGTCTGGAGACGCTTAGTTGGGGAGACGCGGTCCTTGGAGCCTGGCGGCTCTGTCGGTTAGCGACGGTGATGGGTTTCGACGCGGGGGGGAAAGGGGCGCGGCCGATGGCCGGGTCCAGGCTCTTCCTCTCGACGTCAGAAATCCGAGATTGAGCGTAAGAGGGTAGGCATGTGGGGCCCACCGTCAAGCAGCGAACGCCCTCCCTGGAGACTCCTCTCGGTGAGGGCCACGCCGAGGCGCAGCCCGCCGAACCGACCTGAAAGGGCCTAGCTCTGGGGGCGGTTTCGGCCCAAGGCCTCGTGGGCCGCCACGAATTCGTGGCTCGCGAAGGCCGCGAGGAGGGACAGATCGCCCGTGAGGACCGTCCCCGCAGCGATCTCAGCGAGGGTCGTGACCTTCCCCGACCCGGCACAGCCCATGATCTGGAGGGCCTCCAGCGCCGTGCCCTGACCGCTCCCCCCGCCCACAGACCCCAGGAGCAGGCTCGGCAGGGTCAGGGTCGCGTGGAGGTCCCCCCCGTCGGTGACATCGAGGTCGAGGAGGCCTGTGGCGCACTCCGTGATGTAGGCGACGTCCTGCCCGCAGGCGAGGAAGAGGGCCGCCAGGGTGTTGGCCGATTGGATCGTCCAGTTCTGGGTCCCGAGGTGAGCGAAGCCCGCCGCGTAGGTTCGCATCACCCGGACCATGGCCTCCGGCGTGGTCCGCGCCTTCTCGCCGAGCAGCGTACGGCTCACGGTCGCCTCGGCCACCACGCTCCGACCGCGACCCTCCACCAACGCCCGGGCATTGGCGCGCTTCTCCACGTCCTGCCCGTGAACGTGCCGTTCCACCGCACCGGTGCGCCCGGCGAGGTCCGCGCAGCACAGCTCGGCCCCATGGGCGGCCATGTTGATGCCGATCGCGTCACCTGTCGTGAAGAGCAGCCGAAGCACGAGCCTGCGACCCAGGACCTCGGGCTCGACGCGGATCAGGCTCCCGTGGGTGGTGATCGAGGCCACCAGGCCCTGGAATCGGACGAGGCTCTCGCTGGCCACGCGGGCGGCCGCCAGCGCGGCCTCGATGCCCGCGTAGACGAGCACTGGATGCTGAGAGAGCTCGTCGCGGACCACCCGGGCACGGACCCCGCCGCTTTCCCGCACCAGACCCATGCCCCGCGAGGTCGAGGCCACGAGCGCCCCCTCGGTCGTCGCGAGAGGCACGAGGACCTCCCTCGCTCCGTGCGTCCCATCCAGGAGCAGCGGGCCGGCGAGGCCCACCGGCACCTGGGCCCAGCCCACCATGTTCTCGATGTTGCCGCGGGCGGCCTCCGGGGGCACTGGCACGCCCCCCAGGTGAGGTAGAGCCACCCCGGCCGCCCGCTCCGCCAGCTCGTGGCGCGCGCGAAGCATGGGCCCGGAAGGCTCATCTCCCCTGGGGCCCCTTGGAATCTGCAGCGGCTCGGACGCGCTCGCGCGGCCAGGAGGCTCGGAGTCTTGATGCTCGGGGGGCTGTTCCATTGCTAGCGGGGCAGGCTACTCGCCTGCCCGATGATCCGATAGCGTCTGGGTCTCAACGCCGCCTACTGCAACCAACACCATGTCCCTCAATCTCCTCGGCGCTCTCACCGGCCTCTTCGTCGTCGTCTACGACGGCCAGCACGCGCTCCGCTTCACCCTCGGTCGCGCGCGAGAAGTCGTCGGTCCCGGCATCCACTTCAAGTGGCCCATCATCCAGACGTTCCGGACCGAGGAGACCAAGCACACCACGCTCGACCTCGAGCCGCAGGTGATCCAGCTGGACGACGATCTCGTCTATGAAGTGGACGCGAAGGTCGTGTACCAGATCGTCAACCTCCGCAAGGCGTTGATCGAGATCGACGACCTCGTCACCGGCCTCCAGAACCGCGTCGTCATCGCGGTCCAGTCCGTGGTCGCGCGCCAAACCCGCGAGTCTGTGACCGACGTCGACGCCATGTGCGACGCCATCCGCTCAGAGCTCGAGCCCGTCGAGGATCAGTGGGGCGTGCGAATCCTCAAGTTTGGCTTCTCGAACATCTCTCCGTCTCCCACCACCCTGGAGATCACGCAGCTGGAGCTGCTGACCCGCGAGAAGCGGCGGCTCTACGGCGACCTCCGGGAGCACGGGCTCACGGAGGAGGCCGCCGTCGCCCTTGTCTCCGGCGCGGTGGTGTCGGTCCACCCCGAAGACCCCGGGCCGCTCCAACGACCCAGCAAGGCCGCGCGTGCGCTCGTCGTCGAGGCCGTCGAGGACCAGCTGACCGAGGACGAGAGCGAGAAGCTGCGCCGTGAGCAACGCCGCAAGCAGAACCACCCCGAGAACGGCGAGGACCCGTTCGAAGGCGAAGAGGGCACGGCGGAGGGCGAGGAGCCCTCCTGAAAGCGGCGTGTTCCAGTTCCCGTCGATCTCCCCGGACGCGCTCTACTACATCGGCGCCGTGGTCCTCGCGATCGTGCGCGCGAGCGGCGTGACGGTGAAGAGCGGGAACACCGGCCTGATCTACACCGCCGGCCGGGTGGACCGGCAGGTCCCGCGCTGGCTCCGACCCGCCCTGCCCCTGATCCGCAAGGTGCCGTTCCTGAGCGGTTGCCCGCGCCAGGTCCTGGAGCCGGGCTTCCACCCGATGATCCCGTTCCTGCAACAGGCCCGTCGCGTCCCGACCCGGTCCCGCACTCTGGACCTCCCAGCGCAGCGCGTCGCGATCCCTTCGGGGCACGTCTTCGTGGCGGACGCGAACATCGTCTACCGGATCGTCGACATCCGAAAGGCGCTCATCCAGGTCGAGGACCTCGTGCGCGGAATGACCCAGATGCTGACCCTCGGGGTCCAGGAGGTCCTGCGCGCGGCCTCGCTCGATCAGCTTAGGTCCGGCGTGGGCCTTGACGAGGCCCTGCGCGCCAACCTCGAGGCCAAGCTCGCGGCGTGGGGCGTCACGGTGGAGCGCGCCGGCTTCCCAACGATCACCCCCTCCCCCATGACCCTGCGGATCACCCAGCTCGGCCACCAGACCGAGGAGCGCCAACGGCAGCTGCGCGCCCTCGTCACGAGCGGTTCGGACGGCCCGAACATGGCCGCCCACGCTGCCCTCGGCACCGTGGGCACGCGGCGCTTCTTCAGGACGAAGGCGCGGGCGCGGAGGCGGGAGGCCGTCGACCGCCGGGAACACCTGCGCCTGCGCGCCAGTCTCGAGCGGCGCGGCTGGACCGGCGCGGCTATCGAGGGCGCTCTGCGTCGCTTCCGGCCGACCGCGCGCCCCTGAGGTGAGCCCTCCAGGAAATCGCCCCCCGCAGGGCGCCGCGAGCGCCCGGCGGTCCCGACGCCAGAGCGGGCTCGAGGGTGGCGCGCGATGGACGCTCGGGAAGCGGCGCCGACGAATCAGGGGCGGGCCCGACGGATCAGCGATCAGGACGACGGGCAGGAAGCGGCGACGACTCAGAAGCCGGGCCGGGACGCATACTCCCACTTTCCGACCCGCTTGCCGTTGATGTATCGACCGCGCTCGGACCAGGCGCCGTCCTCGTCGTAGAGCACCCACTCGCCGGAGCGTTGGCCGCCGGCGTAGTCGCCCTCGCTCGCGAGGCAGCCGTTCTCGTGCCAGGCGATCCATGGACCGGTGCGTACCCCTTCCCGCGCCATGCCCTCCGAGGAGACGAACCCGTTGGCGTGCCACCACGTCATCCGGGTCGACCGCTCGGGATCAAAGGCCGTCGCAGAGCGCAGGGCCCCGTTCTGCCACCACGACCACCAGGCGCCGACCGGCTCTCCGAGGTGGTAAGAGCGCACGGAGCGGGGGGCGCCGTCGGGATACCACGTGGAGTGGCGACCGTGGTTCGGGCGCCCGCCGTCTGGCATGCGCATGTAGCTCCGCTCCTCGAGCGGCTCTCCCGAGACCTGCTGCCCCTGCACCTCGCGCTCGAGGCGCGGCTCCGCGGGGGGCTGCCGCCGGGCGTTCCGGTCGAAGGCCGAAGCGATCACCCCCGAATAGCGAGGGCCGCAGCCCCCCGTGAGGGCGGCCGCCAGGAGGAGGAGCGAGAGGAGGATCCGAGCGGGGGAGGAATTCGGCATGGCCTTGGACGTAGACTTCGGCAATCCCATGATGCCGCGCGACTCCGAAGGCGACGAAATATCCCAGGGCTCCCCTGCCCGAGGGGAGAATGCTGTCCAGGGGGCGAATAGCGCCGGGCGAGAACCGGCCTCTGGAGCCGGCGACGGCATCCCCGACGCGCCGGAGGGGAACCCGACCTTCGACGCGTCCGCGGCGGACGACGGGACCCAGCGGCCCCTGGCCCAGCTCCCCCCGGCGGACTTCTGGGACGTGCTCTACGGGAGGCGCTCCATCCGGAAGTTCACGGACCAGCCGGTGGATCCCGAGCTGGTGGACCAGATCATGCACGCGGGCATCTGGGCGCCCAGCTCCTGCAACTATCAGATGTGGGACCTCGTCGCCGTCACGGACCCGGCCGTGAACGCGACGCTCGCGGGGCTGTCCACCCAGATGGCCAACGCCCCGGTGAACATCGTCATCAGCTACGGGCGGGACTTCTCGGAGGAGGCCTGGGCCAACATCCAGTCCGCGTCGGCGCTCATCCAGAACATGAGCCTCGCGGCCCACGCGCTGGGCCTCGGGACCTTCTGGATCACGCAGACCGGCGGCGCCGAGGAGGTGCGCGAGGTGGTCGGCCTCCCCTATGACCGCATGGTCATCGCCGTGCTTGCCCTCGGCCATCCCAAGGTGACGCCCCGCCGCGGCCCGAAGCGGCGTCCCCTCGACCAGGTCACCCACCGTGACCACTACGCCGGGCGCGTCATCCCCTCGTCCGTCCGCCCCGACGACTGGGCGCCGGACCTCCTCGCCACCTACCAGCGCGCCAGGGTCCTCAATGGCCTGCGCCACAACAAGCCGCGCGCGTGGGAGCAACGGGCGGTCGGCGAAGCCCTGGACACGCTCCTCCCCGAGGGCGTCGAGCGCCCCGTCCCCGCCGCGGCCGACGCGGACGACACGCGCGGCCGATGGCTGGACGTGCTGCCGTGCACCGGGATCCTCACCGCGCGGCTGGCGTCTCTCCGCAAGGGCTTCCGCCTCGACGTCGCCGAGCGCTCCATGGAGGTGGCCGAGTTCTGCGCCGGCAGGGTGAGCCCCCGCGGGGCGGCCCTGGCCTGGCCCGAGGCCGTCGACGGCGCGGACCTGCCGCCCGCTGGCTCGTACGACGTGGTCTCCTGCCTCTTCCGCCTCGAGGGGGTCCGCAGCGATCAACGGGCCGCGCTGATCCAGGACATGGCGAGCTGGTTGAAGCCAGGAGGCAAGCTCCTGATCGGGTTCGTGTCCAGCCGCTCGTTTCACCGCTGGACCGAGCGCCTCCGGGCGCGCGGGCGCGGTCCGAAGGGCGTGGAGTACGTCCTGGCCCCCGACCCCAACATCGGGCCCTTTGAGCCCCTCGCGCCCCAACAGGTCAGCGGGTGGCTCGCGAGCGCAGGGCTCACAGAGGTCGGCCGTTCAGCGTCGCAGCCCGTCCCCGCCCCCGAGGAGATCGAGTTCCGGACCCGGAACATGAAGGGAGGCCTCGGGAGGCTGCTGCGCGCCGCCGCGGGCGTTCTTGGTGCCGTGGGAGCGCTGCCTGGCCTGGCGGGCAGGTACGGAAGATTCCAGTTCGTGGTCGCCCGTCGACCGCGGGACTAGAGGGCGCGGTGAGGACGGGCTCTCTCCTATGATCAGGGGACATCGCCCCGACCCGGAGCCCCCATGATCTTCGCCCTCGTCATCTCCGCGCTCTCCGCGCTCCCGCTGCCCGAGGATCCGCCGCCCACGGCGTTCGTCGGCGCTCGTATCCACACCGTGGACGGCCCCCCCATCGAGGACGGGACCCTCGTCGTGGTCGGCTCCAAGATCGTGGCGGTCGGACCGACCGGTGAGACGGCGCCGCCCGCCGGAGCGACGATCATCGACGCCAGCGGCAAGACCATCATTCCCGGGTTGATCTGTACCCACAGCCACCTGGGCGGCACGGCCGGCGCGGACGGATCCGGCCCCATCCAGCCGGACGTGCGCGTGTCCGACTCCCTCAACGTGAGGGACTCCGGCTACCGGCGGGCGCTCGCAGGAGGGCTCACCACCCTGAACTGCATGCCCGGCTCTGGGCACCTCCTCAGCGGGCAGACCGCTTACCTGAAGCTCCGCCCGGCGAACACCATCGAGGACATGTTCATCCTCGACGCAGACGGCGAGCCCATGGGCGGAATGAAGATGGCCAACGGGACCAACTCCATGCGCGGTGGGACCTTCCCCGGCACCCGCGGCCGGTCCGCTGCCCTCGTGCGAAAGCAGTTCATCGCGGCCCAGGAGTACGCACAGAAGATCGAGGCCGCCGACGGTGATCCCGAGAAGATGCCCAACCGTCACATCGGGCTTGAGGCCCTGGGCGAGGTGCTCTCCGGCAAGCGGATCGTCCACCACCACACCCACCGTCACGACGACATCATCACGGTCCTTCGACTCTCCAAGGAGTTCAATTTCCGGGTCGTGCTGCACCACGTGAGTGAGGCCTGGAAGGTCGCCGACGAGATCGCGGCGGCGGGCGCCCCCTGCTCGGTCATCGTGATCGACAGCCCGGGCGGGAAGCTCGAGGCCATCGACGTGGCCTTCCGGACGGGCGGCGTGCTGGAGCGCGCCGGCGTCAACGTGGCCTTTCACACCGACGACGGCATCACCGACTCGCGGCTCTTCCTCCGCAGCGCGGCCCTCGCCGTGCGCGCTGGCATGACCCGCGAGGGCGCCCTCCGAGCCCTGACGCTCTCGGGCGCCGAGATGATGGACCTCCAGGACCGCACAGGCTCGTTGACACCCGGTAAGGACGCGGACTTCGCGATCCTCGACGGCGATCCCTTCAGCGTCTACACCAAGATCCTTGAGACCTGGGTCGAGGGCGAGCGCCGCTTCGATCGCGCCGATCCAGAGGACCGACTCGTTGCCGAGGGCGGCTACGGCGCCACCCAGGAGCAAGACCCTTACTTCTGCTGCTTCGGCGACGACAACCAGGGAGACCAAGACTGATGGGACGACTCCTCACCTTCACCCTCGGCGCCCTCGCGCTCTTCGCCCCCCTCGCGCCTGCCCAGGTGGCCGTCCGAGGCGACGTCATCCACACGATGGCGGGGCCGCCGTTGAAGGACGGTGTCGTGCTCATCCGTGACGGTAAGATCGCCGAGATCGGTCCCGCGGACGTCGTGCAGATCCCCGCCGGCTTCGAGGTCCTCAGCGCCGCGGTGGTGACCCCCGGGCTTGTGGACGCCCGCTCGGTCGTCGGCGTGGCCGGGTACTACAACCGAAAGAAGGGGGACCAGGAGCAGCACGAGGATTCTTCGCCGGTCCAGCCAGAGCTGAGGGCCCTCGATGCCTACAACCCGCGCGAGGCCCTCGTGAACTGGGTCTGCAGCTTCGGCGTGACGACGGTCCAGACGGGGCACGCTCCCCGGGAGCTGGTCCCCGGCCAGCTCTTCATCGTCAAGACCATCCCCACCACAGCGGACGACGCCGCAGTGCGCCCCTTCAGCGCGGTCGCCGCGACCCTCTCCAACGCGGCCAAGCGTTCAGATAAGTCTTCCCCGGGGACCCGGGCCAAGATGATGTCCATGCTCCGCTCCAAGCTGATCGAGGCCCAGGAGTACGCGACCAAGCGAGAGGCCGCCGACGAGGGCAGCTCCCCCCCCCGGGACCTCGCCCTCGAGGCGATGTGCGCGGTCCTCTCCGGCGAGGTGCCGATGATCGTGACCGCTCACCGTGCCCAGGACATCGCGTCCGCCCTCCGGCTCGGGCGTGAGTTTGACTTTCGACTGATCCTCGACGGGGCGAGCGAGGCCTACCTCCTGCTCGATGAGATCAAGGCAGCCGGCGTCCCGATCATCCTTCACCCAACCATGAAACGAGCCTCCGGTGACGCGGACAACCTCTCCTTCGAGACGGCGGCACGGATCGAGGAGGCTGGTATCCCCTTCTCGATCAAGAGTGGGTACGAGTCCTACGTGCCGAAGACACGGGTGATCCTCTTCGAGGCCGCCATCGCCGCGAGCCACGGCCTCGGCTTCGACGCGGCGCTGCGGTCCGTGACCATCAACGCGGCGCGCATCCTCGGCGTGGACGACCGCGTGGGCAGCCTGGAAGTGGGCAAGGACGGGGACCTCGCGCTCTACGACGGGGACCCCTTTGAGTACACGTCCCATTGCGTTGGGACGGTCATCGACGGCGCCGTGGCTGCCCGGGGCGAGCGGAGCCAACCGATGGGCGCACCGTTCAACCCCGACAAGAAACGCTAGCGCGGCAGCCCCCGCCGCTCAGGCGGGGGACGCGAGGTCGAGCCCGTGGCGGCGGGCGAGGAGGAATCGCTCGGCCCAGCGCCGGGCCGGCGCCCTCCGCTGGACCTCCACGTCCTCGATGACCTCCGTTCGGGCTCCAAGAACCCGCAAGAGGTCGTCGCTGCTCATTCCGTGCGGCGGCCCCTCCTCCGACGCGGGCTTGCCAAAGGGGAAGACCAGCGCGGCGTAGAGCCCGCCCGGAAGGAGCAGCTCGCCCGCGCGTCTGCCCCAGGGCTCACGGTCCGCGGGGTTGATGGCGCAGAAGAAGGTGTGGTCCCAGATCAGGTCGAAGGGCTCGTCCTCGAAGTCGAGGGCGTCCCCCTCTACAAACCGCCCGCCTAGCCGCGCGAGCGCCGTGCCGAGGTCTTCACCCAACGACCCCACAACGTCCAGGGCGACGACCGTCCAGCCGCGCCGCGCAAGGGCGACCGCGTCGTGCCCCCGTCCCGCGCCAGGGACGAGCACACGGGCTCCCGTTCGGGGCGGTGCCAGGGAGCCCCCGGACAGCCTCAGCGAGAGCTCGGGGTGCGCACCACCGAGGTCCCACGGGGTTTCCCCCAACCGATAGCGTTCGGCCCAATCCGCAGGACCCGGGACGCCGCCGCCCGCTCCATCCCCTCCCCTTGTGGGGCCGTCTTCGCTGGGTGTCACCATCCCGCGAGGATCGGCAAAGTCCGCGCCCCATGCAAGGGAAGGCCAACTCTCGGTCTGAATCCACGCACGGGTGTCGGCGCTGCGAGCCTTCACCATGCGAGCAGGAGGAGCCGCCCGCCCGTCGACCTGGCGAGGCCCCCCCACTCTCTCTCCAGCTTGCGAGAGCTGTCCACCAGCACGAAGTCGAGGAGCGCGGGCCGGAACCGAAGCTGCTCTCGCAAGAGCGACACCATGAGCCCGATATTCCAGCGCTCCCCCCCCGAGGGTGCGCCGTCCGTGAGGAGCACGACACGGTCGACCTCGGGCGCGTCGAGGGCGAGGTTGAGGGCCTCGAAGAGGTCCCCGCTCCCGTTCATCCGCGCGGAGGCGAAGAAGCGCTCGGCCCGCCGAACGTTTCTCCCTGTCGCCTCCACAAGACGCGACTCGAAGGGATGCGGCTCATGGGTGTAGGGCACGAGCAGGAACTCGGTTCCCACGCTGAAGCCAGAGAGGAGTTGCTTGACCTGGGGATCGAGCCGGTCCTTCTTGCAGCGGCCCTCGTCGTTCTCGATCCAGAGCGACCCGGAGAAGTCGATGAGGATCGCGAGACGCTCGCTCATCGGGTCCAGCCGCCCCAGCGCCGCCACGGTCCCACGCGGCTTCCCCCGGCTCACTCCTGCAGGTGTCGATGGGGCGGTGGGCGGAACCCACCCTGGCGGGAGAGCACGCAGTGCAGCCTCCCAGGACTCCACGTGATCGCGATGCCGCAGGCCGGTCAGCTCCCGAAGGGCCCCCACGAGAGCTGCTCGGAGCGCGACGCGTGGCTCCACGCGCAGACGACCCAACAGGAGCCTGAGGACGAGCGCCGGCGCCTCCTCTCCTCCGGCCGACCGGGCTTCCACGCTGACATCTGCAGGGGACTCTCGCCTGGCATCAGATCCGACCGGCGAGACAGCGGGAGCCCCCCCAGGCTTCAGACTCCGCGCCCCGATGAGCTCTCGGGCCGAACCTCGCGCCAGCTCGATGGCCCGGAGCCTCACGCCCCAGTCCTCGTGCTCCATGGCCGCTTCGAAGAGAGAGGCCCAGCCCGGGACGCCCAGCTCGATGGCGGCCATCACCGCAGAGCAGCCGAGGTCGCGGTCTCCATCCGCGATCCACGGCCAGATGAAGGGCTCGGCCCGCCCAGGTGCGAGGTGAACGAGGGCCTGAAGCGCCGCCGCGCGGCAGCCGGTGTCACTCCCCCTCCGCACTCCATCCAGGACGCGCTTGATGAGGCGATCTCGATCGCCGGCGATGAGGTCGCTGCGGCCCAGTCGCTCCACGCTCCAGAAGAGCGCCCGCCGCTCGTCAGCGCCGCGCACGGCCAGGAGCGAGGCGAGCTCCCTCGCCGGCAGCGGCGCCGAACACCGGCCGATCAGCTCTGCCCAGCGGAGGCGCACGAGCGGGGCGCGATCCGCCAGCCCCTTGTGCCTGCGGAGCAGGGCAGGGAGCGCGGCGCCGACGACACCGGGCAGCTGGAGTTGCGCCTCGTCAGCGACCTCCCCGGAGCGGTCCGAGAGCGCCCGAACGATCCCTGCCACCGCCCGGTCGCCGCCCAGCTGAGCCAGCCCCGCTACCGCGCGGCGGCGGCGTTCGGATCGGGGTTCTCGCAGCTGACGCTCGAGGTGGCCCAGCTCCGCACGCCTCGCCCCGCCTCGGTCGTCCGAACGCTCGGAGTGAGCAGGCGCGTGCGCTGCCGCAGCTGTGGCTGTTGCTGCTACCACAGCCGCCCCGACCGCCCCGGCCGCCCCGGCCGCCAAGAAGAGCGACAAGCCGGCCCGCCCCGAAGACCAGACGGCACTTCCCACACCTCTCGAACTGTCCAACACCATCCCACACCGCCCCCGTGCCTCTACCGGAGCATGCCGGCGCGCCGTTCTTCGGGGCGTGCCTCAGCTCCAATGACCTGTTCAGGATCACCGTCCCGTTGGACGGTGGCGCCAAACGCGAGAGCGCGGCGCCCACAGCGGGCGCCGCGCTCCCAGGGAACGAACAGCTCGGCTCCCGATTGCAGCCGATTCGTCGCCGCCCGCTCATCACCGCGTGGCGGCAGCTGGACGGCGGACAGGGTCCTAGACGCCGGGCCGCACCACGTACACCATCAGGACAGCGGTGACGACGAGGGCGAATGCGAGCCAGCTCAGGGACTTCGTCGCCTCAGGCTTCCGGTAGGCGACGCCCGCCAGCGCCGAGAGACCGAGCCAGCAGCCGATCTTGACGAACACCCAGACGTCCCATGCGTACCCCATCTTGGCCATGAGCCCGAAGCCCCCGACGAGGGCCGCGAGGCTCGTGATCCCCGACAGCATGAGGTTGGACCGCCGGCTCTCCGGGGTCGGGGCGGCGAAGGCTCGGAACGTGACCGCCACGAGGAAGATCACGGAGACGAGGTGGATGACTTGGTAGATCTTGGGGTCCATCGCAGGGTGGGGCCGACAGGGTTGCGGGGTGCGGGGCGTGAGCGGTGAGTGTAGGGCTCCGAGGCGCGGGATCCGAGCCTCTCTCCCTGCGCGTCGCTGTCTCGCCCTGCCACCGTGCAGGAGGGGCCCTTTGTGAATTGGATGCCGAAGGGGACGCCCGATGAGGTCAATCGCTACGGTGCGCTCAAATGTCCCCTCCCCCCAAAGGTCCTGACCGATCCGTCCTGCTCTGCGGCCTCCTGTGCGTCGCTCTGGCGGCCGGTGCGGCCCTCGTCCGCCCGTTGCTTGGTGAGTCGCGGCTCGTCCCATCGCCCTCCGTGCTCGCGCTGATCATGGGGCTGCTCCTGGGCCTCGTTCCGGCGATCCAGACACACATGGTGAGCGCAGCCAAGACGGTCTCGAAGCGCGCGATCCCGGCGGCGATCGTGCTGATCGGGTTCGGCATGGACCTGGGCCCGCTGCTCGACGGAGGCGCCCTGGGCGGAACGCTCCTCGTGGTGCTCGCAGGGATCGTGGTGGCCTTCGCGGGGGCCCTGCTCGCCGGCAAGCTCTGTGGCCTCGATCCAAGGGCCTCGCTGCTCCTGGGAGCCGGCACCGCGATCTGCGGCAACAGCGCGATCATGGCGGTCGCGCCCACGGTCGAGGCCGACGAGGAGGACCTGGGGCTCGCCATCGGCGTGATCAATCTCCTCGGCGTGGCGATGCTCTTCGCGCTGCCGCCTGCGGCCATCGCTGTGGGGATCGAGGGACAGGCGGGTGGCGCCCTCGCGGGCTTGACCGTGCACGCCGTGCCCCAAGCGATCGCCACAGGTGAGGCCTTTGGCCCTGAGGCCGTGGAGTGGGCGACGCTCTACAAGCTGCTGCGGGTCGCGATGCTGGTCCCGATGGTGATCGTCCTCGCACTCGTCGTTCCCTCAAGGAGCGGGACTCGCCGCAAGGGAGGTGGCGTTGGCGTCCCCCACTTCGTCTGGCTCTTCGCCGTGGCCTCTGCGCTCCGGGCCAGCGGCTGGCTGGACGCCGAGCTGTCCATCGCGGGGGACACCCGCCCCACGTGGGGCTGGCTGAAGCAATCGGGGAGCTGGCTGCTCGCAGCCGCCCTCGCGGCGATCGGCATGACCCTCCACGTCCCGCGGCTCATCCGCGTCGGGCCGCGCTTCCTCCTCGCCGGCGCCCTGGCTGTGACGGCCATGGTGGCGGTCACCATGCCGCTCGTGATCTGGCTCCTGGGGTAACGGCCAGTTCGAGGGATCCAGACGCCAGGCTCAAGGGCCCCATACGCCGGGTTCATAGGTCGCAGGTACCGCGTTCATGGGGCCCAGAGGCCCGGTTCATGGGATCCAGAGGCCCGATGCCTAGGGCCCAGACTCCTGGGGCCGGACCCCGCGCCCGTGGAAGATCCGGCCTCCGTGGGAGACCGGACTCCGCCGGGATAGACGGCGATCGTGAGGGGCTCACATGTCCTTCCGCGACCCCGCGATCGGGAACCGGTCACTGCTCAGGGGCCCTCAGCAAGCCTCATCGGCTGCCCCAGGGTCATGCGTCGCGGCCCTTCTAGGCGCCTCGGGCCCCCCCCCAGCCCCCCCGGGGCGCTCAGGGCCCGAAGGCTCCTGATTTGAGACAGTCACAACGGGCACTGGCGTGAGAGTATTCAAGCACTCAGGGGGACCCTTCCGCGACCCGCTGCCGTCCACCGGCATGCGAGGCACTTGCTGTCTTCCCGGTTCCAAGCTTCGCCAGGGGTCACGACCCCCCCTGCTCCTTCCCTCCATTCCAGTTCAATCCAACATGCGCGTCTCGAAATTCCTCGCCGCCACCTCCCTGATCGCCGCCCCGCTGATGGGGATCGCGGCCGCTCAGGGAGCAGATGATTGCTCCAATGCCCAGCCTATCTCCGGGCTCGGGACGTTCGCCTTCGACAACACCGGCGCCACCAACGGCGGCCCCTCCGGCTGCGGCAACATCGGCGACGATGTCTGGTGGTCCTGGACCGCCCCGAGTACGACCGACTACCAGGTCTCCACGTGCGGCAACGCGAGCTGGGACACCGTGCTCGCCGTCTTCAGCAGCTGTAGCACCGAGATCACCTGCAACGACGACGCCTGCGGCCTGCAGTCCACCGTCAGCTGGTCGGCCATGGCCGGCTCGACCTACCTCATCCGGGGTGGCTCTTACTCTGGAAACAGCAGCGGCGTCGGCTCCATCGAGATCACCGCGGGCGGCGGCGGGAGTGGCGGCTGCGCCAACCCGGCCATTGGACCCGACGTCATCGTCGGCGGCCTCCCGGGGATCTCCAACTACGGCGCCACCGGCGGCATGGCTGGTTACTCCCTCGGGACCACCTCCTGCAACGTCGGCGACGCCGAGCTGCTCTGGATCTCCAACAGCAACCAACACCCCGTCATCGGCCAGAACATCTACCGCATCGACGGCGGCCGTTTCGAGCAGATCGGCCAGAGCTGGCTCAAGCACGGCTTCACGGCGCTCCAACAGGGCCTCTGCTGCAACTGCAACAGCTCCGGCACCGGCACCCGCCTTGGCGTCGGATGCTCCGACCCCTACAGCTCCGGACTCAACGGATCGCAGTCGGGTCTCGGCCCGCGCTTCCAGGTCAACGCCTTCACCGGCGCGTTCAGCTACCCGTTCGCCCAGCAAGGCCAGACGGGCGACCGCGTGTTCAAGCGGATCCAGGTGGCCAACGACGACATCGACCCCAGCCTGAACCCCAGCGCCACGTACTGGGGCGAGTCCCAGTACATCGCCCCCGACGACGCGCTGGCGGGCAACGGCTTCAACAACGTCTCGTACGTTCCCCTGAGCCGTCCGGGCTCGACGACCAACGGCGCTTGGCGCCTCAACATCGGCGGCGCGACGGTGCGTGAGCAGCCCGCGATCTACGCCTGGTCCGCCACCACGCCGACGGCCGCGATCGAGGAAATCAACGTCCCCGGTGAGGGTCAGTTCGTCGCCGGCTCCAACGTCATCGACAACGGCGACGGCACCTGGACGTACAACTACGCCATCTTCAACAACAACAGCGACTTCTCCGGCGAGAGCTTTACGGTTCCGCTGGGGTCGAACGTGACCGTCACCAACCCCGGGATGTCGTTCCCGCTCTACCACTCGGGAGAGCCCTACACGAACCTGGACTGGACCCCGACGGTGACCGCCACGGACATCACCTGGAACACCCAGAGCTACGTGGTCAACCAGGACGCCAACGCGCTGCGCTGGGGCACGACCTACAGCTACTGGTTCACCGCCGACGCCGCCCCCGAGGCGAAGTCCGGTGTCCTCGGCCTCTTCAAGCCCGGTAACCCCGGCGCCCAGGTCTTCCCGACCGAGGGTCCCGGCACCGGCGGTGGCACCCTGGTCATCCAGAACTACTGCACCGCGGTCCCCAACTCGAGCGGCCAGACCTCCACGATGATCGCGTCCAACGTCGACCTGACGCTGCGCACCATGGACCTCGAGGCGGTCAACCTGACGCAAAACGCGTTCGGCTACTTCCTCGCCTCCCTCACCCAGGGCTTCATCCCGAACGCTGGCGGAAGCCAGGGCAACCTCTGCCTCGCGGGCGACATCGGCCGCGGCGTGGGCGGCGGCATCCTGTTCTCCGGCCCGACGGGTGCGTTCGATACGCTCGTGGACCTCGACCAGATCCCGAGCCCGACAGGGATGACCTCGGCCATGAGCGGCGACCGCTGGCACTTCCAGGCCTGGCACCGTGACTCGGTCCTCGGCTTCGCCACGTCGAACTTCTCCGACGGCGTCTGGGTTCAGTTCCCCTGATCCAGCCCCTGACATGAAGCGCGGCCCGCGCGGGAGACTCTCCCGCGCGGGCCGCGCTCGTTGGGGCTGCGCTCGTTGGGGCTGCGATCCCCCGGCCTCGGCCGCGGCCATGTCCAGGACGAGGTGAGGGCAGTGGCCCTCAGAATCACCGCTGGGGCCCTCAGGATCACCGCAGTGCCCCCCAGGATCACCGCTGGGCAGCGATAGCCTCGGCCAGCCGGCCGCCGAGCCTCGCGAGACGCTCCACCGTCCCCTGGTCAACCGAGGGCGGAACCGCGGCTCCGCCATAGGCGACGAAGGCCTGGGCAAGGTGGTCCACCGGCTCTCTCCGCACCGCCGCAGCGACCTGTAGCGCCGCGCCCACGGCGGCGGTCTCCGTCTCGACGAGCACGCGTACGGGTACGCCGAAGGCCGTGGCGAGAATCTCCTGCCAGAGGCTGTTCCGGGCGGCGCCGCCCACCAGTCGAACCTCCTCCGGCTCGATCCCCATGCCTCGCATGCGCTCGACGCCCGAGGCAAGGTTCAGGGCCACGCCCTCGAGGGCCGCGCGGTACAGCACCCCTGGCGAGAGTGACCCGGGGCGCAGGCCTGTGAGCGAGGCGGTCGCGTCGGGGAGGTTGGGGACACGCTCCCCCATGAAGAAGGGCACGAGCAGCTCGTCACCCATCGACGCGGTCCGCGCGAGTTCAGTGAGCTCGTCGTGCCCCTTGCCGGTCAAGACCTTCAGGTCCTCGAGGGGCTGGGTGCAATTCATCACGCAGAGCAGCGGCAGGTGTCCAGCCCCGCCTTGCTCGTCAGCGCTGGAGGCACGGAAGCTCGCGATGTCACCGCCAGGGTCCACGGTAGGCCGCGACGAGAACGCGAAGACGGTCGCGGAGGTCCCGAGGCTGCAGACGGAGACGCCGGGGCGCGTGGCCCCAGCGCCGATGGCGCTCATCATGTTGTCGCCGCCTCCCGCCGAGACCGGGATGCCGGCCTCGAGCCCAAGGGCTGACGCGGCAGCTGCGGTGAGCGTCCCAGCCGGGGCCACGCAGGGGCGGAGAGGAGGAAGGAAGTCGCCGAGCCCCGGGGCGGTCTTATCCACCGCCTCCGCGTCGTACGCGCCGCGGGCGGGATCGAGATAGCCCGTACCCGAGGCGTCCCCCACCTCGGTGAAGAACTCACCGGTGAGGAAGAGGTTGATGTAGTCGTGGGGCAGCAGCACTCGCCGCACCCGCGCCCAGAGTTCCGGCTCCCGCTCGGCGGACCAGCGCAGCTTCGGTGCGGTGAAGCCAGCGGGGACCGTTCGGCCGAGCTCCACCGAGAGCGCAGCGGCCTCCTCGGCCGCCGAGGTATCGCACCAGAGCTTGGCGGGTCGCAGGGCCTCGTCCCCGTCTCCCAGCAGGACGGCTCCGTGCTGCTGTCCCGAGACGCCGACCCCGCATACGCGCCGGCCGAGCCCCAGCGACACCTCACGGATCGTGGCGATGACCGCCTCCGTCCAGGTGTCCGGGTGTTGCTCCGCGTGGCCCAAGGGGAGCCCCGGGATGAGGTCATAGGAACGGGAGGCACGGGCCAGGACGCCACCGGAGTCCACGTCCACGAGCACCGCCTTGGTGCTCTGTGTGCCGACGTCAACGCCAAGGAACAGGTCCCCGTCACCGCTCATCCGCGGGCTCCCATCATGTGCTCCACCATGAGCTGGTCGAGCCGCTCGTACCGAAGACCCTTCGCGCCGATACCCTCGGCGTCGACCTCCAGGCCTCGGAGCGCGTCGCCGCGCTCCGCGCTGTAGCCGGCGCCCACGTCCACGAGGTTCGCCGCGACGGTTCCGGCGAGGATCTCCTGAACGTCGGGGTCGGCGTCGAACGCCTCGGCGCGAGCAGCGAGGAGCTTGTAGGTGCGCATGCACCCCCTGGCGAATTCCCAGACTCCATCGTGGTCTTCGGTTCGATAGGCGTGAGCGTCGAAGTGGCGCGGCCCCTCGTAGCGATCGCCGCCGCCGGTCCCCTCAAGCAGGCGGACCAAGAGGAACGCCTGCTTCAGGTCCTCGGAACCGAAGCGGAGGTCCTGGTCGTAGCGCCCAATCCGCTGTCCGTTGAGGTCGATGTGAAAGAGCTTGCCGCACTCCATGGCCTGCCCGACGCCGTGCACGAAGGACAGCCCCGCCATGGTCTCGTGCGCCACCTCCGGGTTGACGCCGACCATCTCGCTGTTGTCGAGGGTCGAGATGAAGTGGAGCATGTGCCCCGTGGTGGAGAGGTAGATGTCGCCGCGCGGCTCGTTCGGCTTGGCCTCGAGGGCGAAACGCAGGTCGTACCCCTGGTCCTTCACGTACCCGCAGAGGAAGTCGATGGCGTCGCGGAAGTTCGACAGCGCGGTCCGCGGGTCACGGCAGGCGTCGGACTCGGCGCCCTCGCGCCCGCCCCAGAACACATAGGTGCTGGCCCCGAGCTCAACGCCGAGGTCGATGGCGTCCATGGTCTTGCGGATGGCGAAGGCCCGCACCGCCGGGTCGTTCGAGGTGAACGCGCCGTCCTTGAAGATCGGCTGGCTGAACAGGTTGGTCGTGGCCATGGGGCAGACCACGCCCGAGTCCGCCATGGCCTTCTTGAAGTCCCCCACGATGCGGTCACGCTCCGCGGCCGAGCTCCCGAACGGGACGAGGTCCTCATCGTGGAGGTTGACGCCCCAGGCGCCGATCTCTCCCAGCTTGGCGACGATGTCGCAGGGATCGAGGACAGGGCGGACGGCGTGACCGAAGGGGTCGCGGCCGGGGTTGCCCACGGTCCAGAGGCCAAAGGAAAAGCGATCGTCGGGGGTCGGGTCGAAGGAGCTCATGGTGACCCACGACTCTACGGGACGGAGCCCAGCCCAGGAACGGTGCCCAGGGAGTCCCCGACGGCGGGTGATCGCTGAAATGCGAGGCACCCTGGTGGAGCGATCCACCAGGGTGCCTGCGTGACGAGGCGCGACGGGCGCCCGGGGAGGGCGCGCCCGCGCGAGCGCTCAGAGGATGTAGGTCTTGTCCTTCTTGATGCTCTTCATCTTCACCTTGTGCTTGGCGAGAGCAGCCTTCAGCTTGGCCTCGTCGAGCTTCTCGTCCTTCTTCATCTGGATGATGATCTCCGGACCGGCGTACACATCGGCGACGTTGTCCCCGAGGGACTTCATGAGGGTCTCACGGACCCTCCCGGCGGTGTCGCTTCACGTCAGGCCGGGCGTCTTGGCGACGTAGGCCGCCTTCGCCCGCTCGGACTCGCGGCTGGTGAGTGAGACCCACTTGAGGCGCTGCTTCTCGATGGCGGCCTTGAGGGCTTTTTCGTCCACCTTGACCCCCTTCTTGAGGGTGAAGCTGGCGCGAGTCCCGCTCCAGAAGATGCGTTCGATGTCGTCGTCCTCGTCGACGACGCTGAGGAAGGCCGCACGGGCCTTCTTGCCCGCGCTTCAGCCCTTGCCGGAGGCGTAGAGGGTCCAGACGGTGATCTTGTCCTCCTTGGCCTCCTTCTTCTTTGTGTCGCCCTGGACGGCCGGGCCGTCGTCACCCACTTGGGCGACGGGCGTCGAGGTGGGGCCTTCCTGGTGGGCGGCGACGAGCGCGCTGGACGCGATCCCGGCGACGGCCACGAGAAGGGTTCCCTGAACCAATTTTGTGATCATGAGATGAGCGGTTGCTGAGCTGGGACCAGGAAGCGGCCCTCTGCACTCTTGTACCCGATGCTCTTCGCCCGGCGGGCCCTGGGCGGACGAGAGGGATGTATGAAAACCTCGAGGCGCGCCAGGTCGCCTCCCTGGGGAACATTCCACCCCAGCGGTAGCTCCCAGACGGACGAATTAGGGTTTACCCCAGTTCATGGCAGCGGCTTCCAATCTCGAAAAGAACCACGGACCGGTCCGCTCCCCACCCGCCAGTTACCCATGACTCAACGCGATCAATCCCTCCTTCTCTGGTTCTCCGAGGTCGGTCGAGACGACGCCGAGCTCGTCGGTGGCAAGGGAGCCTCCCTGGGTGAGCTCTACCGCGAGCTCGTCCCCAGGGGCGTCCGGGTCCCCAACGGGTTCTCCACCACCGCCGCAGCCTACCGCCGATTCCTCGAGGCGCCCGTGGACCGAGATACCTGGCTCGAGGTCGAGGAGCCCGTGGGGCTGGCGAAGGTTCGAGCGAGCGCCGTTCGGTGCAGCAGCCTGGACGACGCCCTCCGGGTGTGCTTTGAAGGCGCCAACGCCGGCGATCAACTGGAGATGTACGGGCGGACCGCCCTGGCACGCCAGCTGGTAGTGGAGTCCCCCGTGCCCGCAGATGTGACGGAGTCCCTCGGAGCGGCATACCGCGAGCTCTGCGACGAGTATGGCGCGGAGGTGGACGTCGCGGTTCGTTCCTCAGCGACCGTCGAGGACTCGGCCGACGCGAGCTTCGCCGGTCAGTGCGAGAGCTACCTCAACGTCCACGGCTTGGAGGAGGTCTTGCTGCGCTGGAAGGAGTGCTGCGCCAGCCTCTTCACCGAGCGCGCGGTCTCGTATCAGCTCGCGAAAGACATGGACCCGCTGGCTGCGTCGCTCGCCGTCGTGGTCATGAAGATGGTCCGCAGCGACCTCGCGACCTCCGGCGTGATGTTCACCCTGGACCCCGACTCCGGACACCCCGGCGTCATCCACGTCAGCTCGAGCTACGGGCTCGGCGAGCTCGTGGTCCAGGGCTCCGTCTCCCCGGACCAGTTCACGATCTGGAAGGAAGGCCTGCGTCGCGGGTTCTCTGCCATCGTCCATCGGCACCTCGGCGCCAAGGACCAGGCGATGGTCTACTCCACCCAGGGAGGCACCCGTACAGAGAGCAACGACACCTCCAGCGCGCGGCGCCGGCAGTGGTCCCTCTCACGGGAGGAGATCAGCGAACTCGGCCGCATGGCCCTCGCCATCGAGGAGCACTACGGCCAGCCCATGGATATCGAGTGGGCGAAGGACGGGCGGAGCCAGGACCTCTTCATCGTCCAGGCTCGCCCGGAGACGGTCCACTCCAAGGCCCGCCCCACCGAGATCATCCGGTACGCGATGCCCTCCGGGCTCGCCGCCCAGCTCGCCGTGGATGGGAAGGTCCTCGCGGAGGGCCAGGCCGTGGGGACACGCATTGGCAGCGGCCGCGTGCGGCTCTACAAGAACTACGAAGAGGTCATCCTGCGCAAGCGGGCGCTCCGGGAGCGGATCGCCGCCGGAGAGCGGCTCGAGGACATCCCCGTAGAGGAGCGCGTCTTCGACTCGGGGGACGTCTTGGTGACCGAGATGACCACCCCGGACTGGGAGCCCCTCATGAAGGACGCCTCCATCATCATCACAGAGAAGGGCGGACGGACCTCCCACGCCGCGATCATCGCGCGCGAGTTTGGGATCCCCGCTATCGTCGGCTGCGAGGACGCCACCAAGCGCCTCGCCCCCCTCCAACAGGTGACCGGCACCTGCGCCGAGGGCGACATCGCCCTGGTCTTCGACGGCATCCACCCCTTCGAGATCGAGCGGACCGAGGTGGACACCTCCATCGAGCTCGAGACCAAGATCAAGCTCAACGTCGGCTTCCCCTCCAAGGCGCTCACCGACAGCCGCCTCCCCGTGGACGGGGTCGGACTCGCGCGCCTGGAGTTCATCCTGACCAGCGAGGTGGGCGTCCATCCGCTCGCCCTGCTCTACCGGCAGGAGCTCCAGGACTTCCTGGAGACCGGCAAGGTCGCCCCTGTCCTGACCCGCTTCCACGAGCGCCTCGAGGCCGAGGGCGAGGAGGAGCTGCGGGGCATCCTCGGGGCCATCGACCGTCGCACGGCCGGCTACGCCGACAAGCGCCAGTTCTTCGTGGATCGCGTGATGGAGGGCGTCGGCCTCATCTGCGCGGCGTTCCACCCCCGCCCGGTCCTCGTGCGCCTCTCAGACCTGAAGTCCAACGAGTACCGAGAGCTCCTCGGCGGCCGGCTCTTCGAGCCCGTCGAGGAGAACCCGATGATCGCGTGGCGCGGCGCGAGCCGCTACGTGGACCCCGACTTCACCCCCGCGTTCGAGATGGAGTGCGACGCCCTCCGCCTCGTAAAGCGCCGGCTCGGGCTCGACAACCTGGAGCTGATGGTCCCCTTCTGTCGCTCACCAGAGGAGGGCGCCGAGGTCAGCGAGCTGCTCGCAGACCGCGGGCTGGGGCCCGAGGCCGACGTGCGCCTGTTCCTGATGATCGAGCTCCCCAGCAACGTCATCGAGGCCGATCGCTTCATCGACGCCATGGACCTCACCGGCGGCTCGATCGGATCGAACGACCTGGTCCAGACCGTCTACGCCGTCAGCCGTGACGACCTCGAGGGCTACCGCCATGCCGTGGATGCCCGCTCCCCCGCGGTCCAGCGCATGATCGCAGACGCCATCGCCGCCTACCGCCGGCGCGGCCTGGAGATCGGGATCTGCGGCCAGGCGCCGAGCGACCATCCGGACGAGATCCCCGAGTTCCTCGTCCGCTGCGGGATCAGCTCGATCTCCGTCACCCCAGACACGGCGCTCGATGTCCGCCTCGCCGTCGCGCGGGCGGAGGCAGACGCCCGAGGAGAGGCGGCCCCCACACTTCAGCCCGACACCGACGTGGCCTGAGGCGCAAGGCCCCGGCGTTCACTCAGGCTGCGGGCGCTCGCCCAGCCTCACGGAGACCTTCCTCGCCAGCTGGTCCCTGCGGACCTCAAGCTCGACCTCGGTCCCCGGCGCGAAGCTGGCGACGACCGCCATCAGGCTCTGCACCGTGGTGACGGGGCGGTTGTTGACGCGGACCACAACGTCTCCAGGCTCGAGCCCCGCCTGCTCGGCAGGCCCGCCCTTGACCACGCTCCGCACCGCGACCCGACTCGCGCCGGAGTAGTCCAGACGGGCCAACTCAAAGTCGCGCACCTCGCGAAGGTTGACGCCCACGTATCCACGACGCACCTCGCCCCAACGAGCGAGCTGATCGGTGACCTGGGCGACCATGTCCGCGGGGATAGCAAAGCCAATGCCCTGGCCGCCCGTGCGGATGTCAGCCACGGCAGTGTTGACCCCGACGATTCGCCCCTGCAAGTCCACCAGCGGACCGCCGCTGTTGCCCGGGTTGATCGCCGCGTCGGTCTGGATGAAGTCCTCGTAGGTGGTGATGTTCGCCGTGCGGCCTCTGCCGCTGACGATGCCGGCGCTCACGCTGTGACCCAGCCCCAGCGGGTTGCCCACGGCGATGACCCACTCCCCCACGCGCGCCGGCTCCTCCGAGCGCAGTGGGGCGGCGACGAGCCCTTCAGCCTCCACGCGCAGCAGCGCGAGGTCGCTCTCGGTGTCCTTCCCCACCAGCTCGGCGTCCACAGCACGGCCGTCGAAGAGCTGGATGCGGATCGCGTCCGCGCCGTTCACCACGTGGGCGTTGGTGACGATGAGTCCGCTCTCGTCGAGGACGAAGCCTGAACCCTCGCCGAGGGGCCGCACGCCGCCCTGCGTCCGTTGGCCGGACTCGATACGCACGACCGAGGGCGCGATCCGCTCGCTGACCGTCTCGAACGCCTGGGAGACGCCTTGGGCCACGTCTGACTGCCGCTCAAGGTGCGCGGAGCCTGCGAGCGCCAGCCCGAGGACCGCCCCCGCAACCCCCAGGCCAGTCCGCATGGACCCGGCCTTGGGAGAAGAGTTCAGAGCGGCGGCGCGAGAGGGAGCGTTCATTTGGCTGCGGAGGAAGCTCATGGGTCTTTGACTCTAAGGGATTCGCGGGAGGGCGCCGGTTGGACCCAACTCGTGGGCGGTTGCTCGCCGCAATTCAAGCCGGGCGGATCCCGCTGCTCCCTCGCGCTTGGCGCGTCGCCTGTCTGGAGGTTCGCCCCGCGTACGCCCCGAGTAGGTTCTACGTAGGCCCCCCAATAGGTTCAACGTGGGCCTCTGCTGGGGGAAGCTCGGATCCGCCAGCCCGCCTGCTGGTTGGCGCCCTCCCAGCCCCACGGATCACCTAGCTGGGCGCTCCGCTCTGGGGCCTCTTCAGTTGAACCTCCCACGCTCCAGGGCCGCGCACACCCGTGCCCTCGCCCCAGGGCGACGTCTCCGCTCAGGGCTGCGACTGCGCTGGAGTGAGCGCCGTGGAGGGAGCGCCATGGAGTGAGCGCCGTGGAGGGACCCCGCGGAAGTGACCGCCCAGGGTCGCTACTTCTCGGTGAGCTTGATCTTGAACAGGTACGGCCAGCGCTTCCCCGTCACGTAGATCGCGCCGGTCTCGGGATCGTGTGCGATCCCGTTGAGGACATCCTCCAGGGGCGAACCGACGCGGGTCGAACCGAGGAGGCCCCGGAGGTCGATCCATGCCGTGACCTGGCCGGTCACGGGGTCGATACGCGCGACACGATTCCGCTTCCAGACGTTGGCCCAGACCTCTCCGTCGATCCACTCCAGCTCGTTCAGGTTCCGTACGGGCCGGCCGAGGTCGGTGACCGTGATCCGTCGCTGCTCGGTCATGCCCTTGGGGTCGAGGAAGCGGAGGGTCGCGGTCCCGTCGCTCATGACCAGCTGCCCCTCGGACGAGGTCGTGAGGCCCCACCCCTCGCCGGGGTAGTTGTATTCGTAGCTCATCCGGCGGAGCGAGGCCCGGTCGAAGAGCAGGGCGCGGCCGCTCTTCCACGTCAGCTGGTAGAGCAGCCCGCCGACCGACGCGAGGCCCTCCCCGAACAGGCTCGCGTCGATCGCACGGCGCTTGAGCACCTCCCCGGTCTCGACGTCCACGAGTCGCACGGAGGACTCCCCGTTCCGCCCCGTGCTCTCGTACATCTTCCCATCCACGATGAGCAGGCCCTGGGTGTAGGCCCGCCGATCGTGGGGGTAGCGCTCGACCACCTCATAGCCGAAGACCGGTGTCCGGACCTGCGGGGGCGCGGTGCCCTCCGCCTGGCTGCCCCCGGCTCCACCTCCGGAGGTGGTCGCGGGCTCGGGCCCACAACCCGCGCAGGCCGAGATCAAGGCGCTGAGGGCGCCGGCCAGAACGATTTGAGTGCTAACAGCGTGCATGTGGACCGAGAATAACGTCCGCCAGCGCCACGCCACCCCCCAGGTTGCCCCAAGTGCCAAGTCCCTCCCACGCATCGCGAGGACGGGTCACCTCTTGCTAGACTCTGGGCCCCTCGCTCGGGCCTCCCGAGCCCACGGATCCGACCCGGCCGCCCACGGCAGCGCCCCCCCATCTCCACCTCTCGAACATGACACACCCGATCCGAAGCGCCTCCTCGAAGCTGCGGCGATCCACGGTTCTGCTCCTTGGACTCACGACGCTCATCACCGGGTGTGTGGACGTGGACGACCCTCGATCGCAGACCGTCGCCACCTATAACCCGTCTGGCGGCGCCATCCCGATCCCGAACGACCTGCTCTTCAGCGGCTCCGTCGACGGAACGATCAACATTGCGCCTGCCTTGGATGAGAACGGTAACCCGCTTCCTGTCCCCGAGCCCCTCCTCAGCCTCAGCTCGGTGGACGGCGCTTCGACGGTGGCGCCCATCCTGATGAACTTCTCCCGCGCCATCAGCGGCACGTCCCTCGTGCCCGGAGGAAGCGTCCGGTTGTTCGAGGTGTCGACCTTTGTCGATCCGGTCACCGCGCCCATCGGCGGTCCGGTCACGGGTGTGACCAATGAGCTGACTGGGGCCGACTTCACGGTCGCCGTGCTCCCCGAGTTCGGGAACGCGGCGATCCAGATTCAGCCCCTCGCCCCGTTGACCGCGAGTCGGGTCAACCCGGCCACCGGCGCCCTCGAGAACAGCGTGTACATGGTGGTTCTCACCGACGCGATCCTCGACGCGGACGGTGTGAGCGTGACGCGGGATGTCACCTACGCGCTGGCGGCCCAGCCCACGCCGTTCGATCCGGCCACGACGGACCCGAGCCTGGTGAGTCTCCAGGGGCTCGTAGGGGCCCAGCTCCTTGCGTACGCGAACGCAGGGAATGACCCCGCCCTTGCCGTTTGCTCGTTCACCTTCACGACCGAGTCCGTCGGTGCCGGCCTTGGCTCCGTCATCGCGATCGCGAACGGCCAGGAAGCCGCGGTCATCGCCGGGACCTGCGCCGCCCTCGGAACCTGCGGGGTCGATACGAACCCGAGCCCGTTCTCGACGCCGGTGGTCAACGTCGCTCCCCTCGCCCCTGTGATCGGCACGGTCGCAGACCTGACCGGCCCGAACCTCACCAGCGGCAACGCCGACATCTACGTCGGCAGCTTCGAGAGCCCCTACTATCTGACCGCTGCGGCCAACGCGACCTTCGCCGCCGTGACGTTGGACCAGGCGCCGCTGATCACGCCCTGGGCGACTCGCTACGCTGCGCCCGGCGAGTTCGCCCTGGCACCTGCCGACCGCGACAACAACGTCACGCGCTTCAACCCGCTCCCCGTCGCCACCGATGCCGAGATCATGCCCGTGCTGCTCTCGGTCCCCGGAGCTGCGGTTGGAGCGCCGCCTGCGGGTGGCTGGCCCATCGTGATCTTCGCCCACGGCGTCTTCCAAAGCCGGCTCAACATGCTCTTCGTGGCGGACGCCTTCGCCGACAAGGGCTTCGCGGTCATCTGCATCGACCTCCCGCTCCACGGGGTGAACGCCGACGCCTTTGGTTCGACCTTGCCCGATGGTTCGACCAACACCAACGGGGGGCTCCTCGCCAACGGAGCGAACATCTTTGTGGGATTCAACGACCAGAGCGGCGGGCCGCGCGAGCGAGCCTTCGGGATGGACTTCCTGAACAACGCCACTGGCGCTCCCGGCCCGGATGGCATCGCTGACACGTCAGGTGCTCACTACGTCAACCTGGCCAACCTGGCGGTGACCCGCGACAACCTCCAGCAGTCCGTAGCGGACTTCGCAAACCTCCGCGCTGCCCTTGGAGGGCTGTCCGTGGCGAACGCCGGAGGCGACGTCTTCGATGAGACCAAGGTGCACTTTGTGGGACACTCCCTGGGCGCCATCGTCGGCATGCCGTACATCACGCTCGACGACGCCAACCTGACGGCCAGCACGCTGGCCATGGGCGGCGGCGCCGTCCCTTACCTGCTGGAGTCGTCCATCGCCTTTGGGCCGACGATCCAGGCCGGCCTCACGGCGAATGGCGTCCCCCCGGGATCGCCCCTGTACTACCAGTTCCTTCAGACCGCACAGACGGTCATCGACACCACCGACGCCATCAACTACGTGGGGCTCGGTGCCACCGGGCCGCTGTTCGCCATGGAGGTCATCGGTGGAGGACCGCTCGGCGGATTCACCGATCTCGTGGTCCCCAACCTCGCCGCGGGGAACCCGCTGGGAGGCACGGAGCCGTTCATCCAGCAGGCTGGGCTGGCGTCCGTCAGCGTGACGACCACGGTCCCTGGCGGCCAGCGCGCCGCGGTTCGCTACATCGAGGGGTCGCACAGTTCGGTGCTGACCCCGGTGATCAACGGGCAGAGCCCCGCAGCCAGCAACGCCGCGGCCTACCCCGAGATGCAGGAGGCGCTGACCGAGTTCCACGCCACCGAAGGCGCGACCGTCACCGTCACCGACCCGGCCCTCGTGCAGTGAGCCTCAGCAGCGCTGGGTCGGGGCTCGCCTCGACCCAGCCTGCAGGTGGGCTTCCTCCCCACGCCGGGAGGGGCTACCACGGACAGGGCCACCACAAAGGGGGCCACAGCGAGGAGGGATAGACAAGAAGGAGGCCGGAGCACTCAGTGCTCCGGCCTCCTTCTCTAGTTCTCGCGTGCGCAGCGCCGGCAGCAGGTCCGGCGCCAGCTGGGATCACCAGCTCGACTTGCGCATGCCCGGGATCTTGCCCTCGTGGGCGAGTTCGCGGAGGGTCACGCGGCAGATACCGAAGCGACGATACACAGCGCGCGGGCGACCGGTGAACGAGCAGCGGTTACGAATCCGGTTGGGGTTCGCGTTGCGCGGGATCTTGGCCAGCGTGGAGCGGGCGTCGTCCTTGGCCTCCTCCGTGGTCTTCGTGGAGCGGATGATGCTCTTGCAGTCCGCGCGACGCTCGGCGTACTTGTCGGCGAGCTTCCGGCGGCGATCGTTCTTCTGAACTGAGGAGACCTTGGCCATGGCGGTGCGGTCGGTGGTTGAGGGATCGAGGGTGGTTCGGTTCCGACCGCGGCGACGGGTGCCGGTTCGGTCGGGAGATCGGTGAGGGGCGGGCGCGGGGCCCGGGGGGCCGAGCCGCGTCCTCTCGGAAGGCGGTTCGGGGGCAAGAAGATACGGTCCCGGCGCTCCGGTGGCAATCCGGCGGCCGCCCTGCCTGCCCGGATCGAGAGATTCCCCCACCTTCAGCTCCTGCAGAGCGCCCCCCTGCGCCCCTCCCAGGGCCGGTTCTGAAGAGGTCCTGGACCCCCAGCGGCACCCCGAGGGCCCTCGCAAGTCGCCGGGGGTGCCCTGGCGGACGGCCCTTGGGGGCGCCTCCAGCGCATATATCAGCTGTACGACCCATGAGAGGATCCCCCCCGGGTCTCCAGGTTGAATGCCCTGCTCGAGGGGACCCCGTCGGGAGGACCCAGCCCAGGCGCAGCCGTCCAGCTGCAGCCGTGCCCGGGCCAAGGCAAGAGTCCTGGGCCGCCCTTCGGTGCGGCGGCGAGGCCTAACGGCGCAGGCCGGTTGCTCCGCCGGATGGCCGAGCCCGGGCTTCAGCTGAGCTCGGTGCGGAGCCGCTCCAGCAGCTCCCGGGTACGGGTGATCCCCGCCCGCTCGTCCGCGTCTCCCCCCTCGTACTCCACGCCGACCCAACCGCGGTAGCCCGCGTCCTTCACGATCTTCATCATCCGGGCGTAGTCGATCTTGGTCTCGTTGCCTTCGCCGTCGAAGGCATACGACTTGGCGCTCACCGCCTTGGCGAAGGGCATGAGGTCCGCGACCCCCTGGTAGCGGTCGTACTCGTAGAAGTTCCCGAAGTCGGGGAGGGTTCCGACGCGAGGGTGGTCACAGCGGCGCATGACCCCCGCCAGCCAGGCCCCGTCGGAGGACAGCCCGCCGTGGTTCTCCACGATGACGTTGATGTCATAGGCGTCACTCACACGCGCGATCCGGAGCAGGGATTCCGCGGCCCGCGCGGCCTGTTGTTCCGGCGTGCCGCCCCCACCCGCGTTGACGCGAATGGAGTGACAGCCCAGGTAGGCTGCAGCCGCGACCCACTTGAAGTGGTTCTCGACCGCTTCGCGGCGCCTGCTGTCGTCCTCGTCCGCCAGCTGCCCCTCACCGTCGACCATGATCAAGAGGCTCTCCACGCCGGCCTCTGAGCAGGCGCCGCGGAGGTCGTTGAGGTAACCGAAGTCCGTCCCCCGCCAGACCTGCTCGCCACCTCGACCCGCCGACTTGAAGAAGGCGTTGACGTACTCCACGCCGTCGATCCCAAGCCCCTTCGCGACGCCGGGGAACTCAAGATTGGTGATGCGCTCAGCGCCGGAGCTCCGGAGCGTGCGGTGGAGGGACCACTCCGCGAGGGAGATACGAAACCAGGGTGCTTGGAATTCCATGGGATCTAGGGCGAGGCCAGCTCCGGTCACAGCGACCGCCGCGGAGGCGGCAGAGGCCGCCTGAAGGACATCGCGGCGGGTGAGGCGAGGAGTGGACGGGCTGGCGTTGGACTGCATGGGGTGTTCAGGCTGAAGGTAGGCGACGAGGATTAGCTTAGCGAAGCGCTCGCGCCGCCGATGGCCCGCCAGCCGCGCAACAGCTCCTCGGGGTCAAGTCCCCTGCCGATCAGGACAAGCTGTGACACCCTTGGCCCGTCGCCGGGCTCATCGGTCGCCTCCAGCCACTGGTACACGCCCTGGATCAACAGCGCTCCGCCGCGGACCCGCAGGACCCCCTTGGCCCGCATGAGCTCCTGGCCCCGGCGCCGGGAGAGGAACTCCAGCCACATCAACGTCGCGTCACGATCGATCTCCTCCTCCGAGCTCAGCGAGACCGAGCGCAGCCCCGACGTGTGCGCCGGGGGCCCCACCGCCTCCTCACCCAGCTGCTGCCACCGCTCACCCGCGCCCTCCGTGGGCCCCTTCCCGAGGAGCCAGTCCAGCGGGACGACGGCTCGCTCCGAGTGGCGGATCGCCGCGAGCGGATTGAGGGAGCGCATCATGTCCATGAGCGCAGGGAGGCGCTCCGCCTCGACTCGGTCCGAGTGGTTGAGCACGAGGCGGTCCGCGTAAGCGACCTGCGTCCCAGCTTCCTCGGTCTCCTCGAGCTGAGCCTCGATCTTCGCCGCGTGGAGGAGTGTCACCACCCCGTCGAGGTGAACGCGCTCAGCGAGGCCCGCGTCCAGCAGGAACGTCTGGACCGCGGGGCCAGGCGACGCCGCTCCCGAGGCCTCGACGAGGATGCGCTCCGGCCCCCCCTCGCTCCGGCGGAGCCAGCGGCCGACGAGCCCTCTCCCCCCGCCGGGGTCCGTGAGCTGAGCCAGGGTCTCCCGGAGGTCCTCCTGGATCTCGCAGCAGATACAGCCGTTGGCGAGCTCCACGACCGCGCTGCCCTCGGCCTCCCGCCGCACAACGAGATCGCCGTCCACCCCCAAGGCCCCGAACTCGTTCACGATAACCGCACACCTCACCCCGTGGCTCTCCTCAAGGATGCGCTGAACCAGGGTGGTCTTCCCGCTTCCGAGGAACCCAGAGATGAGGGTGACCGGCGTTGTCATGCGCCCATGACGTGAACCGGCGGGGCCTCCGTCAACGGTCTGGCCGGGTTTGGGTGGTCGGCGGACCTCTTTCCGCCACGCCAGCGACCGGCGGATGGCATCCTCCTGGTCCCTGGCAGGGCTGCAGCCCGCGACCGATTCCCATGAGTTCAACGCGCCTCCCACTTCTCTCGCGACTCATCCCAAGCCTGTGGATCGCTGCGAGCCTCGCCGGCTGCGGGGCACCCGTTGATGAGGCGCCCTCTTCCTCGACCGGCTTCTGGTTCGCAGAGCGCGGCGAGGCGATCCGGGACGCGGTGGGCTCACTCGGCTACGCAGCCGGCTACGAGCCCGCCGAGGAGCGCTGGTCCGGCCTCCGGGTCCACGAGCCGGACTCCGCCTATCTCGAGACGTTCATCTTCTCCTCCGGGCACGAGCCGGCGGCCTACGCGCTCCTCCCTGATGGGACCATCGAGCGCCGCTGGTCCCTGGACCAGTCGCCCAACAGCGACGAGGCGGGTCCCCAACTCCCGCACCCCACCCAGCACGCCTGGCGTCGAATCCAGGAGCTCCCCGACGGCGACCTCCTCGTGATCCACGAGGGCCTGTGCCTGATGCGACTCGCGCCGGACTCCACCATCCGCTGGCGCGCGGTCCCCGGCGCACACCACGATCTGCTGGTCCAGGGGGAAGAGGCGTGGGTCCTCGACCGCACGATCAGCCCGCCCACCCGCCGCGAGCAGGCGTGGCTAGGCGACATGGACACACCGATCACCCGCGACGGCCTGGTCCGCATCGCGATCGAGGATGGCAGCGTCCTCGAGCGCGCCTCGATCACGGAGCTGCACGGCGGCGCGCCCTGGGAGCAGCTCTACCGCGAGGCCCTCCTGAGGGCGCGGCGGGTAGAGATCGGCGACGCGGAGCTCGACGGGGAGTTGCGAGAGGCCCTCGACCCACTGCACGCGAACGCCCTGGCCGCGCTCGACCCGTCGAGGAAGGTCCCGACGATCTTCCTACGGGAGACCGGCACGTTCCTCGATCTGGCCGCCGACCTGAGCCGCGTCGACGGCACGAGGTCGGGTCCATTCATCGGGGCTCACGACCCGCAGCTCGATCCTGCCAACGGCGGGACCCTGCTCTTTGACAACTTCGGAGACCGCGCCATTGGCTCCCAGATTCTCTCGATTGCCCGCGAGGACCGAACGGCGAGGGTTCTCTACCAGGGCACACGGGAGGCGCCGTTCTTCTCGCCCGTCTGCGGCGCGGTGCTGCCCCTCCCGGGCGATCGGCTCCTCGTCGTGGAGAGCACCGCAGGACGAGCCATCCAGATCGACAGGAACGGCAAGCTCCTCTGGGAGTTCCGCACCCCCTTTCGGATCCCCGATGAGGACCTCGTCGCGGTCCTTCTCGACATGAGACCGGCCGAAACGCTCCAGGCGAGGCCCCCGGCAATTCGTTAAACCGCGACGAGCCCCAAAGCCGAGAGATTCCAACGAGGGTGCGGTGTCTGCCACGCGCCACAAGAATTCTCCTCATGCGGTTCAACCTCCTCCGTTTCCTCCTTCCCAGCCGCGAGCCGGCCGCCGACTCAGCCGGCACCGCCTCCGATCCGGCTCAGGAACAGCCGAACCCTGTCGCGCGCGAACTGGTCCTGCGCGCCACGATCGACGGCATCCCTGTGGAAGAGGTCGAGCTGTTCGACATGAACATTCGCGGCGCCAGGATCCTCGTGCCGTTCCAGTTTGCGCCGACAGAATTGACCGATCAGTCTGTCGCCCTCGACATCGAGCATGAGACCGGAAACTGGACGGTTAGAGTCCACGCTCACATGGTCCAGCTCAACCACTGGGGCGATGACCGGGTCATGTTGGAGATCGAATTCACCCGGGTCGGCGAGCTCTACGCGCAGCTCGACAACGCCCTGGGCCGATACTTCAATCGACGAGGATCAGACCGCGTCGCACCCGCCGATCACGAACGCGTCGGGGTCAGGATCGCCTACGGGCCTCACCGCGTCCGCGGCCTCGCGAGCGACCTGTCCTCCACCGGCCTGTGCACCAGGGCGCCCCTCGTGCAGGCGGCGGTCTTCCACCTCGGCGAGCAAGTCAAGGTCTACATTAGCCTCCCCGGAAAGCAAGAGGAGATCGAGGTGGCTGGGGTGGTCAAGCACGGCTACCGGTTGGGAGAGGACGTCCACCTGGGCGTCGAGTTCGACCTCAGCGCTCCCTGCGCCATGACCGAGCGCCGCACGGAGTACCTCAAGTACATCGAGCAGCGGCGCAAGGCGAACGTGGCCGAGGGCCGCGCCCGCCGACTCGGAGCCTGACCCGCCCCAGGGGTCGCCCGTGCCGGCCGCAGACCGCGCGACGTGCGAAGCGTGGACTGAGCCGGTCGCCTCCCCCATAGTGTGCCCATGAGTTCCGAAGGGAAGGATAGACCGGGGGGCAAGGCGCTCTACGCGACCATCTTCGAGCATGAGACGCGCCCGGGCTTCGTCTTCGACGTGGTGCTCCTGGCCGTGATCCTCGCCAGCATCGGGCTGGTGATGATCGAGAGCGTGCCGCGCTTCTCCGAGTCTTACGGGAGCCTGCTCCGGAAGCTCGAGTGGACCCTGACCATCGCCTTCACCGTGGAGTACCTGCTCCGCCTGTACTGCCACCCGCGCCCAGCCGTCTACGCGCGGAGCTTCTTCGGGGTCGTCGATCTCCTCGCGATCCTCCCAACGTACGTGGCCGCATTCGTCCCTGGCACCCAGGCGCTCGTGGTGGTTCGAACGCTGCGACTGCTGCGGATCTTCCGGGTTCTCAAGCTCGCTCAGTTCGTTCATCAGGCCGATGACCTGCGGACGGCGCTGCGGGCGAGCCTCCCGAAGATCACGGTCTTCGTGATCGCCATCCTCTCGATGACGACGATCTCGGGCTCGCTGCTCTACCTGATCGAGGGCCCGGAGCACGGCTTCGCAAACATTCCCGAGTCGGTCTACTGGGCCATCGTCACCCTGACGACCGTGGGCTACGGCGACATCGCGCCGGACACGCCGCTGGGCAAGTTCTTCGCCTCCATCATCATGGTCATGGGCTACGGCGTCATCGCGGTGCCCACCGGCATCGTCAGCGCCGAGATCGCGAGGACACCCCGGCGCGGCCCCGTCGGCGGGCAGGCGTGCTCGGAGTGCGGCTCAGAAACGCACCGTCTCGGAGCCAAGTTCTGCTGCGAGTGCGGCTCGAGCCTTGAGGACTGAGCCCTCCCGAGGACTGAGCCCCCCCGAGGACTGAGGAGCACCGAGGACTGAGGAGCACCAGCCCCCTAGGGGCGGTGAGCCTGAGGGGCCCTGCGGTGAGGGCGAGCCCCTGCTGGAACGGAGAGCCCCTGCCGCAGAAGCAAAGGGCAGAAAAGAGAGGCGGAGCGATCCTGTCAGCCCAGCCAAGCCAGTAGCGCGGCCTGGATCAGCCCAATGAGCGCGCCCAGCACGCCGCCAAGGACCTCGATGGACCGCAGCTCCCTCGCCGCGACCTCGATGATGAGCGCCTCGAGCCGGGCGATGGGGAATGAGGCGACCTTCTCCTCGACGATGCGGTGGACATCGAGCCCCCGGTCCAACGCCTCCTGAAACCCCTCCACGAGCACCCCGCGCTGCTCCATCACCCCCTTCACCGCTTGAGCCCGGAGGTCTCCGACGCGCTCCTCCGTGAGCAGCGCACCGACCAGGGGCATCCGGCGGAACTCGGCCAGCTTGGGCTCCAGGCCCGCCGCGAACGCTTGCTCCACCATCGGCTCAAGGTCGATGGACTCCAGCACACCCTCGAGGTCCTCCGGCCGGAGGAGGTGGTCCCCCACCACATTCCCGATGCTCTTCGCCAGCTCGGGCTGCCGCCGCCCAACGAGGCCCTGGAACGTAAAGCCGAGGAACTTTCGCGGCTCGATCGGCCGGAAGATCATGCCGACCGCGAGGCGATTGGTGCCGTATCCGATCAACGCTCCCACCAAGGGCAGGAGGAACCAGGGGAGGAGTCCTTCGGGCATGGGGCCCAGACTACTTGGACGGGGCCGCCACAGTGATAGGATCCAAGCATGGAGCCGCCTGATCCCGTCGCCTTCGTGTTCGGCGCCACCGGCTATGTGGGCCGAGCGGTCGTTGAAGTCGCGGCGCGAACCGCGGACGTCGCCCGTGTGACCGCCCATGCCCGGCCAGGCTCCCCCCGAGCGGACCATCTCGAGGCGCTGGCGAGCGACCGGGTCATCGTCGACCGAACCCCGCTCGAAGCTGGCCCTTTGTCCGCAGCGCTCAAGGCCTCCAACCCAAGCCACGTCTTCGTTTGCCACGGAACGACCGCCCACCGAGCTCGGCTAGAGGACATTCAGGCGCCCTACCTGACCGTCGACCTCGGCCTCACGCGCCTGGTCCTGGAAGCCGCTGAGGCCTTGGAGACGCCACCCCGAATCGTCTACCTCTCCGCAGTCGGGGCATCGCCCCGCGCTCGCGGCGCCTACCTGAGCGCTCGCTGGCAGGCCGAGGAGGCCGTGCGGTCCAGCGGGCTACCGTTCACCATCTGCCGGGCCCCGCTGCTCGGCGGCCCCGACCGAGGGGAATCGAGGCCCCTTGAGACTGCGGCACGAATTGTCGCAGACCCGCTCCTCGCTGCCCTCGGCGCCGTCGGCCTCACCCGGCTCCGCGATCGGCTCTCCTCCATGGACGCCACCGAGGCCGCCGAGGGCTTGGTCCGCAGCGCCTTCCACTACATGACCATCAATCGCGTGGTCGAGAGTGACGAACTCCGCCGGGTTGGGGTCTATGAGAGGGAGCGGTGGGCGCCTGAGTCCCGCCGAGACACCCCCCGACACTGAGCCCCCCCCTCCATGTCCCGCTTCCATCCGACACGCAGGCAAGAAGAGCCGGAGAGGGGCGCTCACACACTGGATGTGGTGGACGGGACGATCGTCGGGGTCCACGGGTCCGATGTGTTCGTCGAGCTCGGTCCCAGGAAGCAAGGGGTGATCTCCCTGGCGTCTTTCGGCGACCAGCCCAAGGTCGGCGAGGTCCATCAGTTCACTCTCCGCGGCCGCGAAGACGAGCTCTGGATGCTCAACCTGCACAACGAACGCACCCTCTCGGAGTGGGAGGAGCTCGAGCCTGGGAGCCTCACCACGGCAAGGGTGCTCACCAAGACTCACGACGGCTTCCAGCTGAAGATCGGTCCAGTCTATGCGTACATGCCCTACTCGCTCTCAGGCGTGCGCAAGCCCCGAGATCGCGGCGCGCTCCTCGGCCGCTCCATCGTGGTCGAGGTCCTTGAGGTCGACGCAGACAAGCAACGGGCCATCGTGTCGCGGAAGGCCGTCCTCAAGCTTCAGAAGGCGGGTGCTGCCCCGGGCGCCGTGGTCCCCGGCCAAACCGTCCAGGGCCGGGTCACCCGAATCGAGCCGTACGGTGTGTTCATTCGCCTGGGGCGAGGGCGGGAGGGCCTCTGCCACATCACCAATCTCTCCGCGGACCGGGTCGAGCACCCCGGCGATGTCGTCCGCATGGGTGAGGTCGTCGACGCGAGGGTCCTCTATGTGCGAGCTGGAGGGCGGCGAATCGGACTGGGCTTCAAGCAACTCCTGGAGAGCCCGTGGGTCCGGCTCGAACGGGAACACTGGGAGGGCCAGATTGTCTCCGTTGAGATCGCCCGCGTGGGGCGATTCGGCGCCGTCGCGAAGTTGTTCGCCGGCGCGGAGGGCATCCTGCCCATGTCCGAATGCGGTGACCGGTGCCCTCCGGCGGGCCTCTCCAACGGAGACAGGTTGTCCGCCCGGGTGCTCGAGATCGACCCTGAAGAACAGCGCCTCGCGTTCTCACTCCTTCACGCCACCGGGCAGCCGATCGCCCCGGACGAGGCGGAGTGCATCGCGGACTTCGGGACCATCCGGAGTCTGCCTGCACTGAAGGACCTCCTGCCGGACGCGAGCGCGGCGAACGAGCCGCCCAGCGGAGCTTCGACAAACCTCGGTTCGGTGCTGCGCAGGGCGCTCGAGGGCAGCTCCGGCGGGCAAGAGGCCTAGCGGAGCGCTGCCCCGGCGCGCTTTCGCGTAAGGCGCGGGCTAAACACTCGCCCGGAATTAGCCCTGTAGGGCCCCCGCCTCGGATCAGGAAATCGTTTCCAGGCCGCAAGGCCTCCGGGTCCCGCTGTTAGGGCCACATCGAATCGGTTCCTGCCCGACCTCGTCCCGATCAAGGACGCGGGGTTCCTGGGCCACAGTGCGAGGAACGCAGATGTCGATGACGGATTGGCCGCGGGATTCCGCGGCATCCGGCAACACCACGCCTCCATGCTGCCAATGAAACGTCGCCTACTCAGAGCCACTCCTGCTCCCTCGACCTCCCGCAAGGGAACCGCGCTCTTCGCGGTTATTCCGATCGCGATCCTGATGATGTCCGTGATGGTGGCCTTCGTGGGCACCGCCGTCGAGACGAGCAGGAGCAGCATCACCGACCTCGACACGTTCCGAGCCCGCTCGGCGGCAAAGAACACCGCCACGCTCGCGATCGCGGATCTCTGGACCGACTACAACAGGTCCAGCGGCGAGACGACGGGGGTCGCATCCTTCAAGACCTTCCTCAGCGAGAAGGGAATGGTCACTCCAGAGGCCGAGGACTCCACCCCGATCAAGCAGAGCTTCATGGACACGCTCGGGCTCAAGGACGACGAGCTCGGCCGCAAGGCGCTGCAAGACGTCACCATCGACCGCGCGGAGATGTTCCGGGTCGATACAGCTGAGGCCACCAGCATCGTCGTGGAGGTCGACGCCACCGCCAATCGCCGTGAAGGCGACAAGACCTCCATGGAGCGCCACGGCTCCGTCCGCGAGACCTTCACCATCTCGAGCCCCTCATCAGCCGGTGTCGACTTCGGCATCCTCGCAGAGGAGGCTTCCTGCATCTTCTGCCACACGACGGTCGACAGCGCGGAGAGGGTCTACAACTCCGACAGCAGCCTCACGGGCACCTTCGCTCCGGTCAAGGCTGGCTTCCTCGGCAACCTAGGTCTCAGGACCGACGCTGCGAGCAGTATCGCCGGGAAGATCCTGGCTCGCCACTCGGTCCACGACGCATCCGGCGGCGCGATCGACAACTGGAGTTCGTACGACATTGAGGCGCTCGCCGCCGGGCAGGATGGCGAGCTCTCCACCATTCAAGAGAATGTCCTCGGCGACCTCACGCTCGCGTCGATCAGCCCCTTCGCAGAAGGGGTCACCAACGCCAACCTGTACATGGACCTGGCGCAAGCCGGCGCCAGCGCACCGGAGGTGCCCAGCGAGATCCCTGCCGTCATCGCCGATGACGGGGGCTTCGACTATGCGGCCGGCGAGGCTCGGCCCGAGCTCGGCGGCAACCGGACCGTCGACGACACCGAGTTCGCGGTCAAGGCAGCCACCGCCAACGGTTCCCTCTCTGGAGGGAAGATCTCGGTCATTGCACAAGGGTCGCCGATTACCACTCCGGCACAGCAGGCGGCGATGCGAACGGGGCTCGACACATCCCTCAGCTCCGCCACGGACGGGAACGTCTACCTTCGAGGAACAGAGGATGATCCGATCCTCCTGAATGGCTCCATCGCTGTCGACGGGGATGTGATCATCAGCGGCGTCGTCAAGGGAACGGGCAGCCTGACGGCCAGAGGCAACGTCTTCATCGCGTCCGACCTGACCTACGCTGACAAGCAGAGCGGGAGCCAGCGAACGTTCGGTCGGGCGGCCGACGGGACGGAGAACCTGCTGACCCTGGCCGCCGGCGGCAACATCGTCGTGGGCGATTACTTTCGCTCCAACGACGCGACCACCAACCAACCGGGAATCTCGGGCGCCCCTTCTGGGGACTTCAACGCCACCCTGCAGCAGATCTCGATCTTTAACCGCTCGGAGTGGTCTAGGACCCAGCCCGAGGTGCCCGGTCCCGACTCGGACTGGACCCAGATCGGCACCAAGACCGTGGACTACCCCGAGGAGATCACCGAGACGTACTACGAGTGGGTCCCGAACGATCAGTCCAGCGCGGAGATCCCGACCGAACAGCTGAATCGCACCTTCGACCCCCTGGGGACTCCCTTCGTCAAGAAGGCCCAGGCGGCGTCGTTCACCACGAGCGCGAGCACGTCCCCCGGGGCAGCGAAGAAGAAGAAGAAGAAGAGCAGCAAGTCAGCCAAGAGCAAGAAGAGCGCCAAGAGCAAGAAGTCGGCAAAGAGCAAGAAGAGCGCCAAGAGCAAGAAGTCGGCAAAGTCGAACAAGAGCTCCAAGGCTGCCGCTGAGAAGGCGGCTCGTGAGAAGGCTGCGCGTGAGAAGGCTGCGGCTGAGAAGGCTGCGGCTGAGAAGGCTGCGGCTGAGAAGGCTGCGGCTGAGAGGGCTGCGGCTGAGAGGGCTGCGGCCGAAAGCGCTGCCGCCGAGCGGGCTGCCGCTGAGCGGGCTGCCGCTGAGCGGGCTGCGGCCGAAAGGGCTGCGGCTGAGAGGGCTGCGGCTGAGAGGGCTGCGGCTGAGAGCGCTGCGGCCGAAGAGGCCGCTCGCGAGCGAGCCGCTTTTGAGAGACTCCTGGAGGAGCGAAGGGCGGCTGCCGAGACTGCGGCCAAGAGCTCCAAGAGCGAGAAGAGCTCAAAGAGCGAGAAGAGCTCAAAGAGCGAGAAGAGCTCCAAGAGCGAGAAGAGCTCAAAGAGCGAGAAGAGCTCCAAGAGCGAGAAGAGCTCCAAGAGCGAGAAGAGCTCCAAGAGCGAGAAGAGCTCCAAGAGCGAGAAGAGCTCCAAGAGCGAGAAGAGCTCCAAGAGCGAGAAGAGCTCCAAGAGCGAGAAGAGCT
>CALLKX010000022.1 GCA_938083085.1 uncultured bacterium
CCGAGTGCGAATTCGTGCAGTCGAAGCTGCCCGATTGAATTGCGTTGTAGCGTTCGGCGAAGGCAGCGATTCGCACGGGGATCGATTTCGAATGCGTGGACTTGGCCCTTCGCACCGACGAGATTGGCAAGCCGCGCGGAGTAGAAACCGATGTTGGCGCCCACATCGATGACGGTGTCGCTCGCAGAGACGCCTTCGGCGATCGCCGCGAAGACGGCCTCATCGAACTTGCCGGTGGCGCCGATACCTCGGCCGAAGCTCGACCTGAGGTCGACGTAGAGGCTCACCCCTTCGACCTCAACGGCAACTGGAAGGGGCCATTTCGCCGCGATGACTCGTGCAACGGCTCGGACGGGTCGTGGCAGGAAGGGGAAACCTGGCGGTCATGATGACTCGTATCCTAAATGACTGAAGGAAGTGCGACCGAGTTCGACGGCTAGCGGTCGCTCCGTTGACTGCATGGCCATGATCTGGGCGAGAGTCCGATGCTGCAGAAGCGAACGTGGGCGATGTGATCTCGACGCAATAGACGTGGTGTAGCAGATGTCCCCCTCTTCCTACCGGGCTCCGGTCGTTGGGCGTCCTCGGCGAGTGGTGAGGAGTTTTCTTGTTCGATCCGAACTTCAACCTAGCCGGCGACATGGCGCTTCTTCGGTACTACCGGACGGGTGCAGGCGCTGGGGGAATCTTCGCATCGCGAACAGTAGGGGCAGGTGTGCGCTGTGGGGCAAGAAGTCCTGAGTCAGGTGAGGTGAAGCGCATGGTGGCGCCCGGCTTCGACGCCTCGGCGAGACTTGGGGTATTGTGGAAGTGTCGCGGCCCCATCAGCCCTTCCTTGACGGAGGCGTGGGGGGCGACCGGCATCGAGGCGTGGTCTCGGTGCTCCGGCCGTAAGGGTCGCCAGTCCTGCCAAGTTGGGCTCGATATGGATCAGCCTTTGAATTCCGGATCTTCCGATCCGCTCGCTTCGGCCCCCTTGAATGGGGCGGGGGAGGGTGTGGGGGAGCGGGTTTGTCGGAGTCAGGCTCCGGCGCGGGGGCTCGAGGGGTGGTCGTCGCGGAAGGATCGGCGGAAGGTCGGGTATCGGATCGGGGCGGTGTTCGGGGCGGTGTTCCTCGTGGTGTTCTCGTGGGGGGACGACGGGCAGGTGCTGGCCAAGGGGCCGGCGAATCCGGGGCACGAGGCGCTGGAGTGCGCGGACTGCCATGACCCGGCAGAGGGGACGGTGCGGCAGCAGGTCCAGGCGGCGGTGGCCTTCGGGCTCGGGCTCAGGGAGACGCCTCCGGCGGTGGGGCGGCTGCCCGTGTCGAACCGGGTCTGCATGGACTGCCACGAGCGCAAGGCGGACCTGCACCCGACCCACGAGTTCACCGAGCCCAAGTACTTCGAGGAGCGCAAAGAGATCGCGGCTGATCAGTGCATCACCTGTCACAAGGAGCACAGCGGGCGCCACGTGGCCAACACCGGGCAGTTCTGCTCCACGTGCCACAGCGACCTCGGGGCGATCGACAAGCCGATCCAGCCCACCCACCCCGAGCTCGTCGCCGGGGAGCGCTGGGACACGTGCATGCGTTGCCACGACTATCACGGGAACCACGTGCGGGAGGCGCCACGGACCCTGGGGGAAGCCTTCGACGGGCGAACGGTGCTACGGCACCTGGACAGCGGGGCGCCCCTCTACGGCGAGAAACGCGAGCCGGCCTCGGGGGAGCGAACGCGCTGACGGGCTGCTGGATTCAGCATGCCCCCGCGCCCCGATCTTCCCATGTTCCTCCGAGCCCTGACTCTCCTCGGCCTCTCGGCCCTCTGCATCTACCTCTTCGTGACGGCGCCGCCGCCCCTGCCCGAAGAGGGGAAGGCGGGCGCGGGGACGACCATCCCCATGGAGCAGGCCTTCGCGGTGCTGGCCGCCGAGAACGACGAGGCGCGCAGGCTCTGGACCCAGGAGATCGTTGGGGCCGGCAAGAAGGTCGGGTTGAGCTTCGACGAGGACTGGGAGAGAGAGGAGGTCGAAGCCGGGCCTCTCCCCGCGCTCTTCCTCAAGGAGACGGCGCGGCAGATGCAGCGCATGTCGACGGACCTCACCTTCTTCCTGGGGTCGGACGCCCCGATCAAGGAGGCGAATCGGTTCGAGGGTCAGCAGGCGCTGGAGTTCGCCGAGATTCGGGCGACGGGGGAGCCCCAGTTCTTCGAAGACACCGAGCACCAAGACCAGGTCGCCATGTTCCCAGATGTGGCCTCGGCCGCGGCCTGCGTGAGCTGCCACAACGACCACGTGGACTCACCCCGGGACGACTGGACGCTCCACGAGGTCATGGGGGCGACGACGTGGACCTACCCCGCGAAGGCGGTCTCGCTCGAGGAACTCCTGCAGCTGACCGAGATCTACCGGGCGAGCACCCGCGGCGCCTACGAGCGATACCTCGAGATGGCGGCGTCCTTCGAGGATCCGCCGGTGATCGGAGACCAATGGCCGCGGGACGGTGAGCGGGTCCTTCCCAGCGCGGACGCGTTCATGGAGGCGGTGGATCGCGCCGTCTCGAGCGCGACGGTCCTGAAGCTCTTCGACCTCGCAAGAGCCGACCGATGAGCCGCTATCCCCGGCACACACGCTGGCCCGTGATCGTGGGCGGGCTGACCCTGGTCGCCGGCGCCCTGCCCTTCCTGGGGGTCCCGACGCCGCAGGCGCTCGAGGGGCTCTACCGGCAGCCCACCTACCGCGTGGTCACAGGGCTCGTCCTCGCCGCGCTGGTGGCGCTCCAGTGGTCCTACGTCGTCCTGCGCCGCAGGCCGGAGGCGCCGGTCAAGGCGCTCCTGGTCCAGCACCTCTGGCTGGGCGCCGCGGCGCCCCCGCTCCTGCTGGTCCACGCCCTCTCCTCTGGCTACGGCTACCAGACCGCGCTCGTCTGGGCCTTCCTGGCGAACTGTGCCCTCGGCCTGCTCAGCCCCCGGGTGGCAGGCCGGCAGCTCCGAGGCCTGGAGCGGCTCTGGCTCCCGCTCCACATCGCGGGCTCCATCAGCGTCGTCGCGCTGATCGCCATCCACGTGGTGGTGGTCACGCGCTACCACTGATCCGCGCCGCCGATCAGCCGCCGAGGAACAGGTCGAGGACGCTGTCCGCGGTGCTGACGGTCTTCTTGAAGAACTCCGTGTAGCCGCAGTCGCTGCAGGTGATGTGCGTGAAGCGCTGGTTCTGGATGTCGAAGAAGCGGGACAGGCCGTCGCCCGTGGTGCGGATGACGCCGTGGTCGAAGTGGCTGCAGTGGCACTTGGGACACTCGTACTGGTGGCGATCCTGAGGCATGGGGGTCTCCGTGTCGGGGTGGACTCGCGTCGGGCCAGGGGCAGGCACGCCTCGCTGGCCCGGGGTCATTACGGGGCAGCCGCGAGAGTATTCACCGCCGGGCAAGGGGCCCCTGTGGGCCCCCGGGGCCCGTCCGCCCCATTGGGTCCGATTGACGCGCATGGTTCGGGCTTCGGTGCGTAGCCTCGATCGAGGCGGGCCGATAGGCGCCGCAGGGGAGCCGCCCTCCCCGAACCACTCGCCTCCGCGGCGAAGGAGACCCCAGACATGAACATCCAACGCTCCTCCACGGGGCTCATCGCGGCGCTGGCCGTGGCCGGGCTGACGTCCGCCGCGCTGGCGCCCACCGGACCGAACGAGGGCTGGGCTTCATCGAGCATGAAGCACCGCGCCTCCGAGAAGTTCGACTACGTCCTCGGCCAGGAGAAGTGGCAGTCGCTGGGGGACGAAATCACCCTCTTCGGCCAGGAGTTCCCCGTCGAGATGATCGGCCCCGTGCACTTCGAGATCGACTCGAACGGTGACGGCCGGGTCGACCGTGACATCAAGGGGTCGGACGGCTTCGTCGACCTCAAGGGCGAGGACGAGCAG
>CALLKX010000023.1 GCA_938083085.1 uncultured bacterium
GGCCGGGGGGAGGCGGTCAGGTCTGGAGCTCGGGAGGCGCCGACCACGCGTGCCCGCGCTGGGCGGAGGCGAGGCGCGGACCGGCCCACGGTCCCCTTGGAAGAGCTGGTGGAGTTCGGTTGGGGGGGGCCGGAGGCGGTCTGTATGAGGGTCGGCGCCCCGCCCTCGACCTGGGACGCCGGGGCGCCCTTGCGATTCACTGCCTCATCGGGGAGCGTGTGGCTCACCATCCCCCTAACCTCGTCGTTCAGGTCGGATCCCCCGAGTGTCTCCGCGCGAACTGGGGAGCCCGCCAAGGTGCGGACGTCCCGGTCGTGGCCCGCCATTTCTCTTTCCCGTCCAATGCCGCGCTCTCTCTGCGCGAGGCGTTGCCTGCCCGACGCCCGTCGAAGCCCGCGTGAAGTACGACGTCTTCTTTTCAATCTCGCAGACGCCCGTGGACGGCGGGGCGCCCTCAGAGGCGGAGATGTTCCGGAACTTCTTCGAGCAGGTGGAGGCTGCGGACCGCCTCGGCTATTCGACGGCGTGGGTCGCTGAGTCGCACCTCTCGAGCGAGGTGCAGAAGATCCATCCCGACCCCGTGATCCCCCATTGGCAGGGGGAGGTGGGCTTGAACACCGACATCCTCCAGTTGGCGGCGCGGGTCTTCGCCAGAACCGAGCGCATCGAGGTGGGGAGCGCGGTATTGAACCTCCTCGCCAACGGGGGGCCCATTGCTCACGCGGAGCGAGTCGCGGCCTTCCTGGCGCTGCATGGACTTGGAGAGCACGAGCGACGTCGGCTAAGGATCGGCTTCTCTGCCGGGCGCTTCGAGTTCATCAACCGCGCCCATGGAATCCTCCCGCGCAATGAGCTGGAGCGCCTCGCGTGGCCGGCGCTGCGTGGCCGCATCTTCGCGGAGGCCAGCGAGATCTTCCTCCGGCTGCTCCGTGGGGAGGTGCTCTCGAGCGAGCAGGTGGCTCCGACCACGCTGCGCCGCGAGAGCTTCCGCTCCGCAGCCCTCTGGGAGAGCGTGCAGGCCGAGGCGGTCAGGTGCGGTGCGCCGGCGGGCCTGGACGAGCTGACGGTCCCGGGCCGTTGGGAGTTTGATCCTCTCAGGATCGTGCCGCAGGACTTCCGCCGGGAGCTACTGGATCTGGTGCTCGGGAGTCGGGATCCCGCGCTGCAGGCGGCGGTGAACCAGTGGCTGCCGGTGAAGGTCTTCAACCTCTCGATCACCCCTGAGGAGGTGATCGAGGCCACCCATGAGCGAATGGCTGGCTGCTTCCACGAGGGCGGGGGGCCGTGGCGTCGAGCGTTCATGCCGAGGACCGTGATGGTGTTCCTGAACGAGCAGGTCGGCCTGACCGGGGAGCAGCGAAGGCAGGCCGCCGCGGAGGAGGCGCGGAAGGCGCTGGCAGCCTATTGGACGGCGCTCCAGGGGACCCTCGACCCCGCGGCGCTTGAGGAGGCCGCGCAGAACGCCGTGATCGGTGACGCGCCCGCCGTGGCGAGGCAGCTCCGGGAGCGATACCACGCCGAGGATGGGCTCATGCTCTGGTTTGACTTCTTCAATCATGACAGCGCCCGGGTCATCGAGAACATGCAGGCCTTCATGGCGAAGGTCGTCCCGTTGGTGGAGGCGGAGGCCGGGGAGCCGGCAAGCTGACGGCTTCGTTGGCCGGCGGTCGGTGAAGAATCGCGCGTTGGGACCGGAGCCTAGGCGCGATCGTGGGCTGGGCTCCTTATCCTCTGGCTCCTGAAGGCGGCCGAGCGTGCCGATGCGAGGACCTCTATGAGCTTGCCCAGTACGACCGATGAGCCGCGCTCGAACCCGTCTCCCGGGAAGGCGGAGCGTTCGTCGGTGACCCTCCTCGTCGATCGGGAGTGGTTCCCCTACCGGGTCCTGCTTCTATGCGTCCTCGCAGAGGTCGCGATCGTCGCCCTCGACTACTTCGTGAACTACGGTCGCGCGACGGAGATCGGGGACGTGCGGAAGATGTTCTCCACGTCGTCCGAGGAGGGATTGGGGTCCTACTTTGCCGTGTCGCAGACCTTGCTGGTGGCGGTGACGCTTGGGCTTCTGACCTGGGTGAAGCGCGCGAGCGGCGCGTCACGCTGGATCTGGGGCGGCTGGTTGGTCCTGGCGCTGTTCTTCGCCTACATGTCGGTGGACGACGGGGTCAAGATTCATGAGCGCATGGGGACGGTCTACAAGGTCCTCCGTGAGCGCTCCAGCCTGCCGGTGAGCGAGTATCCGAGCTACTTCTGGCAGATCCTCTTCCTTCCGTTCTTCGGGGTCATGGGGCTCTTCATGCTGGCATTCCTCTGGGTGCAGCTGGAGGAGCGGCGCTCGCGGGCGCTGCTGGTTCTGGCCCTCAGTTTGCTGGTGCTCGCCGTCGGCCTCGACTTCGTTGAGGGCCTCTCCAAGAACCACCCCGCGAACCTCTACACCATGATCCTGGATCGCTGGGATCTGGAGGAGTACACCCGCGGACGCTTCGGGCGCTCGGGCTTTGACACGCTGCGGCACTTCTCCAAGTCGATCGAGGAGATCTTCATGGAGGCCCTCGCGAACAGCCTCATCTGGTACATCACGCTCCGACACCTCGTGCGTAGCTGGTCCGAGCTCCGGGTCCAGTTCGTAGACGGCCCGGCGGCAGGGTCGGCTGAACCTGGAGTGCCCGAGGCGTCTTCCGGGGAGTGAACCGGCGGGCGGCGGCTCGCCTGGCCCAGTCCAGCCCTGCTCTGGCCCTGCGCTGGCTCTACTCTGGCCCTTGGCCAAAGGTCCACGGCGTCATTGAGGACGAGCCCCCGCGGAGCCTTGAGCCGACAGGGGCGGCTCGGTGTGCCTTGCGCACAGCGGGCCAAAGCGGGAGTTTGGGCAGCGACACGCTCGGGGCATGCGAGGAGGAGGTCGAGGCTTCGCGGGGTCTTCCTGATGTTGGGTGACCGGTGGAGACCGGGTGCCGTGCTCTGGCCCGACCGTGCCAGCCAGACCGTGCCAGCCAGAGAGTGCCAGCCAGAGGGTGCCAGCCAGGGGGGGGCAAACCAGAGCATGGCGGCCTGCGGGCCCCTGTGGCCGGCTTCCAAAGGGGCGGCATCCGCCCGGTGGGGCAGGCGAACCACTGGGCATGCACCTTAGCCTCCTCCCCCTTCTTGCCCTCGCCCTCTCCTCCCTCTCCTCCCTGGTGACGCCGCGTGACGGGGATGGCTCAGGGGACGCGTCCCCTGAGGTCGCCCGGGTCCTGACCTCCTTCGAGGATGACGAATGGGGATGGTATCGAGTGCTGGACGGGGTCATGGGGGGGCGATCTTCGGGGCGCTTCGAGCTAGTTGACGGGCGCATGGACTTCCGCGGGGTCCTGAACACCAACGGAGGTGGGTTCGCCTCGGTGCGCTCCCGTGAGCGCGCCGTCTCCCTTCGCGGGTTGGAGGGCATCCGCCTTCGACTGAGAGCCGACGGGCGCCGGTACAGCATGCGCCTCAACCTGAAGGGGGCTCGAGGCGGCGTGACCTACCAGGCCGACGTGCCCACCGTGGCCTCCGCCGGGAGTGACGCCGCTGTACCGGGGCCCTGGGAGACCGTCTGGCTTCCGTTCTCCGACTTCACGCCTCAGTGGAGGGGGAGGCAGCTCGACCTCCCCTCGCTGGACCCCGATCGTGTGGTCGGGCTGGGCGTGACGGTGGCCGACGGCGTGGATGGCCCGTTCCGGTTGGAGTTGGACGAGATCGCGGCCTATCCCGCGTTCGAGCTGGCGCAGCTGAAGGGCGCTAGCGCCGCGCTCGTGGTCATCGCGCCTGGGGCGGGGCACGCCGGCGCGACGCGCTGGGCAGCGGCCTTCCAGGAGATGCAGGCCGCGACCCCAAGGCCCGACGTCGTCCTCGTTCACGTGGCCGGTGAGGGGAAGGCGATGGCCGGGCCGCGGGCGCTGGACCCTGGCGAGGTCAAGGCGCTTCGTTCACGCCTTGGCTGTGACCCGGGGACCTTCATGGTGCGCGTGGTGAGGCGGGACGGGACGGTGGAGGCTGTGAATGACGAGCGGGTGGACCTGGCTCAACTCCTGGCTCCCGACCCTTCCCATGGCGGTGGGGGCGACGAGTCCTCCGTGCGATGATGGCCCGGTGACGGCCCCGGAGGAGGACCCGGAGGTCGACGCGGTGACGGGCTGGCGGCGATCGCTCACCGTGAGGGGCCTTCCGACCCCGCCTCCCAAGGCGCCAAAGGAAAGGGGCGCGGACACCAAACGGTCCGCGCATCAGGAGCCGTCGAACGGGGAGTTGGGCTGCTAGACTCTGGTCACCCCGACTCGTGGCGTTTGCCTGGGCGGCGCGCTCGAAGCGCGGCCCCGCCGGTCTGTGGCCCTTGTGGGGCCTGCAGCAACGGGCGGCCCGCAGCGAACGACTCGACGAGGCGGTCCCCGCTCCCAGACCATGCAGCCCGGTTTCCTCTCCCCGATCGTTCGAAGCCACCTGGCGAATGCGTACCCGAGGAACCACGCGTACTTCATCGCGGGCGGGCGGCTGATCCCTCGCTGGCGCCTGTGGCGCCGGTATCGACGGATCCGCGCGCTGTATCCTCCGGGCTTCGAGAGCCTCGTGGACCTCTCGGCGAGCAAGGGGTGGTTCTGCCTTCACGCGGCCCAGCGCTTGGGCGCGGAGCGCGTGCTGGGGATTGATCTGCACGAGCCGGACCTCGCGGCGAGCCGGGAGGTGAGGGATCACCTCGGGCTCGGAGACGTGCGGTTCGAGGAAATGCGTCTGCACCAGCTGCACTCGGAGCTCGAGAGCTTTGGCGGCGTCTTCGACGTGTCCCTCGTCATCAACCTCTATCACTACCTCTTCTTCGGGAGCCGGCGGGCGGAGGACCACTACGGCAGCCACGAGGAGATCTTCCGGCTGCTGCGTGGGGTCACGGGCAAGGCGCTGATTCTCAGCAACTGCACGGAGGTGGACCACCTCCCCGGGCACATGCAGGTGATCGCCCGCGAGCAGGGACGGGCGGGCGACTACACCTCCCAGCGGATCTGGGACGCCGCGGAGCAGTTCTTCGACATCGTCGATCACGGCCGGCTCGGCAAGCGTCCACTGTGGCGACTGACCCCAAGGGTCGACGGCGCCTGAGGGAGCGCTTCTTGCGGCGGGACGGCTCGGGCGGCCCGCGACCTTGGGCCACGTCGACAAAGCGGGTAGGGTTCTGTTAGGGTCGCCGGTATGGCGATGGACACCCACCAAAAGCTGAAGATCCTCGCGGACGCCGCGAAGTACGACGCCTCCTGCGCCAGCAGCGGCGCCAAGCGTTCCAACAAGGGCAAGGGGCTCGGGAATGCGACCGGCTCCGGGATCTGCCACAGCTACACACCGGACGGCCGCTGCGTCTCGCTGCTCAAGATCCTCCTCACGAACCGGTGTATCTACGACTGCCGGTATTGTGTGAACCGGGTCTCCAATGATGTCCAGCGGGCGGCGTTCACCGTGGAGGAGGTCGTCCGCCTGACCATCGAGTTCTATCGCAGGAACTACATCGAGGGGCTCTTCCTCTCATCGGGGGTCGTGGGCGATTCTGACCGCACCATGGACCTCCTCGCCGAGGTGGCCCGGCGCCTGCGTGAGGAGGAGGAGTTCCACGGCTACATCCACCTCAAGGGCGTCGTTGGCGCCTCGGACGAGGCGCTCGCCAAGGCGGGGCGCTTCGCGGACCGCATCAGCGCCAACGTCGAGCTGCCCGTCCAGGCGGACCTCGACAAGCTCGCTCCGGAGAAGTCGATCCAGGAGGCTGAGGGCGCGATGGGCTATCTGAAGTCGGGGATCGAGGCGTCGAAGGACCACGGCCGGCGGACGCGGGCGCCGCGCTTCGCCCCTGCCGGGCAGAGCACCCAGATGATCGTCGGCGCCACCGCGTCGACGGACTCCACGATCCTGGGAACCGCTCACCGGCTCTACGATACGTACAGGCTCAGGCGGGTCTACTACACCGCCTACAGCCCCATCCCCAACGCGCACCAGGACCTGCCGGCGGAGAACCCCGAGCTCGTCCGTGAGCACCGCCTCTATCAGGCGGACTGGCTCCTGCGCTTCTATGAGTTCGGGATCGACGAGGTGGTGACCCGCGACGACGGGAACCTCGATCTCGAGGTGGACCCGAAGATGGCCTGGGCCCTCGCCAACCGTGAGTTCTTTCCCGTGGACATCAACTCGGCACCGCGCGAGGCGCTGCTTCGGGTCCCCGGGCTCGGGACCCGGTCGGTGGCGAAGATCCTCAAGGCGCGGGCCCGGCGCCGGCTGCGCGAGGCGGACCTTCGTGAGCTCCGCGCTCCGCTCAAGCGGATCATGCCGTTCATCGTCGCGGCCGACACCTGGAGCGCGGCTGCTCGCAAGCTGGACGCGCCGGGGCTCCGGGCGGAGGTGAAGCCTGGGTCACAGCAGCTGATGCTCTTCGAGGCCTCCTCATCCGCCGTCTCCGGCCAGGTCTGATGGAGCGGGTGATCCTGGATGGCTCGCTGGAGGGTTGGCGCGCCCACGCCCGAGCGCTCGCGGCGATGGGGACCCCACCCGGGGACATCGAGTGGGTGGACTTGGCTCGCGAGCGTGCACCCGAGGGGCTCCTGTTTGCCGTTCCTGCACCGACGGCGCTCCCCTCCAGCCCAGCAGGGAGCATGCGGATCCCCAGGGCCTTTGCCGGGCGGATGGAGACCGTCGCCTGTCACCGTTCGCCGGAGGTCTGGCCGCTTCTCTATGGGCTGCTGTACCGGATCGCGGCGGGGGAGCGACGGCTCCTGGAGGATCCCCTCGACGCCGACGTCGCGACGTTCGATCGCCTGGAGAAGGCGGTCCGCCGGGACGCCCACAAGATGCATGCCTTCGTGCGCTTCAGGCGAGTCGAGGACGAGGACGCCCGCAACGGTGAGCGGTTCATCGCCTGGTACGAGCCGTCTCACCTCATCGTCGAGCGCGAGGCGCGCTTCTTCCGGGAGCGCTTTCCGGAGATGGACTGGTCCATCCTGTCCCCGGACCGATGCTCCCACTGGGATGGCGCGGAGGTCTCGTTCACGGAGGGGGTGACGAGGGAGCGGGCGCCCGACCACGACGAGCTCGAGGAGATGTGGTGCTCGTACTACGCCTCCATCTTCAACCCGGCGCGGGTCAAGCTGAAGGCCATGGCGGCCGAGATGCCCCGGAAGTTCTGGTCCACCCTCCCGGAGACGGCCCAGCTCCCCGAGCTGCTGGCGGATGTCCCGAGGCGCCTCGAGGCCATGGCGAAGACCTCGCGCCGGATGGCCGACTCCGCCCACCCCTTCGTGCCGCCCGGTGCTGGACTCGAGGAGCTCCGCGCGGCGCTTCCGCGCTGTGAGGGGTGTGAGCTCCATCGCGATGGCACCCGGCCGGTGATGGGCGAGGGCCCGGCGGATGCTCGCGTGGCGCTCCTTGGTGAGCAGCCGGGGGACCTTGAAGAGCGTGAAGGGCGCCCCTTCATTGGCCCCGCTGGTGCCCTGCTGCGCACCGCGATGGCCGAGGCGTTGCTGGAGGAGAGCACGGTCTACCTCACCAATGCGGTGAAGCACTTCCGCCATGAGTTGGCCGGCGGCGCCGCTGCGGATCGGCCGACCCGCCCCTCGGCTGAACGGGAAGGTCTCGGGCCAGCCGACACCCCAGCCGGAGCCCCAGCCGGAGCCCCAGCGCCAAGCGGCGCTGCGAGCGAGGGTCGCTGGGGGGACGCGGACCGGACCGCGGACCGGACCGCGGACAGGGCGACTGATGGGGGCGCGGATGACGCAACCGGCGGGGTCACCCGCCACGCCAGGCACGGCGTCGCCGGGGGACCGCCATCCGGTCGGGGGAAGCGGCGCATTCACAAGCGCCCCACGGCCCAGCACGCATCGCGCTGCCAGCCATGGCTCGACGCGGAGCTCGAGGTCGTGCAGCCAGCCGTCCTGGTCACCCTCGGGGCCACAGCGATGCGTGCGGTGTACGGCCCGACCTCACGGCTGCCCGACCCGTTATCGGCGCCGTCGGCGTCACCGTCGCGATACGCTGCGGCCACGCTCTCGACCTTCCACCCCGCAGCCATCCTGCGCGCGAGCGACGGCGCCAGGAGGTCTGCCATGCGGACCCATCTCGTCGAGACCCTCCGGCGAGCACGAGCGGTGGCTGACCCGGCCAGGTCACGCCAAAGCCGCGCCTAGTCATCGCTGGCGTTGCGGTCGAGCCGTCCCCGGTGACCCCACGGCGGCTGCGGGGCCTCGGGGGCTGGAGCCAGGGCCGAGGCGCGGGGGGGCTCGGGGATCGGACGCGGGCGGCCGGTGTGGAACCCCGGACCCCATGACGGTCAAAGGACCTGGGGTCCGTCTTCAGCCAGGAGTGCTGGCGCTCTAGTTGCCCGTGGCCACCAGCCAGGCGTGGAAGCGCTGATCGAACTGGCGGAGGTCCATGCCGATCTCCTCGAGGAACGTCTCATGTGCTGGGCGGCCCTGACCGATCTTGTCCAGGATGCCAGGCAGGTCTCCGGGGCGGCCCTCGATGAGGAACGCCACCACGGCGTTGCAGAGGAGGAGATCCTCCGTCGAGAGCCTGTTCACATTCCGCCCCACCACGGAGTGGAAGGCCGGGAGCTTGCCGGCGGCGAGCAGCAGCCTTGCCTCCTCGATCCACTCCACATCGCGACGCGAAAGCTTGTCGCGCATGGCCGCGTCCTCCTTCGGGCCCTTGTAGCGCGATGGCGCCACGAACCAGGTGAGGTGGGTCCCTGTGACCTTGTGCGTGATGTAGAGGCCGACTCCCTCGAGGGCCCACCCGTACTCGGAGGTGATCTCATGCTCGTTGTGAAGCAGGTTCGAGATGGCCTGCCGGCAAGCCGAGTCCAGGCGTCGGTCTGGCCCGCTAGCCCAGCTCCCGAAGTGCTGGGCCCCCGGCATCGTGGCGCTCTCCAAGGTCATGAGGAAGCGCACGTCCTCTTCACTGACCTTGGGATGGTGACTCAGGAACGTGGTCTGCTCCGCAGCCCCCTTGAGGAGGAAGTAGGTGAAGCCGCTGGCGTACGCGCACCCGGCGCCGACGTACTCCCGCATCAGCGGCCGTGCGAGGCGGAGGTTCACCGCACATGCCTCGAGCTCCTCACGGCTGACGGTTCCAACAACGCGCACTCCCCCCTGTTCGAGAGCCGCGGTGAAAGGGAGCTGGAGGCCTTCCTCGACGGGGGTGAGGTCCTTCTCGGCGAGGGGCTTGAGTTCAGACCGAAGCTTCGCCGCCAGCGCGACCAGGCGATCTCGCCCCGTGGCCGAGTTGGCGACCTCCATCATGATCCACTTGCCCTGGCTCTTGACCTCCTTGCGGACGCTACGGGCCCATGCGTTATCCGGATCGAGAGCGATGACGTCCGCGATGATGGCGCCCCTCGTCTCGGGGCTGAGCTCCTCCGAGTCCGCCTCATACAAGGCCCGCAGCGCGCCCACGAAGGACCGGGTGACCTCACCCCATCGCTCGCCGCATTCCTGCAGGTCCTTTTCAGAACGGTCGACGGGCTTGGTCTTGCGTGACTCCTTCCAGCTCCCGTCCCGCTGCCTCTTGTGGCCGAGCCCGCGGTGCGCCTCGGCGTTCCCCGCGTCCAGCTGCAAGACGGCCGCGTAGGCGAGCGCGCGCCGCTCCCACAGCTTCTTCTTCTTGCACCAGACGGCGTGCTCGTTCAGGCCTGTGATCAGAGCCGTCAGCTCCCGCTCCCGGATCTCGTCGTAGGAGTCGGCCCCCGGGGCGCTGAGCGCTGCCGAGGATCGCGCGGCCTTGTCGGATCCCCAGGGGGGCGAGCTGGAGGGTGTGGCCGGCCCGGTGTCTCCGACGGGCCCCGCGGCGCCGAGTACGAGCATCAGGTGCAGGAGGTGCATGGTGCGGACACCTTGGCAGATCGACTCCGTGTTCGGTCAGCGTTCCCGCGATTGCTGCCGGGGCGGCCCCCTGGTGTTGGCGTAGGTCGAGGCCCTGAGCGATGGGAGGGTGGCGGCGTACCCTGTGTGCGCCGGAGGTTGCTGCCCTCAAGCCGAGCGCGTCGGCCCGCGGCGCTGCGCGCGGGCGTTCCAGGAGCGCTCACTCCATCCAATCCAAGGTGAGCACCACCCGAGGGCTCCCGTCGGAGGGCGGTGAGCGGTGAATGATGGCTCGCTCGGATGCGTGGGGCCACGCGGTGCCCTTGAAGACCGCCAGTCGACCACACTCTGCGCGCCCGAGTCGGTCCCAGCGCTGGACGAGACCGGACGTTGCGTCGTCCGATCCACCGGCGTGGCCAAGTCGCGAGCGATCCGCGTCGCGATCGTCGATCCACTCGGTGCACGCGCCGAGCACATTGATGACCCCCCGCGCCATGACGCGGTCCACGTGGAACCGCGGGCAATGGGGGCCGTCAGCCACCACCTGGCGGACCCCGACCACTCGGGCGCCCAGGAGCTCGGCGAAGACGCCTGTGACCTCTTCCAGGTAGGCAGACCAGGCTCGAGCGCCGGGGGCGTCGGGGAGCGCGAGCTGGTCGAGCGCGCCGGCGGCGGGTTCGCCGTCGAGGGTCCCGACCTGTGCCATCGCGCTACGAGGGCCAGCGAGCGCCATGGCTTCTGCGTGGGCCAGCGCAGCTTGAGCCGGTGCGAGCGGAGCGGTCACGAGCATGACGTCAGCCTCGTAGAGCTCCGCGAGGTCGGGGATGCGCGCGCCTCGACGGACGCTGCGGGCGGCAGCTGGTTGGGCGGCTCGAATGGTGGTGGTGTTCTGCAAGTGTCTTGTGCCGCCTCAGGGTTCTCGCCAGCGCTCTCAACGGGTCAATGCCGCCAGGGACCGCGCAGTTCCAGCGAGCTTGAGTTTGCATCGCGGCTCGTGGCTGGCGGCCGGGGCGGAAGAGCGGCCAGGGACCCCGCGAGCGCCTGCGCGGCGTGTGGCGGATCACCTCCGCGGTGGCGTGCGGGGTGCGCACTTGGGAGGGGCCTGGGCCGCCCGACGGGTGCCCCGCGGTCTTCGGCAAGCGGGAGAGGCCGGCGCGGTCGCGCGGCTTCGCCTGTGGCGCTGCGCTGGGATTGCGGAACGATCGCCAATCTTCATTGCGGGGTACATTGGGGACGCGCTCCACCGCCGCCGATGCCGGTCAGGGTCGGGCCTCTGATCGGCTCGAGCCTGCACGCCCGCATCTCCTGGCTCCTAAACGCTCCGGTACCGTCCCATGATCCGAGCCTCTGTTCACCTGCTCTTCCTCGCGGTCCTCGCGGCGGGGATGTACGGGACGACCCCCGACGTGCGCGTCGGCCCCTTCCTCCAGGACGCCGAGCCGACCAGTGTCTGGGTTGTCTGGGAGACCGCCGGGGACGCCCCGAGCGAGGTTCGATACGGACGGACGTCGGTCACCAAGAAGCTGGCTCGCGGGGAGTCTATCGCCGGGCACGAGGGGTCACGGATTCACCACGTGCAGTTGACCGGGCTCAAGCCCGACACGACTCACTTCTACTCGATCGACGCCGAGGGAGATCGCGGCGACAGTCACCGGTTCCGCACCCCGCCGCCGCGGGACCGCGGCGAATCCTTTCGGTTCGCGGTGTACTCGGACACCCAGTCGGGTCCGGACGCGAATAAGCACACGGAGGTCATCAACGAGGGGGTCATCCGCTTCATCACGTCGGAGTTCGGCTCCCAGCTCGCGGACGAGCTTGCCTTCAGCCTGATCCCTGGTGACCTCGTGAGCACCGGGTCCAACTACGGCGAATGGAAGGAGCAGTTCTTCGACGAGGAGCAGAACCTGGCCCAGCATGTGCCGCTTTATCCCGTGCCCGGTAACCACGAGCGCGACGCGCACTGGTTCTTCGACTACTTCCACCTGCCCGAGAACGGTACGCCCGGCTTTGAGGAGCACTGGTGGTTCAAGGACCACTGCAACGTGCGCCTGATCGGGCTCGATTCAAACGGCGCGTACCGCGTGCAGGACCAGCTGGATTGGCTCGATCGAGTGCTGGCCGAGGCCGCTGCCGACCCGGTGATCGACTTTGTCTTCGCCGAGCTACACCACCCGCACAAGACCCCGTCCTGGACGCCGGGGAACACCGCCTTCACGGGCGAGGTCGTGCGGCGTCTCGAGATTTTCTCGGACAGGACAGGCAAGCCGTCGATTCACTTCTTCGGCCACACGCACTCCTACGAGCGTGGCCAGAGCCGTGACCACGAGCACCTCTGGGTGGACGTCTCCGCTGGCGAGGGCGACCTGGCTTGGTGGGGGGAGTTTCCAAACGCGGACTACCCCGAGTTCCAGAGGGTCTTCATGGACTGGGGCTTTGTCTTGATGGAGGTGGAGGACGGCGAAAACCCGAGCTTCCGGATGCGCCGAGTCTCCCGCGGCAACCAATTCGCCCCCAAGGACAACCAGGTCATCGACGACCTCACCATCCGCCATCACAACGCGGGCCCCTCTGCCCCGCGCCCCGTGGCGCCCGTGAGCGGCGGGGTCGACGTCTCCGCAGACCACGGGGTCCTGCGCGGCTCCCTCTTCGAGGACTCCGACGGCGACACCCACCTGGCCTCTCACTTCCAGGTCACTGACCAGCCAGGTGACTATTCGGACCCCGTCCGTGACGAGTGGTTCCGCTTCGAGAACTGGTTCGCCCCTCCGGGCGCCACGGGCCGCGAGACCGGCTACTTCTCCGTGGACACCCGAGAGGGAAAGGACGTCTGCGAGCTCGAACTTGGGATGCTCGAGCCCTTCACGACCTACCAATGGCGTGTCCGCTACCGCGACTCCGGCCTCGCCTGGAGCGGATGGAGCGAGGATTCGACGTTCACGACGGGGGCCGCCGCCATGGGCGCCGCCTGCCTCCCGGAGGGCGGCTGCGCGGAGATGCGCGAGGCGGAGGCCCGCGCTCTCGGCGCGGAATTCCGAGGCGTCGGCACCAGCTGCGCTGACGTCGGCTGCCCCACCTACGTCACCCTCTTCGAGGAGACCTTCGAGGGCCTTGAGCTCCGCCCGCCCTCCATGGAGCCCGGCGTCGGACCCTCGTGGACCCCGACCCCGCCGCCGGGATGGACGACCAACCGCGACGAGATGACGGGTGGAGGGGTGGAGGAGTGGCGTAGCTGGTCCTTCTCGCGGAAGGACTTTTGGGTCGCGGCCTCTGGCGACCAGGGCCGCAGCGCCTTCGTGCGCGGTGACGGCATCGTCGCGGTGGCTGACTCGGACGAGTGGCACGACGCGCCGACGGAGAGGGGCGTCGAAGGGGGCTTCTTGGCGGTCATGACGACGCCTGAGGTTCTCCTCACGGGGTGCGCCCCAGGGACCCTCCGCCTCGCCTTCGACTCTAGCTGGGTGCCCGACGAGCCCATGGCCGCGCGTGTCTTCGCGGACTTCGACACGGGGGAGCGGGTTCCGGTCCTCGAGTGGCGCTCGGAGGCGGGCGACCCGAACTTCAAGGCCGCAGCGGGCAACGAGCGCGTGGAGGTGCCGGTGGCGCAGCCCGCCATGGCAAAGTCCGTGCAGCTCGTGTTTCAGCTGGGCGAGTCGAACAATGACTGGTACTGGGCCATCGACGACATCCGACTGTTCGCCCAGGAGCGACGCTGATCCGACGGACCCTGAAGGCGGCCATGCTCCCCAGTCGATGCCGCAGGCCGCGCGCCCCCGACTTGCTGGATCAAGCGCGGCGCCCTCGACGTTCAGGCACCCTTCGAGAGCCGGGACATCGAGCGGGCGGCGTTGGCGGTGGCACTGTCGCACCCCGCACCGTCCGGCGAATTCGGTCGCCTCGTAAGCTGGAGCGATGAAGCTGGCTCCCAACCTGCCCTGCGCGTGCCACAGCGGCATCAAGTACAAGCGCTGCTGCCGGCCCATTCACCGTGGCCGTCCAGCCGAGGGGCCCGACACCTTGGTGCGAGCGCGCTTCTCTGGCTTCGCATACGGACTCGCGGGGTTCGTGATGGGGACGACCGATCCGTCGGGTCCCGTGTTTGAAGCCGACGCCGAGGCCTGGGAGCGGTCCATCCTCTCGTTCTCGGATGGAACCCTCTTCACTGGACTCGCGATCCTGGCGGTCACCCATGGGGCAGCGGAGGGGGAGGTCACCTTCCGAGCGAGTCTCCGCCAAGGTGGCAAGGATGCGTCCTTCACGGAGCAGAGCCGCTTCGTTCGGAGCGGGGATGCGTGGCTCTACCACTCCGGAGTGCTGTCCTGAGGCGAGGGGGCTTCGGCCCCGAAGGCCACGCGGGATCCGGCCCTGGCGCCCCCGAAAGGCAGGGAGGTCACGGAGCGTGCCGCGCGGATGCGTGACCTGAGCCGCTGTTCAGAGCTCGACAGCTGTGCCCTCCAGCGTTCGGGGTGGATCGCCGGGACCGCTGGGCGAGAGCGGGTGAGTGGGTCGCGGTCCCCGCGGTGGTGCGATCGGTCGGCGCTGCGGCGCAAGATGTCGGTATCTAGTGCGCTGCTGCAGGTCTGGAGGGGGGTGGCACGGCGTAGACTCTCTCCGCATGTCCGAGCGTGAACGCTGCCTCGAGTGCCTCCGGCCCGCGGCCCATTGCCTCTGCGGTGCGATCTCGCCGATCGATCATCGAACGGAGATCGTGATCGTCCAGCACCCGCGGGAACGTGCCCACCCCTTCAACACGGCTCGCATCGCGGAACGGTGCTTGCGACGTTCACGGATCCTCGTGGACCGAGGAGGCCGCCTGAAGACGGACACCAAGCTCCCCGAGCAGCTCGCCGGGTTCGGCCTCTTGTACCCAGGCGCCGATGCGCGAGACCTGTCGACGCTGTCCAAGGACGAGATGCCGAAGGGCCTGGTGGTGATTGACGGCACCTGGCACCACGCCCGTGCGATGTACCGGGATATTGCGGTGCTGCGTGACCTACCGAAGTTCTCGCTGCCACAGGGGGAGGTCAGCGGCTTCAAGATTCGCAGGCAGCCCTTCGAGTACTGCCTCTCGACCCTCGAGGCCATTCACGCCGCGCTGCGCCTCACCGAACCGGACACACGCGGCCTGGGGAGTCTGTTGGCGCCGTTCGAGGCGATGCAGAAGATGCAGCTCGCCCGGCATCAAGAGCCCTCGCCTCGGATGCGGCGGCGCCCAAGGTCCGAGCGCGGCCCTGAGTTGCCGGCTGCGTTCCGGGAGCGCTTCGAGTCGCTGGTCGTGGTGTACGGCGAGTTGACTCCCCGCACCTGCGAGGAGATGAAACGGTCCAGCGAGGATCGCCCGCTCCTGACGGTGGCTGCCGAGCGGCCAGCGACCGGAGAGCGGATGATGGTCGTGCTGGATCACGACCACCTTGCCGAAGGTGGCTGGTCGTTCTTCCGGCTGGACCGCCGTGGTGGGGGCTCGACGAGCTCACAGGCGGAGATGGCGAAGGCCTGGGGTGCGTTCCAGCGACCTGGCGACGTCCTTGCGACCTGGAATGCAGGCACCGCGCAGCAGTGGCAGAAGACCTTCGGGGGGCAGACGCGTCCGCTCGTCCTGAAGGCGATCTACTGCAACCATCGTTCACAGCGGGGGACCCTCGATGAGGTCGTTGGGTCGGAGGGGCTCCTGACGGCGACTGAGCGGGAGCACAACCAGACGCAGCGCACGCGAACGGAGGAGCGGCTCGCGAATGCCGTCGCTGTCGCAACGCTCCTGCATGGCCTCGCTCGGAGTTCAGCGGCAGATTGAGGCGGCAGAGGGCGGGCTGGCCGACCGGCAAGGGAGCACGGAGGGACCATCCTCGCTCGATGGACCTCGTCGAACCAACCTCGGGGAGCTTGGCGCCACGCGAAGCGGAGCTCTTCTCTGGGCTCGAGTGGCTCCGTGCGGAGGGGCGGTGAGGGGCAGCCGTAGATTCGGGCCCAGCTCAGGCCAGCACACCCGGCCCAGTGCATGGAGATCGACCGGCATCTCCCGCCTGGGCCTGGCAGAGGGGCCGCCTCCGATCGCACAGGGCGCTGGGGGCCTCCTTGTTGGATGGCATCGGCCCGAGTCCGCGGGGGCGAGCGAGATCCAAATGAGGGAGCCGCGACGATGGGCCGGCGCGCCAGTCGCTGGCGCTCGTCGTGTGGTTGAGGCTCGCTGCACCTCGGCATCCCCGATGAAGTCACCGCTCGTGAATGGGCCCCGCGGGGCCGGGAGAGAGGCTATTGCACGCGCAGGAACAGGTGGTCGACCTCGACCCGCTCCCGACCGCGTTGGCCGCTGGTCTGGTCGGAGTCCCTGACGCGGACGCGGATCTCTCCGCCGCCGTGGGAGGGCACCGCTATGCCGGATTGGTATCCCGCGGCGGAGGTCGACGGGGCGATCACCACCGGAGTTGTCGTCCAGGAGCTACCGCCATTGGTGCTGACCTCGAAGAGGAACGACTCACCGTCGCCAGCGTCGACCATGGACGCCATGACGAACAGGGAGACCTGGCCGGCCGGGGCGTTGATCAACCAGACGTGGGAGCCGTAGCTGTAGCGGTTGGCCGGCTTTCCGCCGCTCTCGCGCTCGGTCAGCGACTGCACCGAGCCGTTTGCCGACTGCACGTCAACGTAGCTTCCGGAGATGGCTCCGGCGCCGGCCTGCTCCCCGAAGGGCACCACGTCCGCGGTCCCGACCGCGAAGGTCGTCGCCGTGGCGACGTTCGACCAAGCGGAGGAGCCTGCGCTGTTGAAGGCCCGGGTCCGGTAGCGGTACTCGGTGTCGGGCTGCAGCCCGCCATCGGTGAACGACGTGCTGTTGGCAGCCAGGCTACTGGCGATGGTCGACCAACTGGCCCCGTCAGGGCTGCGCTGGAGTTCGAAGCCGTCCTCGCTGCTGGAGCCATCCGTCCACGAGAGACCGATCTCCGAGGATGACGTCGGGGCCGCGACAAGGCCGCTCGGGGACCCCGGCGGAAGGCCCGCGCCCACGCCGGTGACCTCGAAGTACAGATGGTCCACGAAGATGGTGTCGAGGCTCCGGTTGCCCGACGCACGGTCCGAGTCGATGACCCGGACATACACCGTGCCCACCATCGCCGCCGGCAGCGTGGCCGACTGATAGACCTCCGACGGGCCGGTCTTGGTGACGCTGAACATCGTCTGCCAGCTCTGCTGGTCCTGGGAGACCTCGGCGCGCCAGACGTCACCGTCCGAGGAAGCGGTGCGGTAAGCGTTGGCGTGGAAGGACAGACCCGACCCCGCCGGCAGAGTGAACTGCCAGCGATGCTCGCCGCGGCTCGTCCGGTTGGCCGGCTTGCCGCCGCTCTCGCGCTCACGGAGGGACTGGTAGGCGAGGTTCCCCGTACGGGTGGCCGAGACCGTCCCCGTCACCGTGCCGACCACCGGCACGTCCACCCCAGCGACGACGATCTCCGTGGACCCGAAGGTCGTCGTGGCCTGGGCCACGTTGGAGCTCGCCGAGTCGCCGGCGCCGTTGCGCGCGAACACCCGATACCAGTAGGTCGTGCCCGGAGCCAGCCCCGTGTCCGTGGCGGACGTGGCGTTGGCGGGGGCGCTGAGAGCCACCGTCCAGTCGACGCCGTCCAGGGACCGCTCCACCTCGAAGCTATCCTCCGAGCTGGAGTTGTCGCTCCAGGCGAGACCGATGGCGTTGGCTGTCGGAGTCCCGGCCGTCAGGCCGCTGGGCGCGTCCGGGACCGTGAGGACCTGCACCGTGATGTAGTTCGTCCTGGAGAGCGCGTCGGAGCCACCCGGCCCCGTGACCGAGAGCGACACCGTGTAGGTCCCAGGGGCGGTGTAGGTGTGCACCGGAACGGTGACGGCGGCCGAACCGCCATCACCGAAGTCCCAGGCCCGCGTGTCGACGGAACCGCTGGACTGGTCCGTGAAGGTCACGTCGAGGGGCGCGAAGCCCGCGAGCGGCGTGGCCACGAAGCCTGCGACCGGGGCAGGCGGGGGGCCCGTCGTCGCGCCGGTCACCACCAGGGCGTAGTCGGCGTCAGTGGCTCCGGTCTCCACGTGAGTGTCCGCGAGGACCTCGGTGGCGATGACCTCAACGCTCCAGGACCCGGCCTCTGGGTTCTGAACGTAGACGTTCTCCACGGTATCAACCGAGTTAGGTATCCCGCCGGCGCTGGACCACATGGAGCCCAGGAGCCCGTTGTTGCCCCAGTAGACGGTGCCTGAGGGAGAGGTCACCTTGAGGTCGAGGTTGTTGATCCGGTGCACCGTGCTTGAGGTCGTCCCGGGAGGGTCACGGAAGACCATCGTCGCCTTGAACGCCGGCTCGCCGGCCTCGACGTTGAGCGTGTGAACTGTGCTGCCCAGGGGGGCGAGGACGTCCGACTCGTCGACGACAAACGTCTTGTCCCGCAGGCTGTAGGCGCCGGCGAGGTCCGGGCGCCCCCAGCCCTGATGGACTCGTGTGAGGTCGGCGTTCGTGCCGCTGAAGTCCCACTGGCGCGCCGTGTTGATCAGCAGCGCCTTCGCGGTGGTGTTGTGAGGACGGTCGTCGAAGGGGTCCACGGCCGGGGCGGAGTTGCCGAAGGCGCCGTTGCCCCACATCTCCATGAGCATGCCGAGGTGGCCGGCGACGATGGGCGTCGCGCCGCTCGTCCCACCGAAGCTCGAATAGTAGTTCCCGCTGGCGTAGCCCCCTGACCCCACGACGTCGGTGGTGAGGGTCGAGTCGTAGAAGCTTGAGAGGTCCGGCTTGATGCGACCGTCCACGGCCGGCCCGATGCTCGCGCCGGCATTCCAGGCGTCGTCGCTCTCGCTCAGCGTGTTGTAGTGACGGACGCCTCCGACCGAGATGACGTTCTTGGCCCAGGCCTGCGGGCGCGAGTCCTGGTTCCCCGCGTTCGACTGGGACTGCAAGATGCTGAACTTCTCGAAGTCGAACAGAATCTGATCGAGGTCCTGCGAGATGCTCGTGTACGCCGTCGTCCGAGAGTTCCCCCAGCTGTTGGTTTGGAGAATAGACCGGAGGGTTCCGGTCGGGTCGTCGAGCTCGCGTGTGTGGTTGTACCGGCTCCCGGAGAGGCCGTTGTAATACGCGGCGATCAGCAGCGCTTCTGGCAGAACGCCCCGCGCGGACGCGTTGCCCGCGCCTGAGCCAGCGACGATGCCGGAGCATGCCGTGCCGTGATTTCCGACGACCATTGAGCCGTGCACCACGTGGTTGGCGAGGTCGGGGTGGGTCAGGTCGCAGCCCCCGTCCAGCACCTCTACCCGTAGGGAGGAGCCGGTGAGACCGAGGGTGCTCTCCACGAAGTTGGCGCCGTGGAACTCACGGGCCGTGTTGACGTCCTCTTCGGGAGCGCTCCAGCGGTCGATCCAGGCCACATCGTCCGATCCCACGAGATCCGCGAGGGCGTCCGTGGGCAAGGTCACCGTCATCAAGTACGTCTCTCGGGACGCGTCGACCACGCGGCCGCCGAGGGCTTCCACGAGGGCAGTCACCCTGGACTGACCGGGGAGCCCACGCCGAAGCGTGAGCAGGTTCACCGTGACGGCTGTCTGCGGGCTGACATTCTCGGCGAGCGGCAGGAGCTCACGCTCGACCTTGAAGGCGGGGTGATATTCCCGGACGGCGCGAACAAAGGGCAGTGACGCGATGATGCGCAGGGAACGAGGGCTCGCGGTCAGCAGGAGGGCGTGACGTGGCACCACGCGGTGCACCTCGGCGCCTGCTTCGATGAGCCGCTCCTGGAGAGACGGAGACGGCGGTACCTCGAGCTGCACCAGGTGCAGGTTGGAGGTTGGGCGCGCGGTGAGGCGCGCGGAGACGGCTGGCTCCCCCTCAAGGGGGTCGTGGGCGCCGTAGCGAAGGAGCAGCTCGTGGCTGATGGGCCGAACGATGTCCCAGGCCTGACCGTCGGGGCTCGCCGCGTACCACTCTGTGGATGACCCGTCGGCCGCCACTTCGAGCCATCGCAGGAACTGCGCATCCTGGTCGGCCGCTCCGACCGATCTGACCCCGGAGATGATCCCCATCGAGGTCCGGAGGACCGCCTGGCCACCTGCCGTCTCAACGGTCAGGCGCTGCTCCCCCCCCGGGAGAAGGGCGACCTCGTGCGTCTGGGAGAAGCCGAGGCTGGAAAGGAGGCTGAGCGCGGCGAGGGGCAGGAGGATTTTCATGGCAGGCGATGGCACCGGAGTGGGGTGAGGTCGTCAACCAAACCTATCCCGGCCACCGCGAGAGGTCTGCATGGGGGTTTTCCCTATCGGCCCGCGGCTGCTCCCGAGGCCCGGCGTCGAGGGCTCGAGGTGCGGCCCCGGGTGAAATCGCAGGGTGTCCCCTGCGCCCGATGAAGGCCAAACACCCTCCAATCGGTCGCCCTCGCAGTCGCGGGGATTCCACGGGAGAATTCTGGATCTTGAGTGCCCCAATTCCAGCCTACGCGGGGGCAGCAGGCCGCCGGTTCCATGGCGAAGCGGCGATGCCTGAAGGGCACCGGGGCCTCCTGGCCCGCTCCCCACCCGGTCAGCGATGCGGCGGGCGCGGTGGTTCGGTGGGCCGCGCGTTGAAGTCGGCGGACCGGTCGGGGGGGGTGCTGATGCGTGGGGGGGGGCTCGGACCGTTGGCCCCGACGTGTGTGCACCCGGGCGCTTGTGCGCGGGGCTTGCCGGTCGGGTCGGTGATCGTTGGGCTACGGTGACGCCGGGGGCCGGGTCAGGGCCTTTCCAGGGCCCCGGCCGGCTTGGGCACAGGGCCGGGGCCCTTGGCGTGGAGCGAGAAGCGCCTCTCGACGAAGACGAAGAGCAGGGCCGACGGGACCAGGGTGGCCAGGAAGGCCGGGGCGAGGAGCCACCAGAAGGCCGCGGTCCCGAACGGCGAGTCATCCATGAGGGCTCCCAACGGGACCGCAAGGACGACGAGGACCAAGCCGTGCAGCAGGTAGTAGGAGTAGCTCATGTTCCCCAGCCACCGCAATGGAGCCCACGACAGGAGCCTCGAGGTCGCGCTGTCCGAGCCGAAGGCGGCGAGGCAGAGCGTGAAGTAGCCAATGAAGAGGCTCATGAACCGCCACTGGCCGCCGAGGCCATGGTGCTCACCGACCAGCACCGCCAGCACGGTCAGGATCATAGCCGGCGCCCCGAGAGGACCCGCGCGGCGCCCGAGGCCTGCATCCATCGCCTCCTTCAGGAGAATCCCTGCGACGAACATCACGAGCCGTATGGAGTCACCGGTGAGCTGATCGGACACGAGGAGCCACAGCGCCGCCGCGACCGAAAAGAAGATCACCCGGGCCCTGCGACTCCAGCGCCGAAGTCCGAGCAGCCCGATGACCACTGGAGTCAGCAGGTAGTAAAAGACCTCGTAGCTCAGCGACCAGGCGACCGTGATGATCGGTTCGATGTCGAAGATCCCCGGGAGCAAGAGCAGGTTCTGCACCACGTAGACCGACGCGGCGAGAGCTTCTTCGGGGATCCGGCTGCGATCCGGCCGGAGCACGGAGAGCACGATGTAGACGGCGAAGACCACGAGGAAGGTCGGGTAGATCCGAACCAGGCGCCGACGCATGAACCCGATGAAGGGCCTCGATCGCTCGATCAACGTGCCATAGATCAAGAAGCCACTCAGCACGAAGAAGAGGTCGACCCCCGTGTTGCCGAATCGTCGCAAGGCCCACGCCACGCTCTCCGTCGCGCTGCCCGCCATCACCCACCCCTCTGTCAACGTGACGAAGTGGACGAAGAAGACGAGCGTCACCGCCACCCCCCGCAGGCCTTCCATCGCGAGGATGGGCGTACGGTTGCCATGTGAGATCTCGAAGAGGGATCGGAGTGTCATCGCAGTGTGTTCGTTGTACGGGGCCGCTGTTTGGACCGTCCGCTTGCCGCGGCGTCCGGCGGCCGCTCGTGCTTGCGGGGCAAGCCAAAGGGGGGGCAGAGTGGTCGGGGCGTTGAGTGGTTGAGTGGGGCCCCGCGTGTGTCTTCTGATTCGTCTTCGTGCCGCGCTGGAGCTTGCGCGTCACAGCCCCGGCCCCTGTGCGCCTGACCAGCGGTGGCGTCCACCGTTCCGCGCTGGGCGCCGAGCCCAAGCCGCCCGTCGTGGAGCGAGCGCTCACCTGACGCGGGAGTGCCCCTCGCGTGGCCGCTGAAGAGGCCCTTGGCGGGGCCTCAGGCCGTTCAATCCCCGCCGTAGCCGAGCGCCTCGAGGTGATCGGCAATTCCAGCGGCGCCGCCGGCCCAGGCCTTCTCACCTCCGTCGGCCCCCCAACTTGCACGGAGGTCAGTCAGCGCGGCGCTGAGCTCCGCGACGACCTCCGGAGACGACGCCGAGACGTCCTCGAGGCCGAGCGGATCAGAATCCAGGTCGAAGAGCTCAACGGCGCCATCGGCTGCGAAGCCATGGACCAGGAGCTTCCACTTCCCGCGGTAGACGGCGTGCTGCGAGTACTCAGCGCCGAGGTGGTCCCGGTCCTCGACGAGGACGACCCTCGTTGCTGAGGGTTTGGTCGTGGCGAGGTCGAGGCCCACCATCCAGCCCGGCCGTTCCAGGCCAGCGAACGAGAGCAGCGTCGGCGCGATGTCCACGCTGCTCACCTTCCCGCTGACTCGTTCACCCGCGCGCCCATCGGGAGCCTGCATCAGGAAGGGCACTCGCACCTGCACCTCGAGGACATCGTTGTGGCCGAAGACCGCGCCCTCGCCGAACGCCTCCCCGTGATCCGCCGTGACCACCGCGCCTAGTTTGCGGCCAGCGGCTGCACCGGACGCGTTGACACGTGCCCAGAACTCATCCACCTTCCCGTCCAGCTCGAAGATCTCAGCCTCATAGAGGTCGACGACGTATTGCAGGTCCTCTTCATCCAGCGACTCCCCCCGGACATCCTCCGTGCGTTGATAGGCGTTGCTGCGGAACAGGTACCCGTCAATCGCCCCGTCGTAGGGGCGCACGAAGCGCTCCGCCGCTTCAGTCGAAGGCAGGTAGGGCCAGTGGACGTCATACATGTTGATCATGCAGAACCACGGACGCGAGTCGCCCTCCTCGATCCACTCGAGCGCTCTTGCTAGGACGTCGTCAGCCGGCCGGTCGAAGGTCTGGAACCAGTGGGGTCGCCCGTTCCCCGCCAGGCCAGGCGACAGCTGCGCGAGGAACGACTGGACGTCATGGATCAGGCCCCATACCCGCGACTTGCAGACGTCCGGGTCCACGCGGTCATCGAAGGTCTCGAAGCCATCGCCCACGCCCGTGTCCCCGTTCAGCACCGCCGTCCCGACAAACGCCCCCGTTCGGTAGCCGGCCGCCCGGAGCGCCCGCGCGATCGAGGGGGTCTCGACCATGTTGTAGCTCTGCTTGGTCAAGCGCGCGCCGTGATGCGTGGGGTAGGTCCCGGTCAGCATCGAAAGGTGTGACGTGAGCGTGAAGATGGCCGTGGACCTGGCCTCCTCAAAGACGACCATGTCCTTGGCCCGTGAGGTCAGCAGCGGGGCGGTGCCTCGCTCGTTGCCGTACACATCAAGGCTCTCAGCGCGTGTGGTGTCCCACACCATGAGCAGGAGGTTGGGGGCGTCCGCCGCCGCCTTGACCTCCACGGGATCCTCTTCGTACGCCCCTGAGAAGTCGCACATGCCCAGCGCGAGCCCAGCGGCCCCCAGTAGCCAGAGGACTCGTGGGCCCTTGAGCTTGGTCATGTGGCCCAGAGCGAGCGCCGTGACGATGGAGAGCAAGAGGCCGGCTGCTCCCGCGAGAAGCGGGAGGGGGGACAGAAGGTCGCCCATGCCAGCGCCGAGCGGGAGGAACGCGTTGAGGCCAATGTGGCTGATCACGGGCGCCCCGAGGACCAGGAAGCTAAGGGCCACTGCGTCCCCGCGGCCTCGCGCCTCGGACCGTGGGCGCAGGCGGCCGAGCACGATCCAGGCGGCGTAGATCGGCAGCGTGGCGACGACGGCGACGCTGGCCCAGACCACCCAGGTGGAGAAGAACAGCCAGCCAGAGGCGTCACGGTACGAGAACGCGAAGCTTGTCGTCAGGGCGTCCGTTCCCGCGAAGAAGAGGGACAGGCAGGCAAGGGCTAGGGTTACGCACTTCATGGGGACATTCAACATAACGCGTGCCGGGCCCCAAGGATGCAGTTGGGGGCTCCTCCCGGTTGATCCATCCAATAGCCCCACGGGTCTCCTTTGGGTCCACCGCACCGAGATCCCAGGTCGGGTGGTGCGCGTGCGGCACGCGCCGCCGGGAAGGGGTCCTCGCTCGGGTGCGCTCCGACTGGATTGGGCAGACGCTGAACCGACCCGCTGGGGCTCCTCTAGGGGATCCCCGCAGCCCCGGCCGCGTGGCGCCAACCCAGGCGGCGCCTGAGGCTCCAGTGGCTGAGGACCCAGTGGCTGAGGACCCAGGGACTGAGGACCCAGTGGCTGAGGCTCGTAATGGGGCCGCTGGTGCGGTCACCGGAGGGGTCGCAGACTTCCGCTGGAGTGAGAGGGCCCCCCTGCAGCCGGCGCGGGGGGGCGCTCGGCTCCAGGGGGGCCCTATTGCCCACATCCGCGTGGCAAGCGAAGGAGGGCGGCAGAGCGCCGCTCCCGCTCCTTTCTGCCGGTCACTTGGGCGTCCGGCTCAGTAGTCCACGTCGCTCTTGGACGCGATGATCACGACCTCGCTCACCCCGGACATGTCACCCATGGTGCGCGCCAGCTCTTGGGCTGTGCGGCCCTCGTTCAGGACCACGTCGTAGGTCAACTGAATGGTCTCGCCGTCTCCCGATGGCTCGATGTGGAGGAGGCTCGAGCGGCGCGAGGCCTCGTTGAGTTGCTCCAGGTGAGCGGTGCTCTCGTTCGACTTATCAACACGGAAGCGAATGATGAACTCGCTCTTGTACAGGGCGCCGAAGTTGGTCGCGTGGAGGACCATGGCAAGGACCGAGATGGCACCGGTCCCGATCGCTCCGAGGATGTAGTTGCTCGTCCCCGCTGCCATGCCCACGGCGAGGGCAAGGAAGACGAACGCCGTGTCCTTTGTGTCCTTCACCACCGTCCGGAACCGGATGATCGAGAGCGCGCCAACGAGGGCGAAGGCGCGGCTCAGGCTGTTGCCGATGACCATCATCACGATCGCCACGATGGCGGCCACGAAGATGATTGTCAGGGTGAAGGACTGGGAATACGACAGGCCCTTGTGGGTCTGCCGGTACACGAGTGCCACCACGAGGCCGAAGAAGATTGCCAGGCCAAGGTTGCTGACGATCTCGTAGACACCGTAGATCGATTCGGTGGGCGCGGTCTGCTGTATCTGGGGCATCACGTGGAAGGGAGCGAGGGCGTCAACGGCGGCGCCTGGAGTCGGTGCAGGAGCCGGGCTAATCGAAGTCTTCGACTTGCCCGAGCGCCTTCATGCAGGCGCAGAATTTGGAGATCGACACGCGACGAAGCTCCATGGATTGGATGAGCCGATGGAACCACTTGGGCATGTGGTGCCGGAACTTGACCTCGAGAATGGTGTATCCGGGCAGAACGCTCTGGGCGCGCTCGTTGGGCCCGGGGAACAAGCTGCGGGTGGCGGTGCCCCGAAGCTCGTCGTCGAAGGTCATCCGGAATTCCGGGTCGTAGCGGCTGATGTAAGGACGGCGCCGGTAGTCCACGAGGGTCACGGGGCGAACGCGTCGGCGGGCCAGGTCGTACTCGAACTGCTCGCGGATGGGGCCGGGCTCGAGCCGTGAGAGGAGGTCCTTGGTCTCCGGATCGTTGAGCACTGAGGCGTTGGCTGCAAAGCGCTCCGCGCCGTCTGCCTGGAGGGGCGTCCGGTGCTTGAACACCAGGTTGTTGTGGCGTCCCTTGATCTCAAGAAATCGGGGGGTGCCGTCGCCCGCGGTGCGGGTGTAGGTCCGGAGCCGAAACTTCTGGCGGTGCTTCTGCCCCTCTTCCTTCTCCCAATAGTGGCTGCGAACCTCGTTATCGAAGTAGAGGCTGCGCACGAAGTACTTCGTGTCCGGCTGGCCAGCCACGTAGGGGTCAAGCTCCACGAAGTACTGGAACTGCGCCTCCAGCTCCTGCCGGAGCCGCTGGGGCAGGATGTACTTGAACTCGAAACGCGAGAAGTGGAGCTTCGTGCGCTTGTTCTGGGTCGTGGTGTTGGCCAAAGGAACGCTTGGGGCAGGGGCTGCTCGGCCTTTTGTCAGGGAGGAAGCTCGCGCCGCTCGAATCCTATCCCGGCAGGATGGCCTGAGCCCTCGATCTTCCGGACCGATGCCGGGCAGGCGGCGGGCCTCCGCGGTCTGGGGCCGCGGAGGTCCCGGGCCGAGGCTTACCCCGCGCGTCAATTCGAAGGCTTGGCGCCCCGTCGACGGGGGTCGATCTCGGGCCAGTAGGGACGGAAGAAGGGCACGTCGCGTGCGACCTCCTCCTCGAAGCGCTCCAGGCGCGGGCTCCTGGCGGCCCGTCGCGTTCCGATGTCTGTCAGGGCGTCCAGGACGACGTCCTTGTCCTCTTTCGGTTCGGTCTCAATGGCGCAGTCGCGCGTGCGGATGAGGGAGTGCTTGTCCGCGGAGAGGGAGCTTGTATTGCCGCGGAGGATCGACTTGTAGAGGAAGCCGAAGCCCCCCGAGTCGTAGCGCCAGTTCTTCTTGTAAGCATCCACTCCCTGATCGTTGTCAAGGATGTCGGTTCCGACGACGATGGCCCTGGAGCGGTCCTTGATCTGCATGCCGATCAGGCAACCCTCGATCACCGAGTCCAGCACGAAGACCTCGGTGTCCTCGCCCACGGAGACTCCCTTGTCGCCCGAGCGCTCGATGCGCGTGCCGCGCAGGATGATCGTGGACGTCATCAGGTCGAGCCCGTCGTTGCCAGATTCGATGAAGTGGCAGTCCTCCACCAATCCGCGGCTGATGTCGAGGTCGACAGCGTCCGCCAGGGACCGAATGAAGGTGCAGCGGCTGATGCGGACGCTGCTGTACACCGCGTGAAGCATGTCGTCGACGATCTTGCTGTCCTTGAAGGTGCAGTCCTCGATCGTGATGTTGTCCACATCGTGCACCGAGAACATCGCGCTGTACTCCGAGAGCGGGACCTTGTAGCCGCTCCCTTCGCGCATCTCCATCCACGCGAAGTTCGAGCCGTCCGCCCCGTCGCCGCGGACCGCGATCACGCCCCATGGGTCCTGGCCGGGCTCAAGTGGCTCGACACGAATAGGTGAAGCCTTCGTACCGCGCGCGACGACCCGGCCTTCGAAGATGACCGTGGCCCCCGGCGCCATGCGGAGCACCGTCCCCGCCTCGATAATCACATCATCGGTCACGGTCGAGACGCCCTCAAAGACGCGCTCACCGGTCCAAGCCACAGGAGTCCGACGGGGCCTGGGATCGACGACTGCCTGGGCCTGGAGGATCGGAACCGGCCGGATGCGCTGGACGCGCGTGGCCGAAACGCGCTCCTCCGCGCGGCCTTCGCCGTTGCCGTGGAGGCCGACGAGAGAGACCACCGAGTTGCCTTGGAATCCGGGGCCAGCGAGGGTCAGGCCGTACACCCCGGGGCCACTCTCGACCTCATGCCGGAGGCGCACGGGCACCTCAAGGTTCTCGTTCAGAAGGAGCTGCCCCATGAGTGGAACGTCGATACGCACGCGGGTCCCCTGGACGCTGAGGGCGCCGGAAACGTCGACGCGCTGCGGCCCGTCGGGGGTCAACCAACTGATGGACACGTCCAATCGGCCGTCGGGGGGGCTCATGAGGTTCAGGTCGACGCCGATCAGGCTGCGACGACCGTCTACGCGCATGATCAGGGAGCCGGGAGCGCCGGGGGTCACGGCGTAGCGCACCTGGGCTGGGACACGGAACGCGTCCTCCGCGTCGCGGAGTATGCTCAGGACGTTGGCGCGCAGGTCCTGTTGGGCCTCCCTGACCTCCGCCACATCCATCATCTCGGCGCGGAAGGCGAGCCCAGGATCACGATCAATGGAGTCGTGGGAGCGCAGGAGAGCATCCTCCAGCTCCTCAATGAGCTCCTCGTCCTTGCCGCTGGAGAAGTACCGGTCCAGGGCGACCTGACGGGCGTGGATGAAGGCGTGGTCCTCGAGCAGCACACGGTCAATGCGCGACGTGAGGATGTCGAGGGTCGCTGACATGTTCGCCTGGGGGACCCAGCCCACGTGCCAGCCAACGGGATCCCAGACCACCGGGACGAAGTGGTTCCGCCAGGGGTCATAGTAGAGGCGCCAGTTGTGGGTGTCGTCGTAGTGGAAGCTCTGGCAGAGGACGCGGAACGCCGCGAAGGCGCCGAAGGCCTCCATGTCCACGAGGTCTCGCAGTGCGGCGGAGCGCTCTGGGGAGGGAGGTTCGGCGGTGAGCGCCACCAGCTCCTCGAGGGCAGCGGCCTCTTCGACGTCGAAGTGGTTGTTGATCGCGATCTTGTCCCAGACGCCCGCATTCTCGAAGAGCTTGTTGGTCAGGCCCCGGTAGCGGTCACGCTTGACGAGGTCCCCTGCGAAGAAGTCCCCGGGCATCTTTCCGTTCGTGCGGAGGGTCATCTCCTCCATCTGCTCAAACATGAGGTGCAGGCCGCGGTACATCCCGTTGACGTACAGCTCGACCAGCTCACCCCTGGGAGTGATGAGGCCCAGCTGCCGCGCGAGCACAAGTGAGAGATGGCCAGAGATCTGGTCCGGCTGTTTCGGTGCATTCAGGTTGAGCGCTCGGGTGCGCTCGTGCAGATGCTTCTTCTTCGTCTTGATGCGAAGTGACTGCTTGCGCCCGGCGAAGTGCCAGAAGTGATCCCCTCGGAACTTGACCTTCACCTCGTGAATGTCGCCGTCAGGGTATTGCAGCGCCGCCTCGACGTAGGTGCGCCCAGAGTGGGGGAGCTCCTTGAGGAGGGCCTGTTCTGAGCCCTCCGGCACATAGAGTTGCAGGGCTCGCAGGCCGGGTCCGGTGCGGGTCCGGCGAGGCCTCACCGCAAGCTCGATATCCCGCAGGATGCTGCGGGCTTCGAGGGAGCCCACGCGGTCCAGGTTGATCTGGTCGTTGAGCGTTTGGAATTCGACGCCCAGGTCGCGATACCGGTCCACGGTGCGCACGCACCAGAGGACAAAGAGCACGCCCACGGGCACGGTGACCATGAGGCTCCAGCGCCACAGGAGGCGGAAGGTGCGGCGGATCGGGGAAGGGCGATCAGGCATCGAGCGCGGCCTCCAGTCGAGCGACGATGGGCTCGCCGTGGGTTGCTACAAGCTCGGCGCGATCGGCTTCCCAGCCAGATGACCGCAGGAGGTCTGCGACGTTGGCCGGCAGCCTTGGGGTGCAGAGCGCGGTGAACGTGGCCGCTCGATAGGTGCCAATGTCCCCTTCGGCCAGTACGAAGGTCAGGTACGGGTCGCTCCCCCCACTCGCAGACCACCCGCTCTCCGTGGCTGCGACCCCATTGCGACCCCTTGGCTGCCCGAGGGTGACCTTGCGCGCGCTCCCGTCCACGGCGGTCAGGGTCAGGGCCAGGTCCCTGATGCTCACGAGGCTCCTCGGCGGGAGGTCGAGACGAATGGAGGTGACGGGCACGCCTTCAGAGCTGAGCTCAGCGGTCACCGTGCAGCGTCCCTCTTCGCCTGACGCCTGAACCGTCGGCTTCACGCGTGTGAACTTGCCGCTGGCGTCGGGCCGGTGGAAGACATCCCAGCCCACCGTGGGGGTGCCGAGGAGGCTCGCGTCACCGGCGTTCAGCAGCAATTCGACGACCATCCCAGCGTCCTCGGCCCGCGCCACGGACTCGAGCAGTTGAGCCTGGCCCTTGGGGTCCGTGCCCGTGATGCGCGCCGCCACGGCGAGGAGCGTGCGAGCCTCGTCCTTTCGGCCCAGCGCCGAGAGGAGGTCCGCCCGGCGGAGACTGTTGTGCATGTCCCGTTCGTCGAGGCCGGCGAGCTCCTCGGACCAGGTCAGGGCCATGGCGAATTCGCCAGCTTCCATGCGAAGCTGGGCGGCATTCTCGAGGGCCGTCCGCCTGCGCGGAAAGTTCCGATCGCCGGGCTTCACGTCCTGGAGCCTCCCCGCGAGGTCTTCGTACAGCTTGAGGGCACGCAGCGGCTTGCCGTCTGCAAGCAGTCGTGCCGCGGATTCCACGTCACGTCGCGCGGCGTGCTGATGGTGGGCGACAAGGCTCTGGTCGACGAATGCCACCCCTTCGGGGTAGAAGCGCCACGCAGCCGCGGTTGCCGCACAGGCGAGGCTCAGGCTCAGGAAGGTCCAGCGCAGGATGTTGAGGATTCGCTGGTTGGTCATCGTTGGTCCTCTTCGGTCATCGTCACTTCATCTTGTCGAAGGGGATCCGCCACGAGGACGAGGTCGACAAGGTCCTTCATGAGGTCGTAATCCTCGCCGTAGGCCTTCGCGTCCACCCGTACCTCGATCTCTCCAAGGGACCAGGGCTTCTGGGTGACGGGGTTTCTCGCGGGGAGCGGGATGTCGCGCGTGAGGGTGGCGCCTGGTTTGATCATCAGGCTTTGCTCGCGGAACATCCCGATGGCGGACTTCCGACGCCGACCCTCGGGGCCCCAGCGAACCCACACCGCCCCGGCCGTCTTGCGGGGGTTGCGGACCGTCACGCGTAGGGCGTGAAAGCGCGTGCTCGGGACGCTCATGCCGGAGGCCAGCAGTACATTGGGCCTGTTCGGTCTGGGTTTGAGCATCGCTGCGACGTCCATGACGGTCTTCTTTCCGCGCCGGCTCTCCAGTGTCCACAGGGTCTTGCTCCCCGGCAGCGAGGCGTCGTGGAGGACCACATCCATCGTGTAGGGCCCGGCGGTGACCACGTAGAAGTTGTGGGGCTGGTCGTGATTGGTCCCCGCGAAGAAATAGTCGACGCCGCTCTCCTTGCGCTGGAATGATCTCGCGCCGTCGCCGCCGAAGATCGCGTCCACGCCACCTGCGGTGAGGGTCTCCATGATGCGCGGGAGCGTGTTCTTCTGGGGTGGATTGGCGCCGCCCAGGAAGGCCACGCGAAACTCGGACCGGCTGTTGCGTAGGGTCTCCTCGGCCCAGGCTAGCTGGGCCTCGGTGTCCTCGTCGTCGATCGTGTGGTAGGCGAGCGACAGGAAGTGAACGTTCCCGCGCACGAAGTCGTAGTACCCGCCGCGCTCGCTCGGGTAGTCGTAGGGAAAGAGCGAGCGGAAGGTCCCAAAATCGACCGCGAACTCGGCCGGGTAGCCCACATCGTGGTTGCCCGCGGCCACGTGGATGGGGCGCTCCTTCAGGTAGTTGCGGAAGGGTCGAAGGAAGAGCTCGCCGAAGCTCCACGGGGTCGTGAAGTAGCACAGGTCCCCTGTGCACAGGGTCAGGTGAGTGTCGAACTCCGTGAGTCGCGCGGCGAGGGCGCCGAAGGGAAAGAGGTTGGCGAGCGCCGTGCCCCCGGGGTGCCCGAACACTGCGAAGCGCAGTGGGTCCCCGTCGTGGTAGGTCTCGATCTGACCGCGAAAGGCGCCGTCCACCTCCCATGCGTAGGGGGTCCCCGGAACGAGCCCATCGATGGTCACGCGGTGATGAACGGTGGGGACAAGCTCTTGGCCGGAATGAGCGCCATCTGAGCCCCGTAGCTCCACGCGGCCTGCGCGCTCCTCGCGGGTGGACCACGCCAGCGTCACGAAGTCTTCCCCAAGCTCCAGCACGTAGGGAGCGAGGGCGGCGGTTCGGGCGACCGCGAGGCTGCGAACGTCGACGCCTGGCGCCCCCACGGCTGGGAGCGGCTGGGTCGGCTCGTCGGCGGCTTCAGCGCAGGTGGGGGAGCTCAGAGTCGTGAGCGCCGTGACGGCCAGGATCCAGGTTGGGATCGGGGCTGGGGGCCGAGCGGAGGGCGTGGCTTGGGCGGCGTGGTGCTGCATCGCTATCAGCGGTCGTGCCGCTCGAGCCGTGAGAAAGGGCGGCTCCGTTAGAGCCTATTCCATACCCCTCGGGGATACCGGACGGCCCCCTTGATCCTCTTTGGGAAGCGGCGCACACCGGTCCCGCGTCGAGAGCCCTGTGGGCCGTTGTGGTTCCCCCTGGGACATGGGCGGCCTCTTCGTGCGGTTCTCCGCTGGGGCCAGGGCGGGCCAAGCTCCCATCGGGGTGCCGATGACCGCCCCGTCTCCCGCGCGTCACCCCGGCCTGGGCGCGCGTGGAGTCGCCGGGAATGGAGTGCCGGAAAATGGGTGGCATTGAGCCCATAGACGTGCACCGTTGCCTGTGCCCGGTGGATGCCCGGGCGCGCCCCTTCACCCAGTTCACCCCCATGCTCCGAGTCTCCAGGCCCCTCTCAACCCGCCGCGCCTTCGCTGGTGCGCTCATCGTGTCCTGTGCCGCGTCTTGTGGACCCGTGGCCCCCCAGGAGCCGGGCACCCTGCGCATCGAGGCCCCCGAGCACTTCGTCCACGGGTATCCGGCCACCCTTCCAGACGGGCGCCTCCAGGTGGTCATCGAGGTCCCCGCCGGCACCCTCGCCAAGTGGGAGGTGGACGCCGAGGGGGGCGCCCTCGAATGGGAGTTCGTGGACGGGGCCCCGCGCGTGGTGCGCTTCCTCGGTTACCCCGGCAATTATGGAATGGTCCCGCGCACCCTGCACTCCCTTGAGAGCGGGGGCGACGGCGATCCTCTGGATGTCATCGTCCTTGGGGCCTCGGTGGAGCGAGGCTCCATCTTGGCCGCCACGCCCATCGGCGTCCTCGAGATGGTCGACCGTGGCGAGCGCGACGAGAAGATCGTCGCCGTCACCGAGGGATCGCCCTTTGAGGCCATCCGCTCGATGGAGGAGCTTGACGCGCAAATGCCCGGCGCTTCCGCGATCCTCAGCACCTGGTTCTCCTCCTACAAGGGTCCCGGCCTCACGGAAATCGGCGGCATCTCAGGCCCTGGCCGTGCTCAGGAGCTGATCG
>CALLKX010000024.1 GCA_938083085.1 uncultured bacterium
CCACGGGCGTCGAGGAGCTGCGCGTAAGCGAGCCGGCTATCGAGGTCTCCCTCGTCCTTGGCCAGCCGCTTGAACTCGCGAGCGGCGTCCTTCAGGTCGCCGTGACGCCAGGCCACCCAGCCCAGGATCCTGCGCGTGGTGTCGGCGTCGCTCTTGCCCCTGGAGAGCTTGCGCAGCTCGTCCTTGAGGAGGTCAACGCCCCCCGGGAAGGCCGCCGCGGCGCTGAAGAGCGCCCCGGCTTCGGAACGGGCCGCGGCCGAGTCGAGCCCCTGCCCCTCCAGCCCGGCGAGCCGCGCCAGGAGCTCAGGGGGGAGCTCCTTGACCACCGGCTCCAACTCCGGGGCGGGCGGCGCGGGCCCCTCCTGGCCCCCAGCGTTGTTGATCACGATGACGGCGCCGCCCTGCTTCACGGCGGAGGCCCGCTTGAGCGCGGAGAACCCCCGCGCCGGGGCGAGCCGGACGCCCTGGATGGACTGGGCCGCCAAGGTGTCCATGGACACGGAGCCCGTGAAGACGAGCGCGAGCGCGAGTGAGAGGCGGTACATGGCGCGGGGGGCGTCGGTCATGAGGAGCGTCGGGTCTCGCCCCGGGGCCAGCGTCGGTACGCGATGTCGAGGAGGTAGGCGAGGAGCGCGAAGAACGCGAGCCACGGTGAGAGCTCCCGCAGGGTGACCACACCGCCGGTTCGGTCCGCGCCGCCAGCAGCGGCGGGCGAGGCGGCCAGCGCCGCGCGGAGCTGCCCGGCCACGACGGGGTCGACCTGCAGCTCGCGGCCCGCGCCGCTGAGGGCGTCGAGGGCGAGGCGCTCGCGGGCCGGTCGGTCCGCCGCGCCCGCGAGGACCCGCAGCCCCTCGTCCTGACGGACGGGGAGCCGAACCTCGAAGCGATCCGGTGAGACCTGCTCGAACGCGAGACGGTCGGGCTCATCCGCGCCTTCCACGACGCGCTCGGCAGCAGGTCGCGCGCCGGCGGCCGCTGCGCGGCGTTCCGCCACGAGGAGGGCGCCATCGGGGTCCCGGTCGAGGCGGAACGCAAAGGGGGCGGCGGTGTCCGACGCGGTCCGCGCGAGGGCGCGGGCCATGAGCTCGCCGTAGCCGTCCCAGCCCTGCCAGGGCTCGGTCCCCGGACCCGTGGGCTCGGTGGTCATGGCGCTCACGCGGCCCAGCCCGTAGCGCCAGGAGGCGAGAATCGGGTGCCCCTCGTCGACGGTCTCCAGGACTCGCTCGGCGCCGGGACGCGCCCGCGTCTCCACGTAGCCCCCCAGCGGCGGGGTCGAATCGGGGTCCACCTCCCCCCACCATGCGGCGCCGCCGCGGGCGCGCACCTGGACGACGCCGGGGCGGTAGGCGGGGAGCTTGGCGCTCGCCGGCTGCTTGAGGAGGATCTCGGGGAGGTTGAACCGGTTAGGCACCGAGTAGAAGCGCCCCTGGCCCCAGTTCGCGAGCCCCACGAGGAACTCCGAGTGGGCGTCCGATCCGATCAGCACCGTGGAGACGTTCATACCCTCCTGGGCCATGCGGCGCAGGAGCGGCTCGAAGGCCCCGGTCTCCACCCCACCGTCGGTCAGGATCATCACGTGCTTGAAGCGCGTGCGCACGTTCTTCAGGCCGTAGTACGCCTCCTCGATGGCGGGCAGGATCACCGTGCCGCCGCCGGCGTCGAGGCGGTTCAGGGCGCGCTCGATCTCGATGGAGTTCGACGCGGGCTGGATCGGGACCGCCCAGCGCTTGGCGCCGTAAAACTCCACCAGGCCCACCTTGTCGTGGGGCAGGAGGCGCCGGATGGAGAGCCGCGCCACCTCCTTGGCGAGCTGGACGCGGTTGCCGCCCATGGAGCCCGAGGTGTCGATGATCACCACGAGCGTCGTGCTCGGGTCGCGCTTCTCCTCCTTCTGGACGAACTCCACCGGGAGGATCTCCTCCAGGGGCTGGTCGTGGAAGCCGCCGGGTCCGAACGCGGCGTCGCCGCCCGCGGCCAGCAGGCCGACGCGACCTGAGGAGACCCGCTGGACGAGCTCCTCCTGCCAGGCCTCAGGCACCGCGGTCGCGGGGCGGTCGTCGAGGACCACCAGCTCCGCGCGGTCCAGGGACTCCGCCGTGGGCATGCCGTCCGCCACGTCCACCCGGAACCCACCGCCCACGAGGTCCGCCAGTGCGGCGCCGCCGCCCGCCACGCGGTCTCCGAGGTAGAGGACCCGCGTGGGGTCCTGGACGCAGAGGGTTCGTTCCATCCGGAGGTCGCCGCCCACCGGGTCCGCGCCGTCGGTGACGGTGACCTCGACGGCGAGGTCCATGAACCCAGCGACCTCAGGCTCAAAGCCCAGGCGCAGACGCGTCCGCCCGTTCACGGCGATCCCCTCCGCGCGGTCGAGCTCGCCCTCCGGCCCGATCAAGGCGCAGCTCACCACCTGTCCGCCACCGACGAGGGTGACGTCCAGATTGACCTGCTGCCCGACCCGGCCCGTGACGCCGACGACGTCCAGGCCCACGGGCCTCAGGTCGCCCGCCGCCCCGTCGAGGGCCGTCCATTCCACGCTGACGCCGCGGGCCGCCGCGTCCGCGAGGGCCGCGGCCCAGTGAGCGCCGCCTGGGTCGTCGGTGGCGAGACCGTCCGAGAGGACGGTCACGGAGGCATCGCGCGCCCCGTCGGGGATCCCGCGCAGGGCCGCCTCGAGGGCGCGCCCAAGCGAGGACCCGCCGGCGTCCATCACCGTGCGACGCTCGACGCCCTTGATTGCTTCGAGGGCCGGTCGACCGTCGCCGCCGAGCTCCACCACCGTGAAGGACTCCTCCGGGAGCCGCCCGGCGATGGCCGCGGTCAAGAGCTCGCGCGCCGTCCCGTCGGCCTGCTCGGTGACGCTCTCCGTTCGATCGATGACCACCACACGGTGAACGCCGCCATCGACCGCCCGCGACACCGGACGAGCCGCGGCGAAGACGATCAGCAGGAGCGCGAGGGACCGCAGCAGCGCGTGGGCCCGATCGCGGGTGCGGAGCGGCCCGACCCAGGGGAGGAGCGCCACCACGCAGAGGAGGAGGAGTGTCGGCTGGAGGAACTGCATGACGTTCAGGGCATGCGTCCGCGCTGGAAGAGGGCCCACTCCGCCGAGAGGGCGGCGAGGGCGAGGAGAAGGACCCAGGTGTACAGGCGCCACGGACCCGCGCCCTCGGGGCTGGGCTCGGCGAGGGAGACGCCCGCCGTCACCGGCGCGGTCGTCACCGGATCCAGGAGCGACGCCGCGTCGAGGTCCACGGTCACCATCGCCGCGAGCGACGATCGCGCCCCGTCGAGGGCGGTCGGTTCGAGCCGGCCGATGGCGCGGTAGGGCGTCAGGTCAGGGACCTGTGCGAGCCACCGGATGGACCGACCCACCAGCACGGGGAACGCCCGGCTCTCGAGGAAGCTCGTGCGGCTCGGATCCATGAGCTCGGACCAGATGGCCACGCGCCTGACGTCGGAGGGGAGCGCACCCACGGCGAGGGGCCGGCCGAGGGATTCCGCGAGGGCGGAGGCGTCCACCCGGTCGAGGCCCAGCTCCCCCACCGCGCTCGCGAGCGCCACGGAGGAGTCCACCTCGCGGTCGTGCCCGATGAGGATCGCCTCCTCCTGGTCGGCGGAGGAGGGGAAGCGCAGGGACGGCCGCCCGGCTGAAGCGCCGCCGACGACCACGTCGGCCTCCCCCGCTCCCGCCACCAGCTCCACAGCGGGGTCCGCCGCAAGGACGGCACGGACCGCAGCTCCGAAGGCCGGGACCAGACCGTCCACGGCGACACGGATCGGCGGGCGACTCGGGAGCCGGATCGACGCCACGTCGTCGGCCACCAGGTCGGCGTCCGCTGCCTCTCCATCGGTGTCGAGCCGCGCTTCGAGCAGCGCCCCCGCAGAGGGGACATCGGAGATCAGGAAGCCGCGACGATCCCCGTCCGTGCCGATCACACCGCCGCGCTCGAAGCCCTCGCCGTCGAGGGTCAGGGTGAGGTCGAAAATGCTGGTCGAGCCGCCTCGGGTCTGGATGAAGAGATCCACCATGCCCCAGCGGCCCGAGGCCGGCTCCGAGACCCCCATGGCGGTGATGCCCATGCCGCCGTCGATGACGGGTGCGAGGACCGCTCGCTCCACTCGCTCTCCCGCTCCGAGAGCGGCCAGGGTGGAGGGCGCCACGGGCGCGTCGCCGAAGAGGACGAAGCGGCGACCGCCCCCCTCTCCGTCCCCCATGCGGGCCCTCGAGCGGAGCGCGCGGTCGAGGGTCCCCGGCGCGAGGTCGGGCGTGCGGCCGGCGAGCCGCGGCCCCAGCAGGGCGCGGTCCTCGCCCGGCGCGAGGAGCGTCCGCACGTGCTCGCCGCACCACAGCACCTCCGTGCGGTCGCGGGGGCTCTCCGCCAGCTCCGCGGCGAGCGCCGCCTGCGCCTGTGCGAAGCGAGTGGTCTCCCCCACGGCGCGGGCCATGCCAGCGGACGCGTCCAGGAGGAGGACGTGGCGCAGGCCCTCATCGCGGTCCTCGTCGAGGCGCCCGGCGCCCAGGAGCATCAGCCCCGCGCACAGGAGCGCCATGGCGTACGCCAGCGGATGGCGGAAGCGCTCGAAGAGCGAGCGCGCGCGGGTCTCCTCGGTGGCCTCGCGCCAGAAGAGCGAGGTCACCACCGTGCGCGACTCGTGGCGCACGCGCAGACGCTGCAGCGCGTACAGCACGGCGGCCGTGGCGAGGAGCCCGCCGAGGAGCACGGAGCCAGAGAGCGCAGTGAAGTTCAAACCTCGCGCCTCCCGTTCTCGAAGAGGTCGGCCACCTGTGGGATCACGTCGGACTCCACGTCGAGAGCCAGGAGGCCCGCGCCGCGGCGGCGCGCGAGGGCGGCGAGGCCCTCGGCGAAGCGATCGTAGGCCGCGCGGTAACGCTCGAGCACCTGCGGCGTGACGGACACGTCCTGGGCGTCCCCGCTCTCGCAGTCCACGAGCCGCAGGTCCCCGCGCGCCCAGGAGGGGTCGCGGTCGGACCGGCGCACGAGCTGGACCAGGAGGAGGCGGTGTCGGAGCCCCGAGAGGGCCTCCACCACCGCATCGATCCCGCCGGGGTCGAAGAAGTCCGAGACGATGACCACCAGGCCCTCGCGCAGGCCGAGGCCGCGAAAGCGGCGCAGCGCCGTGCCGAGGTCGGTCTCGCCGCCGGGCGTGACGCTCTCGAGCCGATGCGCCAGCTCCATGACCCGGTTCTTGCCGGAGGTGGGTCGCTGGAGGACGGTGAGGTCCTCGGCGAAGGGGAATACGCCCACGCTGTCGTGCTGGCCCAGGGCGACCGCCGCGAGGGCGAGGCACGCCTGGAGGCCAGGCACGGCGCGGGGTTCGCTCTCCACCCATGCGCTCCGCGAGACGTCCGGCAGGAGGTAGAGCGGCAGGTCCTCGTGCTCCTCGAAGAGGCGCAGGAAGACGCGGCCGAGGCGGCGGTACACGGTCCAGTCGATGGCCCGCAGGTCATCGCCCGCCACGTAGGGGCGGTAGTCCTGGAACTCGAGGCCCGCCCCGCGGTCCTTGGAGCGTTGGTCCGCGAAGCGCCCGCGGGGCGCCACACGGCGGGCGACGAGACGGAGCCGCTGCGCCGCCGCGAGGAACGCGGCGTCGAACAGCTGGCCCGACTCGAGGCCGGCGGGGTCGCGGCCCTCCTCGATCAACCGGCCGCCTCCTGCGGGACCGGGAGCTTGGCGAGCACCTCGTCCACCACCTGGTCGGTGGTGACGCCCTCGGACAGCCCCTCGAACCCGAGGAGCACGCGGTGGCGGAGCACCGGGCGCGCGACGGCGGCGATGTCCTCGGTGGCCACGGCGAAGCGGCCCGCGAGCAGCGCCTTCACCTTGGCGCCGAGCAGGAGCGCCTGGGCGCCCCGGGGGCTCGACCCCAGGGAGACGTAGCGGTTGACCAACTCGGGGGCGTAGGCGCTGCCGGGCTGGGTCCCCATGACGAGGCGGATGGCGTAGTCCTCGGCGTGCTCGGGGACGGGGACCTGGCGCACGGTGCTGCGCATGGCGTTGATGGTCTCCGCGTTGGAGACGGAGCTGAGCTCGACCTCCTGCTCGCCGGTGGTCCGGCGAAGGATCTCCCGGTAGTCCCCCTCCTCGGGGTAGCCCACCACGAGCTTGAAGAGGAAGCGGTCCAGCTGCGCCTCGGGCAGGGGGTAGGTGCCCTCCTGCTCCACCGGGTTCTGGGTCGCCATGACACAGAACGGCTCGTCGAGCTTGATCGTGCGGCGCCCGATGGTGAGCTGCCGCTCCTGCATGGCCTCCAGCAGCGCCGACTGGGTCTTGGGCGTCGCGCGGTTGATCTCGTCCGCGAGCACGAGGTTCGCCACGATCGGCCCCTGCTCGAACTGCAGCTCGTGGCCGCCGCCCTCGCTCTCCACCAGCACCGACGTGCCGCGCACGTCGGCGGGCATCATGTCGGGGGTGAACTGGATCCGGCTGAAGCTGAGCTTCAGGGCCTCACCAAGCGAGGAGACCAGCATGGTCTTCCCGAGCCCCGGGACGCCCTCAAGCAGCACGTGGCCGCCCGCGAGGAGCGCGGTCAGCACGCCCTCGATCACGTCGGCCTGGCCGACCATGCGCCGGGAGACCTCGGCTCGGATGGACTCGTAGGTCTCGCGGAAACGCTGGGCATCGGCGCGCGCGGTGTCGGCGTTGGAATCAGTCATTGGCGGAGGGGCTGGCCGTGGCTCGGTGGAGACGGTGAGGGGGCTATTGCGGCTTGCGTGCCGGGGGCGCTGCAGCCGGGGGCGCTGCAGCCGGGGGCGCCGCGGCGCGACGCGCGAGGAAGTAAGCACGCACCAGCTCGCGGAGCTGGGGGCCGAGTTCGACGCTGGAGAGGGCGGGGACGGGGCGCGAGCGCGCGGCCCGGGCGGAGGCGACGATGGCGCCTGCCTCCTCGGCCTGGGGCTCGATGCGCTCCTGAGTGATCTTCGTGGGGCCGGGGCCGGGGCGGCCCTTGACCCGGTCGGGCACGGGGACGCCGAGGACGAGGGACGCGACGCCGCGTGACTTCTTCTGCTCGGAGGGGCCGCCCCGGCCGTTGGCGTCGGGGTTGGCGCGGTTGCCAAAGCCAATCTGGAGGTCGCGGCTCACCGGCGGACGGCGGTCCCGGAGGCTCGGCTGCACGCCGCCGCGGTTCTCCTGCTCCTCCTCGTCCTCGTCGGTGTCCTCGTCGTCCTCGACCTCCTGGTCGTCGACCTCGGTCACCTGGTCCTTGCTCTGCCACTCCGACGCCGTGGGGTTGCGGTTCGAGCCCTTGGAGGAGCCCTTCCCCGCCGTCGCGCCGGACTGCTCGTCCTCGGGGCGACGCTCAGGGGTCGGCTGATCGCCGGTCTTGCGCTCCTTCTTCTTCTTCGACTCGCGCTTCTTCTTGTCGCGCTCGGCGGGCTTTGAAGACTGCCCCTGGGTCGAGGGTGCGCTGCGCGACTCGCTGGCCGCGGAGGAGGAGAGCGCGCCGGAGGAGCGACCTGCGCCGGTGCGGCCCGAGGACTCCTTCACGGAGTCGTCCACGTCCTCGCCGCTCTCCGACCGCTTGGCCTCGGCGGGGTCCTGAGCTCGCCGCTCCGTGGGCACCGCCTCGGGCGGCGCGGGAGCCGCGCGCTCCTCGGCCGTCACTGCCGCGTCAGCGACCTCCTCATCGAGGGGGTCCCCAGCCTCAGCCGCCGCCGTCGTCGTCCCTTCCCCACCACCCATGAGCCGAGGCTCCAGGGTGCTGACCCACCCGGACAGCGCCAGCAGGAGGAGCGAGAGCGCGCCCCACACCGGGAGTCGCCGCGAGCCCGCAACCGCCGCCTCGGGCGTCTCGAGCGCCGTGCTCGCAGCGGCCTCGCTGCGCCGCGCAGCGTCCTCGACCGCGGCCTGCTGGAAGCCCGTCCGGGCGTCGCTGCGCAGGAACTCGTCGGCGGTCACGAGCCGATCGGAGAGGTCAAGCTGACGGTCGGCCTCCGCGAGAGCGCGGGACCGTGAGATCCTGCTGGCGCGGGCTGCGGCGGCCGCGCGCGCGGCGGGAATCCCCGGCGCGAAGAGGCTGAGCAGCAGTACGAAGGGCAGCGGGAGGAGGGCGGGCTCACCGCCCCCTGCCCAGCGCATGAGCTGAGCCAGCACGAAGACCGCCGGCACCACCGCGAGCAACGGCAAGGCGCGAAAGCCCGCCGCCATGAAGGCCGCCCGAGACTCGACGCCCTGGAGCATCGACCCTGCACGCCCCTCGATCTGATCGAGGTCGCGGGTGAGGTTCTGGTCGGCGCTCATCGCCCACCGCCCCCAGCGCCGCCTGCTCCCTGTGGAGCACCCGCAGCGTCGGTCGCCATTGTCGGCTGGACCGAGTAGGCGGCGAGCACCTCGCCGCTGCTCCCGTCGTAGAGGAACGCGACGACCCGCGCCTCCGCCGGGTCCACCCGGGTGGAGATCAGGGGCGCGGTCCCGAGCCCCTCGGCCTCCAGCTCCCCGAGGAACTCAACCTGCTTGGACTCGATCTCGGAGAAGCTGCGATCGAAGGTGAACTCCTGCTCGAAGTCCTCCGGCTCGAACCACGCCCCCATGTCGTCGCCGAGGAGCGACGCGCGGGCAACGTGCCGGTGCACGATCACGCCGCTGGACCCCGGATAGAGGACCGCGGCCTCCGCGAGCAGGACCTGCACCCGCAGGCCCGCCTCCTCGGCGCCCGTCACGACGGCCGAGCCCACGATCCGGTCGCCCTCGATCCGCGCGGAGATGTCCACGTCGTAGTCGGTGAGCTTGCCCATACGCTTCACGGCGATCTTGCGGGCGCGGTCGTAAATCTCCTCGGCCTGGCGCCAGCGCCCTGCGCCCGGGGAGGCGGTCTTCCCGTCGAGCACCATGACCGTCGGGTCGCCGACGCCCAGGACCGAGGCCCGGGTCCGCGCGACGCTGGTGCAGAGCGCGTCAGGCTGGGGAGCCGGGAGGTGGTACTGGAGCAGCACCACGTGCTCGGGGTCGAAGCGCCCCCCGAGGCCCTCGAAAGCCAGCGCGCCGCCGATGGCGCCGCCGCGCTCCTCCGAGCCGAGGTGCCCGTTGGTGAAGAACTCACACAGCACCGTGCGCAGCGCGGGGTTCTCCTCGTCGGGGACGAAGCGGCTCGAGGCGCCAAAGTTGCGCACCTTGCCCGCGATCATCCGCTCGATGGTCCTCACGGAGAAGGGCTCCGCGGCGCCCTCATCGTCCCTCAGCAGCGCCTGCACTCGCTGCAGACCCTCCAGCCCACCCGCGCCGGACTCGGGGCGGATGACAGCCTGGACGTAGCGAGAGAAGGCCCGGCGGTAGCGCCCCTGCTGCTCGTAGAAGCGCCCGAGGTCGAGGTTGATGCCGCCGTCCTCCGGCAACCCGAAGGCCGCCGAGAGCAGATGCCGCCACGCCTCGTCGCCCTCGCCCTCGTCCAGGAGCGTCCGCCCCAGGAGCCCGTGCACCTCGTGCACGGCGTTCGGGTAGCGGTCATCGCGCCCGGCGTCCACGCCGAGCCGCCCGGCGGCGACCACGACGCCGACCTCGCCGGCGTCGCTCATCTCCTTCATCAGGTCGAGCATGCGCGTGGTGCGCAGGTCATCCACCTCGGTCTCGAAGACCCAGGCGACGGCGGCGTCGATCTCTTCCGAAGGCGCGGCGTCCTCGATGCGATAGTCCAGCAGGAGCCGCGCGGCCTCGCCGGCGAGGCGCTCCTCGGGGTGCTCCTCGAGGAACCCGAGCACGGCGTCGGGGTCCTCGTCCGCGCGCGCCTGGAAGAACTGAAGGTCGGCGTCGGGGAACTGTGCCTCGCGGACCGGCCGGACCCGCAGCTCGTTCTTGCTCCGGTCCAGGGACACCTCGAGGCAGCGCAGGAGGTTGATCCCGGTGACGCCGACGACGCTGTCGGGGTGCACCTGCACCACGGGCTCGGGCCGGAAGGCCACATAGCTGTGGAGGTCAATCTCGGCCAGCTTGATCGGGCCGACGTCCCCGGCGGGGCGCCCACGGCGGACGGCGGCGCGGGCGTCGACGCGGGTGTCGTACGCGGCCGTGCCCAGCATCAGCCCCCCGGCCGCGCCGTCACTCCAGCGCACGGGGATCCACGCCATATCGTCGATGAGCGTCAGGGGCGCGACCACCGTGCCGTCGTCCTGGATCTCGAGCGCCATCGGCGGCGGCGGAACATCCGACTGGAGGGGGCTGAGGTCGATCCGTCCATCTCCCACGCGGAGCGTCAGGTCCCAGTCGCGGAGCACCTCGACGCCGATGGAACCCACCAGCGCGTTCTCCCCCATCTCGGCCGAGTGGTACTTCGTGAAGGCAGCGAAGAGGTCCTCGTCTCCGAGCTCGCGAGCGGGCACCACGACCTCGAAGTCACCGAAGTGCATGGTGATCGGGCGCGGCTTGCCGTCGCTCGTCTCCGCTTTCAGACCGGCCGCCGCCTTGTTGGCAAGCTGCAGGCCGTGCCGCCCCTCCAGCTCCACGAACAGGTTGACCGGGATCCGGTTCGCCGCCGTGGAGAGATCACAGGAGACGATCAGCCGCTGTCCGACCACGGAGACGGTCATGGAACCGCCGCCAGCCTGGACACCCAATGAGCGGCCCGCTCGCTCGGCCGTCACCTCGCCCGGACGGACGTGGGCGGTCGCGGGGGCACAGAGCAGCAGGGAGACGCCGAGGAGCGAGTGAGCAGCGGTGAGCACGGATGGAAGGGAGTATTTTCGGCGGGCCCCGTGGGGCCCGCCGAAGGTGGTGTCGGGACCGTCAGCACGAACCCGCAATGGTGCGCGCAACGGGGCACCCCGTGCTCTCACCGGGCTGCCTCTTGAGGTTCAGCGGGTCAGCGGCTCGCCAGCGGAGCCCCCTTGATCTCGCCAAAGGCCCAGGTCTGGGCGGTCATGTCGACGGTGATGTTCTTGGAGGCCGGCACACTCACGGTGGCCGGAACGAAGCCCTTGCCTCAGCAGGAGCCGGGGAAGACGACGTCCACGAGGACGTCCCCCGTGTCCTTCTCCTTCACCTGGAACTTGGGGCTCTTGCCGATCGGGTTCCACCCGATCCAGCGCTCGCCGCCGGCGCCGATGTAGCTCACCTGACGCGGGTCGAACGTCAGCTCGCCGCCGTCGCGCTCGTAGTCGAAGGTCGCGCGGATGGGCGCGCCCCAGCCCAGCTTGGCGGTGGCGTCACCGGAGACCTGAACGGCCTTCATGCGCGCCGGGTCCACGTCGACCCTCGCGTCGCCCAGGCCGAGCGCCGCCGTGACGAGGCGGTAGCTCCCGGCGGGAACCGTTACCTTGCCGTCGTGGGCGCCCAGCTCGAAGCTCTGGCGACCGTCGACGGACTGTACGACCGCCGCGAGCATGACGCCCTTGCCGCCGAACTCGGAGGCGATGTCCAGGGTGCCTGTGGCGCCGTCGAAGGGTTCGATGGTGAGGCCGCGGTCCCCGTCCTCGACGGTCACGCGCAGGAGCCCGTCCCCCACGGCGATGGTCTCGCCCAGGAACTGTGCGACGCCCGTTCCGCCGACCACGACCGCGTCCCGTCCCACGTCGTGGAACGAACCGTTGCCGTCGAGGTCGATGATCTGCAGCCCGACGCCGCCTACGTCACCAACGAGCGCGCCGCCCGCGGCCCAGACCCAGCCGGCGCCCTCGTCCTTCAGGCGGACGGGGTAGCGGAGCTCCCCGCCGTCGGTCGCCTTGCCCGTCAGCACCACGCGGGCGTGGCGCACCTGGGTGTCGGGGTCCTTCCGCCCGTTGAGCTCGCGGTCCACCTCCCCGTCGCCATCGGTGTCGATCGCGAGTCCTTGCCCACGAGGCTCTACGACGAAGCCCGCTCCACCGGCGTGGGGAATCGGGATGGCGCCGGAGACCTTCTGGAAGGGATCTGCGGGGAGCTCGATCTTCCAGGTCCGATACGCCTTCACATCAAGTGAGGCGTGCTCTGCGACCGGGGCAGGCGCGAGGAGGGCAGTCAGGAGGAGGCCGAACGTCATGGTGGCTTCTTGGAGAAGGGTCAAGAGCGCTTTCACGGCGCCCTGCAATCGTCTCTTCCTAGCATGGAGTCCGGCCCCCGTTTACGACTTCGGGCGTTGAGATTTCTCTCCCTGGCGCTGCGCCCCCCTCCCTGGGGTGCGTCTGCCGCTCCACGCTGCCTGGCCGTCTCACCCGGGAGCGATGAGACCGCAGCTCAGGCGCCAGCAGCCCCCGCCGCGCGGGCCCGTGCGGCGGCAGCCTCTTCCTCGGCGGGATCCTCCTCTTCCTCTTCTCCTTCCTCGGCGTCTCCGTCCCCAGCCGCGGCTTCAGCCGCTGCGGCCTCGGCCGCCTCCCGAGCGGCGCGAGCCGCCTCCGGATCCTGGATCGGACGGACGTCGAGGACCCAGACGCCCCGGCCGTGCGTCCCGGCCACGAGCATGTCATCCCGCGGATGCACCGCGAGGTCATGGACGAAGGTGTTTGGCAGCCCTGCCACCAATGCATCCCAGCTCGCTCCGCGATCCGGCGACACGTAGACGCCGAGGTCGGTCCCCACGTAGAGCACCTCCGGGTTCTTCGGGTCCTCGCGGATCACATTAATTGGCCCGAGCGGGATGCCGTCCGCGATGCTGCGCCAGGTCTCGCCGTGGTCGTGGGACATCCAGAGGTACGGCGTGAAGTCCTCGTTGCGCTTGCCGTTCTGGGCGGCGAAGACCACGCCGTCCGTGTGCCGCGAGGCCTCGACCCGGGAGAAGGCCCGATCTGGCGCGAACCGGTCGCCGAGCTCCGTCCAGGTCGCGCCACTATCACGCGTTACGTGGAGGCGGCCGTCGTCCGTGCCTGCGTAGAGCAGACCGAAGCGCTGCGCCGACTCCGCGAGCGTCGTGACCGTCTGAAATGGGATGTCGCCCTTCCGCTCGTCGCGCGCGAAGGAGAGGTCGGGGCTGATGGCCTCGAAGCTCTCGCCGCGGTCGAGGGAGCGGAAGACCTTGTTCATCCCGTGGTAGATGATCCGCGGATTGTGAGGAGAGATCAGGAAGGGCGCGAGCCACTGGCCGCGCAGGTCTTCCTCCCCGTCCTCCATTGGGAGCTCGAGCGTCGTCCGCTCACCGCTGTCCATGTGCGCGCGACGGATCGAGCCGTAGAAGCCCTCGTGGTAGACCACGTCTTCATCGGTGGGATCGATGGCGTGGTAGCTGGCCTCACCACCGGGCGCGCGCTCGAACTCGACGGCGCGCACACGGTCGCGGCCGCGCCGCAGGTCGACCTCGGCGCGGTAGGAGCCGTGGTCCTGGACGGACCCGTACACGCGGAACGGCTCGGCCATGTCGAGGCCCACGTTGTAGAACTGCGCGAGCGGCAGGTTGTCGTAGAACGTACGCCAGCGCTCGCCCCCGTCGTACGAAATGGCCACGCCGCCGTCATTGCCGTTCACCAGGTAGCGCGGGTTCTTCGGGTCAATCCACAGCGCGTGGTGGTCACCGTGCATGCCACGCAGCCGGCGGAACGTCTTACCCCCGTCCTCGGAGACGTTGAGCCCGAGACCCATGACGTAGATCCGGTCCGCGTTGCTGGGATCGACACGCAGCTGGCCGAAGACCCAGCCGTAAGTGGCGGAGAGCCGGCGCATGTAGTCGCTGCTCTCGGAGACGCGGCGCCAGCTCGCTCCACGATCATCGGACCGGTAGACCTCGGCGCCCTTGATCGAGGCCTTGCGCTTGCGGTTGTAGGAGTCGACCTCGTCCTCCCCTACCTCCCCAAGCTCGTAGTTGTCGACGAAGGCGTAGACCGTCTCCGGAGCCGAGGCGCACAGGTCAATCCCGATCCGCCCGCGGAAGCGCGGCTCTGGGAGCCCCTCGTTGATCGCGCTCCAGCTGTCGCCGCCGTCGTCGCTGCGCCAGATGCCGCTCCCGGAGGTGGTCGGGGTGTTCCGCGGGTCGTTCCAGCGCTCCCGCGTCCGCTGCCAGGTGGACGCGTAGACCACCTCGGGCTTTGACGGATCCAGGACCAGATCGATCGCTCCGGCCTCATCGTCCACGGAGAGGACCTTGACCCAGTTCCCGCCACCGTCCCGGGTCCGGTAGACGCCGCGCTCTGGGTTGGTGGTCCACTCGTTCCCGGACGCGGCCACGTAGACCGTGCCTGGGTCCTCCGGGTGCACGACGATGCGGGCGATGGTGTGGGTCTCAGCCAGACCTCGGTGCTCCCAGGTCTCGCCCCCGTCCCTGGAGCGGTAGACCCCGGCGCCGGCCATGGAGCTGCGGAAGATGTTCGCCTCCCCCGTACCCACCCAGACCGTCTCCTGATTCGAGGGGTCGAGCGTCACGTCACCGATGGACATGCTGGGCGCCTCGTCGAAGACGCAGTCCCAGGACACCCCCTCGTTGACCGACTTCCAGACGCCGGACGAGGCTCCCGCGACGTAGAGCGTATACGTCTCGCCCCGTGGACTCGTGACCGCCACGTCGGTGATGCGCCCGCTGATGTTCGTGGGGCCCGCGAACTGCCAGCCGAGGTCTCCGTAGGGCGAGCGCGCCACCAGGTCCAGATGCTCGCGGTAGAGGCGCATGCGCGCCTCAGCGTCGATCAGGAGCGGCCCCTCCGCCTGTGACGAAGCGGCAAGCGGAACGAGCAGGGAGGCGGACGCGGCGGCGAAGAGCAGGGAGTGACGCATGGCGCTGAAGCGGAAGAGACTGAGGACCGAGGCCACGCCATCGTAGGCGCCACCCCCAAAACCGTGGCCCCGCCCGCGCGCCAGCCTCGCCCAGTCTCATGAGCGGACGCACCTCGGGAGCAGCGGTCCACATGAGGCAGTGGCCCCATGAGCCCGCTCCCTAGCGGGCCATGAGCATCTCGACCGCCGTGGAGGTGGCCACAAGCAGGAGCAGGGTGCAGCCTGCCGCGTAGAGCCAGAGCCCGAGGTGCAGCAGCACGCGCACGGCGCCGGGCCAGTTCGCCCAGGCCCGGGCGCTCGCGCGGATCGCCTTCACGAGCAGGGCGCCGTTCACCAGGAGCAGGAGCGAGACCAGCGGCGACAGGGTCAGCTCGTGGGGCCGGTTGGCTCCGCTCATGTCCTTGATGGCGAGGCCAATCGCGGCGAGCACGATCACGACGCTGACGCCCAGCAGAGGAGCGACGATGGAGATCGGCCCCTGAGCCGGTCGCCCAACGCCACCAACGGCCGGCCCTTCGAAACGAGCCTGTAGCGGCGCTTTCGGCTGGGCTTCCGTCGCCGGCTCACCGGCGCCGGGCGCGTCAGTTTCGATAGCTCTGAAGCGGGGCCGGGATTCGGCCGCCGCGAGAGTGGAACACTTCGCTCCCGAACCTGCCGGGATCCTGGACGATCGCCGTCCCCAGCAGCCCGCCCCAGTCGTGGGTCTCCCCCGGCCCCTTGCCTGGGACCGGGATGGCGCGCACCGCGGTGGTCTTCTGGTTGACCATTCCGATCGCCATCTCGTCGGCGATGATCCCAGCCAAGGTGGCCTGGCTGGTGTTGCCTGGAACCGCGACCATGTCCAGCCCGACGGAGCAAACGGTGGTCATGGCCTCGAGCTTGGCGAGGCTCAGGGCCCCTTCCTGCACGGCCCGGATCATGCCGGCGTCCTCGGACACCGGGATGAAGGCGCCGGAGAGGCCGCCGACGCTCGAGGACGCCATGGCGCCCCCCTTCTTGACCGCGTCGGTGAGCAACGCAAGAGCCGCGGTAGTTCCCGGCGCGCCGGTCCGCTCCACACCGATGAGCTCAAGGATATCCGCCACCGAGTCGCCCACTGCAGGCGTCGGCGCGAGGGAGACGTCGACGATGCCGAACACGGTCCCCATTCGGCGCGCGGCCTCGCGGCCGACGAGCTCGCCCATGCGCGTGATCTTGAAGGCGGTGCGCTTGATGGTCTCCGCGACCGCCAGCAGATCGGCCTCAGGGCCGAGCCGCTCCAGAGCCGAGCGCACGACCCCAGGTCCAGAGACCCCCACGTTGAGCACGGTCTCGGGCTCGCCGATCCCAATGTGAGCGCCCGCGATGAAGGGGTTGTCCTCCACGGGGTTCGAGAAGCAGACCAGCTTCGCGCAGCCAAGGCCGCCCTCGCTGGCGGTCAGGCGCGCCGTCTCGAGGACCACCTTGGAGAAGTGGGAGACCGCGTCCATGTTGATCCCGGCCTTCGTCGTGGCCAGGGACACCGAGGAGCAGACCCGCGCGGTGGAGGCAAGCGCCTCAGGGATCGACTCGACGAGGGCGTGGTCCGCGTTGGAGTAACCCTTGTGGACGTAGGCCGTGAAGCCACCGATGTAGTCGATCCCGATCTCCGCTGCTGCGGCGTCCATGGCGCGCGCGAAGGGGACGAGGTCCTTGGACCCCGAGGCGGCCGCGACCAGCGCCATCGGAGTGGTCGCGACCCGCTTGTTGATGATCGGGATCCCGAGGTCAGCCTCGATACCGCCCGCCATCTCCACGAGGTTCCTGCCGTGATGGACGATCTTGGCGTAGACCTTCTCGCAGGAGGACTCGAGGTCCGGGTCGGCGCAGTCGAGCAGGTTGATGCCGAGCGTGGTCGTCCGAATGTCGAACGTCTCCAGCTCGAACATCCTGACGGTCTCGAGGATTTCGTGATCGGTGAACGGCATCGTGGGGCCTCCGCTAGACGCGGTGCATGAAGCGGAAGACGCTCTCGTGCATGACGCGGACGACGTAGTCGCCCTCTCCGCCGAGGCACTGGAGGCTGTCCTTGATCGAACCGAAGTCCCGGCCGGGGGGCACCGCGCACGTGAACACGGTGTGGAAGTAGCCGCCAACGTTGCGCTGACTGATGTCCGCCACGTCGCACTCGTGGGAGGCGAGCGCCGCGGTGATCTCGGCGAGGACGCCGGGGCGATTCCGCCCCACAACGGTCACCACGAGCCCGACACCGTCGGTCGCCGAAGGCTCGGGGAGCATGGGCAGGGAGGCCTTGGCCCTGGCGGCGTCCGGCCCACGGTCGGGGACGGGCGGAGCGTAGGCGCCGGCGGGACCGATGAGGCGCACGCCGGCGGTGGCCGCGGCCTCCGCGGCCTGGGGCGTGACCACCGTCTCCGCTTCCAGGAGGATCTCGGGACCGCCGAGTCGCCGCACATCCTCCGCTGTCAGGAATCTCTTCGTCATAGCTCGTTCACTCTCCGCCGATGGGCTCGGGGCCGGCCGGACCGAGCCGCGTGACGGTTGCCCGTCCGCTCTCGACCTGGACGACGTAGGTGCCGTCCCTGGACTTGATACGCGACCACAGGTCGCTGGGGAGCGGAGACGCCGAGTCGGCCTCCGCATAGATCACCTTCATGCCCCTGGAGAAGGCGAGGTCGAGGGCCGCGGGGGTCGCGATCCGCTCGGAGCCGAGAATGAGCTCGCGGGTGCCGGACGCCATGCGCTGCACGTCCGCCTCCGTCACGAGCTTCTTCTTCGACGCCATGAATCACTCCGCCCGACCTCGAGGGGTCAGAGGTGCGCCGAGAGTTCGGGGTGCGGACGCGGGATGACCACGTGCCGAGCGAGGCGCCCGGAGGAATCCGCGCTTCCAGCGGCCGCCTGCACCGAGCTCCTCACGTCGCTTACCTCGCCGGTGATCGTCAGGAAGCTCTTGCCGCCCAGCCCGTTGGCCAGGCGTAGATCAATCAAGTCGACGCTGGCCTCCTTGAGGGCGATATCAGCGGCGAGGATGCTGGCGGCGACGGTGGTGGTCTCCACCACGCCCACCGCGTCCAGCTCGCCGCCCGGGAGCGGCTCGCCCTGGCGGCGGAGCGCCGCGCAGACGCCGGCCTCCACCTGGGGGATCAAGAGCTGGTCGACGAGATCCCCGCGGGCGACCTCGGCGCCTCGCCGCAGGGCGCTGCGCAGGGCCTCGATGCTCCCCGTGAAGAGCACCACGTACTTGCCGGGCTGGACCGGCGTGGCGAAGAGGAGCTCGATGTCGGACTCCCAGAGGATCGCGTCCGTCATCTCGATCCCGGCCGCGACGCTCGCGGTCTCGAGCAGCGCAATGGCGGGCTGCACTTCCGCTCCGGAGAGCGTCGGGTTGTGGTCGTTGTTCTGCATGGCGGGTTGTCCCCGTGCGTTTGCTGAATCCTGGAGTCGGGTGATTCTGTGCGCTGTTCTGTGCCGGGCTGGATCAGCCCTCGTCAAAGTCGACGTGCGGGCCGACGACACGGCCGTCAGAGAGCTCCATCTTGTCGATGATGCCCACAACAGCCGTCTGAAAGCCGATGTCGTGTCCCTTGCCGATGGCGTGCCGCGCCGCCCTGCCGTGCACGACGAGGACCCGCTCGCCCTCTCCCGCGCCGATCGGATCGGCGGCGATCATCGTCTCGGCCGACGGCTTTCCGTCCGTGGTATACGGACGGACGACCAGCAGACGCAGCCCATCGAGCGAGGCGTCCTTCTTGGTGGCCCAGACAGAGCCGATGACGGTGGCGACGTGCATCAGGCGCGTCCCCTGGCCGACTCGGGCCTCCACGACTCGGGCGCCCCAGGAGCGTGAACGTCGTCCACGATCCCGACAATGGCAGCCTCATAGGCGAGGTCTCCGTCTCCGCCACACGCCACGCGGGCAGCCTTGCCGAAGGCGACCATGACGTGCTCGCCCACGTCTGCGCCAACAGGGTCAACCGCGATCACGGGCGTGACCTTGGGCGCACCGGGCTCCGAGGCGTCGTCGACGGCCTCGATCACCAACAGCCGCTTGCCCCTGAGGTCATCCACCTCTCGGGTGGCCCAGACCTGTCCAACGACGCGTCCGAGGAACATGGTTCAGCGCCCCCCGGAGCGGCTGGGGTCCTCACGGACCGTCTCGAGCGCCCGACGTACCGCCTTCACGGCCTCGTCGATCTCGGCGTCGCCACCGGCCAACCGAAGTCGACCGACCGCGCCGGTGGTGCGCATGGAGGCGATCCGGATCGGCGCCGCCTTCTCCGCCTCGTTGGCGCAGCGCACCACGTGGACAGCAGGCGAGACCTCCAGGGTGTAGACGGCATCGTCCCCGAGGACCAGCATGCCGGCGCGGGCCTGGTTGAGGAGGTTAGCGTGGTGCGAGGTGACCTTGCGGATGACCTCGTCCGCCAGCACCTCCGGCGCGGGCTGATCGGCCCAGCTGCGCCCGATGGCCTTGAGCACCTCGGCGCCCGCCTGGAGGACCTGGCCCTGGTCGGGACCGTGCACCTCGAGGCTGCCGTAGTGACGCTCCGTGGTGAGCGCTCCGGGCGTGACGTCGCAGCGCTTCAGCGCGATATCAAGCAGCCGGTTCACGACGATGCCAGGGCGTACCTCTAGCCAGAACGCGCTATCCCCCTCCACGGGGAAGTAGCCGTCCGACTTCAGGGCGCTGATCGCGGTGAGCTGCGGCTGCATCTGGTCGAGATGAACCGCACCGCGGAGCTCCACAGCATGAAGCGTTCCGGACAAGAGCAGCCTACTCGGGCAGGTAGCCTTCGAGGTCCGAGGACGGACGCGGGATGACGTGCACGCTGACGAGCTCGCCGACACGGCGGGCAGCGGCGGCGCCGGCCTCGGTCGCGGCCTTCACCGCGCCGACCTCGCCGCGCACCATCACGGTGACGAGGCCTGCGCCGGACTTCTCCTTGGAGAGGAGCGTGACCTTGGCGGCCTTGCACATCGCGTCGGCGGCCTCGACGGAGCCGACTAGCCCCTTGGTCTCGATCAGGCCGAGGGCGATCTGGGTTTCAGTAGCCATGGGATGACTTGTGGATTCGGTTCAGGGAAAGACGTGTCCGCGATCAGGCGGTGCACGTGTGAGATTGGACGTCGTGGTGAGGGCAGCCCTGGCAGGGGCCAAGCGGGCAGCCTGCGCCCGCGTTATCCAGCATCTTCTCGATCTCCGAAGCGGAGAGAGAGGCGCCGGGCTGAGCCAGTGCTGCCCTGGCGGGCGCGGCAGACGGTGCTGCGGGGGCCACCGATGCGGCGGGGCGCCCGGCTGCGGTCGGTCGATCAGCGGTGAACCGCGGGGCGGAGCCAAGCCCCCCCACCTTTGTGGGATCAGAGCCCGCGCCGCTGGCGCTCGGGGCTGCAGGCCGCGGAGCTGGGGCGGGGGCAGGTGCTCTCACCACTGGCGGGGCGGGCCGATGAGCCGGCTCCGCAGGGCGGGCGTGGACCACCGGAGGCGTGAACGTGGTGCCCCCGGGCACCCGCGGAGTCGGCGCGGGAGCGGCGGGCAGCTCGGGCGCGGGCCCGCTGGAGCCGCGTCGGCCGGGGTCGCCCTCCATCATGGAACCGCGCGGCATCCCAGCGCCCGTCATGGAGGCGGCGCGCTCGTGGGCCTTGCGTTCGCGCTCCTTCCAGTCGCCCGTCGGGAACGCGACGCGCTTGATGTTCACCAGGTGGCGAGCCGAGATGTTGTCGCTCGTGATGTTCCCCGCCTGCGGCCCGCAGCCCAGGGAGAAGGACGGCACCAGGTTCGTGGAGAAGCCGACGGCGCCCATGGAGGAGGGCCCGTTCGCGACGATCCGGCTCGCGGGCTTCTGGAGGAAGAAGGCGTCGAGCACCTCCGGGTCCATGGCGTGCACGCTCATGGTGTGCCCGAGCCCGCCGAAGTGAAGCATCTGCTTCGCGACCCGGCAGCCATCTTCCCAGCCGTCCACCACGTGCACGGAGAGGAGCGGGCAGAGGATCTCGATGGAGAGCGGGTGGTCCCGCCCCACTCCATCCTGGAAGGCGAGCAGCACGGTGGTCGACTGCGGCACGTGGAACCCCGCCTGATCCGCGACGCGCCAGGGGTCGATACCGACGATGTCGGCGTTCATCTGGCCGCCGCGGTTGCAGAAGGCTTCGAGGCGCTTGCGCTCAGCGTCGGTGGCCACGTGGGCGCCGCGAGCCTGCATCTCGGCGAGGAAGCGCTGGGCGATCGGTCGGTCGAGGACGAGCGCCTGCTCGGAGCAGCACAGCGTGGCGTTGTCGAAGCTCTGGCTGGACACCACCGCCTCCGCCGCCTTGCCAAGATCGGCGGAGCGGTCCACGTAGCAGGGCACGTTACCGGGCCCCACACCGTAGGCGGGCTTGCCGCTGGAGTAGGCCGCGCGCACCAGGCCGCTGCCCCCTGTGGAGAGGATGACCGCCACGTCGCGGTGCTTCATCAGCGCGCCCGTGGACTCGATCGTCGGGTGCTTGAGGCAAACGACGAGGTCGGGCGGCCCACCGGCGCGCTCGATCGCGCGGCGCATGATCTCGCACGTCTCGGCGATGCAGCGCTTGGCCCGCGGGTGCGGGCTGATCACGACGGCGTTGCGCGCCTTCACCGAGATCAACGCCTTGTACATCGACGTGGACGTCGGGTTCGTGGTCGGGACGATGCCCGCCACCACGCCCACCGGCGTCGCCACCTCGTGCAGGCCGCTGCGGTCGTCGCGCTTGACGAAGCCCACGGTCTTCTCATCACGGATGGAGTCCCAGACGCCCTCTGAACCGAACAGGTTCTTGAGGATCTTGTAGTGCACGCGCCCGATGCCGGTCTCGTCCACCGCGAGACGCGCGAGGTCGTGGGAGGCCGCCGCGGCGGCCTGGGCCATGGCGGCGCAGACGCGGTCCGTCTGCTCCTGGGTCCACGAAGCCGCCACCACCTGCGCAGCCTTAGCGCGGGAGACAGCGTCGCGCACCTCTTGCAAGGCGCGGAGGTCTGGATCGAGGCCCTTCAAGATCGTCCGTGGGAGCCGCGGCGGCCCCCGGATTCGATCAGCTGGAGGCGCTCGAGGTCGAGCGCATCTCAGGGAGGATCTTGCACAGCTGGTCGTGCGGACGCGGGATCACGTGCACGCTGACGAGCTCGCCGACACGGCGAGCGGCCGCTGCTCCGGCGTCGGTCGCTGCCTTGACGGCGCCGACCTCCCCCTGAACGAAGAACGTCACGAGCCCTGCGGAGACACGCTCGTGTCCGCTGAGCTCGACCATTGCGGCCTTGACCATGGCGTCGGCAGCCTCGATGGCACCGACCAGTCCTTTGGTTTCGACCATGCCGAGGGCCATCGGCTTCCTCGAGGTCGCGGCGGGGTTCGCCATGGGTAGAGCTCCGGGCTCATCAGAAGATGGGGTCGCGGCGGCGGCTCGGCCGTCGCGGTGAGTTTCGGACGCTAAGTCTAGGGCTGGCCTCACCAGTGGGCAACGAGGTCCCCGGGTTGCTCGCCGGTCCGGACGAGATCCTCACCTGGAAGGCTGCGACCGACCGGCGCGCGGCAACGAACCGCCCTGCGTCTACACTGTGGCGTATGGCGTCCCCTGATCCCCGCTCCCTCAGCCCCTCGGACCGGGCCAGCATTCAGACCCAGGCGCGTCGATTTCTGGCCCAGTTCAGGGGAGATGCCACGGCACGGGTTCGCGAGCGGGCACGGCGCCTGGTCGCGGGCGCCCACCTGACTGCCGTCTCCGTGGACAAGCGAGGGACCGCGGCCGTCTGCGACGATGAGGGTGAGGCGGTCCGGATCGAGCTCCGATGGGAAGACCCGGGCACCGCACGCTGCCCCTGCGCGGACTTTCGGCGCCGCGGCACCTGCCCCCACGCGGTCGCCCTGCTCGAGGCCACCCTGGCCGCGCTGGAGGAAGAAGAGGTCCCCGAGACCAGGGATCGCTCTGCCCCTCGGTGGCTCACTCGCCTCGAACGCGTCACCCACCGCATCGAGGCGGGGGGAGGCCGACGCCTCGACCCGTGGCGCGCCCCGGACCCCTCCACGATGGAGGTCCGCTACATGCTGCGCTTTGGCGAGCGGCGGCAGGGGCTCGAGGCTCGTTTGGAGTGCCAGGTCCAGCGCGGCGGGCCCGAGGCCAACTGGGTCCCCATCCCGTTCTCCGGAGCGGACGCCGGCGACGTGGACCTCTCCCTCCTCGGCGCCGCCCACGCCGCGGTCGCCGCCGTCGCCAGCGGCGCGAGCGACGCCGGATGGAGGAGGGACCCCACTCACCGGGGGGTGACCGTCGCGTCGGTGACGCGGGACGTGGCCCGCCCCCTCCTCGAGGCGGCGGCCGCCGCGGCGCCGCTCCTCGTGAGCCTGGAAGCCGGTACCCAAGCAGAGCCCATCAAGCTCGAGCTCCAGGAAGTCGTTGGACTCGAGCTGGAGGCGGAGGACGAGTCACGCGCCCTGTGGCGGGTGCACGCCAGCCTCGTCCTAAAGGGAAACGAGCGTGTCCGCGCCGAGGAGGTCGCGAGGGTGACCCATGACGGGCTGTGCGTCCTGCGCGGGTCCTGGCGGCTCCTCAAGCTCCCCGTCGGGGAGGCGACCGCCGTCGTGCTGGAGCTCTCCAGCGGGCCGCTGGAGCTCCCCGCAGAGGAAGCGCCAAGCCTCTCAGCCATCGCGGGCACCGCGACCCTCGTTGGCCCTCGACTGGCCGAGATCGCCGAGCCGCCGCGCCCGGTGCCCTGCCTGCGCGCCGAGGCCCCCCTGGAGACGGAGGGTGAGGCGCGCGTGGAGTGCGAGGTCACCTTTGACTACTCGGGGACGCGGGTCCGGCCCGATGACCGCACCAAGGTGGTGCCCGGCCTCGAGGGCCGCTCCGTCCCCCGCCAACCCCTGTTTGAGGCCGCGGCCATCCTCCGCTTCCGCGAGCTCGGCGGCCGCCCCGCGGGGAGCGGCTCCGGGGCCGCCGCCGCGGTCCCGGGAGGGAAGTTCCTCGGCATGGTCGGCACCCTGGTGGATGAGGGCTGGCAGGTCACCGCCCGGGACCAGCTCGTTCGGGGCCTGGGGTCAGTGAGCGTCTCCGTCCGCACCGGCGTGGACTGGTTTGACCTCGTGGGCGCTGTCCGCTTCGGTGACGAGGAGGTCCCCTTCCCGGTCGCCCTCGACGCCGCGCGGAACGAGCGCGGCTTCGTGGAGCTGGGCGACGGCTCCCGGGGGCTGCTGCCGGAACGCTGGCTCGAGCGCTGGAAGCTCGCCGCGCTTGGGGAGGAGATCGAGGGCGGGGTCCGCTTCGACCCCTCCCAGGCCTGGGCAGTGGCCGCCCTCGCGGAACAGCGCGCCGCCGAGGTGGACGAGCCCTTTGCTCGACTCCGTGAGCAGCTGGGGACCCTCGGCACCCCCAAGGCCGCCGACCCCCCGCCCGAATTCCGCGGGGAGCTGCGGCCCTATCAACGGGAAGGGCTCGGATGGATGCAGTCCCTCGACCGGGTCGGCCTCTCGGGCTGCCTCGCCGATGAAATGGGCCTCGGCAAGACCGTGCAGGTCCTCGCTTATCTCCTGAGCCGAACCTCCAGCTGTGAGGGTCGACACTCGGTGGTCGTCGCGCCCCGCTCCCTGGTGTTCAACTGGCTCCACGAGGCCGCGCGCTTCGCCCCCACCCTCGCGACCCTGGACTTCACGGGTCCCGATCGCTGGACGCGGCTGGAGCAGGCGAAGCCTGGCTCGCTGCTCGTCACCACCTACGGCACGCTGCGCCGGGATGCACCCCGGCTCGAGGAGACCGAGCTCGACGTGCTGGTCCTGGACGAGGCCCAGGCCATCCGCTCCCGCAGGAGCCAGACCGCTGTCGCGGCCCGGGCCCTGCGGGCACGGCGCCGGCTGGCCCTCTCGGGCACGCCCATGGAGAACCACCTCGGCGACCTCTGGTCCCAGCTGGAGTTCCTCAACCCCGGGATGCTCGGGGCCCACGCGGCCTTCGCGAGCCTCGGCGCCCCGCGGGGCCGCCACGCCCTGCCCGAGGAGGGGCGCGACCTCCTGGCCAAGGCCCTGCGCCCGTTCCTGTTCCGTCGCACCAAGGACGCCGTCCTGCCCGATCTTCCCCCGAAGGTCGAGCAGGTGCTCAGCGCGCCCATGGGTGACGCCCAACGGACCACCTACGAGGACCTCTCGAGGTACTTCCGCACCGAGCTCTCCAAGAGCAAGGGGCAGCGGCGCAAGGAGCGCCTCGAGAACCCGGGCGAGGTGGAGATGCACGTCCTCTCCGCGCTGACCCGCCTGCGCCAGGCGGCCTGCCACCCCGGTCTCGTGGACCCCTCCCTGCTCGCCGAGAGCTCGGGCAAGCTCGACCTCCTTCTCCCGATGCTCGAGGAGCTCGTGGCGAGCGGGCGCAAGGCCATCGTCTTCTCCTCCTTCACGAGGCTCCTCGGTCTGATCCGGACCCGGCTCGAGACCGCCCGTATTCCCTATCACGTGCTCGAGGGAGCGACCCGGAATCGCGGGGCGGTGGTCGAGCGGTTCCAGACCGCCGCCGAGGGCTGCGTGTTCCTCATCAGCCTCAAGGCCGGCGGCGCCGGCCTCAACCTGACCGCCGCGGACTACGTATTCCTCATGGACCCATGGTGGAACCCGGCGGCGGAGGCCCAGGCCGTGGACCGCGCCCACCGCATCGGCCGCACCCGCCCGGTTCACGTCTACCGCGTCCTCACCGAGGGCACGGTCGAGGCCCGCGTGGTCGAGCTCCAGGAGCGCAAGTCCGACCTCGCCAAGACGGCCCTCGAGGGCGCCGCCACCGGCCTCTCCGACCTCGGCCCCGATGACCTCGAGTTCCTCCTCACCTGACGCCATGACGGACGCCACGACCCGCAAGCTCAGCCTCTTCGACGCCACCATGCTCGTCATGGGCGGGATCCTCGGCATCGGGATCTTCTTCACGCCACCGGAGATCGCCCGGGAGGTCACCGAGCCCGGCGCCTACCTCGCCATGTGGGGCCTCGGCGCCCTCGCGGCCCTCTCCGGCGCCATGACCTTCGCCGAGCTGTCCGCCGCCTTCCCTCACACGGGGGGCTGGTACGTCTTCCTGCGCGAGGCCTTCGGTGCGAGGACGTCGTTCCTCTTCGCCTGGGTGGTCCTGCTCGTCGTCTCCACCGGCGCCTGCGCCCTCGTCGCACGGTTCTTCTCGGCGCAGGTCGCCCTCCTCGCGGGGCTCGGCGCCTCCGGTGAGCTCGCCGTCGCCGCCGGCATCGTCCTGCTGGTCACCGGGATCGGGCTCGCCGGCCTCAAGAGCGGAGCCCTGTTCCAGAACCTCTGCATGCTCCTCAAGGTCGCGGCCGTGGGCACGTTCATCGTGTTCGGCCTGGCCCTCTTCGCCGAGCCCGCCGAGGCGGTGGTCGTCGCCGCCGCCGACCGCACCTCCGACGGCCTGGTGGACGGCATGCTCGGAGCCTCGCTGAGCGTGCTCTTCTCCTATGGCGGCTGGCAGCTCATCAGCTACATCGCCCCGGCGGTCAAGGACCCCGAGCGCAACCTGCCGCGGGCGATCGTCATGGGCGTCGCTGGCGTGGCGGTGATCTACCTCCTGGTCAACCTCGCCTACCTGCGGGTCCTCGGCATCGGAGGCATGGCCGCCCAGTCCGATCAGCCCATGGCCAACCGCATGGCCGAGCTCACCCTCGGCGCCGACCTCGGCATCACATTCGTCACCGCCGCCATGGCGATCTCGGCCCTGGGGTTTCTGGTGGCGACGCTCATCACCACCCCCGGGATCTACGTGGCCATGGCGCGGGAGGGCCTGTTCCTGCGCGCCTTCGGCTGGCTGCACCCCCGCACCGGCGCACCGGTGGTCGCGCTGGTCACCCAATGCGCGCTGGTCTTCGTCTATCTGGGTTGGAGCGCGTACGACGCCGCCCACGTGGACACGCTCACCGGCGCGGTGGTGTTCGCCGAGTGGATCTTCCACGGCCTCGCTGGCCTTGCCCTCATCGTTCTTGCGAGGCGACTCGGGCCAAGCCGCCCCTTTCGCAGCCTCTGGTTCCCGCTCTTCCCCGCCACCTACGCGGCGCTGGCCGCAGCGATCGTCGTGGGCAACCTCGTGGTGACGCGGCCGCAGGTCACCATGCTCGGAGTCGGAGTGCTCGCCGTCGGCTGGTGCGTGCATCTCGCCTGGAAGCCAGCGCCGCGCTGAGACGCCGCAGGGACGACGAGCAATTGCTCTCTGGTTCCGACGGGATCTTCATGGTTCGGCGATGACGTCTCATCCACAATGTCGGGCCGGCCTCAGCGAGGCCTGAAGACCCATGAACAGCGACGCCGGCGACGCCACCGTGAACCCCGAATCGGATTCGCGAGACATCGAGAGCCCCGAGGGTTCTCTCCCCCCCGAGAGTTCTCTCCCCCCCGAGGATTCTCTCCCCCCCGAGGGGCACTCGGAAGACCCGCAGGCCACCGAGGGGTCCCTCGCGGAGGTGGTCGAAAGCCTGAACCTCAGCGATGAGCTCCGGGCCATCGTCCAGGACACCCGCCAGGCCATGCTGCGTGGGCTGAAGGGGGTGGAGCGCGGCCGGGGAGAGGGCCTTGCCCGCCGGGACCTCGTGGGCGAGATCCAGCTGGAGACCCGCGGGTTCTCCGTCGCCGTGACCGACCGGGACGAGCCCTTCGCCGTGCGCGTCGGCCGGGGTGGACTCGTGGACGCGGAGTGCTCCTGCGACCGCTTCGCGATCGAAGGCGGATGCCGACACGTCTGGGCCGCCCTCGTGGTAGCCGCCCGACAGATGGGGCTCGGAGGCTGGCGCGCCGAGCGCACCGAGGTGCGCAAGGACGACCGCGAGCGCCGGGACTTCCTGGACGCCGTGGTCGAGGCCGCGGGCGTGGAAGAGGGCGCGAGCCCCTGGGAGGCCCTCGAGAGGGAGGCCTTCCTGCGCATCGAATACGCGCTCACCATCCCCTCCCCGGGCGCCACCGCCGGGTTCTCCATCTCGATCCGCCGACGGCGACGCCGCGCCGACGGATCCTGGGGCGCCGCCCTCGAGATCGGCCGCAAGGACTGGGACGACGTGCGCATGTCGCGCAGTGAAGACATCGAGATCGTCGCGCTCCTGGACGGCCCTGGCGGTCGCGGGCGCGCGGTGACGGGCTACGAGGCTCCACCCGAGACCTGGCACCTGGGCGGGCCGGGCACGGAGGCCGCCATGCGCGTCCTCGTGGACACCGAGCGACTCTTCCTGGCCCCCTCCAGCTCGGAGGAGCCCGAGGGCGGGAACCTCCCCGCCCCCATCCGCAATGAGCTGGACCACCCCTGGAAGGTGCGCCTCTCCCTCGGCCGCGACGGCGGCGAGGACGAGCCGCTGATCCTCACGGGCCACCTGGACCGAGGCGACGAGCACCTGCAGCTCTCGGAGGTGGCCATGGTCTCCGCGGACGGGCACCTCATCATCAACGGGGCCCTGTCGCGGATCGAGCCCCTGGCCGCGGCCCCGGTGACGGCGGTCCTCCGCCAGCGCGGCGAGCTCAAGACGCCGGGCGGCGGAGAGTCGAGGCTTCGGCGCGCCCTCGCCCAGCTTGGCAACCAGGTCATGGCGCCCGGCTCCATCCAGACCGGGCCAAAGGTGATCCCCCTCCTGGTCGTGCGGCTCCCCGACGAGGAGGAGGCCAGCTCGAAGATGCTCGAAGCCGACATCACGTTCGTGTACGGCTCGCGGCGGGTTGCGGCGGACACCTACGGCTGGTCTCTCGAGGACGAGGCGGGCCAGGTCTTCTCCCGAGACCTCGAGGGAGAACGCGCCGCGCTGCGGACCTTCCTCGACGCGGGCGGCAGCCGCAAGCTGGACCCTGAGGAGGAGATCGCCACGGCACGGGTGCCCGCCAAGGACATCGAGTTCCTGATCGCACGGCTGCTCGCGGAAGGCTGGGACGTGGAGGCGGACGGCAAGAGCGTGCGCTCCAGCACCGGCTCGGCGGCCTCCGTCCAGTCCGGCATCGACTGGTTCGACCTCGACGGCCACGTGTCCTTCGAGGGGCAAGAGGTCCCGTTCCCCGCGCTCCTGGCCGCCGCTGAGCGCGGCGCCAAGTTCGTCACCCTCCCGGACGGGTCCCGCGGACTGCTCCCCAAGGACTGGGCCTCTCGGTGGAAGCTCCTCGAGGTCGGCCAGGCCGAGGACGGCAAGGTCCGCTTCAGCAAGGAACAGGGGTGGGTCCTTTCGGCGCTGCTCGAGCGCCAGGCGTCCTTGGATGCTGTGGAGGTGGACGAGCCGTTCGCCGACCTGCGCTCCCTCCTCAGCGAAGCCTCCTCCCCTGTCCCCATGGAGGAGCCGGAGGCCTTCGTGGGCGAGCTACGCCCCTATCAGCGCGAGGGCCTTGGCTGGCTCAAGCAGCTGAGCGACCTTGGCCTCGGCGGGTGCCTGGCCGACGACATGGGCCTGGGTAAGACGGTCCAGATCCTCGCCTACCTGCTCCACCGGATCCGCCGGTCCGAAGACCGGCGTCCCTCCCTCGTGATCGCGCCGCGGTCGGTCATCTTCAACTGGCGGGCAGAGGCTAAGCGCTTCGCGCCGGACCTCGGCGTGGTGGACTACACGGGCGCGAATCGCCTGGAGGCCCTCGACAGCGCCGAGTCCCCCGACATCCTGCTCACCACCTACGGCACGCTCCGTCGCGACCAGGCGGAGCTGGCCCAGATCGACTTTGACCTCGTGGTCCTCGACGAGGCCCAGGCCATCAAGAACGCTGCCAGCCAGACGGCCGCCGCGGCGCGGGGCCTCAAGGCCCGCCAGCGCCTCGCCCTCTCGGGTACGCCGGTGGAGAACCACCTCGGCGAGCTCGGCTCGCTCCTGGAGTTCCTGAACCCAGGGACGCTTGAGGGGACGCGGCTCGGCCAGCGCCTGCGCGCCAAGGGTCGCTCCGCCCGGCTGGACGACGAGTCCCGGGACATCCTGGTACGCGCCGTTCGCCCCTTCCTCCTCCGACGGACAAAGGACGAGGTGCTGGACGACCTGCCGCCCAAGACAGAACAGGTCCTGGAGTGCACCCTCGACGGCAAGCAGCGTCAGGACTACGACGAGATCCGCCAGCACTACCGCTCGAGCTTCGCCGCGGCGGGCTCTCGGGGCGGGGTCGAGGTCCTCAAGGCCCTGCTGCGCCTGCGGCAGACCTCGTGCCACCCGGGCCTCATCGACCCGACCCGCCTGGGCGAATCGTCCGCCAAGCTGGACGTGCTGCTCCCCCTCGTGGAGGAGCTCGTGGACCAGGGGCACAAGGCGCTCATCTTCTCGCAGTTCACCGGGTTCCTCGGCATTGTCCGGGCCGCCCTGGACGCCAGGGGGATGCGCTACTCCTACCTGGATGGCAGCACCCGCAAGCGCGAGGCCGAGGTCAACGCCTTCCAAGAAGACCCCGAGGTGCCCCTGTTCCTCGTCAGCCTCAAGGCCGGCGGGACGGGCCTCAACCTCACGGCAGCCGACTACGTCTTCCTGCTCGACCCCTGGTGGAACCCCGCTGTCGAGGCCCAGGCCATCGACCGCGCCCACCGCATCGGTCGCGAGCACCCGGTGCACGTCTACCGGATGATCGCCAGCGAGACCATCGAGGACCGGGTGCTAGAGCTTCAAGAGAAGAAGCGTGACCTCTCCTCCCTGGTGCTTGGCGGAGCGGCGTCGTCCCTCTCGGACCTCGACTCCGACGACCTGCAGTTCCTGTTGTCGTGACCCTGGCGGCGCGCGGCGCGCGGCGCGCCCCTGCCCCGACGGCCCGCCGTCGGGGCACCACCGTTTCACCGCTGACGCCCTAACCGGCCCTAGGTGATGGACCGACGTGGCTCCCTCCGACCCGCGCGCCCCCTCGCCTGAGCCCCCTCGCCTGGGCCCCCTCGCTTGGGCCCCCTCGCTTGGGCCCCCTCGCCTGGGTCCGCTCGCCTGGGTCCGCTCGCTTGGGTCCGCTCGCTTGGGCCCGCTCAGTAGCGGCGGAAGGCGTCGCCCCCGAGGTTACGCTCGTGGTGGGACGAGAGCCCGAGGGCGAGGCCGAGGGCGAGGAAGGTGGCGAGGAGCGAGGAGCCGCCCGTGGAGAACAGCGGCAGCGTGAGCCCTGTCATCGGCAGCAGGCCGAGATTGACGGAGACGTTGATGAACAGGTGTGCCGCGAAGTAGATGGCGACCCCCCCCACGACGAGCCTCGAGAAGCGGTCCCGAAGACCTGCTGCGTGGAGCATCAGCAGCCCGACCATCAGGCCGTAAAGGACGATCACCATGGCGGTCCCGGCGAAGCCCCACTCCTCCCCGATCACTGCGATGATCGAGTCGGAGTCACGCTCAGGCAGGAGCCCGGTCTCGTTCGCGACCCCCTCGCCGAGCCCGCGCCCGTAGAGGCCCCCGTTCCCCGTGAACGTACGCGCGTGATAGGTGTGGAAGCCGAGCCCGTTGCGCGACGCGATCAGCTCTCGGTCGTCGAAGGACTCGACCCAGGTATCGATCCGCTCGAGCTGATAGGACTGCACGTGCCCGCTTTGCCAGACCCCGAAGCCCGCGGCGATCGCGGCCAGGCCGAGCGCCCCGAGCGCCTGCCCGCTCCCCCCCGCGAGGTAGAGGAGCCCCCCCAGCACGGGCACCAGGGTCAGCGCCGTCCCCAGGTCCGGCTGCGCGGCGACGAGCAGCATGGGCACGGCGGTCACGAGCATCGGCTTGAGCCAGTCGCGCGCGGTCTTGAGCGGGTTCTCGTGGAGCACACGGGCGAGCATCAGGATGACGCCAATCTTCGCCAGCTCGCTCGGCTGCAGGTCGAACTTGGGCAGCTGGATCCAGCGCCTGGCGTTGTTCCGCTCGTCCCCGATGATGGGCACGAGCACCAGCAGGACCACGCACGCCGAGTAGATCAGCGCCGCGTTCCGCTTCAGCCAGCTCGGCCGCAGGAACAGCCCCGCGAAGAACACCGGGAGCGCCACGAGGAGCTTCTGGCGGTGGCCCTCGTAGTCCACGCCCCCGAGCTCTGGGTTACTCGCCGAGTCCGCCATCACGGAGACGAAGGTCATCCCCGCGGCCAGCAAGCCCGCAGCGATCAGCAGGACCGGCCAGGCGAACTCGGACCAGCGCACGTGCCCCGTGGAGACGATGCGGCCGATCGTGCTACGAATGGCCTCGATCATCGGTCCCTCCCCCGCTTGGCGCTCGCCTCCACCGCCGACCCTTGCCCTGAAGGGACCGGCTCAGCCATCAGCTTCTGCACCGCGTCGGTGAGGAGGAACTTCCGGGCGACATAGGCCGCCGAGTGACTCGCTGTGGCGCTGGTGTCGTGCACGTAGACGGTGATGACGAAGCGAGGCTCATCAGCCGGGAACCACCCGGCGAGCCAAGCGTGCTTGCGCATCCCCTTCTTGAACAGCCCAAGCGGAGCGTCTGGTGAGCGATCCGGAGGAACCAACCCTCCCCTGTAGTCCGCGCTCCCAGTCTTGGCAGCCAGCGTGAACCCGAGGGAGTCGACGAGCAGCCCCCGCTCCTTCCCGAAGCCCTCGGTCACGACGCGGGCCAAGGAAGCGTGGATTGTCGCCAGGTGGTTCGACCCGATGCCGAGGGGATCGCCGGCGGGGTGTACTGGCTGGTCCCCGACCCGTCGCACCAGCCGCATCTGAGGCAGCACGCCTGTGGCCAACCCCGCGTAGGCCCGTACGACCTGGATCACGTTCACGTCCACGTGCGCGAGGCCGTTCCCCAGGAACTGCCGGACCACCTCATCGACTCTCTCGATGGGAACACCGTCACCCAGCGGACTCTGGGGGTTGATGCGATAGCTATCCACGAGCCCGGCCCGCGTTCCGTTGTCATCAAAGCGAACACCGGTGGGGGCGCCGAATCCGAACGAGCGGTAAGCGTCACTCATCGAACTAGGGTCAAAGACCCACTCACCAAGCGCAGCGAAGTAGACGTTGCAGGAGACCCTCAGCGCCTCAGACAGATTGACGTCTCCTCCGTGCCCCCACCTGGCTGCGCAGTTGATCTTGCCGAATCCCGACCATTGCTCGCGCTTCGGGGCCGTTCCCGGTCGCGAGCGGTCATCTCTGACCTCGCAGGCCGCCAGGCACGCCGAAGGGTCCAGGCCAAGGTGTTCGAGTGCATACGCGGCCAACAAGGGCTTGACGATCGAGCCGGGAGGCTGGGCTTTTGGCCGCGATAGCGTGCGGTCCGTGGCCTTGAGGCTCTCCCCATCCGTGATGGCTAGCCAATCGAATGCCGCAGATCCCTCAGCGGGAGGGGACCCCGGCTCCAGGGGCACCGAGGCCGCGGCGAGGATCTCCCCGTCGACGGTCGCGAGCACGATGGCGCCCACGGGAGCGGCCTCCCAGCGCCGGTCGACCTTCATGTCCGTGATGCCCTTCGGCGGGAACGGGCCCGGGTCGAGCAGGACGCCCTCAGCGGCTCGCTGCAGCTCAATGTCCAGCGTCAACGTCACGTCCTGTCCATCCTCGGCGCCGCGGTAGATGGGCGTACGGTTCCCCTCGACGCGGTCCTGCAACCCCTGGATCTCGTGATACCCCGACTTCCCCGAGAGCTCCCTGTCGAACCAGGCCTCGAGCCCGCTGCCTCCCACCGCCTCTCCAGGTCGGCGCGTCGCGTCCACCAGCGCGAGGATCTCGCTGGCGTCCTCCTCGGGGAGCCGCCGCTTGCGCTGGAGGTCGGTCAGCCGCTCCGCCTTCGCCCGCTGCTGCAGCACGTCCACGAGGAAGGGGCTCCGAACCCGTCCGAGGAGCTTGGACGCCAGGGGCTGCGAGCTGCCTTGAGACGTCTCCACCGCGATCCGCTGCGTCTGAGCGCGGGCGCGGAACCCGGCGAACTCGTCCCGGTAGCGAGTCACGAGGAGGACAAGGTCGATGCTCGGGTCCTCCCCGACCCTCTTCGGCCGCGCCCCGCGGTCCCGAACCACGTAGCCCCGGGTCTCCAGGGCTCGCTCGATCCACGGCGCCCCGATCTTCACGGAGCCAGGCGTGAGGGCGCGGCCCGCGGATTGGGCGAACACCGCGCCGATGCGCCTCTGGAGCCTCTCGTGCAGCGTGGCGAGGATGTGCTCGACGAGCTGGGCATCCTTCAGCTGCCACTCCCCCCGTGCGTTCCTTGCGAGCGCCACCAGCTCCTCCGCGAGGCGCGAGGCGCTCTGGCCCACGGGCGCTGTGGCGAGCACGTCGCCGAGCAGCTCCATCAGGAGCGGCTCATTCCGGACCCCGTTGCTCCGCGTCGACTCCCGCTGGAAGCTAAAGAGATCGCGCTGGGCCTCGATTCCGTCCACAGGCTCCCCGTCGAGCCGATTTGCGAGCTCGTCCAGGACCTCGAAGCGGCCGACCTCACGCCAGTCCTCCGGCATCGGGTTCCGCCCCTCCCAACTATCGGGGTCGCTCCTGAAGGAGTGGGCAAGCGCGGAGATGAAGCGATCCCCAGCCTCCAGCCCGCTCGCCTCGCCGACCCCATTTCGGAGCGGCTTCGATCTCGCGATGATGAAGCCCGCGCGGGTGGAGTTCACGAACGCGGTCCCCCGCGACTGGCGCCACTCCTCCAGCCGCGTCCGGTCCCAATCCAGGGCAGAGCACAGCCAGCTGAGGTCGAGGGCGGCCAGGTTCTGCTCATTCAAGCGGACCGGCGAGAAGCCAAGGGCGATCCGGAAGAGCGCGTCCGCCGTCTCGTCATCCACGGCGCGGCGGCGGGCCTCGATGAGCTGAACCAGGCGGTCGCCGTCATCCAGCAGGAGCGGGTCCGAGGCCGCGCCCAGGGGATCAGACGGGGCCGCCGCCCCATCGGGGACCGCCCATTGAATGAGCCCTGCGAGACGCGTCAGCTGCTCGTCCCGTGTACGGACGTCGCGCTCAAGCCGGCGAAGAATGTCGTCCGTGGACTCGTCCGTGATGAGGCCCGCGAGCTTGACATAGGAGAGGTCTCCACAGTCCTCCTCCTCCACGAGCTCTCCCAGCTCCTTCACGTCGCGCGGCGAGAGCTCCAGCAGTCGCTGGATGTAGAAGCGCATGTCGACCGCGCGGGAGCGCCGGCGCGCCCGAGTGGCCTCGGCCTTGCGGCCTTCCTCGGTCTCCGCCGCGACGGCGGGGACGTAGTCGAGGTCCGCGTCCAGTTCACCCCCAAGCGCGAAGCGCCGCAGGTCGTCCGGCGAGAGCAGCGTGTAGCCGCGGGCCGCGCGGACCGGGCTTCGGCGCGCCTCATCCAGACCCACGGGCCGCGACAGCGCCAGAGAGCGCAGCATGGCGAGCTGACCCAAGGGGTGACGGCGGCGGAAGTCGCGCCAGATGAACTCCAGCACGTAGCGCTTCTCGTCCTGGACGATGACCTCGCCGTTGCGGTCGAGGATCGCGCCGCGGCGGTAGGGCTCGACCCCGTAAGAGCGCACGATGTTGGCGGCCTCGGTGGCCCAGACGTCGTGCTGGACCACCTGGATGTCCCAAAGACGAGCCAGGAGGACGGCGACCGAGAGGGTCAGCAGCGCGAGGAGCGGCAGGAAGCGGCGCAGCATCAGAACGCCTTCCTCTCAAGCCGACGGAGGCCGGGGAGCCGGTGGAGGCCGGGCCAGACCAGGGGCGCCACCAGGGCGGTGACCGCGGCGGTCAGCATGACGAGCGCGAAGTCACCGTCGCTGGCCTGCCCGAAGCTCAGGCCACCGGTGGCCCGGGCCTGGCTGCCGCGAACGAGGTCTACCACGAGGAGCCAGGTCCCGATGGCGAGGGCGCCCGATCCCGCCGCGCACGACCGGAGCCAGGCCCGATCCAGGTCAGCGAAGCGCCGCAGTGTGTCGGCGGCCAGCGCCGCGACGAGGCAGCCGCACAAGACCGCAAAGGGGGGCGCGGCCGTGCAGGCGGCCCGGGCCGCCGCCGTGACGAGGGCCAGCGTGACCACGTCGCGCCTGTCGAGGCGCCCCACCGCGACCACGAGGACCAGGGTCATGAGATCGGGGACACAGGCCCGCCCGAGGGCGGGCCCCTCCACGCCAGGCCCGCTCGCCCCGCTCATCAGCAGAAGCTGCAGGGCCCCCGCGATCGAGACCCAGAGGAAGAAGACGCCCAGTGAGGTGAACCGCTTCAACGCTCCCCCTCCGCCGCGTGGACCACGCTGCCTTGGGCCGGGCGCGAGAGCCGCGAGCTGCCGGTCCGGACCTGGAGTTCGGCGCCAGGGTCACCGAAGCCCTCGAGCGCCATGACCAGCTCGCCCCCCAGCTCCCCGGGTTCCCCGGGCGCCCGCAGGGACGTCCGCCCGAGCAGCAGACCGCGCGGGACGCGCCGCATGCCGGACCCGGTCCAGAGCAGGACCTCGACACCGCCGCTGCCCTCCGAGTGCCGCTCGATCCACTCGTCGTGGCGGCTCCCGGAAGCGGGGCGCCAGCGAAGCGACACCCGATCATTCCCGTCGCAGCCGGCCGAGACGAGCTCCCCGAGCACCAGCGGCGTGGCCCCCGGATCGTTCGCCGGTTGCGCGAGGGCTGTGACCCGGAAGCCCGGGTCATCCAGCAGCGCCACGGTGGCGCCGATCTGATCGCTACGGGAGACACGACCCACCAACCGGACGCCATCCACCACCGCTGCCCCCGCCCGCACACCGACGTTCCGACCGACGTCGAGCCGCCCCGTGGATCGCCAGGGGCAAAGGTCGCCAAGCGACGCCATGTCAACGTGCCTCCAACCGGTGGACTCCAGCACCCCGACGATGTCCGAGCGCCGCGGGTCGACAGAACCTGGTCCCCACCCAGGGGTGAGGACCAACACCTGGTTCAGCCCCGCCTCGAAGTCCAGCAAGGGGTCGACGCCCATGACCTGGCGTCGGGGGGTGCGCTCCGTGGCGGCAATCGTCGTCCGACGCAGGTCACCGAGCAGAAAGCCGCTGGCCATCGAGTCCGCAGACTCGACCGCCGCAGCAGCCTCGTGCACGACGACCCTGCCGGTGAACCGGTTCTGGCTCTCCGGGTTGTGCACGGCGAGCCAGACCCGGTCCTCTAGCCGCTCGAGGCCGCCAACCACCATGCGGCACTCCGAACGACCGTCCGCCTCCTCGATACGGGCCCCGACCCGAGCGAGCGGGTCGGTGATCATCCGCACGATCACAAGGTCCCGGGGCGGCGGGACCGGCGGAGAGGAGAGCCCAACACGGCGCAGAGCCCTCTCCAGCAGCCCGGGGCGGTCCCGATAGGGCTCCCGCACGGGGATCTTCTCGACCGTGCCCACGAAGACGTCTCCGGCGATCACCGCCTGGCCGCGCTCGATGGGTCCGGGGTCTGCCACCCGCAGCGAGATACGGTCCCGATTCACCTTCTCCGAGACGTCCACCTCGCCGGGGATCGGCACCACCCCACGGATGGGCCAGGGGACCTCCAACGGCTCGGCGGAGCGGAGGATCGCCAGCTCCAACTGCGCGGAGAGCTCGCGCTCGACGGCAAGGAAGCCATCCGTGTCCTCAGGCTCTTCTCCACGCGCCCACCAGAGCGAGGGCGCCCCAAGGAAGCCGAGCATTCGGGCCGGAGCCAGGGCGAGGTCGGCGACCCGCTCGAAGGGTCCAACGGGACGCAGGGAGAGCAACGCCGCGCCAGCGGCGATGGTCCAGCCAAGCCTTCGTATCCGCATCGTCGCCATATGCTTCGGTCCCCCCAGACCCGCTCGATCAGTGACGTCGCGAGAAGGCGTCGTCCAGCGCCCGCGCGAGCCGCCCGGCCCCATGGAGGGCCGAGACGTCCCGGCGCGGAGTGTCCATCAATCGTCGTCTTCCGTCGACAGCACGCGGCTGAAGACGTCGAGCTTGTCGAGGAAGATCCCCGTGCCGCGCGCCACGGCCGTGAGGGGATCCTCGGCGACACGAGCAGGGACGCCGAGGTGATCGGAGATCGCCTGGGACATGCCGTAGAGGAGCGCGCCGCCGCCGACCAGCGTGATGCCGGTGTCCACGAGGTCCGCACTGATCTCGGGGGGAGCCTCTTCGAGGATGCCGCGGATGGCCTCGCAGATGAGACGCACGGGATGGCTGAGGGCTTCACGGATCTCGATGGAGGTGACCGTTGCCCGGCGCGGGAGACCCTGCACCGAGTCGCGGCCCTTGACCTCCATGGAGAGCTCCTGCTCCATCGGCCACGCGGACCCGATGGTGAGCTTGATGCGCTCCGCGGACTGCTCACCGATGAGCAGGTTGTGGTGGCGTCGCAGGTGGGCGAGGATCGCCTCGTCCATCTCGTCCCCGGCGATTCGCAGTGAGGTCGAGACCACCGCGCCGGCGAGGGAGAGCACCGCGATCTCCGTCGTGCCGCCGCCGATGTCGACGATGAGCGAACCACGCGCCTCGGTCACGGGCATGTCGCAGCCAATACCCGCAGCCATGGGCTCGTCGATCAGGAAGACCCGCCGGGCCCCTGCACGCTCGGCCGAGTGAATCACGGCTCGCCGCTCAACCGCCGTGATACCGACGGGGACCGCGATGACGACCTGCGGCTTGACCCAGTGCCGGCCCTCGTGGACCTTCGTGATGAAGTACTTGAGCATCTTCTCCGTCACGTCGAAGTCAGCGATGACCCCGTGACGAAGCGGACGGATGGCCTGGATGCCGCCCGGGGTTCGCCCGAGCATCTCCTTCGCGGTGTTGCCCACCGCCATGCCATCGAGGAGGACCTCGTTGGTGCCCTTCTTCACCGCGACGACACTCGGCTCGTTCAGGATGATCCCTCGTCCACGGGTACACACCAGCGTGTTCGCCGTCCCGAGGTCGATCCCCATGTCAGTGGAGAGATGCCCAAAGGCCCACTCCATCGGCTTGAAGAGACTCATCGCTCTGCTCCCGGGCTCGAGAGCCCGTCAGCATGGGAAAGAAAGGTAGGGCAGGCGGGCTCCGAAGAACCCGCTTGGACACAGCGTCGTGAAGACAGCTGGCTCATGCGATTCGGCCTCATGAAATCTGTGCGGTGACGAACGGTGCGGCGCTCGGGAATCGCTGCGGCCCCTCAACCGCGGACGCGACTCCGGCTGGAGTTTGAAGGACCGGAGGTGCGGGTTCAACAAGAACAACGCAGCGCGGGGTCACATTTAATGAAGCAAGCCCGCAGCGCCTGGGCGCTGCGGGCTTGCTCTCGGTCTGGAGCGGCCGCCGACGAGGGCGATCCGCGGCCGGTCACTTGGTAGCGGACGCGGCGTTCTCCGCGTACTTGCCCGAGAAGAGCATGCCTTCGCCGTAGTTGGCCCCTCGGTCGTAGTCGATCATGATGACCGCTACGAGGAGGATGACCGTAGTGATGATGGCGAGTGCCACCTCGAAGCCCAAACCGGACTCCTCGGAGACGATCTCGACCTCAGCAACCTCGGTGGTTGCGCTACGACGACTGGATCCGGAACGGCTCTTGGAACGTGCCATGTGGTTCTCCCTGTTGGATTCGTAAGAGGAACGGGGAACTCAGATCTGCGTGGAGACGAGGTCTCCCTGCGCGATCGCGGAGCCGGTCGTGGCCACGAGCACCGCGGTGCAGGTGTCCGGGTTGACGACCTCGACGCGGGCCTGACCCTTGTAGGTGTCGCCGCTGTAGATGTCGAAGATGTAGCCGCGCTTGACCTTGTTGTTCGTGCCACGGTTGATGTGGACGAGCTTCTTGTCGGCGCGGTACTGGAGGACGGCACCGTCAATTTGCGGAGCGCCGACGCCTCGGGAGAGGTCGAAGCCAGTGGCCTCGACGACCATGGCGATGGTCGTGGTGGCGTCGTCGAGATCGCCGCGGGTCGAGGTGAGATCACGCTCGGCCTGGGCGAGGTCCGCCGAGAGACCGTTGGAGCGGTCGTCGGCGCTCTCCTTGGCGGCCACGGCGGCGTCGCGGGCGTTCTCGGCGTCACGACGGGCGTTGATCGCCTCGGCGCGGGCCTCGTTCGCCTGGGCGACCTGGCTCTTCATGTCGTCCAGGCTCGAGGACAGGTCACCGATTGAAGAACTGATGTTCCCCATGTCGGCCTTGAGCTCGTTCAGCTCGTCCGTGGCGGAAGAGAGTTCCTGCTCAAGGGCCGTGCTCTTGAGTTCAAGTTGCTCCTTCTCGGTGTTGGCGTCGCTGCGCATGCGGTCAGCGGCGTCACGAGCTTCGGAGATCTGGTCGATCTCAGCCTGCATCGAGGTCTTGGACGACGCGAGCTCGGCGGTCACGTCTTCGAACTGACCGCGGTACTTCTGCGCCGTGGAGAGGTTGTTGGACGCGAAGCCGAGGAAGGCAGCGGAGAGGGCGAGGTTGATGGCGACGAAGGTCCGTCCGATCGGGCTCATGACGTTGGCTCGTGGAGGGGAACTCTGTGAGTTCTCGGTGATCTAGGCGTCGCTGGGACGCCCGGGGCGGAAGTGCCCTGGGCGACAGCACCGGGGGGTGCTGACCCAGGAACCCTGGGGGGATCGGTGCTCGCGGGTCGCGGCAGGGGCCGCGGCGAACGCCGGATGGAACTGGTGGTGCGAAAGATTGTCTACCGGATGCCCTTGAAGGTTCTGGGACCCCGGCGACGGGAGAAGTGTAGAGGCCACCGCGGCGGGGGGTCAAGGAGTGCCTCGCAGGAGAGCGCCGGTCTTCGACAGAACCGCTTCACCAGGAGCCCCGAATTGACCCTCGAGCCCCGGTGTGCTTGGGGGCCATAAGACAGGGGCAGCGGGCGGTTACCCCCGGGACCCTTCGAATCACCCCTCGAAATCGAAGCCGGGCGATGGCTGCCCTGGCCCCGAATGCCCGAACCGCCGACGAACCAGGGCGAACAGGAGGATCAACGCGGCTCCCCCCCCCCACGCCCAGGGCTGAACCGGCTCGGTCCGCGCGAAGAAGGTCGCCTCCCCGACCCCGCCAGCGCCCGCACGCCGATCCGGCACAGGGACCCTGACCCGCAGGGCGCCCGCGACCATCTTGCGCCTGCCATCGCTTCCGCGGACCTCCTGAAGGACCCTCCCGTCCGGTCCGATCAGGGCGGAGATCCCGGAATTGGTGGCGCGGACGATCGAGCGCCTCGAGGCCGCTGCCGCGATCCGGGAGAAGGCCAGCATGTGGTCCATCTCCGGGCTCGACTTGTACCAGGCCTCGTTACTGACGACCACGAACAGGTCCACGGGCCCCCGGCGAAGAGGGGTCGTGAAAGGGTCGTCGAAGGCGTTGTCAAAGCAAACGGCGATCCCGGCCCGGTGCACACGTCCATCTGCTCCAGGGATCAACAGGACCCCGGGCTCCTCGCCAGCAACGAAGTCCGGGACCGCCTTGGCGACCTTCCTGACCGCCTCGAGGACGAAGGGAATCCCACGCAGCGCGTCCGGCGACTCCCCCCCCGGGACCAGGTGGACCTTGCTGGCAATGGGCGTCGAGCGACCATCGGGGGTCCAGAGCTTGACGCCGTTCACGCTGCGCAGGACCTGCCCTCCGTCCATGGGCACGGACGCCCAGCTTTCGACCCCGGAGAGAAAAGACGTCCCCGGCGGCAGCAAGGGTTCACCGCGCGCCACCCGATCCGCCCACTCCGCCGCGGGCTCGCGCTGAAAGAGCTGCCGCCAGACGGGTGCGGTCAACAGCTCGCCGGGCCCGGTCCCCAGCAGCGCCGAGACGAGGTCCTCCGCCAGTTGGTGCTGCTGGACAAGCTCCAACTCGCTCACCGCGGCGCGGCCGGAGAGCTCGGTGGGCCGCACGCCGGCCCGGAAGTCCTGGAGCACGTCCGGCTCGTGGAGCTTCCCGGGGAGGAACGTCTCCCCCCACATGATCACATCCGGCCCCCCCGCTTCGCCCGGGACCCGGGTCTCGATGAGCGCCTCCAACGTCCGCGTCACCTGGGGCACAAAGAGGTCCAGGAGCGGGTCGCGGCGCGCCGCCTTGATCTCCTGCTCAATGCCGGATTGCACCACCAGCACGTCCGGCCCGCTCACCGTAGGGCCACCGGGCCGACTCGAGAGAAAGGCAAGGACCGCCAGCGGTGTCAGCCCGAAGCCGAAGGCCTTGACCAGCCCGGAGGGGGTCCCCGCCGGGCGAACCAGCGCCAGCGCGACGTCCCCCGCGAGGCCACCGAGGGCGGCCATTCCCCAGGTCAGGCCCCAGGTTCCAAACCACGCCGCGGACCCCACGAGCCACTCCGTGTCGTGCATCAGGAAGCCGAGCCGGAACCAGCCGAAGGACAGGGGCGCCGGCAGCGTCCACCGCACTACCTCGGCCAGCATCCACGCCGCCGGGGCCAGGAGGGCCAGCGGCCAGGCCGGCGCGCGCCGGAGGGCGAGGCCCCCCAGCGCCGGATAGAGAGCCGGGATGACGGCCATGGGCAGCAGCAGCAGCGGGAAGAACGCCACCATCCACCAGAAGACCGCGGCGAACCCCAGCGAGTGCGCGGCCCACTCCGCAAGGAAAGCTCGCTTGCCCGGCCGACGGGCGGCGAGCGCCCAGGGCCCGACCGCGAAAAACGCGAGGTGGCCGAAGCCGTCGGGGCGCAGCACACCCGGTTGAGCAAGGGCGATCAGCGCCCAGGTGGCGAGCGTCCAAAGGAATCGGGCGCGGGCTTGCAGTGGCCTTCTCATTCTTCGCTCAGGTGGCGCCAGAGGTGGGACGTAGGGGCTGGTTACAGACGTTTTTCGACCTGGAAGCGAGGCCTGGAGGACCCGAGCGCCGACACTGGGTGCCGCCTGCCGCAGCGTCGAGCGCGGACAGGCTCTCCAGGAGTCCGGAACCCAGCCTCCGCCCGTTCCGCCCGCAGTCTACGGACTTCCGGCCGGACTCCCGCAGCCCGCGGGTCATCTCCCCGGGCGACCGGCGCCCTCCGCGCCCACGTTCAATGATCGATCGCAGCCCTCCCCTCACCCCAAGGCTCCCTGGACACCGCGTCAGCGCGCGGCGATCCACGGGCAGCCGGCTCCCCCTGGCCATCGTCGCGCTCCCCCTCATCCTCTGCGCTTGCAGCGTCGAGGCCGGGACCGGCGCGACCAACGGCGAGAACAAAGCCACCTTCGAGGGGCTGGAGCGCTCCGCCGCGCCCAAGGTGCTCACGGCCCCGCTGGTCCAGCGCGAGGTGGTTCGAGCGCTCTCGACCACGGTCAACGCGGAGTCCGAGCAGGAGATCCAGCTCTTCCCGCGGATCTCGGGCGTGGTGACTGCCGTCGCCGTTGAAGAGGGCGACTCGGTGGCAGCAGGCGCACCGCTGATGGAGCTGGACGCCCGCGAACTCGAGGCCGCCCTGGCCGAGGCGCGCATCGCGCTCCGCGAGGCAGAGGACGGCAAGCGCAACCTGGAGCTCTCCGTGGACGAGGCCAAGGCCAGGCTCGAGAGCGCACAGCTCAGGTTTGAGCAGTCGACCCGCGAGCTGGAGCGCAAGGAGGGCGCCGGCGCGGGGATCATCTCCCGCAACGAGCTCGATCAGCTGCGCCTGACGGCGGCCACCAACGGCGCGGACCGCGACGCCGCACGGATCACCGAGTCAAAGGCAGAGGCCGCGCTCACGAGCCAGGAGATCACGATCGAGCGCGCCGCGCTGCAGGTGACCAAGGCCGAGCTCAACCGCTCGTTCGCCTCGGTCGAGGCCCCCTTCGAGGGAGTCATCGCAAGGCGCACCGTGCGCGTCGGCGACCTCGCCTCGACCGCCTCCGCAGCCTTCACGCTCACCGACCCCGACAACGTCCGCGCGGTGGTCTCACGCTCCCAGCGAGAGCTCGTGTTCTTCCGGCGCGCCGAGCAGCGGGCCCAGCGGGCCACAGGCAGCGGTGTCGAGGCGGCCCTGGACATCGAGATCGCACCCGAGGCCCTCCCCGGGCTCACCTACACCGGAAGGATCCAGTTCGTGAGTCCGACCATCGACCCCGCGTCCGGACAGTTCAGGGTCACCATCGGCGTGGATCAGCCCGAGGAAGGGGACGAGCGCCCCCCCATCCTGCCCGGCATGCTGCTTCGAATCCGCATCGTGACCGAGCGGCACCCCCACGCGCTGGTGATCCCAAAGCGCGGACTGCTCCGGGAGGGGGACGCGCACTGGGTCTTCGTGGTGGATGGAGACACCGTTCGCCGCGTCGCGGTCACCGAGGGGTTCTCCGAGGATGACCACGTCGAGGTGATCCCCGCCACGGGTGAGTCGCTGTCGGCCGGCGACTCGATCGCCGTGGTCGGCAACCGCGACCTCGAGGACGGAGATGCGGTTGAGCCCTCCCCGTGGGCGGGAGCCGGCGGCGCGACCGGCGACGAGCCCGAGGCGGCAGGCAAGCAGGCAGACGATGCCTGACGACTCCACCGGGGCTCAAGCCCGCGACGAAACCGCAGCCCGCGCCACCGAGGGTGCCCTGGCCTTCGTGGCCACGCGGCCCGTGGCGATCTCGATGCTGATGATCGCGCTCGGCGTCTTCGGCGTGGTCTCCTTCGCCAAGCTGCCCGTCGACCTGCTGCCAGAGATCAGCTATCCGACGCTGACGGTGCGGACGTCCTACCCCGGCGCCGCCCCCGAGGACATTGAGGATCGCCTCTCGACCCGCCTCCAGGAGGCGCTCGCCACGCTCCCGAATCTGGTGGAGACCACCTCCATCAGCCGCGCCGGCACGAGCGACGTGCTGCTCGAGTTCGACTGGGGAACGCAGATGACCTTTGCGGTCCAGGAGGTCCGCGATCGACTCGACGGCGTCTTCCTGCCGGCCGAGGCGGACAAGCCGCTCATCCTGCGTTACGACCCCAACCTCGACCCGATCCTGCGCTTCGGCGTCGCGCCGCCAGAGGGCCGCGCGGGCTCCAACGAGGAGACGCTGATCCGCCTCCGTTGGCTGGCGGAGAACCGGATCAAGCGAGACCTCGAGGGGATCCGCGGCGTCGCCGCCGTCCAGGTCCGCGGCGGCATGGAGGAGGAGATCCGAGTCCGGGTCGACCCCTTCCGAATGGCGGCCCTCGACCTCGACCCCGCGTTGATCGGCCAGCGCCTCGCTCAGGAGAACCTGAACGCCTCGGGCGGCCAGATCCGCGAGGGTTCCACCGTCTACCTGGTGCGCACCCTCAACGAGTTCGAGGACGTCGAGGAGATCCGCGACCTGGCGGTGGCGCGGGTCGGCAATGCGGTGATCCGAGTACGGGACATCGCCACCGTCGACCGCACCCACGCCGAGCGCGAGGTGGTCACCCAACTCAACGGTCGAGAGGCCGTCGAAGTGGCCATCTACCGCGAGGCAGGCGCCAACATCGTGGACGTCTCGCGCCGGGTCCGAGAGGCCGTCCTCGGCACCGGGGAGCAGGTCAAGGTCGCCGCCCGGAACGCCGAGAGTCGCATCGAGGACATCCCTTGGTACGACCGGAGCCAGCTCAACTTTGTCGGCTGGAACCTCCGGGATGAGGCCGCCATCGAGTTGCTCTCGGACCAGTCCACGTTCATCGCGGACGCCGTCGACGAGGTGAAGCAGTCGGCCATCCTGGGCGCGCTCTTCGCCGTGATTGTGATGTGGCTGTTTCTCCGCAAGATCACGCAGACGCTCATCATCGCCCTCGCGATCCCGATCTCGGTCCTCGTGACGTTCGCGCCGATGTTCCTGCTCGACGTGTCCCTCAACATCATGTCGCTCGGCGGCCTCGCCCTCGGCGTCGGCATGCTCGTGGACAACGCCATCGTGGTGATCGAGTCCATCGCGCGCTGCCGGGAGGAGGGCGACCCCCTCTCTCGCGCAGCGGTCCGCGGCGTCACGGAGGTCGCGGGGGCCATCACCGCGTCGACGCTGACCACCGTCTCGGTCTTCGTCCCCATCGTGTTCGTGAGCGGCATCGCCGGCCAGATCTTTGGTGACCAGGCGGTGACCGTGGTCTCGGCGCTGCTGGTGTCTCTGCTGGTCGCGCTGCTCTTCATCCCGATGCTGGCCTCACGCAAGGCCCTGGCCGGGGTCAAGGTCGAGCTCACCGACGAGGACCGGCGCCGGGGTCCAAGCACGCTGCGCGAGTTCTTCCCGCGGCGTCCCGAGGCGACGATCGGCGAGCGAGTCGCGGGCGTACTGGGCGGCGCGGCCCTCATGGTCTCCTTCGTCACGCTCCGGGCCCTGCGCGCCCTGGGCTTGGGGCTCGGCGCGGTCCTGTTCGTGTTGACCTTCCCTGTTCGCGTCACCTTCGACCTCGCATGGCGCGCGGTCTCAGCGATCTACCCGAGGGCGCTCAAGGCGGCGCTCGCCGCGCCGCTCCTGGTGCTCTTGGGCACCGGCGCCCTGGGCTGGTTCGCCACGGAGCGAGCCAAGTCACTCGGCCTCGAGTTGCTCCCCGAGGTCCACCAGTCGGAGTTCACCGCGTTCCTCTCCCTCCCCATCGGCACCCCCATCGAGGACTCGGAGGCCGTCTACTCGCGGATCGAGGGCGAGGTCCGCCGACTCGAGCAGGTCACCGTGACCTCGCTGACCGTCGGCGTCGAGGCCGACACGCTGACCCGGGAGATCGAGGGAGAGCACACGGCGAGGCTGACCGTCCGCCTCCACCCCGACCTCGGACCGGCAGCGGAGGAGCGCATGATTTCCAGGGTGCGAGCCCTCGTCGGGGCCGAGCCCGAGATGGAGGTCGTGGACGTACGCCGACCGACGCCCTTTGCCCTCGACGCGCCGGTCTCGGTGGAGATCAAGGGATGGGACCTCGGCGACCTCGAGGTGGCGGCGAACCAGGTAGCCGAGCGGCTCGAACAGATTCCGGGCCTCACCGACATCCGCTCCACCGTCCGCCCCGGGTACCCCGAGGCCCTGGTGACCTTCGACAGGGACAAGACGCTGGCCTACGACCTCGACCTCGCTCAGGTCTCAGGGTTCGTCCGCGACCAGGTGCTCGGGTCCGTCTCGACCCGCTTCATCGAGGGGGACGACCGCATTGACGTGAGAGTCCGCGGCGACGAGCGGATCCTCGCGTCCCTGGATGACGTCGCTGAGCTCATCGTGAACCCGACCGCGACGGAGCCGGTCCCCCTCTCCGCCGTGGCGTCCATCGAGCGCACCCAGGGCCCCGCCGAGATCCGAAGGATCGGTGGACAACGTGCCGTGGTCGTCACCGCCGCGAGCACCGGTGAGGACGTGGGCGGCCTGAACGATCGCGTTCAGGAGGCGCTCAATCAGCTGACCCCGCCGCGGGAGGTCACCATCGGCCTCGGCGGCCAGAAGCGTGAGCTTGACGAGGGAACCCGGAGCCTGGCGTTCGCTCTGCTGCTCGCGATCTTCCTCGTCTACGTCGTGATGGCCTGCCAATTCGAGTCCCTGGTCCAACCCTTCGTCATCCTCCTGAGCGTCCCCCTCGCCGGAGTCGGCGCAGTGCTGATGCTCCAGGCCCTCTCCATCCCGCTCTCGGTGGTCGTCTTCATCGGCCTGATCCTGCTGGCGGGGATCGTCGTGAACAACGCGATCGTGCTGGTGGACCGCATCAACCAGAAGCGCGCGGGCGGGATGCCCGTGGCGGACGCGATCCTGGAGGCCGGCCGCGCCCGCCTGCGGCCGATCCTCATGACCACCGCCACCACCGTGCTGGGGCTCGTGCCCCTCACGGGTTGGCTCGTCGGCCTCCCCGGCCTCGAACAGTTCATCGGAAGCGCCGGCGCCGAACTCCGCGCGCCGATGGCCATCGCGGTCATCGGCGGCCTCAGCAGCTCGACCCTACTGACGCTGTTCGTCATCCCGGTCATGTATAGCCTGCTCATCCGTGACCGCGTCGGAGACGCGCCCGCCGCCGGCTGAGCCCTCGCGCGCCGAGCCATGACCCACCGTCAACAGCCATGACCCAACGAGAGCAGAAGGGCTTCTTTGGCCTCACCGTCTCACGCCCCATCGCCATGGGGGTGCTCTTCGTCACGCTGGTGCTGATGGGCGTGATCGCCTACGGGCGGATCCCCCTGCAGCTGTTCCCTGGGGGCCTCTCGGGGACGCGGTTCACCATCTTCGTGCCGAACCCCGGCGCCAACGCGCAGGAGAACGTGGACAAGGTGGCCCGGGTGCTCGAGGAGCAGTTCCGGACCCTGTCCGGCATCGACGAGATCTCATCGAGCTCGTCGAACGATCAGGTGCGCTTCAGGGTCAAGTTCAACGGCGAGGCAGAGACCGAGCTCGCCAAGGCCGAGCTCCGCGACCGGATCGAACGGGCCCGCCCCGACCTGCCCGAGACGGTCGAACAGGTCTGGATCTGGGCGAGCGACGATGGCGACCTCCCCATCATGTGGTTCGCCGCTGTGGCCGAGGAGCGCTCCGACAACGCCGCGGTCCTGGTGGACAAGTACGTCCAGAAGGGCCTCGAGGCCGTCGACGGGGTCAGCCGCGTCAACATCTTCGGGCTCCTTGACGACTCCATCCGAATCTTCCTCGACGAGGACAAGGTCGCCGCAGCGCGCCTCGACATCTCCGGGGTGATCAGCGGCCTCGCGTCCGACAACTTCGCGGAACCCCTCGGCGAGATCAGCGAGGGCGGCAAGGAGTTCCTGCTGCGCTCCGACATGCGCTTCAAGGACCTGGATGACATCCGCGAGTATCCGGTCCGCCCGGGTCTGCGCATCAAGGACATCGCCACCGTCGAGCGCGTCAACTCCGTCCGCGATCAGATCACCCGGATCGACGGCGGCTACGCCTACTACGGCCTGGTCCAGAAGGAGGGCAGCGCCAACGTCGTGGAGGTCGGGCGCGCCCTCGAGGCCAAGATGGCCGAGATCCAGAACGACCCGAGGGTCTCGGGCAGGATCTCCACCACGGTCTTCTTCAACCAGGCGGACTTCATCGAGGGCTCCATCGAGCGCCTCGAGAACACGGCCGTGCAAGGGGGCGGGCTCGCGATCCTCGTCCTGTTCATGTTCCTCCGTCGGGCCCGCATGACCCTCTGCGTGGCCCTCTGCATCCCGGTCTCCGCGCTGCTCGCCATTGCCTTCGAGGCCGCGCGCGGCGGATCCTTCAATGTCCTCTCGATGACGGGCTTGACCCTCGGGATCGGGATGCTCGTAGACAACGCGGTGGTGGTCATCGAGAGCATCGCTCGCCAGCGCGACCAGGGGAAGTCGCCGCACACCGCAGCGGTCCTCGGCGCGCGGGACGTGGGCCTCGCCGTCGGCCTGGCCACCATGACCTCGGTGGTCGTCTTCCTCCCGCTGATCTTCATGGGAGGTCAGCGCATCAGCATCATGCTGCAGGCCATGGGCGTCCCCCTCTGCGCCTCGCTGGTGTTCAGCCTGCTCATCGCCCTGGTCTTCATCCCGACGGCGTCGGCCCGCGCCCTCGGAGACCGCCCCGCCTGGGCCGAGCGCCTCGGCGCCATCGCCGCGCCCGTCGCGGCCCTCCCCACTCGCCTCATCGCCTTCGCCATCGGCGCCCTGCGGTTCGCCTGGTATGGAGTCCTGCGCGGGCTCCACGCCGTCGAACGGCCCCTGCTCCGGGTGGTGGCGAGCCCCCTGCGCTGGCCGCTGGCCGCTGGCGCCGCTTACCTCGCCTACGTCCGCTTCTCCAGCTCGAGCGAGGCTGTCGCCGCCGGCGAGCGGCTCGCCGCACTCGGCGTCCCCGGGCGCATGAGCGGCACGCTCGTGGGTGCCGCCCTCCCTGCGGTCGTGGCCTGCGCCCTGGCCCTGCTCCTGCTCCTTTGGGTCGCCCCGGTACTCAAGCGGCGGGGCCAACGCCCGCCCGCTCGCCCCGAGCGCTTTGTGCCCGGCGGCACGTCCATCGTCGCCTGGGCTCAGGCGCTCAACCGGTCTCTGCTCACCTGGACCCTCGCGCACCGCTGGCAGGCCAGCCTGCTCTCCGTTGCCGCGCTCCTGTCCATCGTGGTCCCCTGGGGCAACACCACCGTCACGGCCTTCGGGGAGGACGAGGACACGAGCAAGCTTTCCTTCTGGGTGGACCTCGAGGACAACTTCACCCTCCGGGAGGCCAGCGATGAGATCGCCTCCTACGAGGAGTTTGTCGGCGGCTACAAGGAAGAGTTCGGCTTCCGAAACGTGATCGCGCGCTTCGATCCGGGGGGCGGCGAGGTCGAGATGCGGTGGCCCGAGCGGATCGCGCCGGACCAGCTCGACCTCTACCGGGCGCAGATTCGACGGGAGCTGCCGCGACAAGCCGGGCACCGCGTGTACTTCCGCGACAAGGCGGACGTGAGCGACTCCTCGAAGCAATTCGTGAGCTTTGAGCTCCGGGGGCCCGACCCCGACCGCCTCCGCGAGCTCTCGGCGGAGGCCATCGCCGTACTCGAGCGAGTGCCGGGGCTGGAGGACGTCTCGGTGACCAGCGAAGACGCGCCCGACCAGCTCCTCCTTGACGTCGACGGAGACACCGCCTTCTCGTACGGGATCTCCTCCCGGTCCGCGCTCCAGAATGTCTCCTGGGCTCTCCGCGGAGCGCAGCTCCCGCGCTTCCAGGAGGAGGACCGCGAGGTCCCGATGATCATCGAGTACGACGACACGGTCTCAGCCGGGCTCGACACCCTGCGCGACCTGTCGATCTGGGGAACCCAGGGAGAGGTTGCGCTCGCGACGTTCACCGACGTCCGCTTCCAGCCGGCCCCCTCGAGGATCTCCCGCAAGAACGGCCAGATCAGCGAGGCCATCACCGCCAGGCTGTCCGATCCCGCGCGTCAGTCCGAGCTCGTCCGTGCCGGCTACGCGGCGCTCGATGGCCTCGACCTCCCGCGCGGCTACGAGCTCGGGCGAGACACGAGCGTGGTCGTGCAAGGGATGCAGGAGATGCGCGACCTGCAGAACGCCATGCTGCTCTCGATCGTGCTGGTGTTCCTGCTCATGGGGATCCTCTTCGAGTCCCTGCTGCTCCCCCTCAGCGTGCTGACCACGATCCCCTTCGCCGTCCTCGGAGCCTTCTGGACGCTGTTTGTCTCTGGCACCCCGATGGACTCGATCGGCTGGATCGGGATCATCATTCTTGTGGGCGTGGTCGTGAACAACGGCATCGTCCTCATCGACAAGATCCACCGCCTTCGCATCGATGAGCGCTACAGCCGGCAGGACGCGGTCATCGAGGGCGCGGGTGCCCGGGTCCGCCCCATCTTGATGACCGCCCTCACCACCGTGGTCGGGCTGATGCCCATGGCGCTCGGGGAGGCCCCACCCCAGGGCATCGACTACCGGGCCCTGGCCACCTGCGTGGCCGGCGGCCTCGCGATCTGCACCTTCTTCACCCTCTGGGTCGTCCCCCTTGCCTACACCGTGATCGACGACCTCGCGTTGATCCTGAGCTGGTTGGGCCGACGCTCCTTCGCCCGGAAGGCGGCGCGCACCGGCGGCGAGCCGCCGCGTCCGGCCCTGGCGAGCCCGCGCGACGCGTGACCGCAGGGAGGGGGGGCCCCGGGACCGCGGACAAGTGAGGGACCGAGGTGCGGGCGGCCCCCGCCGCGCGTACACTCTGCGCCCGTCTCCCCCGGCTCTTTCTCTCCCCCACCCCGCCCCTCACGATGGCTCTCGATCCCAAGAGCGCTGCTCGCGATCTGATGCAACGCCCCGGCGTGCGCATTGGCGTCGCGATCTCACGGTTCCACGAGGACCTCACCGGCGCCATGCTGCGCTCGGCCGAGGCCGAGTTGCGCGCGGCGGGCATGGAGGAGGACGGGCTGCGGGTCGTCTGGGTCCCGGGCGCCTTCGAGCTCCCGCTCGTCGCCCGACGCCTCGCCCGCCGAGAAGACATCGACGCCGTGCTGTGCTTCGGGTTGGTGCTCACCGGAGAGACCACCCACGACCACTGGGTCGCCATGGGCGCCACCCAGGGGATCACCCAGGCCTCCCTTGAGACGGACACACCGATCCACTTCGGCGTCCTCACCTGTCAGACCCTCGAGCAGGCCAAGGCGAGGGCCCTCCCCTCCGATGAGGGCGGCGTCGAGGACAAGGGGCGGGAGGTCGCGCGCGCCGCGATCATGACCCTCGCCGCGCTCGACGAGGCCAGCGCCGGGGCCGCCCATGGCCGCCCCGCAGGCTTCTGATCCCCCTCCTCCGGCTCCTCCATTGAAGAAACGCACTCGATCCAGAGAGCTCGCGCTCCAGTTCCTCTACCAGGTCGACCTCCTCGGCCCCGAGAAGGTGAACGACCTGACCAGCTTCCTGCAGGAGCAGGCCGAGGGCGGCGACGCCGAGACCACGCGCTACGCCCGTCTGCTCGTGGAGGGGACCCTGGACGCGACCCCCGAGCTGGACGCGGAGATCCAGCTTGTCGCCCAGAACTGGCAGGTTGACCGCATGGCTGTCATCGACCGCAACGTGCTCCGCATGGCGGCGTTCGAGATCCTCCACTGCGACGAGATCCCGCCGAAGGTGGCGATCAACGAGGGCATCGAGCTGGGCAAGCGATTCTCCACCCAGAACTCTGGGGCCTTCATCAACGGCATCCTCGACAAGATCAAGAACCGCGCGAGCGAAGCGGAGCGCTGAGATGGGGCTGCTCGATCGATTCAAGCAGCGGCTCTCCAAGACCCGCGACGCGATCTCGGACGGGATCTCCGGCCTCTTCCGAGGCGGCCGTACGATCGACCAGCAGCTGCTCGACGAGCTGGAGGAGCTGCTCTACACGAGCGACCTCGGCTCCATCGCGTCCGACCTCACCGCCGAGCTCGCCAGGCTCCACAAGCGCGGCGAGCTCAAGGGCGAGGAGGACGTCAGGGTCGCGATGCGCAGCAAGCTCCTCGAGATCCTCGGGGACTGCAGTCAGCCTGAGCCCGAGTTCGCCAAGAAGCCGACCGTGATCCTCGTCGTAGGCGTCAACGGCTCAGGTAAGACGACCTCGATCGCGAAGCTGGCGCACCGCTTCCAGCAGCAGGGCAAGTCGGTCATCCTCGGTGCCGGGGACACCTTCCGTGCCGCCGCCGCGGACCAGCTTCAAATCTGGGCCGAGCGCAACGGCGCGGCCATCGTCCGGCAGCACAGCGACAACGCGGACCCCGCGGCCGTCGCGTTCGACACCTGCGCGGCCGCCGAGGCGCGCGGCATGGACGTGGCGATCATCGACACCGCGGGGCGGCTGCACACCCAATCGAACCTGATGCAGGAGCTCGAGAAGGTCCGGCGCGTGATCGGCAAGAAGATCGAAGGCGCGCCCCACGAGACCTGGCTCGTGATCGACGGCACCAACGGCCAGAACGCCATCCGCCAGGCCAAGGAGTTCACCCGCTCGGTGGATGTGACCGGACTCATCGTCGCCAAGCTGGACGGCACAGCCCGCGGCGGCGCGATCTTCGGCATCCACCGCGAGCTGGGGCTCCCCGTGCGCTACATCGGCACGGGCGAGACCATGGAACTACTCGAGCGCTTCGACCCCGAGGCCTTCGTGGACGCGATCGTGACCCGAGCCGTGGGCTCGGCCTGAGCCACCTCGCCGCGGCTGCTCTGGCGAGCGCCTGACGCCACCGCGGGTTCAGGGGCGAGCGCTGCCGCGGGTTCAGGAGCGGACGCTGCCGCGGGGGGCCCCGAAGAGGTCCCGCTGGGTCGCGACGAGGACGGCGAGGCCCATGGCCCCGATGATCGTGAAGACGACCCAGAGCGTGCGGCTGATGGCCCGCGCCGCCATGAAGTTCTTCGAGGGCTGACCGCTCAGGAAGGGCTCTCCCTGCGACCCCTCAGGGCCCCCCTTCAGGACCTCGAACTCGACAGTGAGCGGGTGCTCCCAGGACAGCCAGAGGGACCCGAAGCTCGCGAGACCGTCCGGTCCCGCCGTGGCGACCACGCGCTCACCGCCGGCGAGCGCCGCGAGCAGGGCGACGCCATCGGCCGAGCGGTACTCCGCCTGCGCCGCGAGCTCCGCGCCGGGCTCCGCTCGGACGAAGAGGTGCGGCTGGCGCTGCTCTCCGGGCCAGGCGGTCTCAACCCGTGTCCCTCCCAGGTCCAGGGTCCAGGAGGCCTCGCCGCCAGCCTCGAGCTGGAAGGGAGCCCCCACGACCTGCCGTAGCGCCTCCCGCTCGAGCCGAGCGTTGGAGACGTTGAGCAGGAACACGAACGTGAGCAGCGAGAGCCCCACGGTCAGGAGTGCGAGGAAGCGGAAGGCGACCATGGCGGGATCATGGGCTGGGCCGCCATGATCGCCCAAACAGGATCCCTCGATTCCTGACCGCGCGGGGAAGAACCCGCCGCCACAAGGGTCCAACGGACCACGCCAGCCCTTCGGCTGACGCTTGATCTGGCGCCCCTCCGGCGGGAAGCTCTCACAAGGCCCACCACAGCCGCTCCCCATGGAACCTTCTCAAACAGACGCCACCCTGGCCGGCGAGGGTTTCGAATCCCCTTCCCTGGACCGCCTCCAGGCCTGGCTGGTGCTGCTGCCCCTGGCCGTCCTCTGCTTCCCCGGGGAGCTGCTCTCCTTGGGCGGCGGGGCGCTGAGCCCCTTCCAGGGGGCGCCCGACACCACCTCCATTGGCGTCGGAATCACCGCCCTCTCCGCGATCCCCGCGGCGCTGCTCGCGACGCTCCGGGGGCGCGGTAGTCGCCTGCTCGGGCTGCCGCTCTTCTACATTGTCATCGCCTTCGCGGCGTACCACCTGCCCCGCGCCGCCGACGTCTTCGGAGCGTGGCGCTCGGTGACCGCCTTCGCCGCGGCCGCGGGCTGGGCCATCGCAGGCAGCGCCCTGGGCCCTGGCGGCCGCGCGGTCCTCGTGAAGGGCCTGCCCCTGATCTGCCTCCTCCTCCTGATGGCCGCGTTCACCACCGACGGCGGCGCGGCGCTCGGTAACTCCGGGGACTTCTCCGAGGCCGCTCTCCCTGGCGCCATCCTCGGCGCTGGCCTCTTCCTGCGCGGCAAGGGCCCCCTCGCGGTCATGGGGCTCCTCACCCTGGGGCTGTTCGCGTTCGAGATCGGGACGATCCCGGTCTACGCAGGGCTGCTCGGGCTGGGCGCCGCCGCGTTCGTCGCAGCAGCCGCGCTGCCCTTCGCGCCGGGCGGCGACGCCCAGCGGCTGAGCTGCGCCCGTCGACTCCGACTGCTCTTGCTCGCGCTCCTCATCGGCCTCGCCCCGGCCGGCCTGCGACTCGCGACCGGTGGAGCAGAGCCCCCCGCTCCCGCCGAGGCCGCCTCCGCAGCACCGGCAGACAGCGCTGCCGGGAGCACCACCGGCGGCTTCGACTTCCGGGTCAAGACCTGGGCCCAGCTCCCGACCTTCCTGGAGGTCCACGCGCCGCTTGGCGCGGGACCTGGCCAGTTCCAGGCCGCGTTCCCTCCCTTCCGGGACCCCGCCGAGATCGAGGCCTCCTCCTTTGACCGTCGAGAGCCCACCCCCATCGAGGTGGAGCACGCCCACAACGACCCGATCACCGCACTCGCCGAGCTCGGGTTCGTGGGCGGCGGCGCCTTCATCCTGCTGCTCCTGCTCGCGCTTGTCCGGGCCGTGAGGTTGGTCACCCTCGGGGACGATGATCGGCGAGACCTGGCGCTCGCCACCATCGCGGTGCTCGCGAATTGCGCGGTGAACTCGCCCCTGCTCTACGGCCCGGTGGCCCCCCTGATCGGCTTCGTTCTGATCGGCACGGTCCTCGGACGCGACGGTCGAGCGGCTCAGGGAGAGGGGGGGTCCGAGCGAGCGAAGCTCATCAGCCAGCACTGGTACGAGCGCCTCGCCCCAGGCCTCGCGCTCCTTGCTCTCCTCCTGCTGTCGCCCCGGGCCATCTCCCTCGTTCGTTACGGGCGCGCCATGGCCGAGATCCCTGGCGCGCGGATCGTCTTGGACGATGGCCGGGAGAAGCTCGACGCCCAGAGGCTGAGCGCGATCCTCGACCGAGCAGGCGAGCACGCCCCCGAGAGCCCCATCGTCCTCGAGACGCGTCGGGCGCAGCTCGCCTCGACCGGCGCCCCCGCACAGCAACAGCGCGCCGCGCTCGAGCGATGGCTGCGCCGCAGGCCGCACAGCTTCGCCGCGCTCATGAACCTCGGGGTCCTCGAGGCGCGCGAGGGCAACTACGAGGCGGCCGAGGCGGCGTTCTACCGCGCGCTCCTGCTCGACCCCGGCTCCCCGGCCCTGATCCAGAACCTGGTGCGCCTCGCCTGCGATCGCCGCAGACCCGCCGACGTCGAAGAGGCACTCCAGATGCTCTCCCAGCGCGGCCGACTTGACACCGCCTTCGTCCGCCAACTCGCCCTCGAGAAGACCCTCGAGGGGCGCCTACGGATCGCGGCCCCGCTGATGGCCAGCTGGCGCGCGGCCGAGGGGCTGGAGGCGATCGACCTCGACGACGCCAACGCCACCTACCGCGCTCAGAAGGACGCTGCCGCCCGAGGCGAAGCGGTCGAGCGGGACGCCTTCACGGTGGCGACCAAGGTGCGGTTCGGGTTCCAGGACCTGAGCAGCGGCAACGCTCAGCAGGCGGCCACCCAGTTCCGCCTCGCCTACCAGAAGGCCCGAGACGCTGGCGTGGACACGACGACCCTGCGGCTCCTGATGGCCGGCTCGTTCGCTGCCGCTGGCGACATCCCGGTCGCGACGGGATGGATGGAGACAGGGCCGTTCCGGGGCATCGAGTACGTCTTCCTGCCCTACGAGGCCCGGCAGGCCCTCCTCAACGCGGGGCTGGTCCAGAGCATGCCGCCCAGGATCGACCAGATCCCGATTCTCTCGAGCGACCGCTGAGCTGGCCCCCGGCCCCCGGCCCTCGCTGCCAATCCCCCGGCCGCACGCCCATCACACCCCCTACGGGCCAGCAGCCCCGCGCGCGGCGGGAGCCCTGGAGGACCAGAACCGCCAAAAAGGGGCATTAGCGGTACCGAGATGCGTATCCAGCGCCCGAAGATCACTTACGGGACACGCACCGGCCATTCTCCGCCTCGGTGAGGCGTCTGGTCCGCGCTCACCGCATGAGTGATTGGACGTAGGACCCTCGCGTCGCGCGATCACTTGACCCCAACGAACACCCACGATGACCACCGCCCCCAACGCCCCAGCCAACCCGAAGGCCTCCCGCAAGATCCTCGTCGTGGAGGATGAGGAGGCGCTCGCCCTCGGAATCCGGGACGCCATCGAGCACGCCGGCCACGCCGTCTCCGTGGCCTTGGACGGGGACGCCGCCCTCGAGATCGCACAGGGGGGTGACTTCGACCTCATCGTGCTCGACCTGATGCTCCCAGGCCAGAGCGGGCTGGACGTGCTTCGGAAGCTGCGCGATAACCAGCACACGGTGCGGGTCCTCGTGCTCACGGCTCTCGCCGATGAGGAGGACCTGATCCGGGGGTTCGAGGCGGGCGCGGACGACTACATGAAGAAGCCGTTCTCGCCGCGCGAGCTCCTCGCGCGCATCGAGGCGCAGTTCCGCCGTGACAAGCTCGAGTCGACTCCGCCGGCGATGCTCGAGCTCCCCGGCGACATCAAGGTAGACCTCGCCCGGCTCGAGGTGCACCGGGACGGAACCACCCTCCCGCTGACCCCGCGAGAGGGTGACATCCTGAGCTATCTGATCGAGCATCACGACCGGGTGGTGACTCGCGAGGACCTGCTGCTCGACGTCTGGCACTACCAGAGCGCCAACGTCGAGACGCGCACGGTGGACATTCACATCGTCGGGCTCCGCCGGAAGGTCGAGCCCGAGCCCAGCAAGCCGACGCTCATCCAGACGGTCCGCGGCAAGGGCTACCGCTGGTACGCCTGAGGGTCCCCATGAGGCTCGCGCTCCGTCCGTCTCGACTCCGTGGCCCCTCGGGGCGGACCGCGCTCTTCCTCTACGTCCTGTTGGTGGTCCTGCCCGCCGTCGTCTTCGGCGGGCTCCTCTGGCGGCAGCTGCAGCGCGAGCAGCAGCGCGTTCTCCTCGAGCTCCCCAGGGAGAGCGAGGACGCCGCGCGGCGCCTCGCCGAACAGTGCTTCCGGCGCGTGAACATCGAGCTCGAGCGAGAGTTCATGCGGCCCTTCGAGGCCTATCGCGTCGAGGCCTTCGTGGACGACCTCGGCCCGATCCGGACCGAGGACACCCCGCTGGTCTCGGAGCCACGACCGGACTCCGTCCTTGGCTGGTTCTCCTTCGCCGCGCCCGACCCCGCCCAGGATCGCTTCGGTGAGCCCGTCTCGGTTGAGGTGCTCCGCGGCGCAGGTGACCCAGCGGCGATCGATCCGACCCAGACCCTCCTCGAGGAGATCGTCCGGGCAGAGTTCCTGGAGGGGCCCGAACCCACCGAGTCGCTGGCCACAGCGGAGCTGGAGAGCGTCGAGTTCGAGGGGTGGGGACAGACGCGCTCCCGGAGGCTGCGGACCGTCCTGCTCAACATCGCGAACGCCGGGGTCGAGGAGTGCAGCTCCGCCCTCGACGCGAACCAGAAGCTCTACGAGGGAGAGCAGCACGACGTCCACGTCAGCTACTTCTCCTTCCGCACCACCAGGGTCGAGCCCTCGGGACGCCCGCTGCTCATCGCCTATCGCCGAGTGGTGATGCCTCAGCTCGCGATCCCCCTCATCGAGAGCTGCTTCGAGCCTATCACCAGGGACCTGATGCTGATCCAGGGTGTGGCGTTTGACCCGGAGTGGCTCTTCTCCCGCCTCCCCGAGGAGGAAGCCGCGCAGGTCCTCGGCCCGTCGCTGCGCTTCCTGCCCCCGCGGACGCGCTTGGCCAAGGACCCCGACCCCGACGTCTACTTCGCCCTCGACAACCTCCTGCCCTTCTTCGACATGGAGCGGGACGCGGCGCCCGACGTCATGTCTCGCGGGACGATGTTCGTGGCGGCGGATGTGGGCGAGCGCCGCCGGGGTTTCCGCGTCCAGAACTCGTGGTTCGGTGCCGTGGCCTTCGTGCTCATGATCTCCATGACCATCGGGATCCGGCTGCTGCTGAGCAGTGTCCGGAGGAGCCGGGAGGAGACGGAGCGCACGCGCAACTTCGTCGCCTCAGTCACCCACGAGCTGCGCACCCCCATCGCGGCGGTGAAGCTCTACGGAGAGATGCTCCGGGACGGGTGGTTCAAGGACGAAACCAAGCGCCACGACTACCTGACCCGGATCGTCACCGAGTCCGACCGCCTCGACCAACTCGTGGACCGCGTCCTCTTGAGGCGGCGCCTCTCGGATCAGGCCCACAAGCCGACCAGCGGCTCCCTCAACGCCGAGGTCGCATCCGTGAGGCCAAGCCTGGAGCTGGTCGGAGGAACCAAGGCCGACGACCTCGCGTTCGAGCTCGCGGAGCACCTCCAGCCCGTCCAGCTGCTGGCCGACGGCATCCACGTCATCCTCACCAACCTCGTAGAGAACGCCCGCAAGTACGCGTCTCCCGGCGCGGCGGACGACGGAGACCCGGAGCGCTCGCAGGAGCCCGCCATCCTCGTGCGTACGCTCCAAGACCGGAAATCGAGGGTCCTCCTGGAGGTCCTGGACCGCGGGCCCGGGATCGCAGAGGAGGATCGAGGGCGGGTCTTCGAGGCCTTCAGGCGGCTTGGCGACGAGGCGACTCGCAAGACCAAGGGGACGGGCCTGGGGCTGCACCTGGTCGCGCTGCAGGCCAAGGCCATGGGCGCCAGGGTCTCGGTGCACCCCCGTGAGGGGGGCGGCTCGGTCTTCCGCGTCATCCTCGCCAGCGCCTGAGCTATGCCGGCGGGGGAGCTCCCGCACACGTGGCGTCGCGAAGGGCCTCAGGCGGGTGGCCGAGAGTCGGCCAGCTGGCGCCCCGGCCTGAGGTTCCGTGCCTGGTCCTGGGTTTCCGGTGCCAGGCGCCCCTCCCCGCAGGCAGCGCCTGTGACACCCCGAGCAATCCCCCCCTCCCGCGGGAGGCACGAAGAAGGGGAGGCGCCTGAGCGCCTCCCCTTCCCAAGGACCCGATCCCGCCTCGAAGCCGAGCGCGGGTCGCAGCCATGACGCCCTACTTGGCGCTTTGCTCCTTCTGAGCGTCGCGGCGCTCTCGCTCGGGGAAACGGAGCATTGCCGTCTCCGTCATCCACTCGCTCTCGCCGGGGAAGATCTTCGCGGCCGTGGCTTGGATGAAGTCCTGCATCGCCACCTGCCTGGCCCGGAGCAACCCAAGGGCCCCGATTTCCTCAATGGGCGGGCTCTTCTTGCCCTCCATTCGCACGAGGAAGACCTCGTCGCTGGTGGGGCTGGCCACTGCGGGGGCGACCTGCCCCGCCTCGAGGGCGTGCATATCGACATTGCCCCGGAGGAAGCGCTGAAGCGGCGTCGCCGCGGCGAAGTCATCGTTCGGGACGGCGTTCTGTCCGAGCCAGTCCCGCTCGACGACCGTGTAGCCAGCCTCTGAGGTCAGCTGACGGAGCTCTTCGAGGTCGATCTCGGGCCGCCAGTCAGCGCCCTCCAGGTCCTCGGGCTTCGCCGCGAGGACGAGGCGCACCCCGTCCAGTGTCTCCACTGCGATCTCCTTCGAGCGGCTCGTCGCCCACAGCTCCAGGACCTCGTCCCGGATGTCCGCGAAGGGGGGCTCTTCCCGATCCTTCTTGGCCCGCGCGAGCGCGATGGTCATCGACTTGCCGCCCATCATGACGGACGGAAGGAAGGCTCCCTCCTGCGCGAAGGTGAGCTGGCCCGCGATCATCGGGGTGCCCCAGGGCTCCTGAGCCCCGATCGCCTCACGGTCAAGACCGCCCTCCGGACCGGCCACGAAGGTCAGTCCATAGCTGGCCGCTTCGGCCGCAAAGTCCGCCTCCTCGCCCTGGGTCCGCCGGTCCTGAAGGTCCGTGAGCCAGGCACGCATGGCCGCGTAAATCGGCGCCTCGACGTCGACTTGCTCTCGCACCTCTTCCAGCTCGTAGAACAGCTTCGGAGCCGCGGGGATGATCTCCTCTCCGTCCTCCCCGATGGTGGCCTCCATCTGAAGCTCAGCCGGCACACCAAACCGCAGGGCGCGGCCGGCGTTGTAATAGCTATTCGCCTGCCCCTCGAGGTCCGTGCCCTCAGGCGCGGGATAGGCGGCCAAGAGCGCCGCGGCGTCGAACGCCGCGCCCTCCCCGAGCGGGACGTAGGCCACGTCAGCGGTGACCGTCTGAGGCGAGAAGAGGGCCTGCTGCTCGAACAGCGGCCGCCCGTGGAACCAGCCCACGAGGGTCTCGTCGTCTGGCGCCTCGGCACGGGCCTGATCGGTGTACTGGTCCGTCTGGTTCGTGACCACGTTGAACTTGAAGAGGGGGTTCTCCTCCAGCCACTTGGCCTCGATGGCCGCGGCGTCTGGCACCCGCGTGGCGAGGGTGATCTGCATGACGACCTTGTCGACGCGTCCACAGCGGCGGACAAGCTCCTCCAGCTGTTCCACTGGCATCCTCGCCAGCCTGGCGCCATTCGTCAGGCCGGCGTCATCGCCGAACCTATACCGAAGCCGCTCCTTGTGCTCCTCATTGCTGACCTCAAGACCCATGCTGATCGCAATCCCCTCGAGGACAAGGAACGAGGCGACGTCCTCTTCAGTGGGCCCCTGTTTGCCTCCGTCCCGCGAGAGCGGGTCGCTGTAGAGGGCGTCGAAGGGTCGGAAGAACCCGAAGTTCGCCATCATGCTCAGGTCCCGAGCCGTCGTACTGAAGTCAGACTCCTTGACCTCCCGCGGCTCCTTCGTGATCGGGTCGGTCCAGGTGACGTAGACCGGATTACGGTCTCCCCCACCCCCGCCGGTGAGCGCGGACTGGAACGTATCCGCGACCACGAAGATGACCAGCAGGAAGAGGACGAGTCCGATCGTTGCGATGTATCGGAGGCGGCTCTTCCCCTCCGGAACGACGATCAGGTCATCCTCGTGATGCTTCGGGGTCGTGGCGCCAGGCTTCTGCGGGGTTTGGGACATGGGATCGAGTCGGTGGACGGCTCTTGAGGCCGCTCGGGGCGCGACAGCGGGAAATCCGCTCCGCGCGCAGCAGGGCTCGCCGGAAGGGCGGCGCAAGAGTGTACGGGGCGTCGATGGAGCGAGGCAACCGCCGCTGCGTCGCCCGGCTCGAGCTTGAGCGTTCCCCCGCGGCTGGATCGGGCGCCGGAGGCCTGAGGCCCGACCGCAGATGCGGATCCGGCCCGCCCCAGGGGACCTAGGAGCCAGTGGCCACTGGCCTGGGAGCCGGGAACTCAGGGGGCCGGGGGCTCGGGGGGCTCGGGAATTCAGGAGCGAGCGAGCCAGGGGATCCGGGACAGGCGGCGCCCCCCCTGGAACGGAGTTCAGCAGCGGGCCAGAACTCAGTCCTCGGCCAGAACTCAGTCCCGGGCCAGAACTCAGTCCCGGGCCAGCTCAGCGTCCCTGGGGAGGTCATCCAGGCCCATGAGCCCGAAGCGATCCAGGAAATCCTTGGTCGTTCCATACTGAAGCGGGTGCCCCGGAACGTCAGCTCGCCCCGTCACACGAGCGAGGCCCCGGTCCACCAGCGAGCGCAGGATTGGCCCGGCCTGAACCCCACGGATGGCCTCGATCTCCGCCTTCGTGACGGGCTGGCGGTACGCGACGATGGAGAGGGTCTCCAGTGCCGCCGGGCTGATGCGCTCGATCGCGGGGCCACGGGCGAGGCGCCCGACCACCTCTCCCATCTCGGGGATGGTCATCACCATGTAGCCTCCGCGAATCCCCCGGAGTTGGAGCGGAAGCCCCGCCGTCTGCAGGCGGTGACCGATCGCCTCGATGGCCGCGCGGACCCGCGCCGCGGGGGGGCGCTCCAGGAGGCTGACGAGCCGGCCGACCGAGAGTGGATCAGGAGAGGCGAAGAGCAGCGCCAGGGTGCGCTCCTCGAGTTGCTCGTCCGACAGGTCAGCGCCCGGCCCCGGGCCCCGCTCGACGGCCTCTGATTCCTCCGAAGCGTCCGGCGCTGCCCCTTCCTCGGTTGCTTCCGCTGCGTCGTCAGAGCTGACCTCGCCATTCGCTGCGGCCGATGGGGAGCCCGCGTCGGCGGTGCCAGCCGGCTCAGAGGCCGGCTCAGAGGCATTCTCAGAGGCGGCCTCACGGCTGGCGTCGCCCGTGAGCGAGGCCTCCTCGGCGGAGTCTTCCGGTTGTTCCATCACAGCAGTCGCTTCGATGTCCTCGAGTTCCGCTCCAAGCAGCGCGTCGTCCATGTCCCGAGAGTGGCGATCTCCGGGCCGCAATTCAAGCGCGCTCACCCTTGCCCTGCGCGCTTATTGCGCCTGCAGCGCTCATCGAATCAGGTCGAGGAACGGCTGGATATCCACGTCATAGCGACGCGTCATGGCTTCCTTCCACTGCCAGAACTCCGGGTCCTCCACGGGACGCTCCTCGAGGCTCGCCTCGACTGCGCTGCCCACCTCGGCCCAGGTCCCCTGCAGAATGGCCGGCTTGGCCTCGACCTTGAGGAACATGAGCGTGTCTCGCTCTCGCACAGGCCCAGCCCAGGACCCCACCTCCGTCGCGAACGCCATCCTCGCCATCGAGCTCTCGGCCCGCACGAGGGGCGGGATGCGCCCGCCGTCCTCCTTGGAGGCATCGATCGAGAGCTCCCGGGCCACGGAGTCGAAGGCCTCTCCGCGGGCCAGCCGCGCCATGACCACGTCGGCCGCGGACTGCCCCTCCACCACGATCGCTCGCGCCTCACGTCGGTCGCTCGCCAGAAGCCACGCTCGAACGCAGAGAGGAGCCAGGGAATCGGTCGCCGCATCCTCGTTGATGACCCGAAGATACGTCTCCGGCTCAAGCCCCACCCCAGCTCGGAGGAAGACATCGAGGTTCGGGGCGCCTGCCCGGCGGGCTTGCTCCTCGGCCGTCTTGAGGCGCCCGTTGACCCGGCGCTGGACCGCCTCTGCAGGCGGCTCAAGGCCGAGCGCCCCGGCCTCCAGCACGAGGATCCGCGCGAGGACCACGTCATCGAGCAGCCCCCTCAAGAGCCCCGGCTCCCGCATCGCCAGCTTGAAGAACAGCGCCCCTACCCCGATCGCGCGCCCACCCACCGAGCCGAGGATCGCGCCCTCATCGAGGTCGACCTCGTCGGGCCAGCCGGCGCTCACTCCCGCGGCCACCCTGGGAGCGACCTCACCGGCCCCCGCCACGGGGCCCCCCACCTCAGCGGTCGGCTCGGCCGCAGAATCACTGCCGCGGACACCGACTCCCTCGACGGGCCGCGTCGCGACCTCCGCGGGCGCAGGTTGCATGGGTCGGGAGTCCGGTCTGACCTGACGGTTCTTCGTGGAACCACAGCTGGCCACCACCAGCAGCCCGGCGATCGCCGCCGCGCTCCATCCCCCGTGGCAGCGCCTCATCGGAAGTAGATGCGGCGGGTCACCTTGACCCCTCGACAGACGGGGCACGAGGCGACGCTGGCCGTCTCGCCGGCTTGGACGGCCCCAGTGACCAGGAGCTGCAGCGCGCCGAGGCCGCCGCAGGTCTTGCAGGGCTTCAGGCTCGCCCGCGGGCGGATCTCGAAGTCGCCGGACTCCTCGAGGTAGTACGACATGAGCCAGAGGGAACGACCGTTGACGGTCCACTCCTCCCAGAACTTCTGGGTCAGGTCCTCCTCATCATTGGAGGCCTGATTGCGGCGAGAGACCTTCTGGTTCTCCAGGTACCGCTTGATGCGATCCTCGATGGCCTTGCGCTGCTCGTCCACGGCCGAGACCGCGGTCTCGGCGGCGGCTGCAGCGTCGTCCCCGTTGGCTCCGGCACGATCCTCTCCCAGGAGCCACGTCCCCAGGCCGTAGGTCGAGGACTCGAAGCGAACGCGATCGCGCTCCTCCCAGAGCCGCAGTACGTCGTCCTCGGACACCGCGCTGGTGACGCGGTCCTGAACGTCCGCCAGCACTTGGCCCGCGATGGCCTGGCTCGCCTCCTCGGTCGCCCAGGTCCGCGCCGCTTCGAAGTTGTTACCCCGGGCGGCCTCCCGTGTGAGCTTGCGAGTGTGGTACTTCCACCGCGAGCGCACCATGGACCTGGCGGCCTCGTCACGGTCCGTCAGGAGCTTCGCCTCCTGCTTGCGAGCGTCGTCAATCAGGCTGCTGCCGGCATACCTGGTGGGAAAGGCCTGCAGGAGGGCGAGGGAGTCGTCGAAGCGCTTCCGCTTCCTCAGGCGGTCCGCGTTCCGCAGGAACTCGATCTGCTCCTGGTTGTCCGCCTTGACCCGCGCGCTCGCGAGCATGCCCTCGACCTTGGGCACATCCTCCGTCAACCCGAGCTCCAGCGCCGACTCGTAGTGCTTGACCGCGTTCGTGAAGTCGAGGATCCCCTCGCAGCGACGGGCGAGGTCAAGCTGCGAGGTGGCCGAGGCCTCGTCGGCTTCAGAGGAGAACTGCGTGTAGAGCTCCTCGCGGCCATAGACGTCCAGCGCGGGGAGCCGTACCCCGGACTCGATCCCTCGTACCCGGCGCTTGGGGACCATCTGGAGGTTGCCATCGGTCTTCACCAGGAAGGCGTCGCCCTCCCGCGAGACGATCACCCCCTCGACCGTGCCCCCGCCTTCGAGGAGCAGCCGCTCCGCGTCGACGTAGACCTCCTCGGACTCCACCTCCACGTAGCCAAGCTCCGTCCGGAACTGGTCCGACTGCTGCGGATGGAGCAGGGACCAGGGGACGCGCACCTCGCCGCCGTTGTCCAGGCGCTGAAAGGTGAACCCAGTGGTGTCGTGATCCCCGATCGCCCCCCAGTGAATCCGGCCGTCGCGGAGCTTGAGCATGATCACGTCCTCGGGCGCCGGCGGCGCGGGGATCGCGAAGAGCTCGTCCTGAAGGGACGGCGCACCGGCGGCGTCTTCCTGGCCCCAGCTGGCCATCACGTGAGCGGTAGCCCCGACACAGGCGACGCAGGCCACGAGAGCGGCCCGGCGGATTCGGTTGGCGTTCATCATGCTTCTCTCTCTCATCTCTCTCGGTGCAGGCGCCTCAGCGGCGCAGGAGCATTGTAGGTCAGGCTCAGCGGGCGGGAAGGCGCCGAGCGGGTGTGTGTGGTGCGGGTCTGAGCGGGGCCAGGCGGGACGTGTCGGCTCCTCACCGGATGAAGCGGCGGCGCATGCGTGCTCCGAAGGGGACCTCGCGCAGCATGATCGTCGACCAGCGCGCCGCGCGCTTGACGCCCGAAGCGGACCAGCTGACGACCACCTCCACGACGTACTCACGGGGCAGACCCTGCGCGTCCAGCATGGCGGTGTTCGGCGTGGCGTCGACCGTGTAGCTCACCCCTGGGCGGCCGGGCACCGGGCGATCCACGATCAGAGCGGGCTCCCCCACCGAGCCGTCCGGACGGAGCTCGAAGAGGTTCTCCTCGAGGTCGTTGATCAGCGCCTCCACCGAGGACGCGGACAGGGAGCGGAGCTCCGCGTTGCGGACGACCGCGGCGCCGAAGTTGAAGACGCCGAGGATCATCGACATCCCCGCGGCGAGGAGGCTCGCAGAGAGGATGACCTCGAGCAGGGTGAAGCCCGCCCGCGCGGCCCCCAGGTTTGTGGCTGAGCGCTTCATCAGTCTTCGCCGTTGGAGAGCCTCCAGTTGTCCTCGTGGAGCGCGATAGGAAGGTCCATGTCGATCGGTTGTCCGAACAGCACCCGCGACTCCATGGGGAGCCGGCGCCGCGCCGTCCCCCGCGTGGCCCGCCGAACGACGGCGCGGTCCCCGGACACGCGCTTGAGCTCCATCCACTCTCCGGCCACGAGCACGTGGCCGCCCACCGCCGGGCGCAGGGCGCTGCCGTTGGTGACGGTCAAGAAGTCGGCGGACTCCTCCACCGAGTCGACCAGGCGCGGGGCCCGATCGAAGTCCCCTGGACGCTGGATCTCTAGCTCGATGCGGATCCGCCGCGGGAGGAGCGGACGGACGCCCGCCCGGGGCATGCCCGCCGCGGGTTCGTTCCAGACGGTGAGGTCAGGGTCCGGCCTCCCAAGGCGCCAGGCGTCCCACGAGGTGGCCGCCCCCGCCGGGTTCCGCTCCGTGCTCCAGCCGGTCCGGCCGTTCTCGCCAGGCGTCAAGCGTGAGGTCTGGGTCGCCAGCAGCGGCCGCATCCAGAGCACGCCCCGCGCGACCTCACGGGCCATCGAGAGGTCCGGCGTCCCGCTCCGGTCGAAGGCCGCATCGGAGAGCAGCACGGGCGGCGAGCCTGGGGTATGAACCCGCTCGCCACGGTAGAGCACGCCCGTGTACCGGCGGTCGCCTTCGCGACCCTCTGGCACGACCGCGTAGAGGACCTCGACGAGGCGGGAGGCCCGCAGGTCAGGCGCACCAAGGAGGCCGAGGGAGGCCTCTTCCGCGCTGACTCCGGCCGCCCCCAGGAGCTCTGACTCGGCCAGGGCTTCCTGCAGCACCTGCGCGTCATCACCCAGCGCGAGCGCGATCCGGTCGCGCTCCGCGCGCGCCTCCGTGGCGAGCCGGCGGCGCTCGATGCGGGCCACCTCGCTCGCCGCAGCGTCCCGTATGAACCGCATCCGCGGAAGGTATCGCTCGACCACGCCGTCGCGCTCCAGGTCGAAGACCTCCCAGTCCACCAGCAGGTCGCCCTCCTCGCCGCCGTGGATCTGGCGCAGGTCGTCGCCGAGGATCGACAGGACCGCGATCCCCTCCTCCCTGGCTTGCCGCACCGTCTCGCCCCTGGTCCACATGGACAGCGTGGTATCCACGATGGAGACCGCAGCCGCGACCACGAGGGCCGCCAGCCCCGTGGCGAGGATGAGCTCCACGAGGGTGACCCCTGAGCGGCGGGAGAGCGCGGGGGGCCTCATCGGTCCGTGCTCCTCATCACGCGACCCGGGGCCGAGTAGGTCACCCCGAGCAGGTCGAAGCGAGGGGTCTGCTTCCAGCCATGCTGGAGGCCGAACTCCGCGTCGAACGCGCCCTGGCTGTACCGCGCGAACACGCGCCATTCCAAGCGGTCCGCCTGGATTCCGATCGGGATCAGGTCGTCCGCCTCGGTCCCGTCCTCGAGGAGCAGGAGCCCCTCCGTCTCTTCAGGATCGGCGTCCCACGAGACATCAGCCCCACGCTGCAGCACGACCAGCTCCACGCCGCCGACGCCAGGCTCCTCGCCTTGCCAGGTCACGCCAGCCCACCACGCCCCCGGCTGGTCGAGGTGGAGACCGAAGTACCCCAGCTCCGGACCATCGAAGCGCGGCGCGTAGCGGTCCCAGTAGCGGCACGGGAACAGGATGACTGGAGTCCCCGACGCGTACCCACCGGGGATCGTCCCGAAGCGCCCACGGAAGGCGCCGGGCCCGATCCCGTCGTCCTCTCCGTCGTCGTCCGCGGTGCGCGGCATGATGAGCGCGCCCCCTTGGACCCGCGTCCAGTGGATGAGCTCGGACCCGATGAGCGCTGTCCCCTGGGACGGGAAGCCCTCGGTGGAGGTCAGAGGAATGACGGCGTCCCCGGGCGTGATCGAGCCTGCGAGCGCCGAGCAGCGCCACCCCTCGAGCCAGTGCACCCCCTCGGTGACCTCGTGGGTCTGGGGGCGAGTCCCCAACATGCCGCGCCCCCCAGGCGCCACCGTGATCGAGCCGCTCCCTGCGGCCGAGGAGGTGAAGGCGATGATCTCCTCGCCAACGGCGAGCAGGCCCCCGCTGTCGGGGAACGCGCCCAGGGGAGAGCCCTGCTGCCCGACGAGGCCGCTGGAGGTGCGAACGACGTTCTCCTGGATCTGAATCGACTGGCCGGTCTCGCCCAGCCTCGCGGAGAGGAGCAAGGCGCCACCCGCAGCGTGGACCGCCGGCTGCGAGCCGCCCCACCCGGCGTTGGCGACGGGGCTGCCGAACATGACCTCATCCACCGTCACCGAAGCCACGCCGAAGTCAGCGAGGCCGCCAGCTCCCGCGCCGATGGTCATGGTGCGGGCTGAACGCGGCATCTCACCGCTCGGGAACTTGACCATCCGACCGAGATATCGCGGGTCGCTGATGAGGCCCGTGGTGCCCCCACCGCTTCCCGGACTCGTCGGGGTCAGGACAGGGCCCTCGAACGCGACGTAGCAAGCGCTGCCCAGGGCGAAGCCACCCTGGGGTTCGACGCTGGAGGCCAGGCCGGTGGCCAGCTGCGACTCCGGCTCCGATTCAAAGCCATGGATCACCCGGGCGAGCGCGGGGTAATGGGCTCGGTGAATGGTCAACGGATACCCGAGGGCTCCGAGGTCTCCGTCCACGATGAACACCGCGTCCTGGGCGCCGGGACGGCCCCGCTCGAAGGCGAGGTCGGGGACCGTGAACTGGACCACCGGCAGCACGAGCGCGCCGGCGGGATGGCTCCCGATGCTCGTGTCCAGGGCTCCCCTGAAGTTGAGGATGCTGGCGACGGCGCGGGACAGCGGGAACTCGTCGTTGGGGTCCTCACCGCGGCTCGGATCCCAGTCCGTCCCCGCCAGGGAGGCCTCGGGCTCCGGCCCACGGGCCACGGTCATCGCCGCGGGGGCAGAGGCCCTCGAGGAGGCCGGGGGTGAGCCCGCCGCGCCAAGGCCTTCGCCCATCCCCGATCCGATACCGGCACCTAAGCCCGCACCACCGGGACCTGCACCGCCGGCGCCCGGGCCGGCACCGCCGCCTCCGCCTCCGCCGCCGCCGCCGCCCGCTCCCTGCACCTCGGCGTCACCGAGGGAGTGCAGCATGCTGTGGACGCGGAAGAGGGTCCCGGGATCCGAGCGCACGAGCTGGGATGCAGCCAGGTCGATCTCGTCGTAGCGGACCCACTCGGTCTGCTCACCATCGTCGAGCCTCGTGATCTGCGCGAACTGCGATTGCCCGGTCGTCGCCTCCGCGAAGCTGAGCGCGGAGGCCCCCGGTACGCCGATCGAAATCGGGTAGCAGAAGGTCGACATCTGGAGCAGCTCGTCTCCGTCGTATGCCGTCCCCGACGCACCTCCGACCAGAATCTGAAGGTCCCAGGAGAAGATGAAGGCGTGAGCCCCGCCGAGGACCCCCTCATCCTCCTCCTGTTCGGCGATCCGCTGCAACTCGACGTTGCGCGCCACCACCTGGAGCTGGTTGCCGGAGAAGCCCGAGTAGCGGATGACCTCCATCCCTCCGACGATGGCCCCGTCCGGACTGTTGGGGTCGAGCCCGTTCACCGGTCCTAGCCTCGGCCCGGAGAGGATCGCGTAGCCGCCGTTGGGGTTGAACCCGGCCATCAGGTCGGTGCCCTCCGGGTCCGCCTCCGGCGCATCGCCGAGCGAGAGGTTCAATGCGCCGAGCACCTCCGGTCCCCAGCCGCGCCCCACCGTGATCGGCCCGAAGGGGCCCTGGACCTGGATCGGCTCGAGGGAGTTGTCGCCAGGCAGGCCCACGGCCTTGCCGACCCGGAAGGGCCCGAGCTCGCCGGCGAGCACCGACTGGCCCGAGGGCACGTTCCGGGAGAGCGGCAGGCTGTAGCCGTAATGAATCACCGGAGTCCCCGCCGCGTAGCTGCCGGTGATCACCGCCGCGGCCTCCGCGGTGGGCGTGGCCGAGTCTGAGCCCTCCACGTCGAAGCGGACCCTGGAGAGCCGGCCGCCGAAGCCGGCGTTGGGCCCGATGAACTCGTGCTGGATCAGGAACGAGGTCTCGCTGGCCACCGTGGCCTCGATGATCTCGTTCCCGATGCGCAGGGCGCAGACCGGCGGGAAGCCCTCGGTGGACTCCACCAAGATCGTGCCGTCACCGGTCCCCACCGAGCCGGTGAGCCGCGTCATGCCGAGGCGCTCGACGCCGGTGGCGTTGCCGTTCACCAGCATGTTCATCTGGTCCGGCCGGTTCCCGCGGACGTCCACGGAGACGTGACTCCAGACGCCGACGGGGAGGCCCGGAATCCCGGCGCCGCTCCCGATCGGGAAGCGGATCTCGGAGACCTCCTGGAAGGCGGTGTCCCGATGGTCCCCCATGCCGTCGAGGACGCGCAGCACCAGGCTGTCGCCTGACATGCCCAACAGCACGCGGTCCGAGGCCTCGGTACGGTCGCCGACAGACATCAGCGTCCCGTCGCCGCCGCTCTCCGGGCGGATCCACATGGAGACGTTGAAGGGCGCGAGCACGTCCGGCGCCAGGCGCCCCGTCCAGCTCACCATCTCGGCGGTGGTGTCCAGCGTGATCGTCTCGTCGGGCAGGTAGCGCCCCTCGAGGGTGCGGCTCTCCTGGTCGAAGTGCATCATCCGCCCGGATGTGAACTGGGTCTCCTCGATCCGGATCGGGTCCAGCTGCACGAAGCCGTCCTCCTCCCGCGAGGCGAAGGTGCGCACGGGCGGCACGGGGTTGCCGTCTCCGTCCACCACGGGCTCACTGATCCCCGGGATGTAGCTCTGCCCCTCGAGGGTCCCGAGGTTCGGTATCAGCCGCGAGGGCGGCGTGACGCCCCCGTCGTAGCGCCCGGTGGTCTCCGGGCCCGTGAGCCAGAACGGTGCGGCGCGAGTCAGCCGGAACTGGTCCTCGAAGTCCTCCTGGCGCGCGATGACCGTGAGCAGCTCCTCCACCTGGGGGACCACGAGCTCCAGGCGATCGCGGGCCCCGCTGGCCCGCGCGATCCCGCTCTTGGCGCTGACGTTGGCGCGCAGCTCCAGCTCAAAGACCTGCCGGGAGGTGAACCCAAAGGGCATGGTCGCGAAGCCCAGCCGGGCGTCGTTCGCGTTGAGCCCGTTCATGAAGAGCGCCGCCGCGTCCCGGGGATCATCCAGGATCGACCCGTCGCCATCGAAGGCCGCGGGGATCATCGGCGCGTCGCTCGGGAGCACGTCGATGCCCCCGGCGGGCAGCACGAGCCGCTCTGCGAAGTCACGCATCCCGGTGAAGGGGCGGGACTCCATGATCGTCGCCGCCAGGGCGCGGGCCTCGCGTTCGTCGATGCGGTGGTTCTGCCCGAAGAGCGTCAGGTTGGTGAACAGCGCCACCAGCACCTCGCGGGGCGCGGTGTTGATGTTGACCGGCCGGCGGGCGAGGACCTCCACGGTGGTGAGGAACGCCTCGTAGTCGTTATCCAGCACGCGGTCCATGTAGACCCGTCCATCCCGGCCGCGCTGGATGATGACGCGCAGCTCGGTGTTGACGCCGTCGGAGATCCGCACGGTGCTGCCCACCCCCATCCAGCGCCCCTGCGCAGGCCGGAACGACAGGGCGAGCCCCGCCTGGAGCGGGCCGATGAGGCGCGTCGGGCGTTGCCAGACCGGGCCCGCACCCAGCCCGCCGAAGGCCGTGGCCGTCCTCCGCAAGAGCAGCAGAGAGGCCTCGTCGAAGCCGCCTGAAAGGGCGAACTGATCCGCCGCGCGGATCTCGTCCAGGGTCGAGATCGACTGGGGCTCACCGTCCGCGGACAGGGTCCGCCAGATGGCCGGCGCGAACGCCTGCTGGCCGAGCACCGCGGCGCCCACGCCGTGGGTCGAGGGGGGCCGCGGCCCCGTGGACTGCCAGGCACCCTCGTCGTCCTGCACGGTGCCGAGCCCCCGCTCGGAGACCAGCTGCGCGCCCTCCTCCTTCTTGTCGGGCTCGGCGAGCCGGATCAGCTCGCCGTCCACCGAGATCACGGTCCCGGGGGCGAATTCCGTGCCCCCCGCGAGGGTCAGCGAGTCGCCGCCCCCGCTCGTGGGCGCGCCGAGGCGCGCGACCTGGCCAAGCAGGTTACCGAGCACGTGCGGCGACGCGCTGTTCACGTCCACCAACCCCGCCACGTCCACCACGTCCAACCCGAAGCCGACCCCGTTGGGATCCGCCGGGTCGAACACGTCCCTGGGGAAGTCCATGGAGACCTCGATCTCATCCAGCCCGTCGAAGTACGGCGTTGGATCAAGGGCGGGGTGAGTCTCGTCGAGGCTGAGGCGGGCGTGGCGCCCTGCGGCGTCGAGCGCGAGGCGCAGCTGCACATCGTTCTTCTCGAACTCGCTCGCCGCGTCCGCGTTTCGCGCGGTGGCGAGGAACGGAGCGGTCAGGGCGAAGAGCCCAAGCAAGATGAAGAGCACCAGCACGAGCACGAAGCCCTGCTCGGCGCGGTCAGTCGTGATCGGGGTTCTCATGCATCCACCGTCCCCAGCGCTCGCACTGTGATCAGCTCCTTGAGGCCGTCGTCGAAGAGCAACTCGATGACCACCGGCCCCGCGTGAAACACGGGATCGAGGGCGCCGCTCTCGTCGAAGCGCACCTCCTTAGGTCCGCTCGCGAGGAACTCAGCGCTCTTGGGCAAGACCACCTCATCCCCCACCGTGATGACCGAGAGCACCACGTCGTCCACGCATCCCGCGAACCGGCGGCGCCCACCGCCTAGCACGAGGCCGCCCTCCAGCCCCCAGATCGGACGCGACTCCGCCCGCTCCGCCACCGGCACGCCGTCGGCGAGCGCCACGACGCGCCTGCGGTCGTAGCGAAGCTCGATCTGGGTCCAGTGCCCCGGCTCCAGGATGCCGCCGCCGGATTGGAGGCTGATGGTCTCCCCCTTCACGGGCTGGCCCAGACCGTCCTCTCGCTGAGTTGTGAGCTCGAAGCTCACGGACCCGTCGCTGCGCGCCTTGATCCGGACCACCTTGCCCAGGTTCACCACGTCGGCGTCCACGAAGTCCGCGGGTCGAAGCATGGCCGAGAGACGAAAGCCCTGGGCCACGTTGAAGATGGGGTCCGAGCTCAAGTCGATCTGAACCTTCGCCCCGCGCGGGCCAAGGTTCAGGTCCAGGGCCTTGCCCACGTAGCCGTCGTTCGAGAGGAAGGCGCCGGGGAACCCGTCCGCGATCCCGTCCACTCCGCGAGCCCCTGCGAGGGTCTGATCCTCGAAGCGCCAGGTCCCCGCCACCGTGAACGCCTCGGAGCGGAGGGCCATTCGGCGGTGGTCGATCAGGACCCGCGCCGGCGCGCCTCGCTCGATCGCCGTGTTCCGGGTCTGTCGGAGCGCGTTCGCCACCAGGCCACGCGCCGCTCCCCGGCCCGGGTCGAAGGAGGCGAAACTGCCCAAGCCCACGCCCATGACGATCCCCAGGAGCGCCATGACCAGGAGCAGCTCCGCGAGGCTGAACCCCGCGGCCCCCCGATCCGCCGCATGAGCACCGGCCGCCGTATGAGCACCGGCCGCACGGCTGGCGCCGAGCCCACCGCGGGCAATCGGCCCACCGCGGGCACCGAACTCACCGCGGGCACCGAGCCCACCGCGGGCAACGGGCCCACCGCGGGCAACGGGCCCCCCGCAGGCACCGGGGGTGTCCGCGTCCAGCGCGTGGGGGGCGAGGTCAATCCACATCGATCTGAAGGTCAGCGGCAGCTCAGCGCTTGAAGTTGCCAATGTCGTCCGCGCTCCCGAACTGCCCATCGGGGCCAGCGGAGATAAGCTGGAACGAGTCCTGGCGGTACGGAGAGCCCGTCGTCGGGTTGACGGCGGCGCTGACTTTTTCTTCGACCCAGTCGGCGAGCGCGTCGCTGTAGGTCAGGTAGGTCCCGCCCTTCTCGTAGTCCCGCCGGTGCAGGTAGACGATCGGGTTCTTCCAGTGATCGCAGAGCTCGAACACCTCGGAGCTGGCGAACCGGGAGTGGGACTTCTTGCTGTCGTCCCCGTCGGTGTTCCCGAGGCGATCGTCGTAGTCACCCCCAGCGAGGTACGACCCGTCCGCCGGCATGAGCGCGATCAGGAGGGACTCGACGCCCATGTTGGTCTTGCTCGGCTTGGGGTCGAGCTTGCGCGGGAAGGTCGAAGGGGGAAAGTCTCCCGTTTCCCTCTCGTAGGCCGAGATCTCGGCAGAGACCTGGTTGAGCCAGGTCTGCGTCATCTTGGAGTTCACCGCCTCCTTGGAAGACAGGAGGTTGGGGATCAGGAACGCGAAGAGCAGGGAGATGATGATGATCACCGCCATCAGCTCCACGAGGGAGAAGCCCCCGCGGGCTGTCGGCGTCGGCTCCCGCCGCTGGATGAGTCGAGGTGTCAGCATGAATCAGCGCCTCCGAACGACCCGAACGTCGTCCATGAACAGGTCGGCCCGGCGGCCAGCCTCGCCGCCCACGAAGGCGCCGAAGTTGATGGGCTGCCGCGAGGACGTCAGGCGATCACACTCCACGTTGGTGGCCACTGGCTCGCCGTCGATGTAGATGGTGAAGGTGGCGTCGAGGTCGTCCCCCACCCGCTGGATCTCCACCCGGATCGGCTGACCGATGGGCCATGCGGGCCCCACGAGCTGCTTGAAGCTCGCCTCCTCGTCGGTGGGCGACTTCTGCACCCGGGCCTCGATGAGGCCGTCCCGATTGCGGCAGATGACCACCTCGGCGGTCACCTGCGACTCTCCCCCAGGCCGCGTACGCTCGGAGGAGATGAAGACCCCCGCCCGGGTGCCCTTGGCCTCCGCGCCGACAGTCAGCACGCAGGAGAAGGCGAGGAAGCGGTCGGGCGGCAGCGACCGGAAGGCGCGCGTACGCCCGCCCCGATCGTTCTGTCCCTCGATGGCGATGCCCTCCTCTCGGATGTCCACCAGCGGGCCGAACCCCTGGTCAAGGACCCAGCCGTTGCCGACCCGCCCTGGCGCGCGGTCGAAGCGGTCCAGCCAGACCTCCTTGGACTCGTGATCCACGATGCGCGTCCCCTGGGCGTTGGCGTAAACCAGCACGGCGTCTTCTTCACCGGAAGCCCGCCGGTCGTCCACGATCTCGCTGAAGAGGGTGATCGCCTCGGCCGAGTCACCGGCGACGTAGTTGGACCACGCCACGCCTGCGCGGGCCGAGGCCAGGGCGGGGGACAGCCGGCGCGCTTCACCGAAGCAGATCTCCGCGCGGCTGAGGTCGTCGGCCTGGAGCGCGTTCCAGCCGCGGCGCGACCATAGGGCCGCGCTGCCCTGCTCCACGGTCAGGGCGCGCTCGAAGTAGCGCTCCGCGCCCGCGTGATCGCCGGACGCCTGCAGCAGGGACCCCATACGCTCCAGGGCAGGGACCAGGTCAAGCTCCACGTCAAGCGACGCACGGTAGGCCGCGCGCGCCTCGAACTCGTCGCCGTCTTGCTCGTACAGACGCCCCCGCTGGTAGAGCGTCCACGGGTCCCCCGGCGCTGCGCGCAGCGCCTCGTCCGCGAAGGTCACGGCCTCCTCGCGGTTGCCGGAGATCTCGGCCAGGCGGCTCATGGCGCGCAGGGCCTCGAAGCGGCGGAAGGGGTCCGCGTCCAGGGCGAGCCCCAGGGTCTGGGCGGCCACCTCGAATTCACCTGAGTCCATGGCGAACAGCCCCGCCGCCAGGAGGACGTCGAAGCCGCCCTCCACGGGGGCCCCGTCGTCGCCGCCGAAGCCCGCCCCCATGAGCGAGGACGCGTCGTCCGTGAAGCGCATGGCCGACAGGGTGCCGGCGGCCGCGACGGCTTGCAGGCCGACCTCGTTCGCGACATCCGCGCTGAGCGCGGTGCCGAAGGCCGCGACGGACTCATCCATCTTACCAGCGCCCAGGAGCGCGCCCGCGTAAGCGAGACGGACCCTGACGCGCATGCCCCGCTCTTCTTGCCCCTTGGGCTCCCGGCGGACGGCCTCCTGCAGATGCTCGAGCGCCTCCAGGGTCCGGCCCTCACGAACCAGGAAGCGGCCATACCAGTAACGCACCTCCCAGTTGGTCCGCTCGACCCGGAGGCCCTCGCGGAAGCTCGCCTCCGCATCATCCTTCATGCGCAGCTGGGCGAGCAGGACCCCGAGCCGGGCATGAATCGACGCGTTCGTGTCGTGACCGCTCTCCAGGAGGGCCTTGTAGGTGTCGTAGGCGTCCTCGAAGCGGAACCCGAGCTGATAGCAAGTGGCGAGCCCGAGGCGAGGCCGGGCGTCATCCTGGAGGTTGATCGCCTGCGCTCGCTGGTAGAGCGTTTCCGCGACCTCGAGGGCGCGCGGGGTCTCGTTGCGCTTCAGCAGGCAGTTGTCCGCGAATTGAAGCGCGGCCTCGAACTCACCGGGTTGGAGCGGGTCGTCGAACCCCACGAGCCCGACCTCGACCTCGGTGAGCGCGTTGTCCACGAGTCCAAACTCGTCGACCCGGCCCGGCACGTAGGTGATCGGCGTTCGGTAGAGCGGGACGCCGGTCGCGGGGTTGACCGGGAGGAAGATCAGCTCGGGGTCCTCGAGGTCGGGGAGCTCGAAGCGGTTCTCGTTCAGGAGGCGGCCGAACTCGAACTTGTTGGTGTAGATCCAGTCGAACTCCTTCTTGAGTCCGGCGATCTGCGCCGCGCGCGCCTCGGGGTCGTCAGAGAGCCCGGTGGCCAGCTCGCCCGAGGGCGCCTCATCCATGGCGCGGCCTGCGCCGCCGCCTTCCAGCGCGTCGAAGAGCCCGGGCAGGACCTGGGCGTTGGCCGGCCGCTCTGGCCGTCGAAGGAACTCCCCGTAGAGCGCAGGCCTCGGCCCCCATCCCGTCGGCGGCGCCAGGGCGCTCATGGGCTCCAGGGGCGGGAGGGTCACCCCCAGCGGCGGGAGGGCCGAGGTCGGGGAGGGCGGCGAGAACAGGTCCCGGTCCAGGGTCAGCGCACGCGCCCGGTCGGACAGGGCCAGGGCAACGTCCGGGGCCTGGAGGCTCACGTAGTCCTTGGGCCGCACCTTGGAGGAGCGTGACCTGGACCCGGAGTCCGAGATCATGTCCTTGGACATCCAGCCCACAAGGGCTGCGAAGATTAGGAAGACGACGGGCTCTTTGCGCATCTCGCTCGACGGTTGGGGTGGCGAATGATCGGAGGGTGACGCGCTCAGGCGTCCTCGTCTTCGGAGTCTTCAACCTCGTTCACACGAACGACGAGGAAGGTGACCTTGGCCGAGACCTCGTCCGATTTGGACGCGGCTCGCCGCGCGTCGATCGAATCGATCGGGAGCGCTTGCTGTCGGACAGAGAACTCGGCGTTCCCATCGGCGGGGGTCTCACAGGCCAGGAGCCAGCGCGCCACCGCGTCCGGGCTCGCGACGATGTCCACGGAGACCTTGGTCCTCTCGATAGACCCGAGCCCGCGGCGCGCGGTGAAGGCTGGATCGAGCTTGATGTCGGCGCTGCGCACCTGCTTCACGCCGGACTCCACCGCGAGCACCACGACCCTCTCGAGGAGGTCGAGCGCGTGGAGGTTACGCTCGATCGCATCGACGTTGTTCGTCTCGAGGCGCTCGAGGTCCAGGCCCTCGGGCAGCCTCGCTCGGCGCCGGCTCGCGAGGTCTTCGACTCGGTTGCGGACCTGGTCCACCGAGCTCATGTAGACGTTCCGTGCCGAGCCAGCGCGTTCCTTCAGGTCGAACTCCGGGCGCGGCTTGAACGCCACAGCGTCGGCGAGCGTCTCGAAGCTCGTCAGCAGTGCGTCGTTCTCGTCCCGGGCGACCTCGCGGTCATCCGACGTGAACATGTTCACCCTGAGCTTGCTGCGCGCACTCTGGTTCTGACGCTCGACGGTCCGGATATCGCCCGCGTACATCCCGTCCACCACGAAGAGGCCGATCAGGAAGACGAGCAGCCCTGACCCCACCGTGGTGATGAAGCGTTTGTTCTCTTGCCAGATGTCATTCAGGTCCATCGTCTTCCTCCCCGGTCTCGTCCGGCGCGTCCGCGAAGGACGTCATGTGGATCGTGAACTTGTTGCGGTCGATGGAAGGGTTGAGCGCGACGTACGGCATGGCCTCCTCGAGGTCCGCCAACAGCTGCTGGAACTGGGCGGTCGGCGACTGCACCCCGTCCCGGGCCTGCCCTTCGATCATCAAGATCGGGCGCTCATCACCGCGCGGGACGCGGAGCTCGCTGTCGGTTCCGAAGGAGCTCTCCACTCGCGTGATCCAGAAGTCACTCGGGAGGCTGTCTCCGAGGAACGCCACCGCTCGCGCCAGCTGCTCACCCGACCCAGCGATGCCCTGTAGCGACACGGCTTCGGTCACGAGGCGAGCGTTTTCCGCGACGAGCGACTCGGTCTCCGAGTGGATGTCGCGCGCCCGGGCCAGCACCGAGGAGAGCCCACGGCTCTCCCCCGTCAGCCGATTCAGCTTCTCGTTGGAGTAGGTCACCCGGTAGCCAAGGAAGGCCACCGCGAGCACGGCCGCCGCGATGAGCCAGATGGTCCCGCCCAGGAAGGCCCGCTTCTTCGCCAAGGCCTCCGGGACAATCTCGAGGGAGTAAGCCTCCGGGTCCGAGGCCATGGTGGCCATCCCCAGGGCGACCACCGACTCGAGCTGGTGAGCCGCGAGGCGGTCCGCCACTTCCGGATCAAGGGCGGAGGTGTCGACGACGCGGAACGGGTCGAAGAGCTCGACCGGGACGCCCATGCCGGCGGACAGATAGCTGGGCAGCCCCCTCAGGGCGGCGCCGCCCCCGCAGAGCAGCACGCGGTCGACCTTGAGGCCGCTGAGCTTGACCTGCGACTTGCAGAACATCACCGCGCTCTGGAGCAGCGAGGTCAGCTGCCCCGCCGCGGCCATCACCGCACGGGTCGCCTTCTCCCCCTCGGCGGTCGCGTGACGAGCCCCGGGCGTGAGGTCCACGTGGTCCATCTTGGTCGCCTCTGCCCGCGCCGAGGACAGCTGCAACCGCTGGACCAGGGCCTCATCAAAGAGCCCCGAGCCGCCGGTCAGGTTCCTGGCGAAGACCAGGTCCGCGCCCCGCACGAGCACCACGTCCGTCGTCTCGTGCCCGATGTTCGCGAGGAGAACCGTGTCGTCCTCCACCACGCCGTAGCGAGCGAAGGCGTTGTAGAGACCGATGGAGGCGGGGGAGAACGCGTCAACGCTTCCTCCAGCGACCTCGACCCCCTCGGAGTGCCCATCGAGCAGGGACTCGCGAGCCATGGCGAGGAGCACCACGTCCTCCCCGTCGATCTCGGGGGGCCGCGGGAGCAGGTTGAAGTCCGAGGCGACCTCGGCGCCGGACTGGTCCCCGATCTCCTGGACCTCGAACCGCATGAGGTTACGCAGCTGCCAGTCGGGCACGCCCGGGACCCGGGTGTAGCGCACGTTGACCTCGCGACCGGAGGCCGCGATGCGGGTCGCGCCAAGCTTGAAGTCCGCCTGCAGCGACGCCCAGCCCGAGTCAACGGTGCCGAGGTCGTTCTCGCCCACCGCGAAGTTGGAGACGTGAAACGTCCCCCCCTTCCAGGCGCCGCGGATTGCCACGGCGGACCGTGCACCGACGTCCACTCCTGTACATGTCTTTGCCATCAGCGCTGCTCCACTTCCCCGGTGTTCCCGGCACTCTCGGTATCCCCTGCACTTCCGGTGGCCCCGGCTCTTCCGGTGGCCCCGGCTCCTGGGGAGCCGAGGTCCGAGGCGTAATCATCCACGCGCTTGACGAGGTCAAGCGCGCCGTCGTTCTTGAGGACCGTCGAGATTCCCTCCAGCCGCACGCGCTCGTAGCGATCGCTATCTCCGAGCAACCCGGCGAGCTCGGTCTTGATCTCGCCCGCCAGCTGGAGGAACTGCTCCTCCGCCTCGCCGGAGCCCTCGTACTCCTTGGCCAGCGCCAGCGCATGTCCCAGCTTCTCCTCGAACAGACCGGAGAGCCCGAAATAGCGCGCGCGCTCCAGCTCGCCCAGGAGCTCCTTCAAGGAGGCCCTCGCTTCGGCGCCGAGCTCCGCCTGCGCCACGATGGCGCGGTCCACGAGCCGAGCGTCGAAGGGCACGGTGTTCAACAGGGTCTGCCACGTCGACAGCGCTGCGCCACGGTTGCCGCGCTTGCGAAGCTCCGCCGCCTGCAGGGCCAGCCGCTCGGCCTGAACTCGCTCGTCAGAGAACTCCACCTGCACCGTGAGGGTGACTCCGGCAGGCACGCTCGCGCGCAGCACGGCGTCGTCTCCCGAGGGCTTCGAGGAGTACCGGAGCGGTTCGCTGCTGGAGATCCGCACCAGCCCCGAGTCGGCCCCGAGGAGCAGGTCACGGGCCTCGGAGAGTTCGAACGACGTCCCGTGGGCCACATAGCCCGAAGCTCCGAGGGTCGCGAGGCCCGCCGAGACGAGCTCGCCCTCTGCTCGCAGCACGAGCTCTCCCGCCTCAGCAGGGGTCAGCTCCCAGGCCCCACCGTCCCCGGCGAGCGCGAGGGCGATGCAGTCGTGGGAGGTCCCGGTGCTGTGGATTCGGAGCGAGGAAACCTTGGGTCCGTCCAGGGCGGAGAACGCGACGGCGAGGGCCTCGCCGCCCGCGTCCATGCCCACGACGGCCATGGACCACTCCTCGTACTCGCGGAGACTGAGCCCCGCCGCGTCCGAGGGGACGAGCGCGACGTCGTCGACGTCCAGGGATGCGGGCTCCGCGCCGCCGCTGTCGTCGCCAGGGCTCGGCGCCCCGCGGCCCTCGCCGCGCAGGACCACGCTCACGCGGTCGAGCCCCCGCGGCGCCACGCCCCGCAGCAGCAGCTCTGACCAGTCATCGCTTCCCGCGAGGGCCTTGGACCAGACGGTCACGGAGGGGCTCCCCTCACCCGACCCCGTGAAGCGCAGCCCGAGCCGGGCCGCGGTGTCCGCGTCACCGCGGACCTGTGCCACGGCCTCAACGCTCCGGGACGCGCTGGTGAGGCGAATAGGATCCGAGGCGATGACGGCCAGATCGCCGCCGAAGAGCTCGGCGCGAATCCCGTTGCGTCCGCTACGTCGCGCCGCACGCGACGGATCCCAGAAGGCCGCCAGAGTCTCGTCCACGGTCCACCCCTCCGACTTCTCGAAGGAGTAGCCCGTGCGGATCAGGTTGCCCGGGACGGCGGCAACCGCGAGCGAGGCAGCGGAGCGCCCCGCCCCCTCGCCTGACTTCTGCCCGGTCCACCACCATGCGCCCGCGCCCACGGCGGCGAGCACGACCACAAGCAACGGGCCAAGCTTGGAGCTCTTCCGGGACCTCGCGAGGTCGTCGGCGGTGATCACGAGCGAGTCCTCTTCATCCTCGCCCATCTCGAGCTCCAGGGATGCAGGAGCAGGGGCCGCCGTCATCGCCGGAGCCGGAGTCTGGGTCCGAGCCGGAGCCGGAGCCGGCCGACGCGTCGGCATCGGAGCCGCCGCGGGTTCCTCGAGGACGAGTTCATCGGGGTCCTCCAGCATGAGCTCGTCGCCGCCGAATCCCCCGGGAGCCGGGGCGTCCTCGCGCTGGTCGAGCAGCGTGAACTCCACCGCACCCAGGGCGAACTGGCCCAGATGCTGGAGCGGCGCTTCGGAGACCTTTTGGCCACCCACGAGGGTCCCGTTGGTGCTCCCGAGGTCTCTCAGGGTTACCCCTGCCGCGCTGATGGCGACCTCCGCGTGCTGGCCAGAGACCGACCCGTCGGTCACCTGCAGGGAGTTCCCAGGCCGGCGTCCGACGGTGAACACTCCGCCGGCGGCGGCGTCGACGAGGATCGGAACGACCTCGCCGCGGCGCTCACCGGTCTCGAAGCGCAGGGCGTACTGATAGTCCATTTGGGGATTCGGGGCTCAGGAGAGCGAGACGAGGCGGGGATGGGCCTGGCACTGGCCTACCTTCAGGGGCCGTACAGGTTACCCGCCAGCCCCCGCCGCCTCACGATCTCCTTGGCTCTGGATCTGCGGTTCCCGCGGTGGACTTTGGCCATCATGCCGGCTCGCCGGGCTGCGCCGCTGCGACGTCGGGCCACTGGCCCTGATGCCTCATCGATACCCACCGGCCCCCCGCGATAATGAGGTGGTCGGTGACGGGGACACCGAGCAAGCGGCCGGCTCGGAGGAGGCGCCGAGTCACGGCCCAGTCCTCGGGGCTCGGCTCTGGATTCCCGGAGGGGTGGTTATGGGCCAGCAGGAGGGCCGCTCCACCCAACCGAAGCGCCGGTCGGAAGACCTCGCGAGGGTGCACAAGGGCCGCGTCGAGGGTCCCTCGGCTCACCTCCTCGTTGGCGATCACCTTTCTCCGCACATCGAAGATGAGCACCCGAAAGGACTCCACCTCGAGGCCTCGCAACTCGGGCGCGAGCATGCGGAAGGCATCCTCGGGGCGGCGGACGTGCGCACCTCCGTCGGCGCCGGACCGCTCCACTTCTCTACCGAGTTCGAACATCGCCGCGAGTCGCAGCGCCTGTGGCCGGGTCAATCCGCACTCCGCGGCCAGATTCCCGGGCCCGAGTCGCGCCACCCTCGCCAGCCCCAGATCGGCAATCGCCCGGGTCAACGCTCGCCGCCGACGCTCGGAGAACCGGCCCCCGGCCGCCCACGTCGCCAGGGCGGCCTGCCGAGATGCGGTCGGGCCCAGTTGGAGCCCCAGCTGGAGACCCAGTTGGAGGGCCGGCTGAAGACCCCGTTGGAGAGCCGGCTGAGCGCTCTGCCGCGGGCTCCGCCCCGTGTCTCCCCCTGCTCCTGCCCCTGCTCCTGCCCCTGTGACCCCCATTGACGTATCCCGCATCGAAGCGCTCCCTGATGTCCTGCTCGCGGCGTCGGTGCTCCTCGGCCATCCACGCTCCGGGTCCCGCCGGCCCTACGGAGAGGTCGGCCCCGTACGAGCCGTCCCAGCTGGCGCCGCCGGGCCTAGCAGGTGCGGGCGGGGTCACGCACGAGCACTCCGGGTCCCGCTCATGCACGCCTCCGCCCAAGACACCGAGCACGAACAGATGCGGCGGCGGCCCGCCCTCGCTCCGAAACACGGACCAACTGCCCGCCCCGGACAGGACGCTTGGCACCCAGCCGGGTGGCACCCAGACCCTCAGCCCCCGCCAGAAGCGCGGGCACCCAGAGGTCCAGGGACCCAGAGGTCCAGGGACCCAGCGGTGCAAGGACCCAGAGACGCAGGGACCCAGAGACGCAAGGACCCAGAGACGCAGGGACCCCATGCGAGGCAGCGGACCAACGGCCCCGACCCGAAGCCGCCGTGGCTCAGGGCCGGCCTTCAGCGGGTGAGGGAGTCGGCCAGGTCGCCCAGGACCGGGTCGAGTTCCACCAGGGTCCGCGCCTTGAAATGGGCTGCCGCCCCCTCCACCCCACCCTCGCGGCAGGCGGCGATCATCGAGAAGACGATCTCGGGCCCGTACTGGACCGAGAGATGGTCCACGAAGGCGAGCGCCTGGTCGTAGGCCCGCGCGACCTCGGCGCGGTCCTCCCAGCCCACAAGGTTCCCGTTCAGGCGAGCGAGCGGAAACAGCGACGACGACGCGAGCCTGGCCCGGGCGACTCCCACACCACTCGATCGTCGAGCCGGCTCCTCAAGCCACTGGGCCACGCCCTCATTCAGCCACGACGGCACCGCCGCGCCGCCGATCGAGCGGGTGAACGCGTGGGCGGTCTCGTGCCGCAGCACGCTCTTCACCCGGGCGAAGCGCAGCTCCGTCCGGAGGTCCTCCACGGGCACCCGGATCTTCCCGTCGAAGATGCCCCCGGCCCAGTCGCCGAGGCCCGTCACGGAATCGAAGCCCGCGGCGTCGTAGAGGATGACCTCGATCCGCCCCTCACCGGCCTCCACTGGCCGGCGACCGAACTGCTCGCCGAACTCCTGGTAGGTGTCCTCGAGGAGCACCTTGAGGCGGTCGACCCCCTCGGTCAGCTCCCCTCGCGACCCGTCGTACTTGAAGGTGAAGTGCAGGGTGGGCTCGACCACGAAGTCGCGCTCCTCGTCACGGACTCGCCGCGCGCGCTGCTGGAGCCCCTCCACCTGCGCCCGCCGCTCCGGATCCTCGATCCACTCGAGAGCCGCCTCGAAGTCGTCGATCGCCGCGTCGGCTCCCCCCTCTCCGGCGCGGGCCCGGCGCAGGTAAGCCTCCCCGAGGTTAGCGCCGAAGGCTGCCACGTCCGGGCGCGCCGCGGCCGCCTCCTCCAGGAGCTCCACCGCCTCGTCAAGGCGCCCCTCGTCGAGCGCCGCGATGGCCCGATCGTTCAGGTCGTAGGGGCGCTCGTCGAGGACCTTGGGGGCCACCACAGGATCCGGGGCCGGCCCCAGGGGCGGAGCGGCGGGGCGGGTCGCGGCGGGCTGGGGTGGGTCCGGCGGGGCCTCCTCTTGCAGGCGCCAATCGCCCGGCATCATCGACAAGGCGAGGAGCCCGGCGCCCGCGAGTGCAGCCACAGCGAGCAGCGCCAGCACCAACCAAGCGCCGCGCTCTTCGCGCGGCGACGGGGGGCGGGAGCGGTGTGTGCTCGGCGATCGCATGGGGCTCAGGACGACGCCGCCCCCGGATCCTTCCCGGGTTGCCCCACCCCGCGGTCCGCGAGGAGCGCAGGGAACGGCGCGTAGACCGCGGGATAGCCGAGGGAGCGCTCGACCTCCCGGATACGCGCGAGGAAGCGCTCGTGGGTGGCCTCCAAGGCGTCCTGCATGGACGGGTCGCAGAAGTACGTCCGGCACCCCAGGGGGCGGGCCTCGCGCGCGGTGCACTTGCCTGCGACGTGGTACGGGCAGCGCCCCTCGGCTTCGGGCGCCGGAGCCTCGGGGAGCGTCGCCGCGGCGTGATCCGCCTCGAGGCCTGTGGAATAGAGGATGTGATCGGCCTCCTCGAAGCGGCAGCAGATCCCCCGGGCAAGGCACACCGGCCGGACCGCGTTCAGGAGTTCGTCCAGCTCGGCGTAGATCTCCGCGAGCTGCCGCGCTCCCTCCCGTCGCTGCTCCTCCGTCGGCTCCACGCGGATCCCCGGACAGGTGGCCCGGGCGCGCTCGAAGCCGTCCTCGGTCTCCATGACCGACGGCCAGTACGGGAAGGTCCGGCAGTGCTGGGGTCTCGCCGTGTAGACGGAGCAGTGGTTGTTGCCCTCGAGGAGCGTGCAGCGTCCTCCCTCACCCTCGTGCCGCTCACGCAGCGCCTCGCGCATGGCGCCGGGCTCGCGCGGGTCGGGGACCGTCCGCACGTGCCGCTGCCGGAAAGCCTCCGGCGACATTTCAAGCGCGGCCGCCATCGAGGCGACCTCTCCGTCCTCCAGCCACACATACCCTTCTCCGCCGGTGCAGCAGTGCCCGCATCGGTGGCATGAGAACTGGAAGGGGACCGCGCCCTCCAGCCCGGAGTCTGACCCAGGCCCCGAGACTTCGCCCGCGGGCCCGATGCGATCTGTCACAAGCTCACCCTCTCCGCTTCGAGCGACCGGTGGACTTCACTCGGCGGCGCCCGCGCCCGTCACTGGCGGACGCCTTGTAGTCGAGGCTCTCGGCCCCTCGGACCTGCTCCTGGATGTCGGTAACCAGCTCCGTCCAGTCCTGATAACGGAGGTCCGCCTCCTTCGACATCATCTTCTCGATGAAGTACTGCAGGTAAGGGGAGTGACCGCGGCCCTTGAGCTCGGGGGATGAGAGCTTCTCCATCACGTGCTGACGGAGCACGTCCTCGCTCTCGCCCCCGTCGAAGGGCAGCTTGCCAATGGTCAGCTGATAGAGGGTGACGCCGAGGGAGTAGATGTCGCTCCTAAGGTCCGCGCAGGCGCCGCCTTCAGCCTGCTCAGGCGAGAGGTACTGAGCCGTCCCGCGGGCGGTCCCCTCCCGATCTCTGGCGTCCTGAGCCGTGCAGAAACCAAGATCGATCAGCTTCACCCGACCGGAGTCTGTGAGCATGATGTTGCCCGGCTTGACGTCCCGGTGAACGAGCCCCTCCGTCACCATGTACGAGAGGACCTCGGCGACCTCGAGCACGACCTTGAAGGCGGAGTCTTCCTGGAAGAGGTGCCCCTCGTCCAGGTACTCGAGCAGGGTCCGCCCCTCCACCACCTCCATGCGGGAGAGCAGCTGATCCTGGGACTTGGCCGGCCCGTAGCCCTTCACGAGTCCTGGATGATCGAGGCGCTGCAGCAGCCGCGCCTCTTCGACGAAGGCCTTGACCTCCACAGGGTTCGAGGCGTAGCTGGACTCGAGGATCTTCAGCGCCACCTGGCGACCGGTCTTTTTTTCCCGTGCTCGGAAGACCCGCGCCGTGCCCCCCACTCCCAAGGACCCGAGCACCTCGTGTCCGGTGACTTCTGGGCGCTCCCCCGCCTCGGTCCGGATCATCCGGTCCACCCGCTCCTCGTCCCACCCACTCAGGCTCAGGAGGAGGTCGGGGAGGGGCTCGCCCTTCTTCAGGCGCCCCAGCAGCGGCTCGGCCTGGTCGCGCTCGAGGTGGCCGTGGTGAACGAGCTTGACCAGGAACTTGAAGTCGTCTTCGGCGGACATCTGTGGGAAGTCTAGGCCTCCTCCGGCGCTCGGACACGCGGCACGTCCCGCTTCCGGACGAGAACCGGCCAAAGTGGTGCGTCAGATCGGGCTTGGCAGCTTGTTGCGTCAAGATCGGCGCCCCCGATCGACGAACTACTTCCTCAGCGCGTGCTAGCGCCTCCCGCCCCTTCTGCCCCCCCTCCGATCGTGTCCAGTACAGCCCCCGAACGTAGCTTCTACCGCTACTTCGACCTCGCGGATTGCTTCGTGCAAATCCTCGCGCTGGAAGAGGGAGCCTTCAGCCTGCGAGACCGCCCCGGTCTGGGCCGTGCGGGGTACAGGAAGATGGTCATCGAGGCGTGCATGCCTGAGTTCCGGGGCGACCTCGAGGGGCGCCTCGAGCGCCTCTTCCCGGATGACCCCCTGATGGTCGAGGACCTCCTCTATCAGCTGTGCGTGGAGGTCAACCCCGGCCTGGACATCCACGAGGTGCGCCTCACCGTGGACGCGAACTCCGCAGCGAGGCCCCAGACCGCCAGCGAACAGGAAGGGCCGGCGGCGCGAGAGGACCTCCTAGATCACCTGCGCGGCACCGCCGGGACGCTCGCTCGGAACCTGAAGAAGGACGTCCTCGGCCAGGACCGCGCCATCGAGAGCGTGGCGCGCGCCGTCCGAGCCTGCGCCGCCGGGCTCGGTGAGCGCGGCCGTCCCCTCGCCTCCTTCCTTTTCCCTGGCAGGACCGGAACCGGCAAGACCGAGCTTGCCCGCCGGATGGCCCACCACCTCTTCGCCCGCGGAGAGAGCAAGGGCCTCGTTCGCATCGATTGCTCCGAGTTTGCCTTGGCTCACGAGTACTCGAAGCTCATCGGCTCCCCCCCCGGCTATGTGGGGCACGACGACGGCGGCCAGCTGACCGATGCGGTCGCGGCGGAGCCGGAGTGCGTGGTCCTCTTCGACGAGGTCGAGAAGGCTCACCCCAAGCTGCACAACCTGATGCTCCAGATCCTGGAGGAGGGCGCCCTGACGGACAGCAAGGGCCGCCGGGTCTCCTTCGAGCGGACCATCGTGGTCATGACCTCCAACTGCGGCGCGGAAGAGGTCACCTCTGCGACGCGAGCCGTCGGCTTCGGCGGCGCCCCCACCATCGGGCGTGCGGCCCTCGAGGTCATCACCGAGGACGCCCTCGCCCGCAGCTTCTCTCCGGAGTTCCTCGGTCGGATCGGCGACATCGTTGTGTTCGACGAGCTCTCCCGCCAGACCGTCGAGCGTGTGGCGCAGAAGAAGCTCACCGAGCTGGCGGAGCGGGGAGCCGAGCGGGGCATGCAGGTCCGCTTCACACCGGCCGTCGCTCGCTGGGTCGCCGGCCGCGGATTCCGCCCGGACTGTGGCGCCCGCGAGCTGCGGCGCGTCATCCAGCGAGAGATCGAGCCGCGCCTGTCCGACGTGCTCCTCTCCAGCACCCGTCGCGATGGAGAGGTCGTCGTCCGCGCTCGCGGCGGCGAGCTGCGCTTCGACGCCGCCTGAGTCCGGTCGATAAGCCGGCCGTGACGGCGCCCCGTGGCCGACCTCGGCCGTGCTAGGGTGTCGGCCATGAAGCTCCGCCCCCTCGCCCTGCTGGCCAGCGCCGCGCTCCTCGCCCTGTGCTCCTGCAGCACCTCGCGCTGGTCCCAGCCCGTCACGGACTCCGCCACACCGCTCGCGCTGGAGGGGCTCACCGTGCGCCCTCCCCAGGGCACGAACTGGTTCGTGGTGGCCGAGAACTCACGCAGCGTGGTCTTCGCGCGGCGCTTCGCCGACGAGGCCGTCTCGACGATCGCCTCGGCCTCCACGGGATCGTCGGAGGCCACCTTCGGCTCCCCGGCGAGCTTCCTGCGCCACGTCGAGCGCGTGCTCTCCGAGGGTCGAGACCCCGAGCGCGCCGAGGGCGTCACCTGCAACGCCCGCCTCACGCGACGCCACGGGGACTACTGCGTCGAGTACGTCGAGACGTTCCTGGACCGGGCCTCACCGGGCGCGGAGGGACGGACGCTGCGGGTCGAGAACCGCGGCTGCTGGATGCTCCATCCGGAGGATCTCGGTGAGTCGATGATGCTGCTCTACTCCGCCCGGCGCCCCTCCTCCGAGCCGATGGGCAACGGCGCGGCCGCCGAGAGGTTCTTCTCCGGAGTGCGGCTCACCCCCCACCCCTGAGCGATTCAATCGCTGGGCGCCGTCCGGGTGATCGCCCTGACCCGCCCTGTCGAGAGGTACCTGCCGCGGGCCCCATCAACGAGATGCCCGCGACGAGGTCGGCCCATCGGACCGGTGTCCTTCTCAAGCCTGGCCATGACGGACGGAAGGGCGCGACCACCCGCGCGCGGCCGTCCGTCATGAGCTCCGGTCAACCAATTCGCTCCGCCGGGACCACGTTGGGGATGAAGCGCACCGCCTCCAACTGCGAGCGCTGCGCGCCATCGAGGCCGATAATGCTCACCTCCCTACCGTCGATGGAGAGGTCCAGCACCGCCTCCTCCAGGGCGTACACCCCCGACTGATCGAAGAAGGGTACGTCCGTCAGGTCGATCTCGACCTTCCGCGCCTCCGTCGGGATGGCGGAGCGCAGGTCTCCGAACTCGGCGACGTTTCCGAAGAACAGCGGACCCCGGACATGCTTGACGTAGCGGTCTCCCTCCATGCCGTCGGCCTCGTCATTGGCCTTGACCACCTCGAAGCCGCCCGCCGACCATCGGGACATCGAGCGCATGAAGAGCAGCGCGGCGAGGACCAGCCCCACAGCGACCGCGTAGACGAGCTGCCAGAAGACGGTCAGCAGGAGCACTGTGAGCAGGACGATGCGGTCGGGCCACGGCATGACCTTCAGCTCGCGGAGCCCGCGGTAGTCCATGACCCCGAAACCGACGGTGATCAGGATCCCGCTCAGCACGGCCGTGGGGATCTTGGATGCGATGGGGCCGAGGGCCAGCAGGGTCAGGAACAGGAGCGCGCCGGCGACCATGCCCGAGAGCCGCGTACGGCCCCCGGCCTGGATGTTCACCACCGTCCGGATCGTCGCCCCAGCCCCGGGCAGGCCGCCGAAGAGCGCGGCGATGCTGTTGCCGATCCCCTGACCGATGAGCTCCCTGTTGGGCTCATGCTTGGTCTTCGTGAGGTTGTCCGCGACGACGGAGGTCAAGAGAGAGTCGATCCCCCCCAGCAGGCTGAGGAGGAAGGCGGTGAAGACGTAGGGCAGCACCTCACCGATGGACCCAAACAGCTCGAAGTGCGGCGAAGGCAGGCCGCTGGTGATCGGGGTGATGGGCCTGTAGTCGAGGCCCATGGCCGTCGCGGCGCCGGTCACTCCGACCAGGGCCACCAGCGCGGAGGGGATCACGGTCGTGATCCTCTTGAACCCAAAGATGATGGCGATCGTCACCAAGGCCAAGGCCAGCTCGAGGAAGTTCACCCCGTCGACCGCGTGCGGCAGGCTGCGCAGGGTCCCCAGTACTCCCTTGGCTTCGTTCCGCGCCATCACCCGGGCCTCACCCTCGATGTCCTCGGCTTCGATCCCTTGCGCGTGAAGGTTGAAGTTGGAGAGGTCGTTGAGCTCGAGGGGGTCGTCCATGCTCGCGGCCTCAAGGGCCTTGTGAAGCAGCGACTCCTCGGCGTGGACAAGCTGATCCCTGACCGCGTCCACGTCATCCGCAGCCACGTAGCCCACCGCGGGGAGGACCTGGGTGATCAGGATGATCACGCCGATCCCGGTCATGAACCCCGACACCACGGTGCGCGGGATGAAGCGGATGACGCTCCCCGCCTTCATCAAGCCGAGGCCGATCTGGAAGGCACCCGCGAGGAGGAAGACGAAGAGGACCAGCGGCAGGGCGTCGTTCACCGACCCGCCGTTTGCCGTCACAATGGTGGTGACGATCGCGGCCGAGAGGACCGTCATGGGGGCGGTCGGGCCGCTGATCTGCGTGGCCGTCCCCCCCAGCAGGGCGGCGAAGAAGCCAATGAAGGCTGCGCCGTAGAGGCCCGCAGAGGCACCGAGGCCGCTCTGCTCGCCGAAGGCCAGGGCAAGGGGGAGGGCGACGACGCCCGCGGTGAGTCCTCCGAAGAGGTCTCCGCGGAGGTTTGAGAAGAAACGGGGCTGCTCGGACATGGGCGGTGATGGGGAGAGGCGTGGGTCGAAACACGGCAACGACCCGACCCCGGGTCATCGCAAATCCCAGGCCCAAGCGAGATCCGCATCGCGGTCTCGTCCAAGCATGAGCAGCCGCTTGAACCCCGCTCTACCGACGCCCACCCCGACAACTCCGCCCGCAGAGGGGCGCGAGGCGTGACGAGACGGGACGGTCTAGAGACGGCGGACAGCGCGGCAGGAAGGACCGACCGCTAACAGCGCAGCGGGAGCAGGAAGCACCCGGGCGCCCGGGGGACCCGGACCTGAAGCCGCGGCCTCACCGTGCCGTCGACCGGCGGGTCGAGCTCGCTCGTCCACACCCAGCTGCGGACCCGCTCGGGGTCGCTGCGCACGACCGTCATCTCCTCTGTGGAGACCTCCTCGACCCGCTCGGACTCCTCATCAAAGGAGCCAGAGCTGCCCGCCCCAATCTCAGGTCCAGCCAGGAAGGCGAAGATCGCCAGCAGGAGGACAGTGAGGGAGGTGCACGAGCGACGCCGCATCGTCGTATGGTAGTCGGCCGTAAGAGGCCCAAGCAAGCGCCCCTGACGAATGGACCACGGGGCGCCTCGCGCTGCCAGGGGCGCTCCGACGCCGACGCAAGCATGACCACAGACCCCAGGATCCCCCGGGAAATCGCCCGCAGGCGCACTTTCGCGATCATCTCGCACCCCGACGCGGGCAAGACGACCCTCACGGAGAAGCTGCTCCTTTATTCCGGCGTCGTGCAGACCGCCGGGCTCGTCAAGAACCGCAAGGGCAAGCTCGCCACCTCCGACTGGATGGGCATGGAGCAGGCGAGAGGGATCTCGATCACCTCCTCGGCCATGCAGTTCCAGTACCGCGGGCACGTCATCAACGTCCTGGATACCCCAGGTCACGAGGACTTCAGCGAGGACACGTTCAGGACGCTGACCGCTGCGGACTCGGCCATCATGGTCCTGGACGCAAGCAAGGGCGTCGAGGCCCAGACCCGGAAGCTCTTTGAGGTCTGCCGCCTGCGCGGGATCCCGATCCTCACCTTCGTCAACAAGCTCGACCTGCCGGGCCGCGACCCCCTCGAACTCATGGCCGAGGTGGAAGAGGCGCTCGGGATCGAGAGCTCCGCCATGAACTGGCCCGTGGGCTCCGGGCGCGACTTCCGGGGCGTTGTCGACCGGCGCACCCGAGAGCTCATGCTCTTCGAGAAGACCGCCGCGGGCGGCAGCCAGAAGTCTGACGTCGAGCGGATCCCCCTTGATTCCCCCATCGCCGAGGAGCGCCTCGGCGCAGAGGAGGCCGCGCGGGTCCGGGAGGAGCTGGAGTTGCTCGAGGTCGCCGGCAACGAGATGGATGTCGACCGGTTCCTGAAGGGAGAGGTCACCCCCACCTTCTTCGGCTCTGCGCTGACCAACTTCGGGCTCGAGCCGTTCTTCAACGCCTTCGTCGAGCTCGCGCCGTCGCCGTCGGGGCGCATGGTGGATGAAGACGCCGGCGGCGAGGTGATGCGCGAGGCCAGCGAGCCCTTCAGCGCCTTCATCTTCAAGATCCAGGCTAACATGGACCCGCGCCACCGCGACTGCGTGTCCTTCATGCGGATCTGCTCCGGGCGCTACACGCCGGACCTGCAGGTGAACCACCGGCGACTCGGGAAGAAGGTCCGCCTTGCCCGCCCCCAGAGCATCGTCGCGAAGGAGCGCCACTCCATCGAGGAGGCCTTCGCAGGTGACGTCGTTGGGCTCGTGGGCAAGGGCCTCTACCAGATCGGCGACACCCTCTCGGACGCCGTCGGCTTCGCCCACAAGCCCCTCCCCCAGTTCCAGCCAGAGCTGTTCGCGCGCATCGCGCCGCTAACGACCTCGGACCGCAAGAAGTTCGACAAGGGCATGAAGAACCTCATCACCGAGGGAGCCGTCCAGCAGATGTGGCCTGACGTCGGGCCGAAGGAGCCCCTCATCGGCGCAGTCGGAGCCCTGCAGTTCGAGTCGCTCCAGTATCGGCTCAAGGACGAGTACGCGGTGGAGACCCGGCTCACCGCGCTCCCCTACGCCTCCAGCGCCTGGCTGGCGGGCGATGAGGATTCCTTCAAGGCCCCCACCAATTCACTGCTGGCACGGGATGACCGGGGCCGCCGAGTGATCCTCTTCGTAAGCGACCTCGACAAGCGGATCGCCCTGCAGCAGAACCCCGACCACGAACTGCTGAACTTCGCCTGATCGCGCCCACCCAGCACCCTGTCGAGCGAACCCAGCACGCCGTCGAACTGACCCGCAACCGGTCGAGCTAACCCGCAACCGGTCGAGCTCAGCCGAGCCCGGTCGAGCCCACCCCGAGGGCCGGTTCAGGACTCGTCGCCGTCGTCCTCGTCCCAGTAACCGAGCTGGTCGACGGGGACCAGGACACTGGTGACGACGTTGGCGGAGTGAGCCGTCACCCGCTTCAGGTACCGGTAAGCGAGCGCGCCTGTCGCGGCGGCGCCGCCGGGGCCATCGCTTGAGATGATGGCCGCGATCTGCTCATCGCAGCGGCGGCACACCGCGTCGGCGTCCAGCCCGAAGGCCCGGGCCGAGACCTCGTCCTCTGTCTCGTAGATGTTGCGCGCCTTTGCGAGCATCCGAGAGACCCTGTCCCGCAGGTCGATCAGGTCCTCGCGGAGCTCCGGGGGCACCTCGCCCCCGAGCGCGCCGAGGTCGAAGAGGTTCTTGGCGTAGTCACCGATCCGCTCCGCGTCGCGGACGATACTCATCATCGCGAGGTGGCCGCCGACGCCCTCCGCGCCGTAAGCTGTGAGGTGCGTCAGGATCCGTCGACGGATGCGTCGCTCGTTGCTGTTGATCCGCTTGTCGGTCCCCCAGACTTCCTCGCGGATCGACTCCACGTCCGTCCCGCCGAGGAGCGCGCCCGCGGCGAGGTCGAAGACGTGCCGCCCATCCTCGAGCATTTGCCCGAAGTAGCGCATGATCTCGTCGGCGCTATCGGTGCTCTCTTGGATTCGCGTGAGCCAGTGGAACATTGGGGGTCTCCGGAGGGAAACGGGTTCGATGCCTGATCGCGACCTGCGATCAGAAGAGGAGGAT
>CALLKX010000025.1 GCA_938083085.1 uncultured bacterium
GCGAAGGGGACGAAGAGCAGGCTCAGGATCTTGCCGAGGTGTGGGAACGGATACGCCAGGGCCACGAGCGCGGAGGGCTCGACGCCGGCCTCGAGCTTCCGGCTCGCGAGGAGCTTCTCCACGCCGGCCACGATCATCGGCAGGGTCACGAAGGTGCTCCCGGTCACGAAGGCCGTCAGGAGCGGCTCCTTCGCCGCCGCCATGATCTCTCGGTACCGCAGAGGCGTCAGCGCCGACGCGAGCAAGGGGAGCACGCCGAAGGCGAGCAGTCCCACCCCCAAGACGATCGTGATGAGGTAGCCCTGGAGCAGGGACAGCTGGCCGATCGTGAGGGTGCCTGCGGCCTGAGCGGCGATCCCGAAGACCCCCAGGGGCGTCAGCTGAACGACCCATCGGTTGAGCCTCGTGAGCATCTCCGCCACCAGGTCGAGCAGCTCGATGAGCCGCTCTTTGCCCGGCATGGTGATGCTCACTGCGCCCGCCAGAATGCAGAAGAGCGCCACCGCGGGGATCAGTCCGCCCGCCAAGGCAGCGAAGGGGTTGCTGGGAATGTAGAGCTGCTGGTAATCCTGAGCCGGCGGGCTCTCCAGCGAGCTCGAGCTGTAGAAGGAGCCCACCTCCCAGGCGGGGAACGCGAGCGCGAGCAAGGGCAAGGTCAGGAGCCCTGTCAGCCAGAGGAGGCCGAGCGCGCCGCTGGCGCACCGGACAAGCCGGCGACCACCGGCGCTCGACAGCTTCGCGATGTTCGCCACAAGGGAGACCACCACGTACGGCAGGACCGTCATCTGCAGCAGGCCCACGTACGCGTCCCCAAGCCACTTCCCCGGGGCCGCGAGCTCCCCAAGAAAGAGGCCCGTTGCCACGCCCAGGGCAGCCCCCAGGAGCACCCGCTGAGAGAAGCTCAGCCTCCGTCGCTCATCGCCGTCCTTCACGTTCGAGAGCCTAGGGCAGCCGGGGCCCAGGTGCGAAGATGGCCCGTCCGATCGAACCACAGCAACTCCCGCGTGGACGGCGCAGCGTGGCGCCTCCGCGGCCCCGACAGCCCGCGGCCCGGCGATTCAGAACTCCACCACAGGCCTCCCGTGGGCCGACGGCCCCGGCGCAGCCCGCCGCGGCCAGCTTGAGGAGCCGTGCGGGCACTCCAGTGGCACAGCCCGCCCTATACGCCCCTCACCACGGGCCGCCAGGCGGCCGTTTGGGGCGCCCACCCCCACGGGCCCGATCTTGACGCCCTCTTCATACGCCGTTGTCCCGCCGTTGTGGTTCGTTCAGCCCAATGGGAACTCAAGACCTGGCGCGGAGAACCTCCCCGTGCACCCCGCGCTCCCACGGCGCGCACCCAACCCTTTCTTCCATGAAAGTCAGCATCACCCAGCTCCTCCTCGTCACGGCCTCCTGCGCCTTCTCACTGGAGGTGGCGTACGGCCAGGACCAAGCCGCCAACGAGGGCGCCCCCGTACCCGCCGACGCGGCGGCCAGCCTCGCCGATTTGCAGGCCCAGATCGACGCTTTGAGCGAGCGCCTGGAGGTCACCCCGACCCTGGGCAGCGATCGCTCGAGCATGAAGATCTTCGGGCGGATCCACCTCGACTACTGGGACTTCGCCGAATCCGACGCGGCCATCAACGTCTTCGAGAGCGGAGACCCCAACGTCGACCCCCAGAACAACATCGAGTTCCGGCGGGCCCGGCTCGGTGTCTCCGGAGACGTGGACGAGTCGATGCTCTACAAGATCGAGCTCGACTTCGGCCACCCGAACGGCCTCGCCTTCAAGGACCTCTACTTTGGCTTCAAGGGGCTCCCTCACGGGCAGCGGGTGCTCATCGGCAACCAGAAGCGCCCCTACGGCCTCGACCACCTCAACTCGAGCCGCTTCAACGTCTTCATCGAGCGCCCCTTCGTGGTCGAGGCCGTCAACCAGGACGCCCGACGGCTGGGGATCGCCGCCTATGGAGTGAGCGAGGAGCTGGCGTGGAACTGGCGCTACGGCGTCTACAACATGAAGGACTGGGCCAAGGACGGGGAGTACGTCGGGGACCGGCTCCAGCCCGAGGTCGCGGGGCGCCTCGCCAACACCGCCATCTGGGAGGACGGCGGCCGCAAGTACGCCCACTGGGCCGTCAGCGGGACGCTCGCCTTCCCCGACGGGGACCCAGCGCCGGGCGGCGCCGCCAACGAGGGGCGCTTCCGCACCCGGCCCGAGGCCCGCTCACAGTCGCGATGGATCGACACCGGGCGCATCGCGGGCGCGGAGAACTACCAGCTCGTCGGGCTGGAAGGAGTCTGGAACAGCGGCCCGACGCAGGTGGTCGCCGAGTACATGAACACCTGGCTCTCCAGGGACTCCGCCGAGGACGTGCAGTTCAACGGTGGCTACATCCAGGCGGCCTACTTCCTGACCGGCGAGTACATGCCCTGGAACCGTAAGTCAGGCACCATCGCCCGCCAGAAGCCCGAGACCAACTTCGCCCCCGGCGCCGGATGGGGCGCCTGGCAGCTCGCGGCCCGCTATTCCTACGCGGACTTCTCCGATAAGGACATCGCAGGGGGTCTCGGTGAGTCCCTCACGCTCGCGCTGAACTGGTACTGGAACGCCAACTCCAGCCTCCAGCTCAACTACATCCGAGGAGAGATCTCGGATCGCAACGAAGACGTCGGGGGGACGATCTACAGCGAGGGCGACTACGAGGTCGTCGGGATGCGCCTGCGCTTCGACTTCTGACCTTCGCTGCCGCCGGAACCCGCGACGCCTCGCCGAGCGCCTCCTCTCAAGCGATGCGCGCGGCCGTCCCCCAACGCGCGAAGCACCCCACCGAGACGCTTCACCCTCTCTTCCGGGCGACTTAATCCGCCCTTCACAGTCCGGGCTTTTGATGGGTGGGTGCGAAGGGAGGCACGGAGTGGCGCTTCGCGCGCCGCGCGATACCGACCCACCCGACCCCGCGATCACCCACGCACCCCCCCATGAAGACCGCAATCACCATCACGGCCACCCTCTCGCTCACGGCCCTCGGCCTCCTTTCGTGCGGCGGCTCCGCCAATGGCGCCTCCAGGACCTCGATCAAGAACAAGGGATCAGACACCCTGGTCACCGTCGCCCAGGCATGGGCTGAGGAGTACAGCCAGGTCGCTGGCGGCACCGTGGTGACTGTCACCGGAGGCGGCTCGGGGACCGGGATCAACGCGATGATCAACGGCACCGTGGATATCGCCAACGCCAGCCGCAAGATGAAGGCGAGCGAGGTGGAGACCGCCCGCGCTGCAGGCATCGAGCCGGTGGAGCACATTGTCGGCTTCGACGCTCTCGCGGTCTACGTCCACCCGGACAACCCCATCGAGTCGATCACCCTCGAGCAACTCGCGCAGATCTACGGCGAGGACGGCGAGGCCACCAAGTGGAGCGACCTGGGCGTCGACATGGGCGACAACGATGAGATCGTGCGCGTCAGCCGCCAGAACAACTCCGGCACCTACGTGTACTTCCGAAACACGGTCCTCGGCAAGCAGGGCAGGTACAAGCTCGGCTCCCTGGACCTCCACGGTTCCAAGGACGTGGTGGAGCTGGTGGAGAAGACCGCGAGCGCGATCGGCTACTCCGGCCTCGCCTATGCGAACGAGCACGTGAAATTGGTCCCCGTGTCTGTCCAGGGCATGCCGGCCGTGATGCCCTCCGTCGAGACCGCAGTGGATGGCACCTACCCCATCGCGCGCCCGCTGATGATGTACACCAACGGCGAGCCCGCGGGACCGATCAAGGCGTACATGGACTGGATCCTGTCCCCGAAAGGGCAGGCTATCATCATGAAGAAGGGCTACGCGCCGGTCAGCAACCACTGAGCGCGGCCCCACGGCCTGGAGCGGCACCCACCGCCGCGCCGGGTTGACACCTCCCCCTGCCAGCCGGGGCCACGCTCCTCTGGCGATCACTGGCGGCTCGTCCAACGCGGCCGAGTCCATCCGGCCCGAGCCCGGCCCGGCCTCTCACACCCAAACCCCACCATCGCCCCTCCCGCACGGGGCCCACGTCCACGCCATGGCAAGAGGACTCTACGAAGCCCGCCTCGAGAAGGATCTTGAGTCGGTCCGCAAGCGCATCCGCCGGATGGGCCGCGCCGTGGTCATCGCCCTGCGCAACGCCACCCGGTCCACCCTCAAGCACGACTCGGAGCTGGCCACCGCGACAGTGCTCGGCGACATGCCCATCAACCGGCTGGACCGTGAGGTGGACCACCGCTGCCACCTGTTCATCGCCAAGCACCTGCCCACGGGGGGGCACCTGCGCTTCATTTCATCGGCCATGCGCCTCTCGAAGACGCTGGAGCGAATCGGCGACTACGCAGAGACCATCGCCCGGGCGTCGCTCCACCTGTCCCAGGCCCCGCCAGTAGAGGTGGCGCGGGACATCCAGATGCTGGGCGAGCACGCCGCCGAGATCCTCGAGCAATCCCTCGCGGCCTACGACCAGGCCAGCGTGGTCGACGCACGCGCCACGGGCCGCCGCGTCGGCCAGCTGGGCGGGATCTTCGACCAGGTCTACTCCCACCTGGTCGCCGCCGGAGAGAGCCGCGACCACCCCATCGAGGACCTCTTCAGCCTCGAGGCGATCTGCAACCGGCTCGAGCGTGTGCTCCACCAGTCCAAGAACATCTGCGAGCAGACCATCTTCGCGGTGACGGGCGAGCGCAAGGAGGAGAAGACCTTCGACTTCCTCTTCGTGGACAGCCGCGGGGACGGCGCCAGCCTGCTGGCCGCGAACTACTGCCGCCGGGCATACCCCGACGCCGGGACCTTCCGGTACGCGGGCTGGTCCGCCATCAGCGAGCCCGACCCCCGCTTCGTGGAGTACGCCGGCTCCCTCGGCGTCGACCTCAGCATGGACGTCCCCGTGTCGTTCAGTGACGTCAAGGGTCACATCGCGGACTACGACATCGTGATCGACCTCGGCGGGCGGCTGGGCAAGCACCTGCGGAAGATCCCCTTCCACACCACGGTGCTGGACTGGCCGCTCGAGGACGCGGACCAGCCGGAGGCCGTCTACCAGCAGCTCGTCCACAAGCTCGGCGACCTCATGGAGATCCTCAGGGGCGAGGACGACGAGTGACCTCCTCCCAACCCAACAGGATCGACGACCGGCTCGACGCGGCGTGGATCTGGGACCGGATCGCCCGCGCGGTGATCTTCCTCGGCGGCATCTCCGCCATCGTCTTCGTGGTGGCGATCTTCGCCTTCGTGGCCAAGGAGGGCCTCGGCTTCATTTTCCAGAAGCTCGATCTCGGCTTCTTCTTCTCCTCCCCGGAGTGGCGCCCGGCCCAGGAGCCCGAGCCCGAGTTCGGCGGCCTGGCGCTGATCGCCGGGACCGCGAGCATCACAGGTCTCGCGATGCTCATCGCCGTTCCCTTTTCCCTGGGGGTCGCCATCTACATCGGAGAGTTCGCGACGGGCAAGGTACGTGAGACCCTCAAGATCCTCGTGGAGCTGCTGGCCGCCATCCCCTCGGTGGTCTGGGGCTTCATCGGACTGACGATCCTGAACCCCATCATCATCGACCTCTTCGATGTCCCGGTGGGCCTCACGGTCCTCAACGCGGGGATCATCCTCGGCCTGATGGCCGCCCCGATCATGACCACCATCGCCGAGGACGCGCTCAAGGCCGTCCCCGACAGCTACCGCGAAGCCGCGGAGGCCATGGGCGCGACGCGCTGGCAGGTCATCCGGCAGGTGGTGCTTCCCTCAGCCTCGAAGGGCCTCGTCGCCGCAATCCTCCTCGGTGTGGGCCGAGGGTTCGGCGAGACCATGGCCGTGCTCATGGCGTCAGGCCACGCGATCAACATCCCCACGAGCCCCTTCGATTCCGCCCGCGCCCTCACGGCCACGATCGCGGCCGAGCTGGGCGATACCGCCAGGGGTTCCGATCACTACAAGGCGCTCTTCAGCCTCGGAATCCTCCTCTTCCTTGTGACCTTCGTGATCAACCTCCTCGCTGACGTTCTCGTCCGAAAGGGCGCGTCGGACCGCTCATGACGAACGAGACCGAAGACCCCGTCGCCTCGGCTGCGCGGCTCGTGTCGGGTGGCGACCGTGTTGCGGACAGCGCCCCGGGCGACCAAGGCGGCAACCAAGGCGGCGCCCTGTTCACGGCGACGACCCTCGACCGGAAGAACGCGCGTACGGAGCGGGGCTACCACTCCCTGTTCCTGCTCATGTCCATCGTGCTGATCCTCCCGGTGGTCGCCATCCTCGGCCTGTTGATCGTCCGAGGTGGCCCGGCCTTCTCCTGGGAGTTCTTCACCGAGGCACCCAGGGCCCAGTTCACCGAGGGCGGGATCTTCCCAGCCCTCGTGGGCACCCTGTGGCTGGTGGTCGTCGCCCTGCTCGCCTCGGTCCCCCTCGGCGTCGCCGCGGCCATCTACCTCAGCGAGTACGCCAAGGACAACGCCCTTACCCGCCTGATCAACCTGGCGATCATCAACCTTGCAGGCGTCCCGTCCATCGTCCACGCCCTCTTCGGGCTCGGAGCCTTCGTGCTCTTCTTCGACTTCGGGACCAGCATCCTCGCGGCGAGCCTGACCCTCGCCATCATGACGCTGCCGGTCGTGATCGTCTCCACGCGGGAGACCCTGCAGGCGGTGCCCCAGTCCTTCCGCATGGCCTGCTGGAGCCTCGGCGCCACGCGCTGGCAGACCATCCGCAAGGTGGTCCTCCCCAACTCCGTCAGCGGGATCCTCACCGGCGTCATCCTCGAGGTCTCGCGGACCGTGGGCGAGACCGCCCCCGTGATGTTCACCGGCGCGGTGCTCTTCACCCCGTTCCTGCCCCAGGGCGTCCTGGACGAGACCATGGCCATGTCCCTCCACCTCTACATGATCGCCACGGTCATCCCGGACGTGCCGCCCGAGGTCCCCTACGGCGTGGCCCTGTCCCTGATCCTGATGGTCCTGGTCCTCAACTCCGCCTCGATCGGCTTCCGGGTCTACCTGCGGGGAAAAAAGAAGTGGTGAGCACGGCCAGCGAGATCAAGCTCAGCGTCAAGGACCTGAGCATCCGGTACGGCGATCACGTCGCGCTCGAGGGCGCCTCCTTCGACGTCCGTGAGAACGAGATCTTCGGGATCATCGGGCCCGCGAACAGCGGCAAGACCTCCTTCATCCGCGCCATCAACCGCATGGACGAGATGACCCCAGGGATGGAGGTCCACGGCAGCATCGAGTTCAACGGGAAGGCCGTGGAGAGCTGGAGAAACCTCTACGCCCTGCGCAGCCGCATCGGCGTGGTCTTCCCGCTCCCCGTCGGGCTCCCCATGTCGATCTTTGAGAACGTGGCCTTCGCCGCCAAGCTCCGGGGCGTGAAGGGCAAGGACGCTCTGGGCGAGGTCGTGGAGCGCTGCCTGCGCCGGGCCGCGCTGTGGGACGAGGTGAAGGACCGCCTCGACTCCCTGGGCAGCCTGCTGTCCGGCGGACAGCAGCAGCGCCTGACCATCGCCCGCGCCCTGTCCCAGGAGCCGGAGCTGCTGCTCCTCGACGAGTTCTCCATCGCCGTCGACCCCGTGACCACCATGCGGATCGAAGAGGTGCTCAAGGAGCTCAAGCAGGAGATGACGATCGTGCTCGTCACCAACCTCACCCAGCAGGCCCAGCGGCTCGCGGACCGGACCGCGTTCTTCCTGGAGGGCCAGGTGGTCGAGGTCGGCGAGACCAAGGCCATGTTCAAGGGTCAGACCAAGGACCCGCGCACCACCCACTACATCGAGGGACGTTTTGGCTGACGGCACCCAACCCCGACCGGCGCAGGCCTCCCCCGCGGGGCCAACGTCCACCCCCGACGCGTCCGCGGCCGCGATCTGTGTCCGCGACTTCAACCTCTGGTACGGAGACTTCCAGGCGCTCTTTGACGTCAACCTCCAGGTGACACGGGGCAAGGTGACCTCGCTCATCGGTCCGTCCGGGTGCGGTAAGTCCACCCTGCTCCGGTCCATCAACCGGATCAACGAGCGCCTCGGCTACGTGCGCACGTCCGGCGCCATCGAGCTCCTCGGCCAGGACATCCTGGCCGAGGGGGTCGAGCTCACCCCGCTGCGCCGCTCGGTGGGCATGGTGTTCCAACGCCCGAACCCGCTCCCCCTCTCCATCAGAGACAACGTCCTCTTCGCGTACCGCCTCAGCAAGGGTGGGAAGACCAAGCGCGCGGACGAGGACCAGGTCCTCCAGGAGGCCCTCGAGGAGGTGCTCCTCTGGGACAAGGTCAAGGATCGCCTGAAGCGCTCCGCCACCGCCCTCTCCCTCGAGGAGCAACAGAAGCTGTGCATCGCCCGGCTCCTGCCCATCAAGCCGAGCGTGCTCCTGATGGACGAGCCCTGCTCGGCGCTGGATCCCAAGGCCACCCGGGCCGTGGAGGAGCTCATCTGGAAGCTCCGCGGTGAGTACTCGATCCTCATCGTCACCCACAACATGGCCCAGGCGCGCCGCGCGAGCGACGAGTGCATCTTCATGCTCATGGGTGAGGTCGTGGAGCACACGGCCACCGGGGAGATGTTCGTCACGCCCAAGCACCAGAAGACCGCGGACTACATCGAGGGCCGCTTCGGCTAGCCGCGAGCCGGCGGCGCTGCCGGCCCCGTCACACTCTCCGACGGCACAACCTCCGCCCACCCCTGCAGCCCGACCTCAAGGGACCCGCGCCGCGCGCCGATGGGCGGCCTCCGGAGACGACCCCCTGCAATAGGCCCCTGCAATAGGCCCCTGCAATGGGCCCCTGCAATGGGCCCAGCCGCCGCCCTCTGACGCTCAGCGCGGGCCGTCGCCGAGCGCGCGCTCCAGCCGCTCGCGGGCCGCGGCGTGCCGGGTCTCGCCCTCCATCAACATGGAGTAGAGCGTGCGGTACTTGGAGATGTTGCCGACGTACTGAACCGGCTGCAGCCCGACGTCCTCCAGCGCCAGCAGCTCCACGCTCCCGAACCAGCGGTCCGGGTCTAGGCCGCGGCTGACGGCGGCCTCGCGCCACCGCCGGACCCGCGAGGGGCCGGCGTTGTAGGCCGCGAGGCAGAAGTCGATCCGGACGTCCTCGTCGAGGTCCGGGTCGTTCACGAAGTGCTCGCGTAGCCACGCCATGTAGCGACAGCCGGCGGCGAGGTTCTGCTCCGGATCCAACAGGTCCGTGACCCCCATGTCCGCCCCCGTTGAGGGCAGCAGCTGCATCAATCCGAGGGCGCCGGAGCGGCTCCGCGCGCGCGGATCCAGCCGCGACTCCTGGTAGGCCTGCGCGGCGATCCACTCCCACTCGAAGCCGTGCGCCTCGGCCTGAGCCCTGAGCGGCTCCAGGATCGAGGTCAGGCGCTCGGTCTCCGCGAGCCTCAGGGGGTTCGAGATCCAGCGGGTGGACCGGTAGTAGCGCTTGAAGAGGACGTTGCCGATCAGGGTCCCCCGGCGATGCCGCGACACGAAGTCATCCAGGAGGGCCTTCAACTCAACAGCATTCGGTCGCACGGCCCAGGCGATCTCCGCGTCGGCCCTCAGGTGGAGGTCCCCGTGGACCCTGAGTCCATCGAGCAGGTCCGCCCAGTGCTCGGCCACGTGGTCATCGCAGACCGTGTACTGCAGCGCCCCGGAGTGAACGAGCTCAAGCATGTCCTCCTGGTCGAGGTCTCGGCCAGTGGAGACCACCTCCACAGGCTCCAGCCCAGCCTCCACGAGGGCCGCACCGCGCGCCTCGAGCCCCGACGCGAAGGTCGTCCCGCCGGCCACGTGGACCCTGGAGCCCGCGAGGTCCTCCCAGCCCGCCGGCCCCTCGGTGCCCGCGTGGGAGACGAGCACCTCGCGGACGCCCCCCATGTAGGAAGCGGTGAACGCGACCTGGGCGGCCCGGGCCTCCGTGACCGTCATCGAGGCAGCGACCACGTCGCCCAACCCCGCGAGCAGCGCCGGGATCAGGTCCTCGGTAGCCATGGGGATGAAGGCCACCTGGATGGGCGGAGCGCCGGCCGGTCGAGCCCGGTCCATCTCCTCGGAGAGCTCCCGGAACAGCTCGTACTCGAAGCCGCGGAGGCGCCCCTCGGCGGCGAAGAAGTCGGAACGGCCCGGGGTCACAAGGACGCGCAAGAGCTCACGCTCGCGGATCCCGTCGAGGTCCCCGGTGAAGGGGCGCGTCTCCCGCGCGTCGAGGTCCACCATCACCGCCGGCCCCCGGCCCAGCAGCTCAGCGCCTCCATGATTCGTCGGGACCGACGAGGTCCCGACGGACGAGGACCCCTGGAGCGGGCGCTCGCCCTCGTCAACGCCCTCGAGGCCGGCGAGAGACCCCGGAGCTGGGAGCGCGATCCCCAGGTCGGCCAAGCCGAGCCGGGGCGCCCCGACCGAGCCGGGGCGGTGCCTGGCCTCGGCCTGCACCGCGGAGTCGGAGCACCCGAGCAGGAGGCCGAGGAGGAGCGGGAGCAGCGTGACGGAAGGCCGGATCATCGGCCTCTTCTAACCGATCCAGAGGGTCACCCGAAGGGCCGACACACCAGCGAAGCGGCACGCCCGCCCCCCCCCGGCGCCCCGGCGCACGGTGCGCCCGCAGCGCAGTGCGACGAGAGAACCAACGAGCCTCTCACGCGACGGGCCTCTCACCCGACGGGCCTCTCACCCGAAGAGCCCGATACCGAACGAGCCCGATACCGAACGATTCCGGCACCCAGCGAGTCCGTGGCACAACGAGTCCGCTCCCCGGCGAATCAGCCCCCCCGGCCATCGGCAACCCCGCGGAGCAGGACCCCAGCAGGACAGCCGCCAGGCGGCCCAGCCGCTCCAGGGGAGCCTGGGAGCCTCGCGGTGGTTCATTGGGCGCGGCGCGTGGAGCTCAGCGGACCCGGGTCCGAAGCTGGGGGCGATCCGGGCTCCCGAGCGAGAAGCTCAGGCGATGGCGCACCGCGAAGCGCGCAGCCTTGGCCTGGAGCACCCGCCCGCCGAAGGACTCCAGCTCGCTGAAGGGGACCTCGTCGAGGCGCGCCGGCGGGCTCATCCCGGCCGCGTTGGGGTCCGCCTCATGAATGCCGTCGACGTTCTTCAGCAGGACGCAATCCGAAGCGCCGAGGTGATGGGCGATGAAGAGGGCGGTCAGGTCCGAGCCGCCCCGACCCAGGAGGCTCGGCTGGCCGCTCCTGTCATGGGCGACGTAGCCCATGGTCACGACCACCGCTGGCGCCCCGCCCTCGGGGTAGAGCTCCTCGAGGAGAGACTGGGCGTTCAGCGCCTCTGGATCTCCGTCCAGGAGGCTCCCGCTGGTCACCAGGCCGAGGCATTCGGGCGAGCAGAGCTGCGCGGGGGCGCCGAGGCGCACCAGGGCGGCCATCATGCGGCGTGCGGCGTCCTCCTCCCCGGACCGGACGTGCTGGGCCACCCCGGCATCCTCCCCGCAGATTGCGGTCGCCGCCTCCTCGAAGAGCCGGTCGGTCGTCGCCCCAAGGGCCGAGACCACGACCACCACCCCGGCCCCGGGGTGACGGGCGCGCTCTCGCTCCACGCACTCCGCAGCCCGTTCGACCCCACGGACCTCTCCGAGAACAGCGCCGCCGAACTTCAGCACGAGGGGCCTGGGGCGGCTCTGGGTGGCGGACATGGCGGAGAGTCTAGCCGCGCGTGCCCGCCCCGACGGTGGATCAGGGGAACAGTCTCACGCGCTGTTCACCATGGTCTCGGCCCCTAGACTGGCACGATGTCCATCCCCGTCACGGTCCTCGGGGCCACCGGCCTGGTGGGCCAGGTCTTCTGCGAGCGCCTGGCATCCCACCCCCTCTTTCAGATCGAGACGCTGGTCGCTGGACCGGAGAGCGCCGGCATCCCCTATGGCGAGGCGGTCCGGTGGAAGCGACCCGGAACGGTGCCGCGGTCCCTCGCCGGCCTCCGCCTCGCCGCACCGCCAGAGCGCCTCCCCACGGCCATTGCCTTCTCCAGCCTCAGCCCGGAGGCCTCCGCTGCCCTGGAGGCACCCTATGCGGACGCGGGCGCCTGGGTGTTCACCAACGCAGCCACACACCGCATGGACCCGGACGTGCCCCTGGTGGTGCCCGAGGTCAACGGTGACCACCTCCCACAGGCCTTGGCCCAGGATCGAGCGGGGGCGATCGTCGCGAACCCCAACTGCACGACGGTCGGTCTCGCCCTCGCCCTGGCCCCGTTGCGCCCCCGGTTCGGCGTCCAAGGCGTTCGCGTGGTGAGCCTCCAAGCGCGGTCAGGGGCGGGGTTGATCCATGGTGAGTTCATGGAGCTCGAGGATGACCTCCACCCGGAGATCCCCGGTGAGGCCGCCAAGATGGCGCAGGAGCTCCCCAAGATCCTCGGGGCCTGGAGCTCAGGACAGCGCCTCCAGCCCGCCGAGCTCGACATCCGGGCCACCTGCATGCGGGTCCCCGTGACCCACGGGCACACCCTCTGCGTGGACGTCACGCTGAGTGCCCCCGCCACGGCCGCGGAGCTCCACGATGCGTGGGCCAAGTTCGACGGGCTTGCGGGGGAGCGCGCGCTCCCGTCGACGCCGCGGCCCCTCATTCACGTGGACCAGGGGCTGGCCGCCCCACGACCCCGTCCCCACCGCGATCGCGGGGACGGCCTCGCCATCAGCGTCGGCGGGCTCAGCCCCCTCGACACCGAGGGGCGCCAATGGCGCTTCGTGACCCTCAGCCACAACCTCGTCCGAGGTGCCGCCGGAGGCGCCATCCTGACCGCCGAGGCCGCCCACCGGCGCGGCCTGCTCCCCGGCACCCCCTGAGCTCAGCCTCCCTGGCCCGAGAAGCCCCGCGGGAGCGGAAGGCCCGGCGGGGCGGAAGGCCCGGCTGAGCGGAAGGCCCGGCGGAGGGAGCCGTGGAGGGAGCCGTGGAGTTACCCACGAAGACGGCGGCCGACGTGGCCGGGGGCCTGAGCCCCCGATGACCACGTCGGCCGCCGCGATGATCCTCTGCGGGGAGGATCAGTACTCGCGGTCGATCTTGATGCCCGGCTCGGGCACCGCATAGAGACCGTCTTCGCCCGGCATGAGCGGCGACGCGGACTCCATGTTCAGCTTGTCGACGCCCGCGCCGAACTCCTGCTCGCAGTTCAGTGCCTGCTCGTAGGTGATCTCGCGGCCCGTGTGCGCCGCCATGCGACCCATGTTGCAGAGCATGCTGGCCTCGATGCCGTACTCGACCTCGTGGTAGGGAGTGTCATCGCGGATCGCTGCGATGAGGTCCTCCCACTCGTTCTGGTAGGGGTTCCGCTCCCCATCAGGCACACGCGAGGTCCAGGTTCGGCTCTTCCGGCTGAGGCTCTGGTCCGAGTGAATGCTCGAGGGCAGCCCGCAGTCGCTGGTGGCCGAGACCACCGCGGAGCCCTTGGTGCAGTGCATGTAGCTCGAGAAGCGCGTCTGGCAGTTCACCATGTTGCGGCCCTCGAACATCATCTTCGTGCCGTCGTCGTAGGTGTACTCCACCGAGTAGCTGTCGAGATTCTGGTCCACGTAGCGCTCGCCCGCGTCGCTGTAGCGGTAGTGACGCCCCCCGGAGGCCTGCGCCTTGATCGGCCGCGAGCCCTTCATCCAGGCCAGCTGGTCGATGATGTGGATGAAGAAGTCGTTGTACGCCCCGCCGCTCGCCCAGAGGAAGCTGTGGAAGCGGCGGATCTGGTACTGCAGGTCCGTGAGGTGATCCGGCTTGGGCAGCGAGCGGAAGAAGGCCACCGGCCCCTGCATGCGGTACCCGCGCTGGGCGATGATCTCGCCCAGCTCGCCCGCGCGGACCTTCTCGTGGAGCTCCTGCATGGCCCGGCTGTGCCGGGACATGAGGCCGACGCCGACCTTCATGCCGCGCTTCTTGGACTCCTCCCCGAGGGCGAGCATGCGGCGGCTGCTCGGCCCGTCGACGGTCACCGGCTTCTCCATGAAGACGTGCAGGCCCTTCTGGATCGCGTAGGTGAAGTGCACCCAGCGGAAGGCGGGCGGCGTGGCGAGGATGACGACGTCTCCGGGCCGCAGGCAGTCCATGGCCTCCTTGTACCCCTCGAAGCCCAGGAAGCGTCGCTCCTCGGGGACGTCCACCTGGTCGGGAAGCTCACCGGAGAGCGCGCCGTAGCTGGAGTTCATCCGATCCTCGAAGACGTCGGCCATGGCCACCAGCTTCGTGGGGCCGCGCTTCACGAGCAGCGCGTTCTTGGCGGCGCCGCTGCCCCTCCCTCCGCAGCCCACCACCGCCACGTGGATGACCTCCTGGCCACCAACCGGCGGGAGCACCACCGGCGCGCCCGCCAGCAGCGCGCTCGCCGTGAGGCAGCTCGAGCTCTTGAGGAGTTCGCGTCGGGTGGGGTCGAGGTTGGGGTTGACGTTCGGGTCAGCCATGTCAGTCATCGCGTGGGCCAAGGTGTCGGGAGTCGGGCGCGGAAGTGCGCTGGACCATAGCACGGCCCCGCGACCCTGCAGCCAGAGACGGGCCACCCGGAACCTCCTCTGAACATTGACCCGCGTGATCACCGACCCCGGCGCCGACCGGTAGCATGAGGACGCGCTCTCGCCGCCGACCTCACCACCCCCTCCACATGGCCACACCCCTTGGTGCCCTGCCCCTGCTCCTGACGCTCTCGCTGGCGACAGCTCCCCTCTCCCAGGAGCCTGAGCTGGCGGATAAGCCCCCGGCGAGTCGCGAACAGCGGGCGCTCCTCGAGGAGCTCTTCGCCCTCGACCCGGTCTCCTTGGAAGGCCAGGCAAAGAGCCGCACGGTCCTGGCCCCGTATGGCGGGCTGCCGGCCCCCACAGGGACCAAGCGCAAGAAGCTCTTGGCAGCCATCGAGAAGGCCTGGCGTGCCCAGGAGCCGCTGCCCAAGAAGGCGGGCGAGTATTGGTACTGGGACGAGCCCCGGAAGGGCCGGTACTTCGTGTCCGGCAAGGTCAAGAAGCCCAAGGGGCTGTTCATCGGGCTCCACGGCGGCGGCGTGGGCTCCGCGGACGCCTCCGGGGCCCACGGCGCGTTTCGAACGGCCGCGGCCAAGCGCGACTGGGTCGCGATCTTTCCCCAGGCCATCGAGGCCACGGAGCGAGGCTGGGTCGATGCCGGCACGGAGGAGTGGATCGTGGGGCTCATCGACCAGGCCCGACGCACCTACGGGGTGCCGGCCGACAAGGTCTTCATCGGCGGCCACTCCATGGGCGGCTTCGGGTCCTGGACCCTGGGGGCCCACCACGCGGACCTCTTCGCCGCCGCGGTCCCCTCGGCCGGCGCACCGTCCCCGATCTACAACCGTGACGGGAGCATCTATGGCATGGAGACCGGCGTCATCCCCAACCTCCGCAACCTCCCCATGTGCGTCTTCCAGAGCACCGACGACCCCCGGGTTCCGCCGGACGTGAACCAGGCGGCGGCCCGGGACGTGGAGCGTGCACGGACGCGCTGGGACGGCTACGAGGACTTCGAATACTGGGAGGTCTCGGACCGTGGGCACGGCTTCCCGGAAGGGGGCACCGACGCGCTGCTCGACCGGATCGACGGGTTCACCCGGCAACCACGCCCCGCCAAGATCACGTGGCAGCCCACCGTCCCGTGGAAGACGCGGTTCTACTGGCTCGATTGGCCGGAGCCCCGCATGGACGCTCTCGTCCTCGCCGAAGTGGACGCCGAGGCCAACGCCATCGCGATCACCACCGACGGCTTCGGCGTCGAGGGGCTCTCGGTCCTCCTGTCCCCGGAGCTCATCGACCTCGAGAAGGAGGTCTCGATCACCGTGGACGGCGAGGAGGTCTACAAGGAGATCCCGACCACCTCCTGGGCGGTGTTCGTCCAGTCCGCCCTCAGCTGCGACCCAGGCCGACGCTTCGAGGCGCGGGTCGAGCTGCCGCGCTGACCCACGCCTCGGTCAGCGAGAGGGGAGAGCCCCTGCTGCTCCCCCAACCCGCCCACCGGCTGCGTCTACAATCCCCCCATGGACCCGCTCACTCAGGTCACGCTCGGCGCCGTGGCGGCCCTCGCGGTGTCGCGCCCGGGCACCCAGGGGCGAGCCGCACTGGCCGGCGGGCTCGGCGGGTTCCTGCCGGACGCGGATGTGCTCATCCGCTCGTCCTCGGACCCGCTCCTCTTTCTGGAGTACCACCGCCACTTCACCCACGCCCTCGCGTTCATCCCCCTGGGGGGCCTCATGGCCGCCGCGCTCACCTGGCTCATCGGTCGGCGCAGGTGGCGCTTTCGCTCACTGCTGGTCCCCGCCGCGCTGGGTTGGGCGACCCACGGCCCCCTCGACGCCTGCACGAGCTACGGGACGCACCTCCTGTGGCCCTTCACAGACGGCCGCGTCGCGTGGAACATCATCTCCATCGTCGATCCGGTGTTCACCCTCCTCCTGCTCTGCGGCGCCTGGCGCGCCATCAGGGGCAAGAGCCCCGCGCCGGCGCGACGGTGGCTGCTGGCTGCGACGATCTACATGGGGCTCTGCGGGCTCCAGGTCAGCCGCGCACGGGCGGCCTACGCCGAGACCATCGCGGCCCGCGGGCACACCCCGGCCCGCTTCGAGGTGCG
>CALLKX010000026.1 GCA_938083085.1 uncultured bacterium
GAGCCGTCCTCGAAGCGAGCCTTGGGGGCCACCACGAGCAGGGCGTCGGCGCCCTTGAGGAGGGCGCTCATGGAGCGGGTCATGCGAATTCGAGTCATGGCCAGACCATACCGGGCGGCCCCGGACTCCATGAGAAAAACACTGACAGCCACCCCCCTCCGGAGGCGCCGCTATCCTTGTTCGCCCGACCTGCGAGGCCCGCTGCCCCCCAGGTCGCCCCCTCCGCCATGACCCCCTGGACCCCCCAACAGAGCGCCGACCTCTACCTCGTTGAGAAGTGGGGCAAGCCGTACGTGCAGGTCAGCGAGGCCGGCCGGGTCCAGGTCCACCCAGACGCCACGGCGGACGAGCCTGGGCCAGGCATCGACCTCTTCGAGCTCGTGGCACAGATCCGGCGCCGGGGCGTGTCGACGCCGCTGCTGCTCCGCTTCGACGGGCTCCTTCGCGCGCGCGTTCGCGACCTCAACGGCGCCTTTCAGAACGCCCGGGAAGAGTTCGGGTACGAGGCACCCTTCCGCGGCGTGTTCCCGATCAAGGTGAACCAGGAGCGCCCCGTGGTCGAGACCCTCATGAGTGAGGGCCGCCGCTTTGGCATGGGGCTCGAGGTCGGTAGCAAGCCGGAGCTCATCGCGGGCATCGCCCTCGAGGCCGGCGAGCATGCGCTGATGATCTGCAACGGGTACAAGGATGCCGAGTACGTGGAGACGGCCATACTGTCCTCGAAGCTCGGGATCACGCCGATCATCGTCGTCGAGAAGTTCACCGAGCTGCGCACCATCATCGAGGCCTCGCGGAGCCTCGAGATCCGGCCGCGCATCGGGGTGCGCTGCAAGCTCTCCTTCCGATCGTCGGGGCGCTGGCAGGACTCGGTCGGCGACCGCTCCAAGTTCGGCCTCACAACGCGCGAGATCGTGCAGCTCGTCGAGGTCCTCCGTGACGAGGACATGCTCGACTGCCTCGAGCTGCTGCACTTCCACATCGGCAGCCAGATCACGCACATTCGCTCGATCAAGCACGCCATGCGCGAGGCCACGAACATCCTCGTGGGCCTCACCCGACTGGGCGCCAACATCCGATGGTTCGACGCGGGGGGCGGCCTCGGCATCGACTACGACGGCTCCTGCACCGACTTCGAGTCGAGCAAGAACTACTCCCTCCAGGAGTACGCCAACGACGTGGTCTACGCCCTCGCGGAGGCCGTCCAGGAGAACGGGATAGCGGCCCCTACGATCGTCACGGAGTCCGGCCGCGCACTCGTGGCCCACCACGCGGTGCTGATCGCGGAGGCGGTGGGCGTGACCACCTTCGACCCCTCCGACGAGACCGCCCCGGTGGCCCAGGATGCCCCCGAGGTGGTCCAGTCCATGGCCGAGCTCCCGGGCCTGGTCACCCCGCGCAAGTACCTCGAGGTCTACCACGACGCCCTCGACCTTCGGGAGCAGGCGATGCTCCTGTTCAACACAGGGCAGCTTGGACTGGACGAGCGCGCCCAGGTCGAGGAGCACTTCTGGCGGGCCTGCCGCGCCGTCCTCAATACAGCCCGGAGGGTTGAGTACGCGCCCGAGGACCTCGACGATCTCGAGAAGGCCCTCGCGGACACCATGTTCCTGAACATGTCGGTGTTTCAGTCTCTGCCCGACGCCTGGGCCATTGGCCAGATGTTCCCCGTGATGCCCATCCAACGGCTGGACGAGGAGCCGCGCCGCCGCACGGTGCTCGCCGACCTGACCTGCGACTCCGACGGCACGATCAAGAAGTTCATCGATCTGCGCGGCGTCAAGCACACCCTCGAGGTGCACGACCAGCAGCCCGACGACGCGTACTTCATGGCCTTCTTCCTGGTCGGCGCCTACCAGGAGATCCTCGGCGACATGCACAACCTGTTCGGGAACACGAACATCGTGCACGTGGACCTGGATGATTCGGGCCGCTCGAAGCTCACCAACGTCCTGCGGGGCGACCGCGTCCGCGAAGTGCTCGAGTACGTCGACTACTCCGAGGCGGACCTCCTGCGCTCGCTGCGCGGCCATGTGGAGGACGCCCTCGAGGCCGGGCGCCTCACCTTCGAGGAGTCCGCGCTGTTCTGGCGGCGCTTCGAGGGCGCCCTGGCCAGCTACACCTACCTGCGCCCCTCCGCGCCCGCCCACACCCCGGACACCCTGGTGCCCGCGACCCCTCTTCCCCACCCCGGGTCCAAGCAGGTCCCGACCACAGCCCCGACCACAGCCCCGACCACAGGCCCGCCCACAAGGGCGAACACCACCCATGACGACGATCAAGCAAGGGTCCGTCGTTGAGCTCGAGATCGAGCTCATCGACGGCGACGGAGATATCCTGGAGACGACGGAAGACAGCGACGCCCTTGAGGTCCGGGTGGGTGACGGCGAGCTGCCCCCGACCGTCGAGGAGGCGCTCAACGGCCTCGAAGTTGGCGGCGCCATCGACGTGACTTGCCCCGCCGGAGAGGCCTTCGGGCCCCACGATCCTGAGGCCATCGTCTCGGTCCCGCGCGAGGACTTCCCGGAGGATATGCCCCTCGAGAAGGGCATCGCCATCGGCGTCACGGTCGAGGACGACCAGGACGGCGCCGCCGAGATCGACGCCGTGATCATCGAGATCAACCCCGACGCGGTGATCCTGGATGCGAACCACCCGCTCGCCGGTCAGCCCGCCCGCTTCCGGGCCAGGGTCCTGACCATCGACGGGGTGAGCTGAAGCCAGGGGAGCGCGGGCGGCTCCGGCCAGGCCCCCGCTCCCACCCCACCGCCGGGTTGACTCAGGCGAGGGGCGCGTCGGCGCGGCTCGGGTCGTGCTCGATTCCCAGCCACTTCTCGAGGCCCATGCGCGACGCGTAGATCAACGGCGTGTCAATCACGGCCAGGACCACCTTGACCAGGTAGTTCGCTGCGATGATGGCCATGATCGGCTCCCACTCGAGGCCCAGCCCGAAGCGCAAGAAGATCGAGTTCACGATGCTCGTGTCCACGAGCTGGCTGATCCAGGTGGAGCCGTTGTTCCGCAGCCACAGGTGCTTGCCCCCGGTGACCCTCCACCAGAAGCGGTAGAGCTTCACGTCGAAGAGCTGGGCCACGAGGTACGCGGTCATCGAGGAGGCCAGCAGGACGCCCGGCGCAGAGAACGTCGCGTGGAACGCGTTCTGCATGCCCTTGTGATCCTCGAACCCGAACCCATCCACCATCCAGATCGGTGAGGGGGGCAGGTGGATCGCGAGCTGGAGAATCCCGAGCATCAGGAAGCTCATGAGGAAACCGGCCCAGACCATGAAGCGAGCCCGCTGGTGGCCCCAGATCTCCGCGACCGTATCGGTCAGCAGGAAGGTCACCGGATAGGTGATGATCCCCGACGTCAACGTCACGGTCGGGCCCCCCGCGAGCCCCTCGAGGAAGCCAGGAACGGGGAGCTGGAAGAGCTTGGTCCCGATGACGTTGGTGAGCACGAGGGTCACCACGAACAGCGACGAGAGGGCGGCGAAGGTGGCCTCGGCGCGGGGGAAGTTGCCGGGCGCCCCGGACTCGATGGCGGTGGATGTTCTGGCCTCCATATCCGGCATTCTGCGCGCTGCCCGCCATCTATTGGTAGTCTCTCGGCCCGTTTCGGCGCTCCACACGCCGCTGCGACAGAGCACCATGCAGGTCATCGAACAGCTGAAGAAGATGAAGGAGGAGCGCTTCCTCCAGATCTACGAGTCACTCGCGCAGGACGGCTTCGGCCCGCTGGACGGGGAGGTCGCCCAGGCCCTGAAGTTCAGGCCCCACGCGATCCGCAAGCTCCCCTTCGCGAAGCGGTCCAAGACGGCCCACTCGATCCTCGTGCGTGGCGGCAACGCAGAGCTCTGCTACGAGCTCTTCGGCAGCTACCTCATGAAGAACGCGAAGGACATCGTCACCGACTTCCTCGACGGCACCGGCGTCGAGCATGAGGACGGGATGATCAAGAGCGTCGAGGAGTCCAAGCCTGCCGCAGACAAGATCTCAAGCACCGTCGCGGACCTCGACGGGAAGTACGACCCTGCGGACGTGACCCTGTACCTCGCGCTGGCCGCAGAGCAGTGGCCCGGCGTGCCCGAGGTCGACTCGGTCTGGCGCATGCGCGCCTGAGCCGTCAAGGGCCCCATGAGGACCGCGGACACCCTCGCCGGCATCCACGCGGACCTGGAGCGACACCGCCAGGTGACGCTCCAGGACTGGAGCGCCCTGCCCGGGGCGAACCTCGAGCGCCGGCCCTCCGCGCGCCGCTGGAGCGCGGCCGACTGCCTCGAGCACATCGGCCGTGCGAATGACATGTACCTCCATCACATGGAGAAGGCGGTGGAGCGCGCAGAGCGGCGGGGCCGTCCCCCGGTGGATGAGTACCGCCCCGGAGTGCTGGGGCGCCGCATCTGCGCAGCCCTGACCCCGGGCGTCCCGCAGCAGCGCGGTGCCCCCCCCAGGATCCGCTTCAAGAGCCCGACCCTGCGTCGCTACGACCCCCTGCAGGACCCGGGTGTGATCCCCGTGGCGGCGACCCTTCAGCGCTACGAGGCCCAGCTCGATCGCATGGTGAGACTCCTGCAGCGCTGCGAGGGCATTGACCTCCACGCCCGCTCCAACACGCTGCTCGGGCCGTTCCTGCAGCTCCGCATGGGAGACATGTGGGCCTACCTGGTCGCCCATACGGACCGCCACCTGGAGCAGGGCCGCCGCGCGATCGAGATGGCGCGGGACCCGAGCTGATCGATGGCGCCAGCCCGGCCGGGCGGCGCTAACCTGTGGGGGCCATGGTCCTCCCCCGCCTCGCCCTCGCCACCGCCGCCGTGGTCGCCGCCGCGACCGCCGTGCATGTGGGCACCGCGACGGCCCCGACCGCGGCGCTCCCCGCAGGGCTCGCCGTCTCGGCCCGCCCCGCGCCCAAGAGCGTCCCGGAGCTGTACGAGCTGCACTGCGCCCAGTGCCACGGGGAGAAGGGCGACGGCAACGGCGTCACCGAGCTCGAGCGGCCCGCGCGGAGCTTCGTGGAGGGCGGCTACATCTACGGCAACACCATCGCCGCGGTGACCCGCACCCTCAACAGGGGCATCCCGGGGTCCGCCATGCCCTCCTTCGCCGAGTCCCTGACCGAACACGAACGCGGCCTGCTCGCGCGGCATGTGCTCTCCCTCGGGCCGGAGAGTACCGACGCGTCCCCGGCGGAGTGCCTCGTGCCGACCCCCGACCGCCCGGAGGTCCTCGACGGGCCGCTGATGATCCCCGGCCTCCCCGCGTCGGCCCCGGTCGGGGACGTGGGGCTCCACCCGAGCCGCCTCATGATCTTCCCCGGCGGCCCCTCGGTCCAGTTTGCGAGGGGCGACTGGGACCTGATCGCGATCCGTGCGCAGGGTCCTGTCTCTCGGGACGACTGGCGTCGCGGCGGCCGCTCGATCACCGCCCGCGGTGAGGTCCTCTGGCGCCGCACTGCCCCGGACGCCGTCGACCCCGGCAGCCTCGTGAACCTCGAGGGCGGCATGCCCGCGTCGAAGCGACTCCAACGAACACAGATGGACGGCCGGTCGATCACCCAGGTGTTCCGCGTGGGCTCGCCCGACGGGAGCGCGCGGTTGAGCGAGCGCGTCCGCCCCGTGACGTTCGGCGACGACGCCGTCATCGTCCGGGTCCTGGAGCTCACCGGAGACGAGGCCGTCACCTTCGCCCCGCTCTCGCGATCCGCCGAGGGCTCCCCCGAGGGACCCGCAGGAAGAGACGCTGCAGAAGACGCCGCCCGCTCGCGCCAAACGGCGGGCCCAAGAGCCGACAACGGGTGGTGGGCCGTCGACGGCCCCGACGACCTCCGCCAGCGAGTGATCGTGTACCACCGCGGTGCTCCCGCCGTTTACGAGGAGATCGTCCGCGCCGCGCTGGAGCGCGACGAGTGATGTCGTTGTTCAAGGGCCGGGTGGCCTCCGCTCTCGCGCTGACCTTGGCCTGCGCGCCGGGCTGCGCGGTCCCCGACCTCCTCGAGCGCGCTCGGAGCCCTAGCGACGCCAACCTCGAGCCCCCCCCCACCGACGCCGTCCCCGAGGGCCCACAGTCCGTGAATGTGGAGGACGGCGCGGACTGGATCCAGCTCGTCTCCGGCGAGTGGCTGCGCGGTGAGCTCCTGCGGGTCCGGGACGACAGCCTCGACTTCGACAGCGACAAGCTGGACCTGCAGACCTTTGACCGCGACGACGTCGCGCGGGTCCACTCGGCCCAGACCGACTTCGTGGTGACCGACGATAACCGCGTCTTCTCGGGGCGGCTGGTCGTGGACGGGCAGAAGGTCTGGGTGGTCAGTGACCGGACGGTTCAGATCGATCGGTCGAACCTGCTGGCCGTGGTGGCAGCGGGCGACAGCAAGAAGGGGCGCTTGTCGGGGAGCCTGGACCTTGGCTTCGCCGCCCGGTCCGGCAACACCGACCAGGTCGACCTCACCGGCGGCGCGACCGTGCTCCTCGAGCGCGCGCGCTCCCGGGCCCAGGCGAAGTACTCCGGCGTGATCAGCACGGTCCAGGATGTGGAGACCGCCAACAACCACCGCCTGACCTCTACCCTCGACCTCTACCTGACCGAGCGGACCTTCGTGACGCTGCCGGGGATCGAGTTCTATCGGGACAAGGTCCAGAACATCGACCTGCGGACCCGCCCCTACTCCGCGCTCGGCTACAAGCTGGTCGACACGCTGGACCAGAAGCTCCGGGTGAGCGCTGGCCCGGCCTACCAGAGCACCCGACTCGATGCCGGGGCGACCAGCGAGGGCGCCACCCAGGACACCTTCGCCGGCGTGCTCTCGAGCGAATTCGACTGGGACATCACCTCCAACATCGAGTTCAAGTGGAGCTACAGCCTGACGGTCCCCTTCCCTGACACGGCGGCGAACAACCACAACATGGTCACGTCCCTCTCCGTCGACCTGACGGACGACCTAGAGCTCGACGTGTCCTTCGTCTGGGACCGGGTCAACGAGCCCGCCGCCAACGCGAGCGGCGTGGTTCCCCTGCCCGACGACTTCAGGACGACCGTCGGCGTGAGCTGGACGTTCTGAACGGCGGGCCTACTTCTCGCGCTCGAGGAAGTGGCCGTCGCGGGTGTCGACGCGGATGCGAGTCCCGATCTCCACGTAGGAGGGCACCTGCACCTTGAGCCCGGTGGAGCAGACCGCGGGCTTGAGCTGTGCCTGCGCCGTGGCTCCCTTGATGGACGGGTCGCACTCGACCACGTCGAGGGCGACGCTGAGGGGCAGCTGGATCGAGACCACGACGCCGTCGATGAGCACGGCCTGGATGCCCTCCATCCCGTCACTGATGTAGAGCTCATCCCCCGACATTTCCTCAAGGCCGAGGTCGAACTGCTCGTAGGACTCGTCGTCCATGAAGTACCAGCGCTTGCCGTCGTTGTAGAGGTACGACGCGCTGTGACGCTCGAGGTCCACCTCGGAGAACTTGTCGCCGCTGCGGATCGTGTCGTTGTAGATCTGCCCCGTCTTCAGGTTCCGGAGCTTGGTCTTGAAGATGGTGTTGCCACCTCGGGCCGTGGGCGTCGACACGGTGTAGTCGACGATGATGCACGGCTGGTCGCGATGGACGACGCAGAGGCCCTTCTTGAAGTTCGTGGTATCGAGCATGGCGGGGATTCTACGGTCGGTCGCCCCGGGACGGGCGAGGGCTGGGCTGACAACGGGTGCAGATGTGGGTGCCGCGCTGCCCCACCACGAGCTTCTTGATGGTCCGCCCGCAGTCGGTGCAGGGCTGCCCGTCCCGCCCGTAGACCCTGAAGAGGTGCTGATACGAGCCCGGCTGCCCCTCGGGGGTGCGGTAGAAGGCGTCGAAGCTCGACCCCTCCCGCTCGATCGCGGCCACGAGGGTGGACTGGATCGCGGCGTGGAGCCGCTCCACCCGCTCTCGCGGGACGCGGTCCGACCGTCGCAGGGGGTGCAGGCCCGACAGGAACAGGCTCTCGTCCACGTAGATGTTCCCCAGGCCCGCCACGAAGCCCTGATCGAGGAGCAGGGGCTTCAGCGCCCGACGCCGCGCCTTGAGGTCCGCCGCGAGGCGGTCCACCGTGAAGTCGGGGCCGAGGGGTTCCGGCCCCAGGGGCTCCAGGGCCGCGGCTCCCTCCGGGGCGAAGCGGAAGCGGCCGAACTTCCGGACGTCGAGAAAACGCAGGCGAGTCCGGGGGTCCCCCTTCCGGTGCAGGTGCAACTCGACCCGCTGATAGGGCTGCGGCGGCTCCGCCCAGGGGTCGGCGACGAGCCGGCCGGTCATGCGGAGGTGACAGAGCAGCGCCCCCGCGGGCTCCCCGCGCCGCTCGAGATCCATCACGACCCACTTCGCCCTGCGACGCACCGCGGCGATGGTCGCGCCACGAATTGCGCCCGTGAATTCATCGGGCGACGCGCCGCCCAGCGAGCGGACCCAATCCACGTCCGCCCCCAGGATCTCGCGCCCCTCGGCGTGGGGCCGGATCAGCGCGGCGGTGGTCTCGACCTCCGGAAGTTCAGGCATCGTGGGAGTTTAACCGGACGGAACGGGAGCCACCGGCGGGCAGCGGAGCCACGTCTCGGCCCCCCCCGATGGCCACCCGGGGGCCCCGCCGAGGCCCACTTGCCACCAGCGACGCCCAACCAGGCGGCCCCGGCTCGCCTCCAGCCATCCGAGAGTGACGGTTCAGAGCACAAGTCCAGGCCCAATCCGGTCGATGGGGGCAGTGCCGGAATGAGACCCGGCCCAACCCCCATCCCCATGCGCGAGCCTTTCCAGGACCTTCCGAACTACCCCGAGCTGATCGCAAGCTGCCGGAAGGCCGCGGGCCTCTCGCAGATGGAGCTCGCCGAGCGCGCCAACGTGCGCCCGGCCATCATCGAGCTGTGGGAGAATCCGAGCTACGAGGGGATCGACCTCTCGATCCTGCAGCGGGTCGCCCGCGCCACGGGGACCACGCTCAACCTCGGCTTCGGTCCGCAGGCAGCGCCGCTGGCGCTCGCCGCCGCCGAGGACCTGCTCGAAGTGAACATTGGCGCCGCTCCCACGGCAGAGCCGGCGGGCCGGCCTGAGGCGGAGCCCACACCGCGCCCTGCCCGCCGCAAGCGCCGCACGCGCTCCCGCGCCTGGGACGCTCTCCTCAACCGCAAGGCGGCATGAGACTCCCGCTCCTCGCCTCCATCCTCGCGCTGCCGCTCCTCGGCGCCTGCATCACCGAGACCGAGGGCAGCATCGGCACCTCCTCCGCGGTCCGCACCGAGGGCGTGATCGTCGTCGGCGACATCGACCAGGTCTGGGCGCGCACGAGCGCCATCGTCCGCAGCATGGCCAGCGGGCCGATCGAATCTGCCGGGCTCGAGCGCAGCCTGCGCACCGAGGTCCGCGGCCGCGAGGTGCTGACCTTCGTCGAGCCCTACGACGCCCGCCGGACCGTGGTTCACGTGCGCTGCGACGACCCCGCGACCGCCGAGCGGATCCGCATGCGGGTCATGACCTTCTGAGCGCGGCGTGCCCCGACAGAGGGGCCCAGCTCAGATGAAGACCTCGACGTCGTCGCCCTGCTGGCGCGTCTTGAACCGCCGCGCCGGCTTGCAGGCGACGCCCTGGGCCGCCCCCGTCGCGGGATCGAAGAGATAGCGGTGCAGCGGACAGACCGCGTAGCGCCCCTTCTCAAGCGGGCCCGACTGGATCTGCCCGTCCGCGTGGGGACAGCGCGAGTCCAGCGCGTGAATCTCCCCGTCTACCTTGCAGAGCAGGAGCCGCGTGCCCCCAGCGTGGGGGTCCCCGAGGTCGACGCTGCGAGCCTCACCCTCGACGACCTTGGCTCCGCCCTTCACGAGCACGGGCTTGCGGGAGAAGAGGTTCGAGATCCACTTGCCGACCATGGGTTCCATCGTACCCGCATCGCGCTCCCGATCACCCGCGCGATAGGATCGCAGGTCCGATGAAACCGGTCCTCCTCCTCGATGTCGTCGGCCTCACGCCCCGCCAGGTTCAGGCTGACGCCACACCCCACCTCGCGGCCCTCGCCGCCCGCGGCGGAATGTCGCCCATGGCCGCGGTCCTCCCGGCCGTGACCTGCTCCGCCCAGGCCACGATGCTCACGGGCGCGCTGCCGGCAGCCCACGGCGCCGTCGGGAACGGGTGGTGCGACCCCGCGAGTCGTGACGTGGCCCTCTGGCGTCAGTCCAATCACCTCGTGGGCGGCGAGAAGGTCTACGAGGCCGCCCGCCGGCTCGACCCGAGCTTCACATGCGCCAAGCTCTTCTGGTGGTGGAACATGGGCGCCGCGGTGGACCGCTCGATCACGCCGCGGCCCTTTTACTTCGCGGACGGCGCCAAGCAGGTGGCCATCTACTCCACCCCCCCGGAGTTCGGCGAGGCCCAGGAGCAGCGCCACGGCGCCTTCCCCTTCTTCGACTTCTGGGGGCCGAAGGCCGGGCTGCCCTCCAGCCGTTGGATCGCGGACGTGACCATCGCGACCATGGAGGAGCACCGGCCGACCCTGACCATGGCCTACCTCCCCCATCTCGACTACGACCACCAGCGCTTCGGGCCCACCGACCCGCGCTCGGTCCAGGCCCTGCGGGAGATCGACGGGGTCGTGGGCGACCTGGTCGCCGCCGCGGACCGCCACGGCGCCGAGACCATCGTGGTCAGCGAGTACGGCATCCGGGACGTGTCGCGCCCCGTGCACATCAACCGAGCCCTGCGGGACGCGGGCCTCCTGGCTGCGCGCCCGACGCCCAAGGGCGACGTGCTCGACACCTTCGCCAGCCGCGCCTTCGCCGTGGCGGACCACCAGGTCGCCCACGTCTACTGCCAGGACGAGGCCGCCACAGCGGCCGCGCGCGAGCTGCTCGAGGGCCTCCCCGGGGTGGCGGCGGTGCTCGACCAGGACGGCAAGCGCGAGGCGGGCCTCGATCACCCCAACGCCGGCACCCTCGTGGCGCTCTCCGACCCCGACGCCTGGTTCACCTACTACTACTGGTCCGATCCGGCGGGCGAGCCTGACTTCGCGCGCACCGTCGACATCCACCGCAAGCCGGGCTACGACCCGGTAGAGATGTTCGTGGACCCTGACCTGAAGGTCCCGGCGCTGCGCATGGCCCGCCGCCTCGCCCAGAAGAAGCTCGGCATGCGCTACCTGATGGACGTGATCCCGCTGGACGCCTCGCTGATCAAGGGCAGCCACGGGCTGATCCCCGAGGATCCCGTGGACGGGCCCATCTGGCTCTCGTCGATGCCGGTGGACGGCGACCTCGACGGCAGCGGCGCGGTGCCCATGACCTCCGTGAAGGAACGAGTCCTCGCGGCCCTCGGGCGCTGATCGCAGACGAGCCCGCTGGGCCGACCCGCGAGGCCGATAAGGGTTTCCCCTTTCCGCCCGACCTGGGATCCCGTGCAATCGGGGCCATGAAGCTGGCGCTGCTCATCGTCCCACTCCTCGCTCTCCCGTCCCTGCAGGATGGCGATGAGGAGGGAGGGGCGCACGTCTTCCAGCTCGCGGAGAGCTGCGCCCGCTGCCACGACCAGAGCCCGAACGCCGCGGCTCTCACCCGCCCGGACGGCGCGGACGGCTCGCCCCATGGGCTGTGGAAGGGGACGATGATGGCCCAGTCGTTCTTCGATCCCTACTGGCGCGCGAAGATGGCCCGGGAGATCGAGCTCGGCGAGGCTGACGGGACCTTGGATCGCGCGGAGGTGGAGTCCCTCTGCCTGCGCTGCCACGCCCCCGCCGCCCACCACCACGACCGCTTGATGGGGAACCCGACGCGCTCCATGGCGGCGCTGCTCGAGGACCCCGCCGCCATGGACGGGGTCACCTGCACCGTGTGCCACCGCATGACCGGCGAGGGCCTCGGGGACGCCTCCACCTTCGACGGCCGCCCGCCCCATGACCTGCAGGCGCGGATCTGGGGTCCTTATCCGGATCCCGCCGCCGGCCCCATGCGCGTGCACACGGGCTACGAGGTCACCTACGGGGAGCACATGGTCCTGTCCTCGGTGTGCGCCACCTGCCACACCCAGACGAGCCACCACGGTGGCGAGGCCTTCCCTGAGCAGTCGCCGTACCTCGAGTGGCGCAACAGCGTCTACTCCTACGAGGACGAGGTCACCGAGGACTCCCGGAGCTGCCAGCAGTGCCACATGGAGGACCAGGACGAGCTGCGCATCGCCCACAACCCGGGCGGCTTCGACTTCGGGTTCATCGACGAGCGCCCCGAGGTGCGCGGCCACCGCTTCGTGGGCGGCAACGCCTTCATGCTCGACCTCATGGCGGACCACGCCACCGAGCTCGGCATCCTGGCGCCGCCCGAGGCCCTGCGAGAGACCGCTGAACAGACCCGCCGCCAGCTCGCTCGGCGCACCGCGCACCTGACCCTCGAGGACGCGTCCCGGGACGGCGACCGCCTGGACTTCAGCGTGCGTGTGGAGAACCTCACCGGCCACAAGCTGCCTACCGGCTACCCGGGCCGCAGGGTCTGGGTGGAGGTGACCGTCGAGGACCGAGGCGGCGTCGTCTGGTCCAGCGGGACCGTGTCCGAGGATGGGCGCATCGAGGGGCCGAAGGACCCCTTCGCCATCCCCCACCAGACCCGGATCGTTCAGGACGCCTCCGCGCCCCAGGTCTACGAGTTGGTCGCGCTGGACGCCGCCGGCGCGCCGACCTCGCAGCTCACCCGCATGGCGGTCCGGAGCAAGGACAACCGGCTCCTGCCCAGGGGCTGGCGCCCGGACGGACCCCACGTGGCCGAGACCGCCCCCGCCGGGATCGGCGACGACGAGGACTTCATCGGCGGCTCGGATCGCACCGCCTACGTCGTCGAGGTCCCCGGCGCGGACGGGCCCCTCACGATCCACGCCCGCCTGCTCTTCCAGGCCGTCCCGCCGCACTGGGTGGATGACCTGCGCGCCTCGAAGGTCGCCGAGGCCGCCGACTTCGTGCGCCTCTACGACTCGCGCTCCCACGCGCCCGAGGTCCTCGCGACCGACCAGGCCGTGATCGGCGACTGAGACCCGACGAGCCTCGTTCGGAACCCACCCAGCAGGGGCCCGCGCGGGGGCTCCCCTGTGGTTAGGCTGGCGCCCATGACCCTGACCCGCGACGCCGCGTACGAGCTCCTCCGCTCGTGGACCGACTCCGAGGCCCTCATGACCCACGCCCGGGCCGTGGAGGTGGTGATGCGCGCCGCCGCACACCGGTACGGCGCAGGAGACGCCGACGAGGAGCGCTTCGGCCTCGCGGGGCTCCTGCACGACGCGGACTACGACCGCTGGCCCGAGGAGCACCCGAAGAAGATCGTCGCCTGGCTCGAGGAGCAGGGCGAGCCCGAGGTCGCCCACGCCGTCAGCGCCCACTACACCAAGTGGGGCGTCCCCCACGACTCGCTCCTGGACAAGGCCCTCGTGGCCTGCGACGAGCTCACAGGCTTCGTGGGCGCCTGCTGCCTGGTGCGGCCGGAGGGCATCTCGACCCTCACGCCCAAGAGCGTGAAGAAGAAGCTCAAGCAGAAGTCCTTCGCCGCCGGCGTCGAGCGCGACGAGGTGGCCGCGGGGATCGAGTTCCTCGGCGCTGACCTCACCGAGCACATCCAGTTCATCATCGACGCCATGAAGCCTCACGCCGAGGAGCTCGGCGTCGCCGGCGAGGGCTGAGCGCCGCGCGCCGGGCTCAACGCCCCTCGGTCACGGTCCGCCGGTCCTCGTGGTTCAGGGACCCGTCCACGGCGTGATGCCGGAAGGCGAGGGTGGGCTCGCCCCCTTCGTACTCGAGGCTGACCTCGAGGAAGCCGCCGCAGACCTTCAGGTAGCGGTGGGCGTCCGAGCGGTTCTTCTGGCTGAAGCCGCCGGCGTGCTTGTCCGTCGTGGGCCCGCAGGAGTACTCGCGCAGCCCGGTGGCGGCGTCCTCCGAGACGTACTGCCAATGGCGGTCGCCGCAGACCACGTAGGCGTCCGGCTGCGAGGCGAGGAAGGCGCGCAGCTCGTCTCCCTCATGGCGGAACGCGGCGTTCGCGTGGTTGTCCTTCTTGCTGGAGCGGTCCGGCCCAACGATGGGCGTGGAGGAGACCAGGACGCGGAACGTGGCGTCGGAGGCCGCGAAGGTCTCCTTGAACCAGGCCTTCTGCTCCGCCCCCCAGATGGACTTCTCGGGGCCATCCTCCATGCGGTTGGGGCTGCGGAACTCGCGGCCCTCCACGAACCACACCTCGAGATCCTTCCCCCACCGCACGCGGCGATAGGGCTTTGGGCCTGCGGGGGTCTGCTCCCGATAGATGGCGAGCCCCTCATCCCAGGAGAGATCCCCGTAGCGCTGACCGGGCCAGCAGTCGTTCTTCAGCACGTCGTGGTCGTCGGTCATGAACCATGACGGCACCTGCGCGTGGAAGTCCCGCTGGAGCGGCATGGCGTAGATGCGGTTCCACTTGTAGCGAGCGAGCTCGGGCGACTTCGCGAAGGGTCCGGGCTTGTCGTGGTAGACCACATCCCCGGTGTGCACGAAGAAGTCGGGGTCGAGCGTGAGCATGTGCCCGTAGATCCGGTGGCCCCGCGCGGGGTCGTCACGGCGCAGGTAGGACTGCCCGGTGACCACGGTGAAGCGGCCAGGCGCCGCCGCGCCCGCCGCGGGCGCCGTGCGCAGCGCCCCCTCCATGCGGCACTGCGGGGCAGCCTCCTCGCCGGCTCGTCCCTCCACCAGCACTCCGTAGCGCTGACCCGGCGCCAGCGTGCCGTCGAGCTGGAACTGGTGCGTGAAGTCCCTGGCGGGGTCCACCTTCACCCACGGGGAGCTCTCACGGGGGGCACCCTGCTGGTCCATCCACCAGGTGAGGCGCACCTCGCCTGCGGCACCCCGCACGGCGTCCACCATCTCCCCGAGGTCGGCGTCCGCGGGCAGCGCGTCGGCCCCCTCGGGCCAGGCCCGGCCGGCGGCGTTCCGCTCGGCCGTGGCCGTCAGGCGGACCCAGACGATGGCCGATCGGTCGGTCACCTCACCGATCTTGATCCCGTCGGCCAGGTGGACCGCCTGGGCCGGTGCGGGCGCGAAGGGCCGTTCAGCCGGCTGCTGAGGTGCGAGGACGAGGGACAGAGCGAAGAGAGCGTGCATGGCCATCGGCGTTCGCGGTAGAGGTCAAGGGCGACGGGTCAGCCGGTCGCCGTCGCGCTCCATGAGCACGACCTCGCCGGCGCAGTCCTTGAGGGCCTTGAAGAGCGCCTTGTCCGTGCGCTGGAGCATGGGCCGGGTCTCGGCACCCTCTGCGTCGCACAGGTCGAGCAGCACGCGACCCTTCTGGAAGCGCGGCCGGCCCAGCAGGCGCCCGGCGCCGGGGTGCTCCACTGGCGCGCGGCGCAGGGCCAGGAACGAGTACGGCAGGCTGCGCAGGTCGATGCGCAGCTCGCGGTGGATCTCGCTCCACTCGCCGGTGGTGTGGACCTCGGCGGGCGGGCGGGCGAACAGGTGACACCAGTCGCGCTCGTGCCCCTCGGCCAGCACGCCGCAGGCACCGCGGTGTGGGCAGGGCGCGACCACGTCGTGGGTCTCGAGCAAGACCGCGCGCTGCGCGCCGAGGCGGCGCGAGGTCACCATGCTCCCCGGCTCGACCCAGAGGACCTGATCCGCTGCGGCCGCCGTGGCGATGAGGGGCGGGAGGTCGTCGTCCTCTAGCTCGTCCAGCACGTGGCTCGCGAGCACGAGGTCGAAGGCGCGCTCGGGCACCTCCGCGGTGGTCTCGACCGCGAGGCCCGGGAATTCGGCCCGCAGGGACGCCGCCGCAAACTCCCGCGCGGTCTCATCGCGGTCGAGGAGGACCACCTGGTCGGGGAGCCCCGACGCGGCGATCCGGCGCAACACCGTCCGCGCCGCGACCCCGGTCCCTGTGCCCCAGTCGAGGACCGTCCGAGGCGCCGGTAGGCCGCCGCGCTGCTCCACCTCGTCGAGGACCGCCGCCCACTTCCAGCCGATCCGGGCGGCGAAGACCTGATCGTAGAGCTCCAGGGTGCGGCGCGACGCCCAGTAGCGCTGCGCCGCCTCCCCATCGGGGCGCTGCTCCATCCCGAGGAGGGTGGCGCGGAGCTCTCGCAGGGTCTGGAGGTCCTTCTGGTTGAAATATGTCCCCATCGGGTGGTGCACCGGGTCTGACGGACGAAACTAACGTCCCCCCCGCTGGGAGTCGCCATGGAACGTGCCCACTTCGCTGTCGCAGCCCTGAATCAGACACCGCTCGATTGGAGCGGGAACCTCCGCCGCTCCATCTCGGCGGTGGACGAGGCGCGGTCGCAGGGTGCCCGGCTGCTGCTCCTCCCCGAGCTCTGCCTCACCGGGTACGGGTGCGAGGACGCCTTTCACTCGGCGCACATCGCCGAGCGTGCCTGGGACTCCCTCGCAGAGCTCCTGCCCCACTCCCGCGGCCTCGTGGTCACGGCGGGCCTCCCCCTCGAGCACGAGGGTGAGCTGTTCAACGTCACGGCAGTGATGGTGGACGGGTGCCTCGCGGGCTTCGCGGCGAAGCAGCACCTCGCCGGCGACGGCATCCACTACGAGCCGCGGTGGTTCCGCCCGTGGCCGGCCGGGACGGAAGAGACCCATGACGCTCGCGGACTGCCCGCCTGCGGCGGCGCCAACGAGGTCCCCATCGGCGAGGTCCTCTTCGACGTGGGCGGCCTGCGCCTCGGCTTCGAGATCTGCGAGGACGCCTGGGTCGACGATCGACCCGGCAAGCGGCTCGTAGCCCGCGGAGCCCACGCGCTCCTCAACCCGAGCGCCAGCCACTTCGCCTTCGGCAAGCGCCACGTCCGCGAGTCGTTGATCGAGGGCAGCTCCGCGGACCTCGGCGTCGCCTACCTCTACGCCAACCTCCTCGGCAACGAGGCAGGGAGGGCCCTCTACGACGGCGCCTCCTACATCGCCGCCGGCGGGGAGCTGCTCGCCCGGACGCCGCGCTTCAGCTTCGGCGAGGTCCAGGTGGCTTCGACGATCCTCGCGCTCCCCGATCGCGCGCCCGTTCCGCGCTCCTTGGAGTTCGACTGGGGCCAGCCCGCGACGGAGCCCGCGACGGAGCCCGCGAAGGAGACCGCGAGCCCGGGCCGCCCGGATTGGGAGTCGGTCCCGGCGGCCGAGCTTCCCTTCGAGGAGTTCACCCGCATGGTGGGCCTCGCGCTCTTCGACTACGCCCGCAAGACCCGCAGCACGGGCTACGTGATCTCCCTCTCGGGCGGCGCAGACTCGGCCACCTGCGCGGTGCTCGTGGCGGAGATGGTCCGGCTGGGGTGCGCCGAGCTTGGCTCCGAGGCCTTCGCGCGACGGCTGGGGCTCGACGACGAGCAGCCGTTCATGGCGCAGCTCCTCACCTGCGCGTATCAGCCCACGGAGAACAGCGGAGCGGTGACCCGAGACGCCGCCGAGCGCACCGCCGCCGCCCTCGGCGCGCGCTACTTCGTGCTGGACGTGCAGCCCATGCTCGAGGCCTATCGGGCGGCGCTCGAGGCGGCGCTGGGCCGCGGCCTCGACTGGAAGCGCGACGACCTCACGCTTCAGAACCTCCAGGCCCGGATCCGCAGCCCATCCATCTGGGGGCTCGCCAACGAGGCGCGCGCGATCCTCGTGGCCACCAGCAACCGCTCGGAGGCCGCCGTCGGATACACCACGATGGACGGGGACTCCAGCGGTGGCCTGGCCCCCATCTCAGGAGTCGACAAGACCTTCGTCCTCGCCTGGCTCGGCTGGATGGAGCGCCACGGCCCCGGCGGCGGGGCGCCCCGGCCCGAGCTGAGCGTGATCACGGATCAGCGGCCGACGGCGGAGCTTCGTCCCCCGGCCGCGGCTCAGCGGGACGAGGACGACCTGATGCCCTACGACGTACTCGACGCGATCGAAGAGCTCTACATCCGCGACCGGCTCGCCCCCCAGGCGGTGCTCGACTCCCTCGCCGGGCGCTTCCCCGGCCACGCGCGGCCGACCCTGATCGGCTGGATCCGGCGCTTCTTCGGCCTCTGGGTTCGCAACCAGTGGAAGCGGGAGCGGATCGCTCCTTCCTTCCACCTGGACGACGAGAGCCTGGACCCGAAGACCTGGTGCCGCTATCCGATCCTCGGTGGCGACTGGGGCGAGGAACTCGAGCGTCTGACCTGACGCCGACACGAGTGGGCCGGCTGGAAGAGGGCCCAGGCGGCCGTACCGGCCCGGCGGCGCGGCCAATGTGTCCAGATTGAGACTCGACAGGCCGGGCAACTGCCCATAGGGTTATCCCTCAAATAGCCCCTCGATACCCCTCGTCACCCCAATGCACGCACCCATGAGACTCCTTCCCGGAATCCTCTTCGCCACGGTCTCCCTCGCCGGCTGCCAGTTCCTGAACGGCGACGGCCCCGCCGCCCCCGAGTTCGGCGGCAAGATCGACCGGTCGTACGAGAAGTCCGTCGAGTGGTGGCCGGAGCCCACCCGCCCGCCCGAAGACGCGCCCAACGTCATCATCTTTCTCCTCGATGACACGGGCTTCGCACAGCTCGGCGCCTTCGGCGGGCTGATCGAGACGCCCAACATCGACCGGCTCGCGGCGGGCGGCCTGAAGTACAACAACTTCCACACCACCGCCCTCTGCTCTCCGTCACGCGCCACCCTGATGGCTGGCCGCAACCCGCACTCCATCGGGCTCGGCAGCCACGCGCTGACGGCCATGGGGTTCCCCGGGTACAACGCGATGGTCCCCCCCAGCGCCAAGTCCGTGGCCAACTACCTCGAGGAGACGGGGTACGTGAACTACGCGATCGGCAAGTGGGACCACACGCCCCTGTACGAGGTCTCACAGGTCGGCCCCTTCGACCGCTGGCCCAGCGATGAGGGCTTCCAACACTCCTATGTGTTCATGGCGGCGGACGTGCACCAGTTCGTCCCGGTCATGTGGAACGACCACCACCCCGAGCCCCACCGGGTCTCCGAACACCTGGACCATGACCTCGCAGACCGCGCCATCGACTGGGTCACCGGACACAAGTCCCTGCAGCCCGAGCTTCCGTTCATGATGCTCTGGGCGTCGGGCTCCATGCACTCGCCGCACCACGCTCCGGCCGACTACATCGACCGGTACCGCGGCAAGTTCGACCAGGGTTGGGACAAGGTCCGCGAGGAGATCGTCGCGAACCAGAAGCGCCTCGGCATCATCCCCGCGGACACCCAGCTCAGCGGGCGCCTCGACGTGATCCCCGCGTGGGACTCGCTCAACGCGGACGAGAAGCGCCTCTACGCCCGCCAGATGGAGGTCTTCGCCGCCCAACTCGAGTACTGCGACGCCCAGATTGGTCGCGTCGTCGAGACGCTGGAGCGCATCGGTGAGCTCGACGACACGCTCATCTTCGTCACCTCCGACAACGGCGCGAGCGGCGAGGGCGGCCTCGCCGGGACGTTCAACGAGACCTACGTGCTCAACGGCATGCAGACGCCCTTCGACGCCAACATGCGCGCGCTCGAGAACTGGGGCCAGGCGGACACCTACCCCCACTATCACGCCGGTTGGGCGATGGCGGGCAACACGCCGTTCAAGTACTTCAAGCAGTCCGAGCACCGCGGCGGGCAGCAAGACGCGCTGATCGTGCACTGGCCCAACGGCATCGAGGCCAAGGGCGAGATCCGCTCCCAGTACCACCACATCAGCGACATCGCGCCGACGATCCTCGCCGCGACGGGCGTGAAGGTTCCGGAGGAGTACCACGGGGTCCCGCAGCAGCCCATGACCGGCGTCCCCATGAACTACTCGTTCGACAACGCGGACGCCCCCAACGCGAAGAAGCGCCAGTACTACGAGATGTTCGGCAACCGGGCGATCTGGGAGGACGGCTGGAAGGCGGTCACGATCCACGGCAATCGGATGCCCTGGGAGACCAACGTCGTGCTGCCCTTCGAGGACGACGAGTGGGAGCTCTACCACGTCGCCGAGGACTTCTCCGAGAGCGTCAACCTCGCGGACGAGTACCCCGAGAAGCTCGCGGAGCTGGTGGAGACGTTCGACGAGGAGGCGTGGGCCAACAACGTCTACCCGCTCTACGACGACATGATCGCGCGCCTCGGCAAGCAGCAGGACCGGCTGTTCGGGGACCAGACGGACTTCGTGTACTACGCACCCGGCGCCTTCCGCATCGCGGAGAAGGCCTCGGC
>CALLKX010000027.1 GCA_938083085.1 uncultured bacterium
CGGCTGCCCATCGACCTCAACCAGGAGGTCGCCATTCCGCAGGCCGGCGGAAACGGCGAGGCCGCCGGGGCGAACTCTCGTGATCCTGAACCCGCGCAGCTTCGTTCGCTCGAGGGTGATCGCCGGTCCGGGCACCGTGACCTCCCGTCGGGAGCTGCCGTCCCGCCAGCTCACTAGCAGCGAGTAGGTGCCTCGCGGGACGCGCTCGATGACCGCCCCGTGCTGGTCATCGAGGGCGGAGCGGTGATCCCCTGCGGAGCGATTCCTTCCCGCTGGCGGGCCTGTAGGCAGCAGGTTCAGCTGGGTCCCGACCGGATGATCCGGCGCGTGGACCTGGAGCTCGAACCGTTCAGGGATCGTGACCTCGTGGACGTTCTCCCCGGCCTGGATCGAGAGAGCCGCCGTCACCGTGATGGGGTCCCTGGGGAGGTCGCCCGCACCGGGGAGGATGTAGGAGCGCTCCCGTTCGCTGCTGACGGTGACGAGGTGGACGCCCGGCTGCAGGCCCGTGAGGAGCAGGGTGCCATCCGCCTCGAACGTCAAGGGGGCTGGCTGGCCCGAGCGAAGTCGAGGGCGGCGCTTCAGGTGCCTCCACCCGCTCTTCACCCCGTCGTCGGCCAGGCCGTCCAGCTGGGCGCGGAACTCCGTGGGGGCTTCCACGGCAATCGTCAGCAAGAGCGAGGCCGGCGGGTCGAAGGCGAGGGTGACCGTCGACGTCTCCTCGGTGACGGGCGCGTGCACCTCTCCGAGGAGGCCTGACTGGCCGACCAGCGTGTAGTTGCCCCTCCCTTCGAGCTGGGTGCCCAGGGATGCGGAGAGGGATCGCTGAGCCTCGCGCAGCTGCTGCAGCTTCGGCGTCACGGCCATGGCGTATTCACCGGGGGACCGAAGGCGTGCCTGAAGCTTGGTGCGATTCTCCAGGCCTCGAAGCTCGAACGTCACGTCGCATGGGAGCGTTCCATCGGGCCCGATGCAGCTCACGATGACCGGCGTTGGAACGTCGACAGCCAGCCGCTCGGTGCCCCAACGCCCGTCGAAGCTCGCGGTCGCTGAGGCGATGTCCTCGGCCCGGCCTTGACGGCGAGCCTTGATCATCACCTGACCGGGAGAGACCCCCTCGAACCACCAGTGCGCCCCTCTGGCGATCAGCTCACCGACGTCGCCGTGGGGGCCTTCGACCCTGACGTTGATCTGATGGTCGAGGATCGAGGCGGTGTCATCCTCGACCTCGACCCGAACGCCGAGCAGACCCCGCGGTCGCACCTCGAGGAGGACGGGGCCCCGCTGCGGGGCGCCAGGCCCGAACGAGACCCATTCAGAAGCATATTCCTGCGGGGCGTTCGTGAGCTTGGAGGAGTTGGGCCCGTGCGCAAGGGCTCGGATCCTCCCCGGCCTCGAGCTCACCTGCAGGGCGGTGTTTCCCCTCATCCACTCGATGAAGACTGGATGGAACGCGTCTCTCACCTGGTACCTGACCTCGACCTTGGCCTCGTCAAGGGCCGTGCCGTCCTCCAGTCGAACATCGAGGTGCACGGACTGAGTCGGCGTCCCGATGATCCGGGCACTGGTGCCGCCCGCCCGCCAGAGGCGCCCGCCGTGGCGGCCATAGCTGGCCCCGGCGTGCTTGAATTCCACGCCCTCCTTGAAGGCCTCGAGTCGGTAGGTCCCGTCACCGATCTCGGCGATCCTGAAGCGCCCCGCTTCGTCGGTGAGGGCGGTTCGTTGCCCCGCACGCTGGGCCGCGAGCCGCACCGCTTGCTCGGTGAGCTCGTCGGCGAGCGGCCTGGCGCCCTGCCACTCCTGGCCGATTCCCAGATCCGTGCGCACCGGCTTCGTCCGGGAGAGGCTGCTGGCCACCACCCGGACGCCGCGGATCGGAGCGCCTGCCCGGTCGATCACCAGCCCGGTGATCACCCCTGTCTCCTCGGGGCCCTCCGCCGCGAGGGGCAGGGCGTCAAGGCGCGCCAGCGCTCCGCGAGTCGCCTCCTCAGCCGATGCTCGAAGGGCAGCCGGCGACGGCGAGCTCGCGCTGGCGGCGACGCGGCGCCCCGAGAGGGTCAGCGGGGACAGCGGCTCAGCAGCACGGGCGCCTTCGGAGAGGGGTCCTGGGGCCTCGGCGCGCGGCACGGGCTGCGGTGAGGCGAGGACGGCGTCACGCCCGGCCAGGGATCCGAACGTGGCGCCGAGGGCGAGGCCAAGTACGAGCGTGAGGAGGGCGAGGCGGCGATCGCTCATCGGGTGGGGCGCGGGGCAGAACGCGCACTGCAAGTGGAGCTGGTGTCAATCGGGCTTCGAGTCGTTCGGCTCAGGCAGGAGAGCCGGGCGACCGCTGGGAGGCGGCTCAGCGAGGGCGGAAGAACGCCGGGTCGAGGTCGGCGCTCATGTTTCCGTCGACGAAGTAGAGGTCGGCGCGGGGGACGTCGGAGAAGCGGAGGGCTTCCGGGTTCGGCCCCGTCCCGACCGTCTCGTAGGCGAAGAAGCGCCCTGGCAGCCAGCTCTGGTCGCGCGCCGCGGCGCCCTCCGGGTGAAGCAGCCACTCGGTGCTCTGGACGAGCACGGCGCCGGGGACCTGGAGGGGACCTTCGCTGCCCGGCGACACGAGGACGATCTGCGGGCGACCCGAGGCGGGATCCAGCCCGAAGACCAGCCGGAATGGCCGGGCCTTTGGCCGCCGCCCGTTGAGCTCACGGAAGTCACGGAAGTCCGGGGTCTGAAGTTCGAGCCATTTGAGCCCGGAGCAGAGCGCGCTGATCGGTTGCTTGCGTCCGTCGCGTACGCCCTCGATGTCCGTCCCCGGAAGGACCACGCCGCGCGGGTCGCCCTCAAAGCGGAGGGTGAGCGGCGACGCCCCGTCCTCCGCGGGAAGCAGCACGCGCTCTCGGAGGGAGAGGATGCGGAAGCTCGAGGGGCGCGTGAGGCGGGCGATGTCGAAGGAGATGGCGGCCCAGCTGTCGATCTCGGCGCGGCTCTCCTTGGAGTCCCGACCGCGCAGGGACTCCCACCCGTCGGTCTGCCCCTCACCGCTCACCTTGCGATACCAGTACTGGAGCTTGCCGCGCTCGTCGAGACCGCGCATCTGGGTGCTGCGCTCGGCGCGCTGGTCGTCGAGCACGACCCCGCGCACGAGGCCGGGCCCCTCGTCGAGGTAGTGGAAGCGCGCGCTGAAGTTCTGGGTCCCAGAGGCCTGCCGGCTGCGCACATCGAACTCGAGCTCGAAGGCGCGAGGCGCGTCGGCGGCGGGGGTCCCGTCATCGACGGAGAGGCTCCCGGCGAGCTGGGTCCAGAGGGCGCGGGCGCCAGGGGCGGTGTCCTCCGGGATCCTGCCGGGGGCCGCGGGCTCGCCGTCGGAGGCGACGTCGATGGACGAGGGGGCGGCGGCGCGCTCGAGCCCCGGGGGGAGCTGCGGCGGCGTCTCCTGGGGCCGGGTGGTGGCGGCCGGGGCGGGGATGGCGAGGGCGAGAGCGAGGGCGAGCGAGAAGACACGGTCCATGGGGGAGATCGTCGCCTTACGACCTGTCTAGTTCCAGCACGACCGACCCCTTGCACCCGGAAGGCTTACGATTCCGGCATGAACCCCGACGGCGAGGCCCAAGAACATGTCCTGGATCGGGTCCCGCTCCGGTTCTTGGTGGGTCCCACGGCCTCGGGCAAGACGGGCCTGGGCCTCCGCGTGGCAGCGGAGTTGGGGGCGGAGATCATCGCTCTGGACTCGATGACGGTCTACCGCGGGCTCGACATCGGGACGGCCAAGCCGACGCTGGAGGAGCGGGCTCAGGTACCCCATCACCTGATCGATGTGGCTGATCCCGAGCGGCGCTTCGACCTGCAGTCGTACCTGGGCATGGTGGAGGAGGCGCTGCTCGGGCTCGAGTCCAGGGGCTCCTCTGCGCTCTTCGTCGGAGGGACCGGGCTCTATCTCGCCGCCATGCTGCGCGGGGTCTTCAACGGCCCCCCGGCGGATCCGGAGCTGCGGGCGCTCCTGATGGAGCGGGCCGAGCGTGAGGGCGATGCGGCCCTCCACGCAGAGCTCGCAGCGGTGGACCCCGAGTCGGCGGAGCGGATTCACGTCAATGACCGGCGACGGACCGTCCGGGCCCTCGAGGTCTGGCAGCAGACCGGGCAGACCATGAGCGCTCACCAGAGCCAGTGGAGCGACGGGCCGTCGCCGCGGGAGGCGCGGGCGGTCATCGTCGGGCTCGAGCTACCGACCGAAGAGCTGGACAGGAGGATCCGCCTGAGGACGGACGAAATGCTCCGCGCCGGCTGGCCAGAGGAGGCCGCGAGGGTCCTCTCCGGCCGGGGGTTGGGGCCGTCAGCTTCTCAGGCGCTCGGCTACAAGGCGGCGGCCGCGGTCGGCACCGGCGAGCTCTCCCAAGCGGAGGGCTTGGACGAGATCGCCCTTCGAACTCGGCAGTTCGCCCGTCGCCAGCGCACCTGGTTCCGCAAGTTCGACATCGACTGGGTCGACCCTCGCTCCGAGGCGGCATCCAATGCAATCACCGCGCGGATGCGATCCGCGCGGTGACTTGAGAACAGCCGGGAGTCGAGCGCACCCTGGACCAGGACCCGAAGAGGCGCGCTCCGGATTAGGCCGTCCAAGGTGGCCCCAACGCTCAGTGAGCGCCCCGTGTCACGGCGTCAGTGTCGCTGGGACAGTTGAGCTGTGCCCGCGAGGAACAGGGCCCGCAAGGAGCAGTGCCCACGAGGAGCAGTGCCCACGACGAACATTGCCCACGACGAACATTGCCCACGAGGGGGACGGATCCCTTCTGCCTGACCGAGCTAGAGCGAGCCCTTCGGGCTCACTGCACACCCGCTCACTTGGAGTAGCCGAGCGAGGAGAGCGCTGCCTTCTCCACGTCGGTCATGGCCTTGTCCTCGCCCTGGGCACCGTTCGTGCCGTCGGCGTAGGGGTTGGCCGGAACCGTCCACTCGTGCTCCTCGGGCTGGGTCGGCCCTGCCTGGAACGGGTTGGTGGGGTTGAACCCCATGATGTGACGTTGGAACGTCAACCCGAACGCGCTCCACTGGCTGCTGCGGTACTCGCCGTACGTCTCGACCTGCGACGGGTCGTACCCCGTGGCCGCGCGCACGACGCGAGGCTCGATCGAGGCGATGCGCCAGTGGTCGTTGATCAGGTCGCCTGTGTTGGAGGCGCAGGAAGTGGCGAGAAGACCTGCGGCGAAGGCGAGGCCGGCGCGGCGGAGGTTGTTCGCGGAGGCGAGAGCGTTGGGACGCGTCATCGTCGTGGGGTCCTGTTGGGACGTTTGGATCGGCGCCGCCCCGAGAGGCGACAACGGATTCAGGGGTGATTCGTCGAGGCGTTCGCTGGGGAACACCTGGACGGTAGAGGCGGGGCGGGAGAGACGGTCAGGGCAGACGGCGCGAGCACCCTTGCGGGGTCCGGGGTCTGTCCACCCGGGACAGTTTGGGGGGAGCGATCCAGGAAGTCCAGAGATCGGAGGCTCCGTGTGGGACAGAAAACGGACGGCAAAGCTTCGAAGTGGGAAGATGGGGGATCGTCCGCCATCCAACTCACCCCGCGCCGTCTCGCTTTCATTATCTTCGTCATCGGCGACGGTTACGGCGCCATCACCTCCCTTTCCAGAGCCCCTGGCTGTGCACCCCAGACCGCGAATCGCCTTGTTCGGCGGGTCCTTTGACCCGGTCCACAAGGGCCACCTCGAGGTAGCCCGAAGGGCCTGTATGCAGTTCGGGCTGGATCAGGTCATCTTCACTCCGGCAGCGACGCCGCCTCACAAGGTCGGCAAGGCGCTTGCGCCGGGGAGTGCCCGACTTGCGATGCTCGAGCTCGCGACCTCGGAGGATCCGCGGTGGGAGGTCTCCGACGCGGAGATTCGACGCGCGGGTACCTCCTTCACGATCGACACGCTCCGGGCGCTCGCCGGCGTTGAGGGTGGCGATCAGGCTCCCATGCTCCACATGATTTTGGGGAGCGACAACCTCCCCGGCTTGCCCGCGTGGAGGGAGGTCGAGGAGGTCCTTTCGATCGCCCAGCCCATCGTCGCTTGGCGGGAGGGCACGCCGGAAGAGCACCTGGCCGCCCTCGATGGGAGGCTCCCGGGTCACCTGGTGGAGCGCCTGAGCGAAGGGTTCATGCGGCTGCCCCCCTTCCCAGGGAGTGCCACCGAGCTCCGGCGGAAGGTCGCCGCCGGGCAGGTCACGGCCGAGGAGTTGCCCGAGGGCATCCTCGAAGTGATCGAACGTGAGGGGCTCTACGGGGCGGCGTCGCCCGGGGCGAAAGCATGATCGCGTTTGTCGCCTTCACGGTCTCGCTCCTGCTTACGGCAGCGCTGGTGAGCGCCGCGCCCAACCTGGGCTGGTTGGATCGGCGTGAGGGGCTTGAGCACCGCAAGCCCCGCACAGAGGACGTCCCGGTCGTGGGTGGGGCGGCCATCCTCGGCGTCATGGGCTTGCTCGACCTGCTGGACCCCAGCTTGTTACTCCCGTGGCCGGCGCTGATCGGGGCGTTTCTGCTCGGCCTCGTGGACGACGTTCGCCGCGGAGGGCTCGGCCCCGCCGCCAAGCTCTCGGGCCAGATCTTGGTGGCCACGCTCCTGGTCGTGGCTCCGGGCCCGGGCTTCGACGATTACACCGCCACGGAGCTCTTGGCGATGGCGGGAATGGCGCTTGTGGCCATGAACGTGGTCAACCTCTTTGACCATGCGGACGGGGTGGCTGGCGCCGCCTGCTGCGTCGCGCTCGGCCCCGGCGCGCCAGCGCTGGCGGCGGCAGTGGGCGGGTACCTCCCGTTCAACACCTTCTTCCGCAGGCGCAAGACCTTCCGTGAGTCGGTGCCCATGACCATGCTGGGCGACTCGGGGACCCACCTGCTCGGCGTGGCTGTCGCGGTGACCCCGGGGGCGGCCTGGCTCCTCTTGGTTCCGCTCCTCGACGCCATGCGGGTCGTCGTCGGCCGCTGGTCCCGCGGGAAACACTTCTGGGAGGGGGACAGGACTCACCTCGGCAACCGACTCGTGGCGATCGGCGTGGGCCCGCTCAACTCCGCCCTGGTGGTGGTGCTCTTGGTGGCGCCGTCCATCGCTCTCCCGGCGCTGTTCGCCGATGTCCTACCCCCTTGGGCGGGCTTCGCCGTGAGTGCGGTCTTCTACGTTATCGCGGTCTGGTTGACCCATGGGGTCTCAGGGCCAGCCGCGACTCAGCCCGCAGCCGCAGGGGTGCCGGTGGATCGCGACGAGCCAGATGGGCCGCAGAAGGGGGCCGCCTCTCCTGCGCCTTCCTCCTCTGGATCACTCGCTGGTGAGACCCCTGGCTCCGAGGAGTCGGCAGATGATTCGGCGGAGGAGCCGGCGGAGGAGCCGGCGGAGGAGTCGGCGGAGGAGTCGCCGGAGGGGGCGCCGACCGCCGAGCCGATGTGGTCGGTGGTCCGACAGCAGCGCGACGAGCTCGTCCCTGCTGCGCCGCCAGAGGGCACGCGCCGCTCCGCCCCGTTGGAGGACACCACGTTGACGCCGGCGACAGTGCCTGATGGGGAGCCCTCGGAGATCCCTGGGGGCGAGGCTGGCAGCCCTGACCTCGACGAGCCGCCCGCGGACGAATCGGGGCGGTTAGGCCGGCGCTCTCACCCCCTGACGGGGTCACTCTAGGGGACCGCGCCGGGCCGAGACTCTGGGTCAGGGTCTTTCGGGGCGTAGGGCCGAAGGTCCTTGGACGCGAGGTTGCCGTGGGGGCGACCGGTCCCGATACTTCTCCCCCGGGTTCAGCGGTGCGCTGGCCCGGCGTACCCATGACGTATCCCCTCACGGCCATCATCAGCGACCTGCACGGTAATCGGCACGCGCTCGAGGCTTGCCTCGCCGACGCCGAGCAGCGAGGGGTCCGGCGGTTCGTGTGCTTGGGGGACATGGTCGGGTATGGCGCCGAGCCACGCGCCTGCCTCGACGCGGTGATGCAGCGCTGCGTCCCGTCGCCCTCGGGGCCAGGCGAAGGGCTCGAGCCGGGGCTCTGCCTCAAGGGCAACCACGAGGAGGCCCTGCTCTTCAGCGCCGATGACTTCAACCCGAAGGCGCGGGCTGCTATCGAGTGGACCCGTGACGAGGTCAGCCGAGATGCTGGGCGGGCCGATGACTACTGGGACTTCATCGGTGAGCTGGACGCCAGCGGCACGGACGAGGTCGCGATGTTCGCCCATGGCTCGCCTCGGGATCCCGTGCGTGAGTACGTGGTCCCCCGTGACATCCGGGACCGCGAGAAGATGAACGCCCTGTTCGGCGCCATGAGTCGCTCGATCTGCTTCATCGGGCACAGCCACGTGCCCGTCGTGCTCTTCGAGGACGGCGCCTACTTCGTGCCCAAGAGCGAAGATGCCGCCTGCGGACCCTACGACCTGGGCGACCTCGATGGTAATCGAGCGATCGTCAACGTCGGCTCCGTGGGGCAGCCGAGGGACGGCGATTCCCGCCTCTCCTACGTGCTCTTCGACGGGCGCAACGTGACCTTCGTCCGCGCTGAATACGACCACGAGGGCGCAGCCGCTGCGATCCGCAGCGTCGAAGAGCTCCCCGAATTCCTGGCCGATCGCCTCGCCACCGGGCGCTGATCAGCCAATCCATCCCCCCGTCCCCCTCAAGGGGTCACCTCAAAGGCATTCCCACCATGGGTCCGGAGAAGCGTCTCCCGCTGGCTCTCTTTCTTTGCTTCACCATCCTCGTCGGGTGGAGAGCGATCACCTCCCCGCAGCCAGCGACAGGGGAGGGGGCTGAAGCCGCCGCCGCAGGAACCGCCGCGAGCGGCGAGGCGTCGGATGTGCTCCCTGGTGCGCCCGCTCCGGCGGACGGCCTCCCGGGCGAAGCCGCGGATGCGGCCCCGGCTGTTGGCCAGACTGATAGCTCGGCTGCTGGCTCGGGGGTCGATGGCGGCCCCCCGGAGGCCTCGCCGGATGGCGAAGCGCTTCCCCAGGCAGCGACGGTCGAGCCCTGGTCGGACTGGGTTGAGCTTGGTGCTCCCGGCTCGAAGGAGAGCGCCTTCGTTCGCTTCGACAGCCTCGGAGGGAGCGTCGCGGAGATCCGCCTGGGGGGCTTCTTCCTTGCTGAAGGGCTGAGCGACGAGCAGCGCGAGGAGATGTCGAATCGGGTCCCCGTGGTTCAGCCCGCGGTGACGCACGAGGAGACGCTCCAGACCTTCATGGTCCGGCCGCAGCTCTCGGCGAAAGAGCTGCTGGTCTCGGATCTCCCCACCGTCCACTGGGAGCACCGTCTTCTGGATGACGGCGTGGAATTCACCCACCGAGACGCCGGCGGGCTGGTCCTGGTGAAGACGATTCGTCAGTCGCCCGAGCCCTTCCAACTCGACGTTGCCCTCGAGGTGAAGAGCACGACGGCAGCGGTGGCGGGCAAGCGAGCGACGCTCGGGCTCCTCACGTCGGTCGGCATGCGCGCCGAGGGGCAGGACAGCTTCTATCAGGAGCCCAACGCGGTGGCCGCAGCCAGGGGGGGCGACCTCGCCGTCCACCTGCTGGATCCGGAGGGGAAGCCACGCCTTGGCTCCTTGGTCTCTGGTGGTCGCTCCGAGCTCGGGTTCCTTGGGACCCACAACAAGTACTTCATGATGCTCGCCCGTCCCTCCAACGAGCTTGCGCGGGCGGTGCTCGCGGAGGCGAACTGGGGGGCGCTCTGGGACCCGGACTGGGTCATGGACGGCGGTGAAATGGACGAGGGCTTCCAGGACATCATGGTCGAGGGAGTCCTGGAGCTCACCACGGCGAGCCGGGGGGCCTCGGCAGCGGTCGAGTTCAGCGCCTATTACGGCCCGAAGTCAGAGCGCTGGCTCGGCGCGGAGGACCCGTTTGCGCCCATCTTCGAGCAGGTCCAGCGCGAGGATCTCGGCTTCTTTGACGGGGTCGCGAGCGTCATCCTCGGCTTCCTCAACTTCCTGCATGGGGTGGTGGGGAACTGGGGCGTGGCGATCATCATCCTCACGCTCTGCGTCCGCAGCCTGCTCTTCCCGCTGAACCGGAGGATGCAGACCTCGATGGCGCGGCACGCCACGAAGATGAAGCGCGTCCAACCGAAGATCGACGCGATCAAGAAGAAGTACGAGAGCGACCCCAAGCGGCTCCGCCAGGAGCAGGCGCGGGTCTTCCAGGAGGAGGGCGCCATGCCGCCCATCGGAGGCTGTCTCCCGGTCTTCTTCCAGATCCCGATCTTCTTCGGCCTCTTCAGCGCCCTGCGGGTGTCGTTCGACCTGCGACAGGAGCCCTTCTTCGGCTGGATCAAGGACCTGTCTCAGCCGGATCAGCTGATGCGCATCGACCTCCCGTTCCCCCTCGTCGGGCCGATCGAGTACCTCAACCTCCTGCCCATCCTGATGGTCGTGCTTTGGGTCGGGCAGCAGAAGGTGGTGCCCAAGCCTGCGACGGACAACGAGCAGGCCAGGCAGATGCAGAAGATGATGATGTGGATGCCGATCATGTTCGGCGTCTTCCTCTACAACTACGCCGCCGGCCTCTCGCTCTACATGATCACGACCAGCGCGTTCGGGATCATGGAGTACACGGTCATCCGCAAGATCTGGCCTCTCGACGACTCCGAGAAGCCCCGCAAGAAGAGCCGCTGGATGGAGAAGCTCGAGAACCTCCAGAAGCAGGCCGTCGCGCAGCAGGAAGCGCAGCGCAAGGGTGGTCCGGCCCGTGGGGGCGGGGGCCGCAAGAAGCGTTGAGCTCGACCATCGCGGCGATCGCCTCGTCAGCCGGTGCCGGCCGTCGGGCGGTCCTGCGAGTGTCAGGTCCCCAGGCGGCGCGCCTGGGGGCAGAGTGCTGCACGGACGCCGGAGGACGACCCCTCGAGCTCGGCGAGCGCGGGGCACGGGAAGCGCGGTTCGACGACGGGGTGGGCACGCTGCCGTGCCTCGCGGTGTGGATGCCCGGGCCGCGCTCGTTCACGGCTGAGGACGTCCTCGAGCTCCACCTGCCGGGCCACCCCGCGCTGGCCAAGGGGGCGCTCGAGCGCGTCCTTGCCGCGGGGGCAACGCTGGCCGAGCCGGGGGAGTTCACCCGCCGGGCCTTCGAGAATGGGCGGATCGATCTGACCCGTGCGGAGGGGGTGCTGGCCCTGGTCCAGGCGCGCACTCAGAGCGAGCGGCGGGCGGCCTCGGCCCTGCTGGCGGGCGGGCTCGAGCGCCGGCTCGGGGAGCTGCGGGCAGGCCTTGAGGCGCTCCGTGCGCTGACCGAGGCCAGCCTGGACTTCGATGAGGCCGACACGGGACACGTCCCCACGCTCGAGCTCGAGCGCATGGCGAGGGCGGTGGCCGAGGGCCTCGAGGCCGCGCTCGGGTGGGAGCGCGCGCGAGTGGCCGAGGGTGGCGCGGGCCGCGCGGTGCTCGCGGGTGCGCCCAACGCGGGGAAGAGCACGCTGTTCAACCGATTGGCCTCCGGGCGGACGGCCGAGGCGAGCGGCGGGGCCCTCGTGAGCGACCTCGCCGGAACCACCCGCGACGCCAAGCGCGCCGAGTGGCGCCTCGCCTCGACCCGCACCCTGGAGTTGATCGACACCGCCGGCTTGACCGAGCGTGACGGTGGCCTGGTGCCCGGCGAGGGAGCGACGGTGGACGAGCGGAGCACGGACGACCCCGACCGGATCGCCGAGGCCCGCGCCGCGCGCCTTGCGGGCAGCGCCGACCTGCTGGTGGCTGTGGTCGACGCGGCCGGGCCGCAGCTGCCTGACCTCGACGCTCAGGGCGCGGCGGTGCTCCTCGCCTGGAACAAGACGGACCTCGAGGGCGCGGCGCCGGAGCCGCCGGCGTGGCTGCGCGAGCGTGCGGACGCCTGGGTCGGGGTGAGCGCGGCCAGCGGCGCCGGCCTGGACGCGCTCGGGCGTGCGGCCCTCGAGCTCCTGGAGTCGCGGGAGGATGGGTCGAAGACCGCAGGGGCGCTGGGCCTTGGGGCGCGGCACCTGCTTTCTCTTGAGGAGGCCCGGTCGGGTGTCGAGCAGGCTCGGCGCGGGCTCCGCGGGGCGGAGGAGGGGGGCGGTGCCCCCCTGGATCAGGTCGCCGAGGACCTCCGCTGCGCCACGGACGCCCTGGACGGCGTCGTCGGGCGGACCACGCCTGAGGACCTCCTGGACCGGATCTTCGCCCAGTTCTGCCTCGGGAAGTGAGGGTCGACGTGAGGGTGGCCGGTCCTCGTTGACACGCCCCCCGGGGCTTGCTCCACTCGTTGACCGGGCCGCTGGCCCGCCCCCTCCCTTGAAGTGCCCCCGCTGCTCCTCCGACGATGACCGCGTGGTCGACTCACGGACGTCCGCGGATGGCGTGGTCATCCGGCGGCGTCGCGAGTGCCTCGAGTGCTTCATGCGCTTCACCACGTACGAGCGCATCGAGGAGAGCCCGCTGCGGGTGATCAAGAAGAACGGGGAGCGCGTCCGCTTCGACCGCGACCGCATCCTGCACGGGATGCTCCGGGCGTGCGAGAAGCTGCCGGTGTCCATGGCGGACATCGAGGAGGCGGTCATGCGCGTCGAGGGGCGCTGCCAGGGTGAGTACGACCGCGAGGTGCCCAGTTCCGTCATCGGCTCTCTGGTGATGGACGAGCTGCGCCAGCTCGACCAGGTCGCCTACGTTCGCTTCGCCAGCGTATACCGCGAGTTCAAGGACGTCGGGCAGTTCATGTCCGAGCTAGAGATCATCCTCGACGAGGACGTGGAGGGCTTGGATGTCCCGGGACCGGGCGTCTCCAGCGGGGACGCCGCCGGAGGCCTTCCCCCCGCCAATCCGCACGATCCCGGCCAGCAGGCCGAAGCTCGCGACGGGTCCTGAGCGGAGCATCTGATGTCCGGGAAGGAGGGGCTGTTTGGCTCCGAGGGTGTGGACGCCGCGCCCCCGGGAGCTGCGGGATTGTCGCCGGCTGGGCTCGGCTCAAGGCGTACGTCCGCTGAGTCGTCGAGCGCCGGCCGCGCCCCCTCGGAACCCTTCGATGCCGCGAGGCTCCGAGGAAGCGTGGAGCGCGCCCGCCTGGCAGCGGGCAAAGAGGATCCGGCCCTGGTGGACGAGGTGGTGGACATCGTCATGTTCTCGCTCCCCGGCGATGGGGAGCGGCGACCGGCCCACGTGGACCCCGAGGAGGTCGGCCGGATGGTGGAGCGGACGCTGGTGGAGCTCGGGCAGGTCGAGGTCGCCAGGGAGTTCATCCTGGCGAGGGATCGACGCTCTCGCGCACGCGAGGTCCTCAGGGAGAGCAAGGCTGGGGTGGGCTTCAGCCACCTGGAGAACCCCGCCCGCCTGCCCGTGGTCGAGGGCCGCGATGGCTCCAGGCCGTTCGAGCCCGGGCGGGTGGCGTCCGGCCTCGTGGAGGAGGCGGGCCTGGGAGCGGAGCAGGCGATGGCGGTGGCCGCGAGGGTGGAGGTTTACCTGGGGGGGACGGCGCTTCGGCGCGTCACGGGCGGCCTGGTTCGGGAGCTGGTGAACCACGCGCTCCTCGAGGCGGGCCTTGAGAGCGCCCTCCGTCAGCATGAGGCGGTGGGCGTGCCGCGCCGGGAGCTCACCGCGGCGCTCCGCGGGAGCCGACCGGACCAGTTGGACCGCGCCCCTGGGCCATGCGCCTGGAGTGATCGGGCAGAGCGGCGTGCATTCGACGAGGCCTCCGGGGAGGCGCTCATCGAGCGCTGGGCGCTGCAGGACGTCCTCGGGTCCAAGAGCGCCGAGGCCCACCGGCGGGCGGACCTGCACGTGCTTGGCGCGGCCGCGCCCCATCGTGTGCTGACGCGCTCCGTCTCGGCCGAGTTGCTCGGGGGGGGAGATCAGAGCTCCCGTAGCGGGGCGTTCCAGCTGGTTCGGCGGGTCGCCCTCACCTTGCGGGACGCCGGGCGCGGCCTCTACCTTGAGGACGTCGCGGGCGCCTTGGCCTCCGTGGTCGAACCCGGAGGGGCCTCCTTCGAGCGGCGCGAGGCCCCGGCTGTCGATCTCCTTCAGAGCCTGGGGGCAGCTGCCGAGGCGTCGGGCCGGTCCCTCGGGTTGGCCCGCTTCGGAGGCAAGAGGGGCGTTGCCGCCGGGCGGCTGATCCGATGCCTTCGTCGGGCTGTGGTCGGCGGCGGCGCCGCGGTCCAGCTGTACGCCACGCTCCCCGAGGTCGAGGACGCGGTCGCGGCCGCTCCCCGGGGTGACGTCCGGGCCGAGACCCAGGTCGCGGCCGAGGGGCTGCTCCGCTCGGGGCATCTCGTGCCTGTGTGGGCGCCCGACGGCCTGCGCTGGGTGGGGCCGGGCTGCAACCGTGGCCGACGGGAGCGCGGCGCCCTGGCCGTGGCCTCCGCCGTGGCGATCAACCTGCCCCGCCTCGCACGGGCCGCGGGGCCGTGGCGTGAGGAGCGCTTCCTTCAGCTGCTGCTGGAGCGAGTCGCCACCGCGGTCGAGGCGAGCGCCGCGATGGCGCGCTTCCAGGGAGAAGCCAGGCAGCGCCACGGGGACCTCCTCTCCGCGAGGGCGGTTCACGTCCTGGCGCCGGTGGGGCTGCACGAAGCGATGCGGATCCTCGGGGACGGGGCGGCGAAGGCTGATCAGGGCGCCCTGGTGCTCGGGGTCCTGCGGGACGCTGGGGCCCGGCTGGGGAAGATGGCGGACCTCCAGGTCGAGATCTCAGGGGCGCTCCAGCGGCCGGCGGCGGAGCGCTTCGCCGGGGCTGATGCGCCCGGGGAGGGGCCCACACAGGCCCGTCTCTTCGAGGACATGCCACGGCCCGAGGCGGAGCGCATGGAGGCCTATGGTGGCCTGGTCGCGGGGCTGGACGGAGAGGACCTTGGGGCGACCCGGGAGGGCCTCGGCCGCGCCCGGGGGCTCGCGGCGCTGTTCGAGACCTCCCCTGCGGGGGGGCTGTTCCCCGGGGCAGGGGACGGAACGAGGCCCTCCGGCCCAGAATTTGTGCCCGGGCCGGCGTCTGGCAGCGCCGGCAGAGAAAGCGCCGAAACGCCCCGATTCGAGCTCTGGAGGCAATTCTATGCCCATCGTGGGGCAGGGCCTGATGCTGGATCCGGGGAGGGCGGGAAGTCTCTCTTTTGACTGCGGGTGGGATTTGACAGTCTCTGCACGCGCACCCCCGCTCCTGCTCCACACGACCACTCTGCATGCGTCTCAAACGCCTCGAGCTCTTCGGCTTCAAGTCGTTCGCCGATCGGACTGTCATTGACTTCGGGCAGACGACCCTCACGGGGATCGTCGGCCCGAACGGTTGTGGCAAGAGCAACGTTGTGGACGCCGTCCGCTGGGTGCTCGGGGAGACGCGGCCGACGTCCATGAGGGGCTCGGGGATGACGGACGTCATCTTCAAGGGCTCTTCCAGCCGCCCGGGCATGGGGACCGCCGAGGTCACCATGGTGCTCGACAACGATCAGGGGGTGCTGGCGGAGCGCGGCCCCGAGATCGCCATCAGCCGTCGCCTGTACGCGAGCGGCGAGGGCGAGTACCTCATCGACGGCCAGCGGGTCCGCCTGAAGGACGTCAAGGACCTCCTCTTTGATACGGGCCTCGGAAGCCGGGGCTATTCAGTCCTCGAGCAGGGGCGAATCGACGCGGTCCTCTCCGCCAACCCTGCCCAGCGCCGCGCCATCTTCGAGGAGGCTGCCGGCATCAGCCGGTATCGCCAGCGCCGCCACGAGACCGAGCTCCGGCTCAAGCGCTGTGAGCAGGACGTGGAGCGGCTGGACGATCTCATGGGGGAGCTCCGCAGCCGGGTGCGCTCCCTGAAGATCCAGGCCACCAAGGCCGAGAAGTACGTCACCGCCAAGGCGGAGTGGACCGCCGGGCGTACCCGCCTGCTGTCCCACCGGCTCCTTGCGGCCGAGGGGAGCCTCGAGATCTTGCGCCCAGCCATCGAGGAGCTCGAGGGCGGGGTCGAAGGCCTCCGTCAGCGCCGCTCCGAGTGCGAGGTCGGGATCGAAGAGCGCGAGGCTGAGCGGAGCACCGTCGTGGCCGAGCTCGGCACCGTCAGCGCCGATGTCGGTCAGATCTCGGGGGACCTGCGCGCCCTTGAGGAGCGCAAGAGCCAGCTCGCCATGCGGATCGCCTCGTGGACCGCGAGCACCGAGGAGGAGACGGAGCGCGCCGCCGCCCTCGGCCTCCAACTCACGGAGCGAGAGGAGGAGCTCGCGCGGATCACCGGTGAGATCGACGCGCTCCGCGAGCGGACGCGCGCCGCGGAGGAGCGTGCGACCAGCCTGACGTCCCAGAGCCGGGAGCTCGGCAAGACGTACAAGCAGCTGCGGACCGAGGTCGAGGCGCAGAACGAGCGGGTGCTGGATACCCTGCATCAGCGCACCGCCAGCGAGAACAAGATCGTCCACCTTCGAGAGGCGATCCCGCCCATGACCGAGCGGCTCGGCCGCGTCACGGAGCGCTACGAGCTCTCGGTGACCCAGGTGGGCGAGGTCCGAGAGCGCCTGGTTCAGGCGCAGGGCTCGCTCGAGTCGTCGGTGTCGGTGCTCGAGGGCGCGGACCGTTCACTCGAGACCGTCCGGACCGACCTCGGTACCGGGCGTGAGGGCCTCGAGCGAGGCCGGGCCGAGCGGTCCGGGCTCCGCGTGGAACGCGCCGGCCTGCAGAGCAAGGTCGAGGCGCTCATGGACCGGGACCGCGAGCTGGAGGACCTCTCGGGGGGCGCCCGCCGTGTCCTCGAGGCAGCCGGCGAGTCCGGTGGCCCCTGCCATCAGGAGGACCTCCTCGGGCTGGTCGCGGACCAGCTTCGCGCAGATACCCGCCTCGCACGCGCCATCGATGCCGTGCTCGGCGAGCGCGCCCATGCCCTCGTGGCCCGGGACGCGCACGTGGCCCGGCGCATCGTGGATTGGTGCGAGTCGGAGCAGGTCGGCCAGGTCGGAGTGGTCGTGCCCCCTGGCGTTGGCGCGCCGGACTGCCCGCCCCCTTCAGACTTCGCGCTCTTCGCCCGCTTCGGCGCCGGCGTCGAGGGACGACTGGGCGACCTGGTGCAATGCGACGAGGCCATGCGGCCGCTCGTCCATGCCCTCTTCTGCGACGTCGTCGTGGTCTCCAGCCTCGACCTCGCGCTCGACCTCGTGGGTCGCGAGCCTGGCTGGCGCTTCGTCACACCGCGCGGTGAGTTCGTGGATGCCGCCGGCCTTGTTGGCGGTCATCGCGAGCTGAGCCAGGGCTTCGTGGGGCGGCGCTCCAGCGCGGCCGAGATCGAGAAGTCCATCGCCAAGCTGGCCGCTGAGATCGACCAGAAGGACGCCCAGATCGAGCAGTCCGAGACCGCTGTCGCCGAGCTGCAGGCGCAGCTTGAGGCCTCAACGGAGGCTCGTGACGCCGCGGTGGAGGCGCACGGTGAGGCCGAGTCGCTCGTCGTCTCCAGCACGGCGCGGCTGGCTGACCTCGAGTCGGCGCTCGAGAGCCACGTCGAGGAGCGTGCGAAGGCGCAGGCCGAGCTCGCCCGCGTCGAGGCAGATCTCCAGGGGGCCGCTGCCCACAAGGAGCAAGCCGCTGCGGCCTTCGAGACGGAGAATGCCCGGCTCGAGCAGATGGAGAAGGGGCGCCGTCAGCTCGAATCCGAGCGAGAGGACCTCCAGCGAGAGGAAGGACGCGCGCAGGTGGAGCTGAGCTCCGCCACGGCCGAGTCCTCCGGGCTCGAGCAGCGCATCAGCGACCTGGATCGACTCATCACGGATACGGCCGCGGAGATCGACCGAAGCAAGGGTCGGGTCCAGACCTACAGCGGGAGCGCGGACGAGGGCCGCGCGGACATCGAGAAGATCGACTCGGACTCCGCCACGCTCTCGGAGCAGCAAGCGGAGCTCGGCGCCCGGCTCGAACATCTCCGCGAGGAGGAGCGCAGCGGGGCCCAGCGCATCACGGAGATCCGTCGTGAGTCCGAGTCCGTGCAGGGCGAGCTCGACCGGAGCTCCGAGAGCCTGGCGAGCCAGCGCATGGAGGCCCAGGCGGCTGAGATCGGTCAGCGCGAGGTCGTCGGTCGGGCCGATGAGGAGCTCGGCATTGACGAGGTCGCGCTGCGGGAGGCCTTCGTGGTCGAGGCCGCTGAGATCATGCCCAGCGATGAGCTGGAGGCCTTCGAGAAGGAGGTCGCCACCGTGCGCGTCCAGCTGGACCGCCTCGGCCCGGTCAATGTGGACGCGGTCCACGAGCTTGAGGAGGTCGGGTCGCGGCTCGATCACCTTGAGACCCAGGCCTCAGATCTTGCTGAGGCGCGCCGCGCGCTGCGCGAGACGATCAGCACCATCGACGAGGAGAGCCGCCGGCTCTTCGTGGCGACGTTCGAGGAGGTCCGCGGCAACTTCCAGCAGATCTTCCGCCTGCTCTTTGGAGGCGGCAAGGCCGACATCCGCCTCGAGGAAGGGGTGGATGTGCTCGAGGCCGGGGTGGAGATCGTGGCGCGGCCTCCGGGCCGGGAGCTGCTCGCCATTGGCCTCCTGTCCGGCGGCCAGCGAACCATGACGGCGCTCGCGCTGCTGTTCGCCGTCTTCGAGGCACGCCCCAGTCCCTTCTGCGTGCTCGATGAGGTGGACGCGGCGCTGGACGACGCGAACATCGACCGGTTCCTCGGGATGCTCGAGCGCTTCCGCAAGTCGACCCAGTTCATTGTGGTGACCCACAACAAGGGCACCATGGCGGCCTCGCAAGCGCTCTACGGCGTGACCATGCCGGTCAAGGGCGTGTCGCGCTTCGTCGCGGTAGAGCTCGACGAGATCGACGAGTTTGCCCCCGAGTCCACCGGGAAGTCCCGGGACCGGGAGTCCGGCGCGGCGCCCCTTCCAGGAGGGGCGGCGCCGCTCGGCGACGCCGGCGAGCCGGACGAATCCGGGGAGCCGGTGAAGGAACTCGCGGTCCACCGTCCGGACACCGCAGCGGTGGAGCCGCCGGTCGGCGAGGCGGAAGCGGAGCCCAGCGCAGAGCCCGTGGCTGACGAGGCCTGACCAGCGTCGCGGCCTCAGCGATGCCAGCCGCGAGCTCTTCTGCCGCTGTGCCCTTCATGGGGTCGGCCCCCTGGCGGCAATGCCTCCAGGCTGAGGTTCTTCCGCTGCGGGTACTTCCGCGGCAGTCTCTTCCGCGTTCCCGATCACCGCGGCCCTGATCCCCGCGGCCCTGATCATTGCGTTCCTGATCACCGCGGCGGTGGTGACCGAGGCAGTGATCACCGAGGCATTGGCCCTGGGGGACAGGGGCTCTCTGGGGCGGACGGGAGCCGGGCGGACAGCCGGGCGGGAAGCCGGGTGGCCGGCTGGCGTGGGGACTCTTCGATGGCGGCGCCTCTCGCCTCGCCGTCCTCGGGCGGGACTCGGAGGCATGTCCTGGATCTCAGGTTGAGATCGGGCGGCGCGGGCGGGTGACGCGTGAGCGGAGCGCGCGGTGCCAGGTCTGGGGATCCCAGATCCATTCATGCTGGTCCGGTAGGGGCTCCGATCTCGTGACTGTGCGGCGCCCCGCCGCGCCTTCCCGGAGGCACCCCAATCATGCACGAACCTTCCCGAGCGGAGTTCAACCCGAGCCCTGTCGACCCCCTGAGCGAGGCCGCTGCCGCGGCGCCGAGCACCGGGCAGGGCGGCAGCCTGCAAGACATCGCCGCCCGTGCCGCCCGTGAGGAGAAGGCGGCCTCAACCCATTGGGAGGGGACCTACTCCGAGTACCTCGACCTGGTGGACCGCCAGCCGGCCCACGCGCGCAACGCGTGGCAGCGCATGGCCGAGATGATCGAGTCCCACGGGAGCACAACCGGCGGCCCGGGCGAGCCGTCCCGCTGGCACCTGTTCGATGACCGCCAGTGGCCAGGTGGGCCCACAGGGCCTGACGCGATCTTCGGGATCGACGAGTCCCTGCACCGCCTGGTGATGACGTTGCGGGCCGGGGCCCGGGGTCTCGGACCCGAGCGACGCATCATCCTCCTCCATGGGCCGGTGGGCTCGGCGAAGAGCACCATCGCGCGGGTCATGAAGCGTGGCCTCGAGGCGTACACGCGCACGGACGACGGCGCCATCTTCACCTTTGACTGGCACGTGGACGGAGAGGTGATCCCCTCTCCCATGAACCAGGACCCGCTCCTGCTGCTTCCCTTGGGGGCCCGCGCTGAGGTCGAGGCGCGTCTCAACGCCGGCCGCGACCCGAGCGACAGATTGACCATCGAGGGCGAGCTTGATCCGGTCTCCGCCTTCTGGATGAAGGCGCTGCTCGAGCGCCACGAGGGCGATTGGGCCGGCGTCATGGGGCACGTCCGGGTCCGCCGCTTCACCTTCTCCGAGTCTGGCCGGGTCGGGATCGGGACGTACCAGCCAAAGGACGAGAAGAACCAGGACAGCACCGAACTCACCGGCGACCTGAACTACCGCAAGATCGCGGAGTTCGGTTCGGACAGCGATCCGCGTGCGTTCAACTTTGACGGGGAGTTCAACGTCGCGAACCGCGGCTTCGTGGAGTTCATCGAGGTGCTGAAGCTCGACGTCGCGTTCCTCTACGACCTGCTCGGCGCGACCCAGGAACACTCGATCAAGCCGAAGAAGTTCCAGGCCACCCACATCGACGAGGTCATCCTCGGCCATACGAACGAGCCCGAGTTCCGAAAGCTCCAGAGCAACGAGTTGATGGAGGCCTTCCGGGACCGAACGATTCGCATCGACGTTCCGTACAACCTCGAGATCTCCAGCGAGGCCAGCATCCATCGGCGTCGCTTTGGAGAGCGGGGCGAGGAGGGGCGCCGCCTGGCGCCGCACTGCCTGGAGGTGGCCTCGCTCTGGGCCGTCCTCACCCGCCTCGAGGAGCCCCAGCATCCCACCCTCTCGATGGTGCAAAAGGCCCGCCTCTACGACGGGTCCGAGGTGACCGGCTTCACCTCGATGCAGGTGGACGAGTTCCGCGCTGTGGCCGAACGGGAGGGGTTGGACGGGATCTCCCCGCGTTACATCCAGGATCGGATCGCGACGCTGCTGGTAGAGCCCCTGGAGACCATCAGCCCGCGGGATGTCCTCGACGCGATCGAGGACGGCCTCGGTGTGCACTCCATGGTCGCCAGTGAGCCGGTGCGCAGGGGATACCGTGAGCTGGTCTCGTTGGTCCGTGAGGAGTACGACCAGATCATCCGGGAGGAGGTCGAGGTGGCCATCGCCGCCGACGACGAGGCCCTCGACCGCCTGTGCGCCAATTACCTCGACAACGTCCGGGCCTACACCACGCGCGAGCAGGTGCAGGGAGCGGACGGTGCGCCCCGGGAGCCCGATGAGCGGCTGATGCGGAGCATCGAGGAGCGGACGGACATCCCGGACGCGCGCAAGGATGACTTCCGCCACGAGCTGATGAACTACATCGCGGCGGTGCACCTGGAAGGGGGGCAGTTTGACTACCGGGAGAACCGTCGGCTTCGGCGCGCCCTCGAGCTCAAGCTCTTTGAGGACCAGCGGGATTCGATCCAGCTGACCAGCTTGATCTCGACCGTGGTGGATCCGCTGGCGGATGAGAAGCTCGCGGCCCTCCGGGAGCGGCTCTGCGAGCGCTTTGGATACGACGAGCACTCTGCGGGGGCGGTGCTCCTCGATGTCGCGGGACTCTTCGCCCGCCAGGAGGCCGCGGAGGAAGAGCTGGCGGCGGACGGGGCCGCCACGGGCGGCGAGCGCGCTGCCTGACCTGGACCCATGGGCGGACAGATCTATCGAATTGACCGGGACCGTGCGCGCTTCAAGGAGGTCGTGCGGGGCCGGATCCGCGAGGACCTTCAGCGGTACCTCGCGTCATCCGAGCTGATCGGCAAGCGCGGTGATCGCGTCGTGTCGGTCCCGGTGCCCTCCGTGGAGCTGCCCCGCTTTCGCTTCGGATCGAACGAATCCGGCGTCGGGCAGGGGCCTGGAGAAGTGGGAGACGCTGCCGACGGTCGCCATGGAGAGGGCGACGCCGGCGCCGGCGGCGCGGGAGAGCAGGAGGGGACCCATATCCTCGAGGCAGAGGTCGAGCTGGAGGAGCTCGCCTCCATGTTGGGGGACGAGCTCCAGCTCCCAAACATCCTCCCCCGAGGCCGCGATGAACTGGACGCCAGCGGCGGCCAGTGGAGCGGCATCCGAGGCCAGGGACCGCAGTCGCTGCGGCACTTTCGACGGACCTTCCGGCGCGCCCTCGTGCGGACGATTGCGTCGGGCGAGTTCGACCCCGAGCGGCCCGTCGTGACGCCGATCCGCGAGGATCACCTCTATCGGGCGCTGAAGCCGAAGCCGCGGCCGGAGTCGTCCGCCGTGATCATGCACATGATGGACGTCTCGGGGTCCATGGGACGCGAGCAGAAGGACATCGTCCGCATCGAGGCCTTCTGGATCGATACGTGGCTCCGGAGCCAGTACCGCAACCTCGAGGTGGTCTACATCGTCCATGACGCCGCCGCCAAGGTTGTGGACAAGGAGACCTTCTTCCACCTCCGCGAGTCAGGTGGGACCAAGATCTCATCGGCCTACGAGCTGTGCCTCGACCTGATCAAGGATCGGTATCCCCCGGAGGACTTCAACATCTACCCGTTCCACTACTCGGACGGGGACAACTGGAGCGCGCGGGACACCGAGCGCTGTGTGTCCCTGGTGAGGGACGAGCTCCTGTCGCGCGTGAACCAGTTCTGCTACGGGCAGGTGAAGAGCGCCTACGGGTCCGGCCAGTTCAAGAAGGACCTCGACACGGCCTTTCCGGGGGAGGACGCCCTCGTGACCGCGGGCGTGGACGACCGCGCGGGGATCCCCCGCGCGATCAAGGCCTTCCTTGGGCAGGGGCGCTGAGCGGATGGTCTCTGGCCCTTCACTGACACCCCGGCTCATGCGTGAGGCGCGGCGCGCCGAAGACGCGGCAGCCGCCGCGGGCCTGAGCTTCTTCGAGGTCGTGTTCGAGATGCTCGACGCGGCGGACGTCAACGCCGTGGCGGCCTACGGCGGCTTCCCGACGCGCTACCCGTCCTGGCGCTTCGGTATGGAGTACGAGCGCCTGTCGAAGGGCCACGAGTGGGGCCTCTCGAAGATCTACGAGCTCGTGGTCAACCATGATCCAACGATCGCCTACCTGGTGCGCTCCAACAGCCTGATGGAGCAGAAGCTGGTGATGGCCCATGTGTTCGGGCACGCCGACTTCTTCCGTCACAACGCGTGGTTTGCGCCCACGGAGCGCCACATGCTGGATCGCTTCGAGGAGCACACCCGCCGGGTTCAGGACTACATCGAGCGGTACGGTCAGGACCGCGTGGAGCGCTTCCTCGACGTGGCGCTGAGCCTCGAGCCGCTCATGGATCCGCACGGGCCGCAGCGTCGATTTCGAACCGCGCAGAGCAGGGCTCAGCGGGGCGGGGCGCCGGCGGGCGCAAGCCAGGTGGAGCGCAGCCGCGCGAATCTCCGGCTGGTCATGGGGGGAGACAACCCCGCGCCCGACCCGGCCGGGCCGGAGCTGCCGACGTTCGACCTGCTGACGTTCATCGCCGAGCACGCGGAGCTCGAGGACTGGGAACGCGATGTGCTCGGGATCGTCGCGGCCGAGGCCGAGTACTTCCTGCCCCAGCGGTTGACGAAGATCATCAACGAGGGGTGGGCGTCGTTCTGGCACAGCCGCCTGCTGACGGGGGGGCTGTTGGATCCCTCGGAGCTCGTGGAGTTCGCGGACTGCCACTCCTCCGCGACCCAGGCTGCGCCGGGCCAGCTCAACCCCTACAAGCTCGGGATCGAGTTGTTCCGGCACGCGGAACGCCTCGGGCTCGACCTCTTCCGACTCCGCGCCGTGCACAACGACGTGTCCTTCGTGGACGAGGTGATGGACGAGGAGTTCATCGAGCGCTCGGCGCTCTTCGTCTCGGAGAGGCCGCGCTCCGGTGACGGCTCCAGGATTGGGACTCGGGACCACGTGGCGGTGAAGCAGGAGCTACTCCGGTCGCTGACCTGGGGAGGCCAACCGCGGATCGAGCTGGTGGATGTGTCGGGGGGCGGGAGTCGTGAGCTCGTCCTGCGCCACCACCACGACGGCAGGGACCTGAAGCTCGATGAGGCCGCGGTGGTCCTCGAGACCATCGAGAGGCTCTGGCGAGCACCCGTGAAGCTCATCACCGCCGAGGGCGACGAGGAGCGGCGGCTCACCGTGAACGGCGGCGACGTCCAGGTCCGTGGGTCGGAGGGGCCGCCGTCAGCGCTGCCCTCCAGGGCGGGTTGAGCAGCGACGCGGAAGCGGTGCCCTGTGGGCCGCTCGTGGCCCTTGGGCGGTACTCTGCCGCTGCACGACTTGGCCTCGGCTGAGGTCGAGCCCCGGCGCTCTGCGTCGACGTTGGCTCCAGGGTGGCGACTCCTGGCCTGGTGGATGGCCCCCGATAGGGGCCCGGAGCGCGGGGCGTCGACAGGAGAGGTTCGACGAGGCCGGCCTGCAGGCCCCCCCGGACATGGCAAGCCACCACGGTGATCGCGGCGGAGGGCGGTGGCCGCTAGAGCGGGCCGGATCCTCTGGGGCCCGTGTCAGCCCTTGGCTGCCGCGCCGAGGAAACGGAGCGTTCCTTGATTCCGCGCAGTCGAAGGGCTCTTCTGGATGACGCAATGGCACTGGTACATGAGCTCTCATGGTCGGCGTCGAGGGCGCGGTCGTTCACCGCCTGCCCGCGGCGCTATTACTACCTCTACTACCTCTCATGGCAGGGCTGGGGCCGCAACGCCGATCCGGATCGGCGTAAGGCTTACCTGCTCAAGAAGATGACCCGCATGCCGATGCTGGCCGGGGACATCGTGCACCGCGCCATCGCGGAGTACTTCGCGCGCCGCGACCAGGGGTTGCCGTGGTCCCTCGAGGAGGCGATCCAGTGGGCGGTCGAGCAGCTGCGTTCGGGATACAAGGAGTCACGCGACGGCGCATGGAAGGCCAAGCCGGCGAAGCTGGTTCGACTCGCGGAGCACCACTACTCCGAGGAGCGGATCGACGAGGCGTCCGGGGCCGCGGGCGACTACGGTAAGCGCTACGTTCAGCGGATCACCGCGTGCCTCACGGCCTTCTTCGAGGACCCCGAGCTGGAGTCGGCCCGCGAGTCACAGCCAGGCGACTGGCTGGCGTGCGAGGAGATGAGCACGTTCGAGCTCTTCGATACGAAGGTCTTCGCCATCCCTGACTTTGCCTACTGGGACTCCACGCGAGGTTCGGGAGAGCGTGGCACCGTCAGGATCCTGGATTGGAAGACGGGTCGACCGAGGGAGGAAGATCGCTTTCAGCTGGAGATCTACGCCTTCTACGCGCGGGACTACTGGGGGGTGGACCCGAGGAGTACGTCCGCCGCCGACGTCTACCTGCTCAGCGGCGAGGTCAGCGAGGTCCAGGTCTCGGACGACATCCTCGAGTCCGCCCTGGCCCAAATCGAGAGCTCGATCGGCGAGATGCGCGCCGTTCACTTCGACGCCGATGGGTCCAAGGGGGATCCCGAGGACTTCCCGATGGTCGCCGAGGATCGTGCTGGCCACGAGTGCTCGGGATGCAACTTCCGTGAGCTGTGTGATCGGGCATGAGGCACGGGCCTCGATCGGTGGCCTCCTCCGGGGGCGATCGCGGGATTGAGTTGAGGTGCAGGGGCCTTCGTGCTCGATAATCAGGATCGTGGGGACGATTCCCCATCTTCCCCGATGCCGCTCCCCAAGGTCTCCGTTCTGATCCCCACCTGCGACGGTGAAGGGGACCTCCGTCGGCTCCTGCCCGCGCTGGCCGAGCAGCGCTTCGAGGGGGTCCTGGAGTGCCTGGCGATCGATTCCTCGAGTGAAGACGGCTCGGTTCGACTCCTCCGGGAGGCCGGCTTCGACGTGACGGTCATCCCGAGGTCCGAGTTCGGCCACGGTCGGACCCGCAACGCCCTCGCCAGGCGGGCACGCGGCGAGTTCCTGATCTTCCTCTCGCAGGACGCGCTGCCGCTGGGTGAGGACTTTGTCACTCGGATGGTCGCCCCATTCGTGGATCCGATCGTCGCGGGGGTCACCGCGCGTGTCCTCCCCAATGAGGGCGACGATGCGTTGACCGCGCGTACGGTGACGGACTCTCCGGAGGCCTCGCCGGACTGCGAGACGCGGCGCTGGTCCAGCCCGTCGGACTACGGGCAGATGTCCGGGCCCGAGCGGGTGGCGCTGCTTCGCTTCAACAATGTCGCTAGCTGCATCCGCGCCAGCGTGCTTGCCGAGGTGCCCTTCCCGGAGGTCCCGTTTGGTGAGGACTTTGCCTGGGCGGCGCGGGCCATGGCCGGCGGGTACGCCATTCATCACGCTGGGGACGCCTCCGTGCGACACGCCCATCGATATGGTCCCCGCGGGGCCTTTGACCGCTACCGAATCGACGCGGTCTTTCACCGTGAGTTCCACGGCTTCGCCGTGAGGCCCGGGGTGCTCTCTGCGCTGCGCGGCCTCGCCTTTGAACTCTCGCGAGACCTCGCCTTCATGGCGAAGCACGGCTTCCGCGCTGCGGACGTCGCGAGGGCCCCCTTCCTGAGGGCCGCGCAGGTCTTCGGGCAGTACGTGGGGAGCCGCGGTGGCGGCGAAGACTGGTCCGAGGTCCGTCGGAGCGGAGCCCTCGATTTGAATCTGTCCAACGCGGCCTCGGCCGGCCTGTCTTGAGGCTCCTTCCGTGACGACTTCCAACGAACCGATCACGCCGCGCATCTCTGTGCTCATGCCCACCTGGCAGGGGATGGAGTTCCTCGAGCGGGTCCTCGACGCGCTCGCGGCGCAGGACGTTGACGTGGCGTGGGACTTCCTCGCCATTGACTCTGGCTCCACGGACGGGACCTGGGAGCTGCTCGGAGAGCGCGCCGCGAGCTTCCCCGTCCCGCTGCGACGTGAGCAGATCCACGGGGTGGAGTTCGATCACGGGGACACTCGCAACCTGCTCGCCGCTCGTTCACGCGGCGAGCTGATGGTGTTCTTGACGCAGGATGCGATCCCCGGCGGGCCCTCTTGGCTCGCGGACCTCGCCCGCAACTTCGAGGACGCCGCGGTCGGGGCGGCCTACTGCCGTAATGTCCCGCGCCCGGACGCGGACGTGTTGACGAAGATCTTCAGCGCGGGGGACCCCGGCTACGCGGCCGGGCGCAAGGAGACCACGCTGCCGCCGCCTGACGTCTACGAGGCCATGGGGCCCCACGAGCGGCGGCTCCTCTACAACTTCAATGACGTGGCGTCCGCCTTTCGGCGTGAGCTCTGGGAGCGACACCCCTTCCCGCGCACCCCCTTCGGCGAGGACATCCTGATGGCCCGCGCCTTCCTCGAGGCGGGGTTCGTGGTGGTGTATGACGACGCGGCCGTGGTCGAGCACAGTCACGACTACGACGCCTCCGAGACCTACGCTCGGGCCAGGATTGACGCGGAGTTCAACGCTGAATGGTTGGACCGTGTCTGCGTGGCGAGCAGCAAGGACGTGGCCGTGCTTTCGGTTCGGCTCAGCTCGGAGGACGGGGCCGCGATCGAGGCGCTCGGGCTCCCCTCGGAGGAGTCAGCGGCGCTCCTGGTCAGGGGGCGAGCGCTCAGGGAGGCGGCCTTCCGCGGCCTGCACGACGGCGGCCTGACCTCACGTCGGCGACCGGCCACGCGGATGCGAGCGGACGGGAAGCTCCGGCTGCTCTACGTGGTGCACGGCTTCCCGCCTGATACCTGGGCGGGGACGGAGGTGTACACCCTCAACCTCGCCCAGGAGATGAAGCGCCGTGGGCATGAGGTGACCATCCTCACGCGGGCGCCGGCCGCGGGCGACGAGCCCGAGTTCAGCCTCCGCGAGGACGAGTTCGAGGGACTCCGGGTCCTCCGCATGACGCACCGACTGGACCACGCGAGCCTCAGGGAGAGCTACGTCAAGGAGGGGCCGGAGGCCGCCTTTCGGCAGGTGCTCGATCGGGTCCAGCCAGACCTCGTGCACTTCCAGCACCTCATTCATCTCTCGGCCCGACTGGTGGAGATCGCCCGCGGGCGAGGGCTCGCCACGGTGGTGACTTGCCACGACTACTGGGGCCTGTGTCCGCGGGTGCAGATGATCCGCCCTGACGGCTCCATCTGCTCCAGCAACATGGGGAGCGGCTGCTTCCTGTGCGTCAAGGAGCGGGGCCTCGACCACGTGGAGCGCGCGCACAAGATGGACGGGACCCTGGGCGCAGGCAAGGTGCTCGCCGCGCTCGCGGAGACGATCAAGGAGCTCGGGGTGTCGCCCGACCTCGCCCAGCGGCGGGCCTCCGAGTACTCGGAGCTGCGCAGCCGCGAGGAGCTCGTGCCCGGCGCCTACGCGGCCGCGGATCTCCGGATCAGCCCGAGCCGGTTCCTTCGTGACATGTACCTCGCTCAGGGAGGCTTCGACCCGCACACCTTCCTCTTCTCCGACAACGGGATGCGCACCGACCATGTGGAGGCGCTCCAGAAGACCGCGGACCCCGCGGGCAAGGTGCGCTTCGGCTTCGTGGGAACCCTGGTCTGGTACAAGGGCGGAGAGACGCTCGTCCAGGCCATGCGGCTCTTGCAGGAGCGGGGGCTCGGGGACCGGGTCCAACTGGACGTCCACGGCGGGTTTGACCCTGAAGGGGATGAGCACCATCGGCGCCTCGCCGATCTGGCCGAAGGAGCCCCGGTGACCTTCCACGGGCGCTTCGATAACGGCCGGCTCTCCGAGGTCTACGCGGATCTCGACGCGCTGGTCGTGCCGAGCCTCTGGTACGAGAACTCGCCGATCACGATCCACGAGGCGTTCCTGACCGGGACGCCGGTGCTGGCCAGCGACCGTGGTGGCATGGCGGAGTTCGTGCGACACGGGGTGGACGGGCTGCTCTTCGAGCTTGGATCAGCGTCGGACCTCGCCGACAAGATGGCCTCGCTGGTGGAGGACGCGGAGCTGCGGGAGCGGCTCGCGGGCGCAGATTGGATCCCGATCAAGACCATCGTCGAGAACGGTGAGGAGACGGAGGCCCGATATCGGTCGCTCTGCACCATCGAGCGCGCGGCGGCCGGGGACCTCGCGGGGCCTGTCCTGAGCCGCGCGGCGCTCGAGACGACGGCTCGCCACGGCGCCTGCGAGCAGCAGGGCGCGGCGCTCCTCTTGATGCGCCCCGGGGCGGCTGCGGACTGGTCGATCGATGGGCTCCCGGCCGGGGACTACGTCCTCACTCTTGGGCTCGAATACCTCGCCCCCGAGGCCAGCATCGTGCTCGGAGGTGAGGTGCTCGTGGACGGGGTCGCGCGCGCAAAGATTGCGGATTCCTCGAGTGAGGGACGGACCGAGACCCGCGAGCAGCTCGTCCATCTGACCTTGGAACACGGCGCGAAGTTCTTGTCCCTGCGGGCATCCGCAGGGGGCGCCGCTGACGTCTACTTACGTCTGAGCGGCCTTTCATTGTCCCCGAAGAGCGGGTCTCAAGAGGGCCCGCGAGGCGAAGAGTCATGTTGATGTCGCGGCCGGACCCCGAAGAAGTCGAACGCTCGCTCATCGTAGAGCGCTCCGAGCCGCTAGCGGCTGCGGAGCTCCCGCGCGTCTCGATCATCATCCTCAACTGGAACGGGCGGCATCACCTCGAGCCCTGCTTCTCGACTCTGCGGCGCCTCGACTATCCGGAGGACCTCTTCGAGGTGGTCCTCGTGGACAACGGCTCCGATGACGGGAGTCAGCAGGAGGCGCGCACAAAGCACTCCTGGGTCAAGCTGGTGGAGAACGACAGCAACGTCGGCTTCTCGGCGGGCTGCAACCAGGGGGCGCGCGTCGCGGCCGAGAGCGACCTTGATCCCGAGGTGCTGGTCTTCCTCAACAACGACATCCACGTGGACGAGGGGTTCCTCCGGGAGCTCGTCGCGCCCGTGGTGCGCAAGGAGGCGGTGGCCGCCACGGCCAAGATGATGTCGTGGGATGGCAAGGTGCTGAACTCCGCGGCGGGCGGGATGAACTTCCACGGCATCGGCATCCAGCGCGGCTACCTCGCCGAGCCGCACGAGCGGTATGACCAGCCGCGCAAGACGCTCTTCGCGTGCGGCGGCGCCATGGCGATGGACCGGGACGCTTACTTTGACATCGGCGGCTTCGACGAGGAGTTCTTCGCGTACTACGAGGACGTGGACCTGGGCTGGAGGAGCTGGGTGCACGGGCACGAGGTGCGCTACGCGCCGTCCGCGGTCTGCTATCACCACCACAGCAGCACCAGCGGTCGCGTCCCCATGGAGCGCCTGCGGCTCCTCCAAGTTCGGAACCCGCAGCTCGCTTGCGTGAAGAACTATGACGACGAGAATCTCCGACGGGTCCTGCCCGCCCTCCTCGGGCTGGCGGTGCGCCGGGCGTTCATCAACAGCGACCTCGGGGACCTCGAGCGTTATCGCATCGAGTCCATGGAGACGCTCGGCGCCGAGGGGCTCGGGTCGAAGCTCTTCCGCAAGCTGCGGAAGAACGTGCGGACCCACGACAGCGTGGGGCGCGTTGGGGTCGCGGACCTCGTGGGCATGAACGACCTGCTCGGTCGTTGGGATCACTGGATGGAGCGGCGGAAGGCCATCCAGGACCGGCGGCGCCGTCCTGACTCCGAGATCCTGCCGCTCTTCCTTCGGCCCATGTGGTGCATCGAGGGTGAGCCGGCTTACCAGGAGCTCCATGATGGGTTCGCGGACTTTCTTGGCCTCAACGAGCTCTTCTCAGGCCTCACGACGATGGACGAAGAGGTGGGAGGTTGACCATGAAGCTTTCGGTTGTCATTCCGGTCTACAACGAGGAGCGGACGCTCGCCGAGATCGTCGGCCGGGTGCTCGCGCAGCCCTTCGATATCGAGGTGGTGCTCGTGGACGACGGCTCTCGGGATCGCTCCCGTGAGATCATGGGGGAGCTCAAGGAGGCCTATCCGGGGAAGATCCAGACGATCTTCCACGAGGTCAACCGTGGCAAGGGGGGCGCGCTACAGACCGGCTTCCAGAGCGTCTCCGGTGATGTGGTCCTCGTCCAGGACGCCGACCTCGAGTATGACCCGGATGACTATGCGGTGCTGCTGGAGCCGATCCAGGCCAACCTCGCCGACGTGGTCTATGGCAGTCGGTTCCGGAAGGTCCCGGTTGGGCGTGTGCACGCCTTCTGGCATACGCACGGGAACCGCCTGCTCACGCTCCTGAGCAACATGTGCACTGACCTGCACCTCTCGGACATGGAGACCTGCTACAAGGTCTACCGGGCGGAGGTGGCCAGGACCCTCGACATCCAGTCGCGCACCTTTGCGGTGGAGCCTGAGGTGACCGCAAAGATCGCGAAGATGGGCGTGACGATCTACGAGGTCCCCATCAGCTACCACGGTCGGAACTACCACGAAGGGAAGAAGATCGGCCTGAAGGACGCGTTCATCGCGCTCTGGGCGATCATCCGCTGGAACTGGTCGTCGTTCAATCCCGGGAACCCGTCCACGCGGAAGGACCCGGCGGGTCGCGACTGAGGCGCCGGCCGCTCTGGCGGCCGAGCGCGCGGCGCAGCCTTGCGCAGCCTGCGCGCCCAGGGCCTTTGGCTCACTCGAAGGAGGCGCCCTTCGAGTGGAAGAAGTCGCGCAGCTCCGGGCGCAGGGGGCGCGCAAACTTGCGCCAGATGCCGCCGCTCCAGTCCCGGCCTGGCGCGCCCCGCGCCGCGTAGTACGCCGCGGCGGTCTCGTCGAAGGCGTCCACCTGCGCGAGGACCTCCTCGTCGCCGGGGTACCTGTCCCGGCTCCAGACGGTCCGCGCCGGCATGCGCGGGCGGGTTCCAGGGTCGCTGGCAGGGACGCCCACGCAGAGACCAAAGAGCGGGTAGACCCCGCCAGGGAGCTCGAGGAGTCGGTCCACGGCGGCGAGGTCGTTGCGGATCCCGCCGATGTAGCAGGTGCCGTACCCCATGGACTCAAAGGCGAGGGTGAGGTTCTGTGCAAAGAGGCTCGCGTCCACGGTGGCGAGGACGAAGAGCTCTGCGGAGTTGACGTAAGGCTGCCCGTGGCGTTCGGCGAGGAGTCGGTGCCGGCGCGTATCCCCGGAGACCACGAAGAAGGCGCCGGCCTCCTCGACCTGGCGCTGCCCCCCGGCGAGGCTGGCGAGCGCGCTGCGCTCCTGTGCGTCGGTGACCTCGAGCAGGTGGTAGGCCTGGATCCAGCTCGAGGTGGCGGCGCACTGTGCGGCCTCGACGGCGCGCTCTGTGTCCGTCTCGGGGACTGGCTCACCCTGCTTGAAGTCGCGGACGGATCGGTGACGACGCATGGCGTCGAGCACGGGGTCAGGTTCGGACATACCGGTCACACGTCGAGAGTCTCGAGGGGACGGTCCTGCTCGGCGCAGAGCACCCGGACGTCGGCGCGGCCCAGCTGCTCCAGGGTCTGCCGGGCGGTCTGCGCTGCGAGCTCGGGGCGGTTGTTCTGTGCGGAGAGGTGGAGGAGCACCACCGTGTGCAGCCGCGGGCCGGCGAGGCGCCGGAGCATCACGGCCATCTGGTCGTTGGACAGGTGCCCTCCTGGCCCGAGTACGCGGTCCTTGAGCGACTGGGGGTAGGGGCCAGCACGCAGCAGATCCACGTCGTGGTTGGACTCCAGCATCAGGACCTCGGTGTCGCTGAGCGCGCGGGCCGCGTCCTCACGCGGCTCTCCGCAGTCCGTGAGCAGCGCCAGGGCGCGGCCCTCGTGCTCGATGCGGAGCGCGAAGGTCGGGTGGCAGTCGTGGGGCACGACGGCAGTTCTGATGGTCACGCCGTCCTCCGGGGGGCCCAGGTGGCTCTCCACGCCGACGGGGAACGCCTGGCGGCGAGGCGCGCGCTTGATCGCCCGGTGCTCGAGGATCTCTGCGGGGGCGTGGAGCAAGGCCCCGTGCCGCTTGGCCACGATCCCGGCTGTGCGACTGTGGTCGAGGTGGCCGTGGGTGACCACGACGTGATCGATCCCCTTCAAGCCAACCCTGGAGTCCACCAGGCGCTCGGTCATGGCGGTCACCGCTAGCCCCGCGTCGAGGAGCAGCAGCTGATCTCCCGCCCAGAGGAGCGAGGCATTGCCGCGGCTACCGCTGGCGAGAACGCGGAGTCTCACGATCGAAAGAGCAGGGGGGCCCGCTCACTGAATCGTTCGCGGCGGCCCGGTGACATCCAGGGTCACGGCCATCTTGACAAGGTCAGCAAAGCTCTCGGCGCGCATCTTCTCCATGACGTGCGCGCGGTGGACCTCGACCGTCTTCTGGCTGAGGTCGAGGTCGCTGGCGACGACCTTGTTGGGCTTGCCGGCAACGACGAGCTCGAAGACCTGTGTCTCGCGCGCGGTGAGTCGTGCAGCCCTGCGCTCGATCTCGGCGCGGTCCCGCTCACCGGAGCGTCCCGAGGTGTCCTGCTGCAGCGCCTGTTGGATCCGCTCGAGAAGCACCTGGTCACTGAACGGCTTCTCGATGAAGTCGAAGGCTCCGGCCTTCAGTGCTCGCACGGCCATTGGGATGTCTCCGTGACCGGTGACGAGCACGACGGGCGGCGCGAAGCGGTCCTCGTTCAGCTTCTCCATCAGCTCCAGCCCGGAGAGGCCCGGCATGCGGACATCGAGGACGATGCAGCCGGGGCGCTCGTTGCTGTACGCGGCTAGGAAGTCCTCCGCTGATGCGTACGTCTCCGCGCGGCGCCCGACGCTTCCGATGAGGAAGCCAAGGGAGTCGCGCATTGCGGGATCGTCGTCGACGATGAAGACCGTGGGCTGCTCGCTCATCCTTAGATTGGAGCCGCTCGGAGCGGAATGGTGAAGCAAAAAGACGGCCCCCCCGGCGGGGTTTGCGAGGAGCCCATGTAGTTGAGGCGGCCCCCATGGGCCTCAACCACCGACCGGCTGATCAGGAGCCCCAGCCCCAACCCGTTCGGGCGCGTGGTCTCGAATGGGGCAAAAAGGCGCACCTCCTGCTCCGCGGGAATGGGCGGCCCGCTGTCGGTGACCGTGGTCTCGACCATCTGGCCCTCGGTGTCGCTGGCCGGGATTTCACGGGTCGTGATCCGAATGATCCGAAGTGTGTCTGCCGGCAGGCCGGCGAGGGAGTCAGACGAGTTTCGGACAAGGTGCAGGATCACCTGCTCGATCTGGATGCCGTCCGCGACGATCTCGTCGCTGACCGCGTTGAACTCACACTGAAGCTCGATCCCCACGCGCCTGCGCTGGGACCCTGAGAGCTCCAGCGCCTCCTTGAGGAGGTCCGTGAGGCGGAAGTGTTCGCGCTGCCCGCCAGAGCGGCGCGCGAAGGCCCGCATCCGCCGGATGATCTCGGCCGCCCGTCGGCTCTGGTCTGCGATCGCCGTGAGCGCACGGTTCAAGACCTCAGGCTCGGCGCGATCCTGCTTGATCAGGCTGACGCACCCGTTGGCGTAGTTCACGATGGCTGCCAGCGGCTGGTTCATCTCGTGGGCGATCCCCGAGGTCATCTCCTCCAGGGCGGACAGCCGGCCGACCTGGGCGAGGGCGTGCTGATGGTCCACCTCGCCGACCTGAACCGAGAGGGGGCCGCTCAGGTCTCGAAGGAACAGGTGGAGCCTGGGCAGCTCGCTGTTGCTCTTGATCAGGAGGATGTCGACCGAGAGGGTGGAGCCGTCCTCGCGGGAGAGGGTCGCGTGCCCTCGCCATGACCCGACCCGGGCCACGTGGCGCAGGGTGACCGGCTCGCCGTCGAGGCTGCCGGTCAGGTGGAGGGTCGGGATCGGCCGCCCGATCACGTCCGCCTCCGTCCTCTCCAGGAGCCTCAGGAAGCCCGGGTCACACTCCAGCACCGTCAGGCTGGGGTCGATGACGCAGGTCGCGTCGAACAGCTGGGCCAGGGCCGCACCGTAGGTCGCGGCCCTGTCGTCGGAGCTGATCCCGGCGGGTGCCGGATCGACGGCGTCCTCTCCGTTCTGGTTCAGTCCGCCCATTCTGCGATGAAGACGTCGGTGTCCCCGGGGCTGCCCGCGCCGCGGTTGCTCGCGAACGCGAGGTAGCGGCCGTCCCTGCTGAACATCGGGAACCCATCGAACTTCTTTCCTGGCGGGCCGTCGAAGTGGGTCACCTGCTCGAGGCTGCCCCCGTCGAGGTCGCAGAGGAAGATGTCGAAGTTGACGCTCGGCGTGCTCGTGTCGTGGTGGTTCGTCGCGAAGATGATCTGCTGGTCATCGGGCGTGAAGTACGGCGCGAAGTTGGCGCCCCCGAGCGTGGTGATCTGCTGGCGGTCGCTGCCGTCCGCCGCGACCGTGAAGATCTCCATGCTGTTGGGCCGGACCTGCCAGCGGTCCAGATCCTCGCGGTAGCGCTGCTGCTCCTCTGCCTCCTTGCCGGGCGTCCAGGCGGTGGCGCGGAACACGAGTCGATCGCCGTCGTGACTGAAGAATGCGCCGCCGTCGTACCCGGGGGCGTCGGTGACCTGGACGAGGTCGTTGCCCTCCAGGTCGCAGGTCCACAGCTCCAGGTCCCCGCTGCGGGTGGAGGTGAAGACGATCCGGTCTCCGAGGGGAGAGACGGTGGCCTCGGCGTCGTAGCCGTACTCGCTGATGAGCGTCTTCTCTTCGCCGGTCTTCAGGTCGGTGACGTAGATCTCGTAGTCCGGCCAGAGCATCCAGGTGTAGCCCTCGCTCGGGGGCTTGACCGGGCATGCGACGTGGCCCGACTGGGTCGAGGCGTAGAGCACGTGCTGGTCGTCGGGCATGTAGAACGCGCAGGTCGTCACGCCCCTGCCCGTCGAGACCTGTCGCAGGTCGCCGCTAGGGGACGTGACGAAGATCTGGTCGCAGTCGTCCCGGTCGTTCGTCTCTCTAAGCTGCAGCGAGAGGCCGTCGTCCGCGTAGTTCCAGTAGGCCTCCGCGTTCTGTCCGCCGAAGGTCAGGCGCCACAGGTTCTTGAAGCGGGTCTCGCCCGGCTGGATGAGGTCGTTCGCGAGCACGGCGCCGGGGACCGGCGGCTCCAGTTGAACGGCGCCGTCCGGCGGGACGCCCTCGGCGTCGGGCGTCCCGCCGGTCGCGGCGCAGGACACGAGGGCCCCCGCGGTCATGAGGAGTCCAGTGAGGCCGAGGGGGCGGATGGGGCGGCTAGCAGGCAGGGTCATGGATGCGGTGCGCGGTGGTGTGGAGCGGGGCGGGTGCGTGGGGACGGTCACGGGGTATCCGATGGCGGAGATAGGCGCCGCGGCGGCACAGGATCGTACCCCCCCCGGCACAAGGGTTGGCAGCGCAGCAGCCGCCAGATCGTCAGGAGCAGCGCGCGTGGCAGGACGTGGACCCGGAGGGCCTCCTCGGCGTAGGCGCTGCATGAGGGCTCGAACCGGCACATGGGGGGCTTGAAGGGCGAGATGAACCGCCGGTAGAAGCCCACGATGAGCGAGAAGGGCGCCGCGAGCGCGCGTTGGAGCGGGTGTCGCGGAGCCTGTGTCTGCGGAGGGGAGTCGTCGGGAGCGGCGCGGCTGGGAGCCGGATCCCTGAGAGGGGGGTGCTCGGGACCGGTCACGACCCCTCCTCCTTGGGGCCCTTGGCCTCCTCCAGCCGGCGCGCCACCTTGCGTGCGAGCCGGCGCAGCTCCGCCGCGGTCTCCGCCGTGGTGGGGACGAGGCGTGGCTCAGCGGGGATGAGGACGAGGTCGAGGGGGGGGAGCTCAGGGGCGGTTAGCCGAAAGGCCTCCCGGAAGACCCGCCGAATCCGGTTCCGTTTCACCGCGTGCTTCCAGATCTTCTTGCCCACCGAGAGCCCCAAGCGCGGATGGTCGCGTCCGCTGTCAACGCCCACCACGAGCAGAATGGAACCGCGCGCTCTGCGCCCCTTGCGGTACGCCCGACCGAAGTCGGCTCCGGATCGAATCCGGAAGTGTCGGTGGAATCTGAGGCGGGGGGTCATGGGGGGCGCTCGGGCGGCGACCCCGCGGCGGTCTTCGCGGGGCTGATTCTCGGGGAGCAGCGGCCCTGATCGTTGGAGGATCTGGGCGATCGAGGAATGGGCGGTGTGTAAGCCGGCGGCGGTCTGGGCCGAGAGAGGGGCGTGAGCCGCAGCGGCGCTGCGCCCGCTGGGCGCAGCGGCGGACCGCGGCCGAGGAAGATAACCGTTCCGGGGCCCCGGCTTGTCTGCGGCCGGCTGGTTGGGGGCTGGTAGCGGGGATTTCTGCCCGGCCCAGGTCGATCGAGGGGGAGCTGAGGCAGAATCTGCACGCGGGGCGCCGGCCTCGAGCCCCCGCGCCAGCGACCGATGAGTACCGACGCAAGAGACCCCGGAGCGGACCCAGCGCTCCCCTTCGGCGCCGGGCTCCGACCCGAGACCCGTTCCACGGACAGGTCCGAGCCACGAGGCGCCCGCGGCTCCAGGGCCCGCAGTGGTCCACGTACCGCCCATGATCGCTCCCCGGGAGGTGCGCCAGCGGCCCTCGGCGCGGACGCTCCGGATCTCGGGACCTTCCTCGACGCGGACGGTGGAGCGCCTCTGGGGACCGCCGGTGCCCGCGCACTGTGCGCCTCGGCGGCGGGGGCGTTCTCGGGGGCGGAGCTCCGGGACAGCCTCGAGCGCGCCATGGGACCTGCTGCCACTGATCCGCGCTTCAAGCCCACGCCCGATGAGGTCTCGGCGGCGTTCCTCGGTGGGCAGCCGTTGGTCATCGACGGAGGTGTGTCGGGGGTGGACGCGGTCGCCGTCGTGGTCCAGCCCTCCGAGCCGTTTGCGCACCTCGGCGCCCGGGTGCTGCAGGCCCTCGCATCGGCGACGCGAGTGGCCTTGATTGGCCACCCCGACCTGCCGTCGCTGGGCCCGCGGCTCACGGCAGCGCTGCGCGAGGGGGGCGTGGAGCCGTGGCGCCTCGCGGCCTTTGATCGCGCCGATGGCGCGGCCCTCGGGGAGATCGCGGGTCGGCCGTCGGTCGCCTTGGATCTCATCGACTTCGATCCCGTTGAGGGGCTGACGCTGGACCGCCTCCGCCGACTCCGGGCGCTGGCTGTTGCGGAGGCGGCAAGCACGCTCCGTGCATCTGGCCGGGACCGGGGGGCCAGCGAGGGGGCCAGCGAGGGGGCCAGCGGGGGAGCCAGCGGGGGCGCCGGTGCTGAGGCCGCGGCGGGGGCCGATCCCTGGTTCGGCCTCGGCGCCGTGGACCGCCCGCCGATGCCCATTCTCGTTCGACGGCGGCTGAGCCGACAGGCCAGCCTGGGGGTGGAGGCGGACCCTGAGGACGCCGCGCTACCCGAAGGAGACCTCGCCGAGGCGGCGGAGCTCGTGGTGGAGCAGGCCTTTGGCCGGGGCGCCCTCGGAGGCTTCGCGAGTGACGCGGTCACGAGCGTGTTGATCCGGCCGGACCTGTTCTCGGCGTTCACCGCATGCCTGCTCGAGACCCTGGAGGAGACCGACGAGGACCCCTGGTTCGCGCCGCCTCCCTGGGTGCAGCGCGATCCTCGATCTCAGGCGCTCCGGGACCTCGCCGGCGGGAGACGCCGGGTCCTGGACGAGGGCGCGACCTTGATTCACGAGCGGCGGCTCGCGAGGCAGGCGCCCTGTGGGCTTGTCTTCACGAACGTGGAGCCACGCATGAAGCTGGCCGGCGAGATGTCCGTGCCGGGGGCGCTGTTCCTCGTGCGGGCACTCGACACGCGATGAGCGCGCGTTTGGATTCTGTGGGATGGTGTCTGGGGCGGGGCCTGGGAGCTAACCTGCTCCCGCGATCGTCGTCAGCGGAACCGCCCCACGTGGCGCCCAGTTGACGGCCGAGCCTCGCGCCTGCCCTTGCAGCCCCAACCCCTCACCTCGCGCGTTCCCATGCTGCGCTCGGCTCCCGCGAGCGTTGGCGCGGCCGACCGCAGGCGGGGAGCCCGTGCTGGGCTGCGATGGCGGAGCTTCGCGCGGCAGCTCCTGAGCGTCGTCGTGAGCCTCTTGGCTGGCGCCGGCGCGGCCTCCGCAGCGACGGCGCCGCAGGACACCACGCTCCGGCCGTCCGCTTCGGTGCCTCGACTCGAAGCCACCGATAAGGTCAAGATCGATGCTCGGCTGGACGAGCCCCTGTGGAGCCGGGCGGTGCGCGTTGGGGACTTGACCCAGACCGCGCCGATCGAGGGCGCGCCCATGTCACGCCGGACCGACGTCCTGCTGACGTATGACTCGGAGAACATCTATGTCGGGATCTTCTGCCACGACGATCCCGGGAGCGTGCGGGCCAGGCAAATGGAACGGGACGCGTTCGTGCGCTTCGACGATGTGGTGGAGCTGTGGTTCGACCCCTTCGCCTCCGAGCGCTTCGCCTATTGGTTCCAGGTCACCCCCGGGGGCTCACTGGGGGACGCGCTGATCGCGGACAACGGCTCGTCGTTCAACAAGGACTGGGACGGGATCTGGTACGGCTCCTCCCGGGTGACCGATGAGGGCTGGGTCGCGGAGCTCGCGATCCCGGTCAAGACGCTCTCCTTCGACCCGTCGGCGCCCCACTGGGGCTTCAACGTCCGGCGTAAGCGCGTGGCCAACGGGGAGCGGGGTCGCTGGGCCTCGCCCCGCGTGGCCTATCCGTTCTTCCAGATCTCCGACGGCGGCCGCCTGACCGGAATCTCGGGGCTGGAGCAGGGCCTTGGGCTCGACGTGATTCCCTACGTGAAGGGCCTCGCCACGCGGGAGTCCTCTGACCGCTCCTTCGGGTCAGACTTCGACATGGGACTCGACCTGCGGTGGCGGCCCACCCCGTCGTCCACCGTGCTGGTGACGACGAACACGGACTTCGCCGAGACCGAGGTCGACACGCGCCGGGTCAACGTCGGGCGCTTCCCACTCTTCTTCCCCGAGCGGCGCGACTTCTTCCTCGAGGACGCGGGCGCCTTCGAATTCGGGCTGCCGGGAAACAGGCGCAGCACCCTCCCCTTCTTCTCGCGGAAGGTTGGGCGCAGCGACGACGGAGCGGCGGTGCCCATCGTGGCCGGCGTCAAGGTGACCGGACGCTTCGGCGACTGGACCGTGGGAGCGCTGGACACCTACGTGGACTCGGTGGACCCCGTCCCGGCCTCAGGGATGGACCCCGTGGTCCCCGGGGTCGACGCGCAGAACCTCGGCGTCATCCGCTTGCAGCGGGCGCTGGGCGATGGGCGAAGCGTCGGGCTCATCGGGACCAGCGGCGACCCCGGCGGGGAGGGCGGGCGCTACACCACCGGCGTGGATCTCCGCTTGGGCTCAGCCCGCCTGTTCGGTGAGGGGCACAGCGGCTTCCTCTGGTCCTACCTCATGGGGAGCGGCGGCGCGGACGATGCTTCGGGGCTCGCCTACGGAGTCCAGGCTCAGAGCCGATCGAGCACCTGGGAGACGGACTTTCGGGCGCAGCGGGTGGAGGAGGGCTTCGATCCGGCGCTCGGCTTTGTGCGCCGCGCGGGGGTGGACCGGTATCAGGGAGGGGCCGAGCGCACCTGGCGATCGGACGATGAGTCGAGTCTCTTCCGGACCGTGGAGAGCGGGGCAGACCTGATCGTCGAGCGGGACCTCGTGGGCGGGGAGGACCGCTGGAGCGTGCCGCTGGACGTCGCGCGGCTGCAGTTCTGGAGTCAGGACGAGGTCTCCCTTCGGGTGACCCGGCAAGCGGAGACGATCGACAGCCCGTTCGACCTTGGGAACGGGGACGTTCAGGTGGCGCCTGGCGACTACGACGAGACTCGCTTCCGGCTCCGCTTCGAGTCCAATGATCGCCGGATCGCAGGGCTCGAGACCTCCGTCGAGGTGGGGGATTACTACGGCGGCTCGATCACCCGGATGAGCGTCGAGCCGGTCTATATCCCCAACGCCTATGTCCGGCTGGGCATGTCCTTCGAGGACGTCCAGATCGAGTTGGAGGACGGGGCCGGGGACTTCCGGACCCAGCTCTACACCTGGCGGGTGGACCTTAACTTCGACCCGATGACGTCCTGGAACACGTTCCTGCAGTACGACACCGAGGGCAAGAACCTCTCCTCTCAGACAAGGCTCCGCTGGATCATCGAGCCGGGGCGGGAGCTCTTCGTCGTGGGGCTGATGGGGTTCGACAAGGCCTTTAGCGAGTCCAGCTTCGTCACCTCAGAGCAGTCCCTCGCCCTGAAGCTCAACTACACCCTCCGGTTCTGATGGCGACCCCTCGAAGACTCCGCGTGGCGCTCATCACGGATCCCGCCATGCCGCAGCTGCAACCCGACGACGCGAGCTTGCCGGCCGCCCTCGAGGCCCTGGGCGCGGAGGTCGTGGTCCTCCCGTGGGGATTGCCGGACCCTGAGCCCCGCTGTGACGGCGCCCTCGTGCGTTCGCCCTGGGAGTACTTCATGGACCCGGAGCGGTTCCTCGCGTGGGTGGAGGACTTCGAGGGCTCGGTGCTGAACTCCCCCGAGGTCCTGCGTTGGAACCACGACAAGCGTTACCTCCTGGAGCTGGCCCGCGATGGGGCGGCCCGGATCCCTGCGACGGCGCTGGTCGCCGCGGCGCAGCTCGGGGCCGACGCGGACCCGGTGCTGGACCGGATCGCGGCGGAGCGAGCGGTCCTCAAGCCCACGATCTCAGGCGGCGCCTGGCGTACGGCGGTGCTGGAGCGGGGCGGTGTGATCCCTGCCGAGGTCGGCGCTGCCGCGGGCGGGGACTTCCTCGTGCAGGCCTTTGTCGAGGAGCTGCCAAGCGCCGGCGAGTGGTCGTTGACCTACATCGCTGGGCAGTACTCGCACGCGGTGCTCAAGCGCTCTTCCCCAGGCGACTTCAGGGTGCAGGAGGAGCACGGGGGGACCGTCGAGGTCCTCGAGCCTCCGGTTGCTCTGCGGCGCGAAGCGGAGCAGGTGCTGCGCGCCGTCCCTGACGGCGCCGCGCTCACCTACGGACGGGTAGACTTGGTGGAGGCGGCCGCCGGTCGCCCCTACCTCATGGAGCTCGAGCTCATCGAGCCCGAGCTGTTCCTCAGGGCGCGGCCGGGATCAGCGGCAGATCTGGCAGGCGCCGTGATCGCGGCGGTGGCCGCCGCGGGCTCAGCGCACCAGTCGTAGCTGCCCGCAGGCGGCGGCGCCCTCGAGCCCCCGCGACCAGCGGATGGTGGCGGTGAGGCCTCCATCCACGAGCACGTCCCTGAAGTACTCGGGGGAGCCTCCTTCGGGCCGGTAGAACGGGAGCTCGGGGGTGGGGTTGTAGGGGATCAGGTTGACGCTGCAGCGCCGCCCGCTGAGGCGCTCCACGAGGCGCAGGGCGTGCCCCTCGGAGTCGTTCTCCCCTCCGAGCAACACGTACTCGTAGGTGACCTCGCGGCCGGTCTTCTCGAACCAGTCGTCGCCCGCGGCGAGGACATCCTCGATGGGGACGCCGGCCATGGCCGGGACCAGGCGGTCGCGCTGCTCCTGATCAGGGGTGTGCAGGGAGATGGCGAGCTGGAAGCGAGGCTTGTCGGGGGCGAGGCGGCGGAGTCGATCAGGGAACCCGACCGTGGAGACCGTGAGCTTGCGGCCCCCAAGGCCCATCTCGTCCCGCACCGTATCCAGGGCTGCGGAGAGCTGTGTGTAGTTCAGCAGCGGCTCGCCGATCCCCATCACCACCGAGCGCGAGAGGTGCCCGAGCGCGCGGCCCCTGACGTACTGCTCCACGATCTCGTGCGCCCGCAGGTTCCTGGCGAGGCCGAGCAGGCCCGAGGCGCAGAAGGGGCACGCGACGGGGCACCCAGCCTGGCTTGAGACGCACAGCGTGGCGCCCTTGGTCGGGTCCCGCTCGGGCCGCACCGGAGGGATGTGCACCGTCTCCACCGAGATCGGGCCCTCGTCCTTCGCGCGGCCGGGGAACTCGATCAGCAGCTTTCGGGTGCCGTCCGACGCCGTCCGCTCATCCACCAGCCGGCCTGAGAAGATCGGGAGCTCCTCGTCGAGGATCGCTCGCAGGCCGGCCGGGAGGTCGGTGATCTGGTCGTACTCGAGGACTCCCCGCTCGAGGACCGCGCGGCGCAGCACCTTCGCATGAAAGGGCTTGCCGCCGCGGCTCACGATGAACGAGCGCAGCGTCGGGAGATCGGCCTCCAGCAGGGACCGGGGGACTTCGGGCGGGGCAGCTTCCACGGCGGCGCTAGGTGCGAGCGAGGTGGTCTTTGACCCGCACCGCGAACTCCTCGCCGAGGCGCTTCGCCTCGGCCAGGGAGGGCGGATTGGCGCCGCCCACGGCGCGGTGTCCACCGCCGCCGTACTCCTCCATCATCTCGCCCACGTGCACGCCGTTGGTCGGCTGCTTCCAGGGGTTCTCACCACAGGTGATGTGGAAGCCGGCGCGAGTCGGGATCACGCCCACGGCGTAGGACACGTCGGGGAAGTGGTAGAACGGCGCGAAGCGCTCGCGCCGGATCTTGGAGGAGGCCGCGTCGTAGAACAGGACGCCGCCCTTGTTCCACAGGACGGTGGGCGGGAATTGGTCCAAGGCCTTGTCGCGGTTCCGCGCGGCGCGCCCGTAGACCTTCTCGACGTCGGGCCTCTGGGCGACATCGCCCAGGGACTCGGTGATCAGGGCCGTGGCGAGCTCGTCCACCCATGCTGGACTCGGGGAGGCCGTGAGCGCGCGCATCAGGCGCAGGGCCGGGTCCTCGCCGAAGATCGCCTGGTCGACGCTCTCGAAGCGCGCGGCGTCGATGATGTCGGACCAGTGGGCAGCTTCCATGAAGCGATCCGGGGGCTCGTACCCGAAGTGCTCCTGGGCGTGCCGGATGATCATCGGCGGGCAGGACGGCGACGTCTCATCCCAGCTCCAACGGGCGGAGGGCTCGTACTGGGCCCGGAGCTCGTCCGTCAGGAAGGTGGTGGGATGGTGGTCGAACCAGTATTCGGCCCGCGGGTGGAAGTGGAAGTCCACGAGGGCGAAGCGCTTGCCCTCTTCAAAGGACTCCCAGCCGGAACGCTCGTCGTAGTTGACGCTCTTCAGGAGCGGCTTCTCGCCTTGGTCTCTGAGGATATGGGCGAGCACCGCGCCCGACACCATCCCATCGAAGTCCCGGTGATACCTGATCCTCAACTGCTCGCCTGTCCCGCCATTCATGGGGCGGATCATAGCGACATCAGGTGCCGGGCTGGGCACTGTGCAAGCGCAGGTTCTGCTGGACCGCCGGTTGTCGCGTCCCTGAGGGCGTGCGCGGCGACGGGCGGACCTCGCGATGACGCGCCCCTGCGGGCGCGCCCGGCCTCACGCGCTCTCGCGCTCGGGGGCGGCGTCGCCGCCGTCCGTCTCCTCGGAGGCCGTCGGCTCGCTCGAGGACTCCGCTGCGGCGTCGTCCTCCTCGACGTCAGCGGACGTCAGGCCCCTGGCGAGCTGGATCTCGCCTCGGACCACTCCCTCGTTGACCGTGAAGGAGTCGGTGTCCTTGCGGCAGGGGAGCTCGTACTGGAGGTCGAGGAGCAGGGACTCGAGGATCGAGCGCAGGGCGCGGACGCCGGTCTCCCGCTCGATGGCGAGGTCGGCGATGGCCTTGAGGCCGGATTCGTCGAAGAGCAGCTCCTTGCCGTTGATCTCGAAGTGCTTCTGATACTGACGCACCAGGGCGTTCTTCGGCTCGACCAGGATGCGGACGAGCTCCTCGCGGCGGAGGGTATCGAGGGTGGCGATGATCGGGAGGCGGCCGATGAACTCGGGGATGAGCCCGAACTCCATCAGGTCCTTCGGCAGGAGGAAGCGGACGTACTCGTCTCGGGCTCCGTACTCGTCGAAGGAGGGGAGGTTAGCCGGCGCCATCGGAGCGACGGACTTCTTGCGGGCGTCCTCGAGGGCGCTATCGGAGATCTGCTCACGGCCGAAGCCGATGACGGACTGGCCGACCCGGCGGCCGATGATCTCCTCGACGCCTGAGAAGGTGCCCCCGACGACGAACAGGATGTTCGCGGTGTCGAGCTGGATGTAGGACTGCTCGGGGTGCTTGCGGCCACCCTGGGGCGGCACGCTTGCGACGGTGCCCTCGAGGATCTTGAGCAGCGCCTGCTGCACGCCCTCGCCGGAGACGTCCCGCGTGATGGAGACGTTACCGGTGGTGCGACCGATCTTGTCAATCTCGTCGATGTAGATGATGCCTTGCTGGGCGCGCTCGACGTCAAAGTCGGCGGACTGCAGGAGCTTCAGCAAGATGTTCTCGACGTCCTCGCCCACGTAGCCCGCCTCGGTGAGCGTCGTGGCGTCCGCCATGGCGAAGGGGACGTCCAGCATGCGCGCCATCGTGCGAGCGAGCAGGGTCTTGCCGGAGCCGGTGGGCCCCACCAAGAGGACGTTGGACTTCTCGATCTCCACGTCGGCCGTGGGGGAGTTGTCCACCTCACCCTGGCGCCGGAGGCGGTTGTAGTGGTTGTAGACCGCGACAGAGAGGACCTTCTTCGCGCGGTGCTGGCCAACGACGTACTCGTCGAGGCTGCGTGCGATCTCGATGGGGGTCGGAAGTCGGTCCCGGTCGAGGGCGCCGCCGGTGGCGGCTGCTGTTGCGGGCGTGGCGGGAGCCTCGGCCGCGTCACTCGAGACGGGATTGCGGCGCTGCTCTTCCTGGAGGATCGAGTTACAGATCTCGATGCACTCATTGCAGATGTAGACGCCCGGCGGACCCGCGATCAACGATGTGACCTGGTGTCGGGGCTTCTCGCAGAAGGTGCAGCGTTCGACCTGGCGGCCAGTGCGTCGTGAAGAGCTCATGATCGAAGTCTATTGCCCTGTGTCGGTGCGAACAGGACCAACATGAGAAAGGGAGCGACGGCGAGTGCCGCGCGCTCCCGGGTAGATCGGCGTTTCAGGTGACCGTTGCCCTGAGCGAGTTCGTTGAATCCCGCGATGGGCAAATTCGGTCCAAAGGAGGCGCCGTTTTGAAGCCGCGCCCCCCCGTTAACTCCTACTCCTCGGTTGAGGCAGCCTCGGGGCTGTCTCCAACGCGGGCGACGATGTGGTCGATGAGCCCGAAGTCTTTTGCCTCTTGCGGAGACATGAAGTTGTCTCGCTCGCAGGCCTCGGAGAGGTCCTCGGCGCTGCGACCGGCGTGGTCCGCCATGATCCCCTCAAGCTGCTTCTTCATCTTGAGGATCTCCTGCACCTGGATCTCCATGTCCAGCGCCGTGCCGCCCATACCACCGTGGGGCTGGTGGATCATGACGCGACTGTGGGGCAGCGCGAAGCGCTTGCCCTTGGCGCCGCCGGAGAGGAGCACCGCGCCCATGGAGGCCGCCTGCCCGAGGCAGTAGGTCTGGATGCTGGGCTCGACGAGCTGCATCGTGTCGTAGATCGCCAGGCCCGCGGTCACGGAGCCGCCGGGCGAGTTGATGTACATCTTGATGTCTTGGTTCCGGCCGGTCTTGTCGAGGAAGAGCAGCTGGGCCATGACCGCGTTGGCGACATTGTCGTCAATCGCGGTACCGAGGAAGATGATCCGATCCTCGAGGAGGCGGGAGTAGATGTCGTACTGCCGCTCGCCTCGACCGGTCTTCTCGATGACAAACGGGACCGGGTAGTAGTTCTGCATGACGCCTTCTCTAGAGGTTGGGGGGCGCAGATTCAAGCGAAGATGATGGGGTAGGCCACGACGGCCCGGAGGGGAGCCTGCAATCGGGCGCCGCGGACGGCGCCCGAACGCTCAGGCCGGATCTTGGATATCGGCGCTCTCACGCAGGAACCTGCGCACCTTCTTCTCCAGGATCTCGATCGCGAGCTGCTGCCCGAGGTTGTTCTGCTCGTAGTACTCCTTGACCTCCTCGATGGTCGTCTGGTTTCGGCCTGCGATGGCCGCCAGCTCGGTCTCGATGTCCGGGTTGGTCACGAGGAGCTCCTCCTTCTCACCGATGGCCTCGACCACCAGCAGGGCGCGCATGCCCTTGGCGGCCTCAGCCTCTGCGGTGGGCCGCTGCTCCTCCTGGGCCTTCTGGACGTCCTCCTCGGACGTCCCGTTACCGGCCAACTCCTGGGCCAGTTGGTTGAGGCGCGCCTCGGTCTGCTGCTCGAGCATGGCCTGGGGCAGGTCGAACTTGCACTGCTCGAGCACCTGGTCGAGGAGCGCCGATTCCTGTCGGTTGTTCTCGCGCTCCGCGGCGCCCTCGCCGAGGCGGGCCGAGACAAAGGCGCGCAGCCCGTCCATGTCACTGACCTCCTCGCCGAGGATCGCGAACAGATCCTCGTCGGAGGGCGGGGTGAGGTTCATGGCCTGCTGGACGTCCAGCAGGCAGGTGCCGTCCTTGCCGCGGGCTTCCTCGTTCTCGACGAAGTCCGGGATGGTCATGGGGAAGGTGAGCTGGTCGCCTTCCTTGGCGCCCTTGAGGCCCTCGGCGAACGCGTCACCGTCGACGCCGGGGGGCACGCTCATCGCGTTCAGGCGCATGCCCTCGCGGTCGAAGACCTTCTCCTCACCTTCGGTGAAGGAGAGGTTGGCGATGACGAAGCCCTTCTCGCCGATTCCGTCGTCGCCGGCGGCCTCGGGGGTCGACTGCTGCTCGCGGATCTCTCCGATCGTGGTGTCGATCTGCTCGTCCATGACGGGCTCCAGCTCGCTGGTGATCGAGAGCCCCTTGTAGTCAGGCAGGTCGACGTCCGGCCGCAGCGGGACCTCGAACTCGACCACGAAGGACCCATCATCCGCGAGGTCGAGCTCGGCGGGGTTGAGGCGGGGATGCGCCATGGGCTTGAGTCCATGCTCTTCCATGGCCTGGCCGTAGCCGCGCTGGACGAAGGACTCCTTCACCTCGCGGCGGATGCCGTCGCCGAACTTCTTCTCGAGCACCGCCATGGGGACCTTCCCCGGGCGGAAGCCCTTCATGTTCACGTGCTGCGACGCGTTACGAAGACCGCTTTGGACCTCCTTCTGGAACTCGTCGGAGGGGACGGTGATGGCGACCTTGGCGGTGGCCGCGGTGGAGGTGTCGACTTCGAGCTGCAAGACAGTCGGGGCCCGTCAGGGGGCGTCGTCTGGAGTTGAGGGCGGCCGGGGGGGGCCGCCGGGTGAGATCGGGCCCAGGGGGGTCCGAGAAGAGAAGATCGGGGCGAAGATTGGAACCGTCGCGCGTCGCTGAGTCCAGTAGCGCCGAAGGAACCCGTAGACGACCCATGCTTCGCACTCTCACGCACATCCTCTTCGCAGTCTCCCTACTGGCCATCGGCGGGTGGGGAGCCCTCAAGGTCGTCGAGGGTCGCCCCCTGGCTCCGGAACGGACCCTCCCTGGCCCGCGACCGGTCCCCGTGGAGTCCGTGGAGGTCCTCCGCGGCCCTGTTCCGCGGACCGTCGAGCTCCAGGGGACCCTGGCGGCCTCGCGCAGATTTCTGGTGGCGAGCGAGCTGGGTGGGCGGATTGCCGCGGTGCACCCCTCGCTGCGGCCCGGGCAGATCATCTCGCGGGGCGATCTTCTCCTGAGGGTCGCCAGCGAGGACCTGGAGCTTCAGATCGTCGCCCAGCGCACGGCCATCCAGCTGGCGGACGCCGGGGCGGAGGCGGCCCGCAAGGACCGGGCTCGGGCCGAGGCCGGCCTGGCCCTGACCGAAGAGTCCCTGGAGCTGCTCCGCTCGGAGGAGCAGCGCTGGAAGACCCTGGTGGCGGAGAGCGGCGTGGAGCGCGCGCGCTACGACCTCGCCAGGAAGCAGACCCTCGCCGCGGCCGGTTCGGTGGAGGAGGCCCGCGCCCGCTTGGAGACGGCGGGCGCCGCCGTCACGGCCGCCGGCCTGGAAGTGCAGCTCGGCTTCGAGCAGCTCGCCCTTCTCCAATCTCGCCTCGAGCGCTGCGCGGTGCTGGCCCCCTTCGAGGGCCGGTTCGTCCCCGCGGTCGCGGGAGGGACCCCGCCCGAGGTCGGGCAGGTGCTCGCCCCTGGGGTCCCGGTGGGGGCCCTGGTGGACGTGGGCCAACTTCGGCTCGTGGCTGAGGTGCACGAGGACGACGTGGTGGGCTTGGCCCTTGGTTCAGGCGCCACCGCGGCCCCGCTCTCGCGGCCGGGGCTCGTGCTCGAGGGATCGATCACCGCGGTCGGCGCAGAGGTGCGGCCCATCACCCGTTCGGTGGTGGTCGAGGCGATCTTCGAGGGGTCGGGCGGTCTCCCGTCCGGGTCTGCGGCCAGCGTGACCCTGCGAGCTGCGCCGCTCCCCGACGCGATCTGGCTCGACGAGCGGTGCATCGCCTCCCGCGGCGGCGGGCCGGTGGCCTATGTCCTGGTGGAGGCCTACCCCGAGGGGACGTCGCGCGTCGAGGAGCGCCCGCTCGTGCTCGCTCCGGGCGCGTACGACGGCGGTCGCGTGATCCGCGCGGGCCTCAAGGCGGGCGAGCGGGTCGTGGCGTCGTCCATTCAGTTGGTGGGGGACGGCGCCCTGGTTCAGGTGCTCGGGCCTGAGCCCGCTGCGCGCAGCGGAGCGCTGGGAGACGGCCAATGATCCGCTGGCTGGCCACCCTGGCCGTGCGGGGCCCCGTCGGCGCCAACCTGGCGATGATGGCGCTCATCGCCAGCGGGTTCGTGGTCTACCGCGGCATGCCACGGGAGGTCTTCCCCGACTTCTCTCTCGACGCCGTGGAGGTCTTCTCCGTGTACCCCGGCGCGTCGCCGGTGGACGTGGAGCGCCTGGTCACAGCGCCCATCGAAGACGCCCTCGACGGGCTGGAGGGCGTGGACGAGATGCGCTCGGTCAGCCGCGAGGGTGTGTCGAGGGTCAACCTGACCCTGGCGGATGGTGCGAGCATCTCCAAGGTGCTCTCGGACGCCCGGGACCGGGTCCGGGGCGGAGACGTGACCCTGCCCGGCGACGTGGAAGACCCGCTCCTCTTCGAGGTGGAGAACCGCTTCCCTGTGATCGCGGTGTTCATCTACGGCTCGGCGGACGACCTCGAGCTCAAGCGTGTGGCCGAGGACGAGGCGCGGGCGCTGGAAGCGCTCCCGGGCGTGTCCTCTGTGGTCTCCACGGGCTTGATCGAGCCGCAGATCTGGGTCGAGGTGGTGCCGGAGGAGCTCGACCGGCACGGGCTCTCCCTGGACGTGGTGGAGGCCGCGATTCGCGGCCGCCTCGCCGAGGCGCCGCTGGGCAGCCTGGAGGTGGACGAACGCCAGCGGCTCCTGCGGGTGGGCGGCGACGTGCAGTGGGGGCGGGACCTCGAGGACCTGCCGGTGGCGTCGTCCCCCGGGGGGGGCACGGTCACACTCGGGCGCATCGCCCGACTCAGCGAGGCCTCGTCCCGCGGGTCGTCGCGGGGCCGGTTCAACGGGCACCCCTGCGTGCACATGCAGGTGAACAAGGACGAGGACGCCGACGCCATTGACGTGGCGCGCGTCGTGCTGGACCACGTGGGCGGCCGGGCGGAGACCATGCAGCCCGGGGTCGCCATCGGCACCAACAGCGACCTCTCCATCTACGTCCGCAATCGCCTGCGGACCATGTACGAGTCGGGCATGGTGGGCGCCGGGCTGGTGCTCCTGGCCCTGCTCCTCTTCCTCAGCCCGCGGGTGGCGCTCGTCACCGCGCTCGGGATCCCGCTCGCCTTCCTCGGCGGCATCCTCGTCTCGGGCGCCGTGGGGGTCACCATGAACATGATCACCATGTTCGCCCTGATCGTCGTGCTCGGCATGATCGTGGACGACGCCATCGTGGTGGGCGAGAACGTCTATCGGCGCATGGAGGAGGGGGACTCCCCCGAGGTGGCGGCGGTGGAGGGCACCGCCGAGGTGGGGCGCGCCGTGGTGGCGACCATCATGACCAGCATCGCGGCCTTCCTGCCGATCCTGCTGCTCCCCGGCTCCACCGGCATGTTCCTGCGGCCGCTCCCCATCGTGGTCACGGCGTGCCTCGTGGTGTCCCTGGTGGAGGCCTTCACGATCCTCCCGTCGCACCTCGCCCACTGGACCTCGAAGCGGGCGGTCGCCCGCATGCAGGCCCAGATCCAGAGCGGCGGCGGCTCCGTGCGCCGCTGGTACAGTCCGCTGCAGGACGCCTACACCCGCCTCCTGGCCAGCGCCCTCCGGTGGCGCTACGCGACCCTGAGCCTCGCGCTCGCGGTGGGCGCGGTGGTCGGCGCCGTCGGTGTGACGCGCATCCCCTTCGTGCTCTTCGACCAGTTCGAGAGCCAGCTCTTCTTCGTCTCCCTGCGCCTCGACCCGAGCGCCAACCTGGACGACACCGAGGAACTCTGCCAGGCGGTCGAGGGAATGGTGGACGAGAGCGGCGCGGGGGAGGTGCTCTCCAAGCACACCCTGCTCGGCGTCGCCGCGTCCAAGGTCTCCGAGTTCGAGATCGGTCCGCACCTGGGCCAGGTGTGGGTGGAGCTGCGCGAGGGCGAGGGCCGTACCCGGACCACGGCCGAGATCATCGAGGCCCTCCGGGTGGAGCTCGCCGCGTTGCCTGCGCTGGTGGAGAGCTACGAGATCGGCCAGCCCCAGACTGGGCCGGCGGGGCGCGCCGTGGAGGTCGCGCTGAGCGGCCCTGACCTGGATCGGCTGCGGGTCCGCGCCGATGCGCTGGCCGTGCGGCTCGGCCGCTTCGCGGGGGTGCGCGATGTGCGCACCGACCTGGACAGCGGCAAGGGCCGTGTGGAGCTGGTGCCAAACGAGCAGGGACGCCTCGCGGGCCTGACCGAGGCGGGGCTCGCCATGGAGCTGCGCGCGGCCTTCGAGGGGCGCGAGATCGCCTCGCTCCGCCGGGGGCCGGACGAGGTCGAGGTGGTGCTCAAGTACCCCGAGTCGGAGCGTAGCGTCGTCGGCGCGCTGGAGCGCATGGAGGTGACGCTGCCCGCGCGGGGCGGCGGGCTCGCCCAGCGTGTACCCCTGCGCACGGTGGCGGACGCCGAGATCGGCCGGGGGCCCTCCTCGGTGGGCCACGAGGACCGCGTGCGCGCGGTGGTGGTCAGCGCCGACGTGGAGGAGACCGAGGGGAACTCGGCCCAGATCCTGCGTACCCTCGCGGGCGAGCTTGCGGCGGATGAGTCCATGGGGCCGGGGGAGTCCTTCAAGCTCCGCGGGCAGGCGGACGAGACCGCCAAGTCCATGGCGGGGCTGTGGTCCGCGGCCCTGCTTTCGGGCCTGCTCATTTACCTGATCCTCGGGACGCTGTTTCAGAGCTTCCTGCAGCCCATGGTGATCATGTTCATCATCCCCTTCGCGGGGGTGGGCATGGTGCTGGGGCACGCGATCATGGACCGGTCCATCACGCTCATGTCGCTGATCGGCCTCCTCGCCCTCGCCGGCGTCGTGGTGAACGACAGCCTGATCCTGGTGGACTTCATCGGCCAGCGTCGACGCCGCGGGGTGCCGATGCTCGAGGCGGTCAAGGATTCGGGGCGCCTGCGATTCCGGCCGATCGTGCTGACGTCGGTGACGACCATGCTGGGGCTCCTGCCCCTGACGTTCTTCGTTTCGGGCCAGGCGCGGTTCCTGCAGCCCATGGCGATCAGCATCTTCTTCGGGCTCGCTGTCGCCACGGTCCTGATCCTGATCCTGGTGCCCGCGGCCTACGTGGTGCTTGAGGACCTGATCGCCGTGGTCCGGCGGGCGTTCCTGCCCGGAGCGACCGCGGACGCCGGTGGCTCGACGGAAGGGTCGACGGGCCCTGGCCCCGAGGATTCCCCCGTGGGCGCGGCCGCTCTGGATCGGGCATGATGCGGCCCGTATGAGCGCCGCACCGACCAAGGAAGACCTCGCCCGCATCATGTACGAAGAGAGCGTCCAGGCCGCCGCTGGCCTTCGGCGGCACTTCGACGCCTCGCCCATGCGGGAGGCCCTGGGCCTCGACCCGAGCGGCGGCCTCCTCCTGAAGATGGAGTCGGCTCTGCCCACGGGCTCCTTCAAGATCCGCGGCGCCATGCACCGCCTACAGCACCTCTCCGAGGAAGAGCGCGGCCGCGGGGTGGTCGCCGCCTCCACTGGGAACCACGGCGCGGCGGTGGCCCACGCGGCCTCGCTCACCGGCGTCGCCGCGACGGTGCTGATCCCCGAGCCCACGCCGGAGGGGCGCGCCCAGGCGATCACCTCCCGCGGTGCGGGCGTCGTCCGCTCCGGGGCCGAGTGCGGCGAGGCCGAGGCGGCCGCCCGGCAGCGCGCCGAGGCCTCCGGGGAGTCCTTCGTCTCGCCCTACAACGACCCGGTGGTGATGGCGGGCCAGGGGTCGCTCGGCGTTGAGCTCCTCCAGCACCTGCCGACGCTCCGCCGCGTGTACATCGCCGTGGGCGGCGGCGGCCTGATCGGTGGGGTGTCCGCGGTGCTCAAGCACGTGGCCCCCGAGGTCGAGGTCATCGGCTGCTCGCCCCGGGCGAGCCACCCCATGCACGCCTCGGTGGCGGCCGGCGAGATCGTCGAGACCGAGCACCTCCCGACTCTCTCCCTCGCGACCGCGGGCGGCCTCGAGGAGGGATCGGTCACCTTCCCGCCCTGCCGGGACTTCGTGGACCGCTGGGAGCTGGTGGACGAGGGGGAGATCGAGGAGGGGCTGGTGCGCCTGCTGAGTGAAGAGCGGATCCTCGCCGAGGGCGCGGCGGCCGTGGCGCTCGCGGTGTGGGCTCGGGACCCGCGCCCTGAGGATGGCCGCAAGGACTGCGTGGTGGTCTGCGGGGGCAACCTGGACATCGGCGACCTGCGGCGCGTCCTGGGTGCGCCGGGAGCGTGACGGCGGCGTGATGGGGGACGAGGCAGCGCAGCGCCACGTGGTGATCCTGACCGGCGCCGGGATCTCCGCCGACTCTGGCGTGGACACCTACCGAGATGCGGGCGGCCTGTGGGAGGGCCACCGCTTCGAGGAGGTTGCGACACCGGAGGCGTGGGAGGCGAACCGCGGGCTCGTATGGCGCTTCTACCAGCTGCGTCGCCAGAACCTCAGCCTCGTGGAGCCGAACGCTGCGCACCTCGCGCTGGCGCGTCTCGAGCGGGAGCTCGCCGCCCGCGGGGAGGGCTTTACCCTGGTCACCCAGAACGTGGACGACCTGCACCAGCGGGCTGGCTCCACCGTCCTGCCCATGCACGGGGAGCTCTCGCGGCTGCGCTGCGAGGCGTGCGGCGGCCGGCCCGTGGACCGGGAGCACCTCGACGAGGTGGCCCTCGTTCCCTGCCCCGACTGCGGCGCGACGCCCCTGCGCCCCGACGTGGTCTGGTTCGGTGAGATGCCGTACCACCTGCCCGAGATCGAGGCGGCGGTGGCCCGCGCCACGCACTTCATCGCCATCGGCACGAGCGGCGCCGTCTACCCCGCCGCCGGCTACCTCAGCTACGCCCGGGCCGGTGGCGCGTGGACCGCCTGTCAGGGGCTCGCGGAGCCCGACAACCTCGACCCTCGGGACGCCTTCTTCGGAGGCCGCGCCGGCGATGCGGTCCCCGAACTCGTAGACGCCCTGCTCTCGGACCCTCCTCGGATCTGAGCCTTTCCTGGGGTGAGGCTGGATCGGAGCGGGGGGTACGCTGGGTGTCAGAGGAGGCAACAGGTGCCCTGATGCTCGGTTCAACTCGTTGCTCTGTCTCAGCGCCGTCCCCTCAAGCCCGGCGCCACTTTCGTTTTTCCTGCCTGGCGTCTTCGGGGAGGATCCACTTGGGGATCATCGAAGGGTCCGCGGCCTTTGCCTTCCGCCAGCTATCGCCCGCGCGCTCCCAGCACCAGACGCCTCCATCGTCGCTGTTGTAGAGCCAGGCACGGTCCTCCTGGTCCCAGCTGAAGTCGACGTTGAGGCCTGCCAGGAAGCGCGAGTCCTCGTCCAGATCGAGGAGCGTCCCGTCCGGCGACTTGATCGTGACCCGGTGCACCGGCTCCGTGGCCTTGCTGGCCGCTGGGTCCGGGTCTGCCCAAGGGGAGCATGGGTCAGGGTGATCAGCATGCTGGTCGTCGTCGCCGAGGGCGCAGTGCCCAGAGAATCAGGCACGAAGGCAGGGTCCATGCAGCGATATCTAGCAGGTGTTCGAGGTGGGCGAGGCGAGGGCTCAGCCTCCGCCCGGGTACGAGGTTGGCGCTCGTTGCCGTCAACGCCAAGGCCACGTAGGCATCGACAGGCGTCTCTCCGTGCCCAAGGTCACGGAGGCGCGCTGCGAGGCTCCCATCCCGAGCGTCCTCTTCCATGCGGGCAAGGCCCCCCTCGAAGGCGATTCCGTAGTCAGGGTCGAGAATCCATGCGGTGCCGTTGACGCGAACCTGGCCGACGACGTGCCCGCGCAGATCGAATATCTCGTACTCAAGGCCAGCCTGGATGGCCAGTTCACCGAGGACGATGGCTGCGTCGGAGCAGAGGCCGACCCCCATAGAGGCTAGGCGCCGGGGGTCCTGAGTCATGCGCGCGTCCCCCCACGCGAGGCCGATCGTCCAGGCCAACCAATTGTCCGACGCCCGTAGTTGGGGGGACGGTCCGTGCGCCATGGAGCGATGGACCAGCGCGTTCAGCTTCCGCGGCGCAGTCGCCTCTGTGTGGCCCCGGAGAGCCGCTTGAACTCGCCGGGTGCTCTGCAATCTCGTGTGGTACCCCTCCACCGGCGGAGTCTCGGCGTTTGCCGGCCCGGGGGGGTGGAGAGCCTTGTCAGGGATCAGGGCCGTCCAGAGGAGGAGCGCACCGCCGGTCAGTATGCAGAGCCCACGGCCGGCTCCAGGTCGCGCCTTCGTCACGCCTCCGCTCACATCGCGCCCTCCAGCTCAAGGGCGTCACTCCGGATCGGGCGGCGGTTGATCGAGTGCACGGCTCGGAGGAGTTTGGAGATGGACCGCTTGTAGCCCTTCGACGTTGTCATGGAGTTCATGTGCCCGATGCTGGCCAACGTTGGCTGCTCGTCGATCAGGCTGAACCCCAACCCTTCCAGCTGGCCGGACCGCATCTCTTCATTCAGGGGTGTCCCCGCCTGAATGGAGAGCCTCGAGAGATGGACGCGCTCGACGTACTTGCCGTGCTCCTCGAGGAACTGAGTGGTCAGATTGAGGTCTTCTGGGCCTTCCCCCGGATATCCCGTGAAGGCGGTGATCCGCGTGGAAATCCCTGCTCCATGGGCATTGGCAAGGAACTCAGCCATGCGGTCGGGCTGGCTGCCCTTGCGCATGGCACTCAACAGCCTCGGGCTTGCCGTCTCGAACCCTGCAGTGATCCTGACCAGCCCTGCCTGCCGCGCCGCGACGAGGTCGTCCCGAGAGAGGCCCTCATCGCTCCTGGGACCGACATGGACGGCGCAGGTCCACTTCGCGCCAGGGACCGCTCGTTGCATCCCTTCGTGCAATCCACGCCACATCTCCAGGTTGGAGTTGAGCTTGAGGTCACTGAAGCAGAAGAGGCTTGTTCGGTGGACTTCTCGGTGAAATTGGAGCTCACTCAGAACGTTGGGCAGTGACCTCGATCGGAAGGAGCGGCCCGCCACAGTGACCACGTCGGAGCAGAACTTGCAGACCCCCCAGCCGCACCCGCGACCCGTCAGCATGGAGACGATCCGGTTCGGGTATCGATCCCAGGGGAAGTCGGAATAATCCGGGTAGGGAGCAGCGTCGAGATCTTGGGCCGGGGGAGCCAAGCCCCCGTCCGGATGGCCGGGACGGGTGAGACCCTTTGGGGCCGGCGCACCCTCGAGGATCGCGTGGAGGGCAACCGCAAGGCCGACCTCGCTCTCCCCGGCATAGATCGCAGTCAGGCCGTCGATTGTCGCCCACTCGGTACGGGTGGCGGAGTCGTGGAATGCTGGGCCGCCGAGGAGCACGGGGATGCCTCTCTTGGCGCACATTGCGCAGATACGCCGGACGGCATCCATGTACATCAGGTACGCAGAGATGAGGACCACCTTCGGTTGACGTTCCAGCGAAGCACTGACGGCCGCCATCAGCCGGTCGCTCGTGGTGTCCCGCCGGTGTGGGCGTAGCGCGTCAAGGGACCTCCGGAGGGAGCGAACTGTGCGACTCTTGGTCGTCGCGCTCCACCATCGCGCACGCTCGTCCCAATATCCCCAGAGTGGCGCCCGCGTTGGCCTCGGGATCCCGGGCACCCCGACCGCAAGGGGAGACAGCACCTCTACCTCCCAGCGCGCCTCGCGCAGAGCGGCCACCATCAGGCCGACCGGAAGGGTCGGGAACCGAGCGAAGTTATTGAGGTCGATGAGGAGGACGCTTCTTTCCATTGGCGCGGTGTCGGTTGGCGTTCTTCGACGGACGAGCGGAGCCGTGAGCACACGATTTGGCGTGACGGCATGAGTCCACGAAACCCCTCTCTAGAACTTCCAGTCCCAGGTCGGGAGTGATCCGACCGTTGGCGGTTTCGCGAAGCAGAAGCGCCGGTCGCTCGCGCAGCGTGACTGGAAATTCGTCAGTAGTTTTCGTGGGGCGGGCAGGCTGCCTGCGGACAAGGACTTCAAGAGACCAGTCGACGTTACAGCGGGGCCTTGGAGTGAAGGGGAGGCCGGAGTCACGGGCGCGGCGCGGCTCAGCGATGGACGGTTGACGCCCCCTCGCCTCAGATCGAGAGGGAGACTTCTCACCTGGAGATGCTGCGGCGAGAGAGCGCCTTGTTTCGGCCTCACGCCGCCGAGCCAAGCCGCCACCTGGAGCCGGCGTCCGGTGGAGGGGGCGTCGGTCTCGGCGGGAGCTGAGGGCGGGCTCGAACCAGGTGAATCGCAGCTGCGGCTCGGGGCGAACGGGCGCGAGCGACGGAGGGTCTTTCGCGCTACGAGCGGGTCGGTGATCGTGAAGACGCGGTGGCGGAGCCTGCCGCACTTCGGGCAGCGCAGCGGGTGCTGTCCGTCGATGCCGAGAAGCTGACGGAGGGCGAGGCCCTGGATTTTGGCCCGTTCGCTGGGGCAGGATGAGGCCATGAGAATCCTCCTCTCCCTACTCTTCCTGGCGGGCTG
>CALLKX010000028.1 GCA_938083085.1 uncultured bacterium
CTCTCCTGGCTGGACCTGAACCGTCGAGGGAGCAAGACCGTGTCTCAGGACCTCAATATCGGCAACGGCGAGGTCATCGCCGCAGGTACCACGGCCTTCACCAAGCTCGACCTGCGCCTCCTCCGGGCGCAGTACAGCTACTCCTTCTTCCAGGACGAACGCGTCGACTTGGCCGTCGGCGGGAGCCTCTACGTGCTGCCCATCGAGTTCCAGCTCGAGGCGACGGGCGTGACCGATGCTTCGGACTCGTTCGGGGTGACGGCGCCGCTCCCGGCGGTCGGCCTTCGCTTTGACTTCGCCATCACCCCGAGGTGGTTGCTGCAGAGCGACCTGAACCTCTTCTACATCGAGTTCGAGGACTACACGGGCGCGCTGACCAGCTGGTCGGGCGGCGTCGAGTACCGGCCCTGGGATCACTTCGCGGTCGGCCTCGGCCTCGAGTCGTTCTCGCTCGGAGTCGAGCAGAACGGGAGCACCGACGTGCCGGGTGTGAACGAGGCCGGATCTGTCAACCTGGGCTACATCGGCCTCGGCTTCTCGGTCAAGACGCGCTGGTGAGCGAGGCGCGGCGGGGGCCTGTGACCGACGCGACGGGAGGTGGTAGGGTGCGCTCCGAGCCGGCTCCTTGGGCTGGCCTCGCCGTGAACCTCGCCCTCTGACTGTCATGCTCAAGATCCTCGTCCTCGCGGCGGCGTCCATCGCGCCGCTCCTTGCGGATGCGCCCGCCGGGAGCTCCAAGAAGCCCGTCCAAGTCTTCATCCTCGCCGGTCAGTCGAACATGGTGGGCGCCGGGACGATCCGGGCGAACCCGGAGCGCAACGAGGGCAAGGGCAGCCTCGAGCACCTGGCCAAGGCCAAGGCGTCCAGGAAGCGCTGGTCTCACCTGGTCGACAAGAAGGGGCAGTGGGTCTCGCTGGACGACGTTTGGATCAACTACTTCGACCGGTACGGCGAGCTGGTCCCGGGCTACGGCGGGACCGAAGAGCAGATCGGCCCCGAGCTTGGCTTCGGTCACGCGGTGGGCGAGGGCTGCGACGAGCAGGTCCTCCTGATCAAGGTCGCATGGGGCGGCAAGAGCATCGGCAAGGACTTCCGCCCGCCCAGCGCGGGCGGCGAGGTGGGGCCGGAGTACACGAAGCTGTTCGAGGAGATCCGCGCGGCCTTGGGCGCCGCTGAGGAGCGGTTCGAGGGATACAAGGGGCAGGGCTTTGAACTTGCTGGCTTCGGGTGGCACCAGGGTTGGAACGACCGGGTGAACCAGGCCTTCAACGACGAGTACGAGAAGAACCTCGCGTGCTTCATCCGGGACGTACGCGCGGAATTGAAGGCCCCTGAGCTGCCCTTCGTGATCGCCGAGACGGGGATGAGCGGCAACGAGGAGAAGCACCCCAGGGCGCTCTCGCTCATGCGCGCACAGGCCAAGGTCGCCACCTACCCCGAGTTCAAGGGCAACGTGGCCTTCGTGGGGACCCGGGACTTCTACCGGCCCGGAGACGAGTCACCCTCGAACCAGGCCTACCACTGGAACAGCAACGCCGAGACCTACCTCCTCATCGGAGAGGGCATGGGCGAGGCCATGCTCGAGCTGCTCCCGAGGTACAGGAAGAAGCGCGCCAAGGCGGCCCGCCGCCGCTAGGCGTCCCGCGTGTCGTTCATCTGCCGGACGAGGTTCCGGACGGTGCGCGGGAGGAACCGCTGCCTGCGCGCCCGGTGGATCACGTGGTAGGCCGTGAACCGGGTCACCAGCAGGGCGTGACGTGCTCGCGCGGCGTCGCGGGCCCAGGCCTCTCGGTCGAGGGGGATGCCCGACTCGCGCTCGAGGGCCACGCGGTGGGTCTCCATCCAGCGGTCCGGGTCCGCGGGGCCGACGAAGGCCAGGAGCTCGACCAGGTCGCGCTGGGGGACGTCAACGGTGGCGAGCTCCCAGTCATAGGCGACGAGGACGGGGCCGGCGGCGTCGCGCCGGAAGCCCACGTTGCGCGGGTTGAAGTCCCCGTGGATCAGGGTGCGGGGGGTGCCTGACGGGGCGCCCTCCAGGAGCTCGTCGAGCGCCCCTGCGAGGTCCACCCCGCTCCACCCATGGAAGTCCTCGGCGGCACCCGCCGCGAGGGCGCGCCAGAGCGGCGCGAGCCTTCGCAGGCGGCAGGGGGTGGGCGGGGCGCCGATCCAGGGTGCACTCTCGAGCTCCTCGGCGCGGCCCAGGTAGGCCGCGTGGATCGAGGCGAGGCCCTCCACGGCGGCCGAGAGGTGGGCGTCGGTCCAGTCCTCGGGGCGGTCCGCGGAGTCCATGAGCTCGAGGTCACCGAGGTCCTCCATGAGGAGCCAGCGGCGGCCCTCGGCCTCGTCCACGAGGGTCCCCAGATGCTGGGGCCGGTGGCCGGCGAGGGCCGGATCCGCGAGCAGATGCGTCTCCCGCAGGTGCGCCCCCAGCAGCCCGGCCTCGAGTCCGTACTCGCGCCAGCGAGCGCCGAGCTCCTCGCCGGCCATGGCGAAGACCCTGGCGAGCACGCCGTGGAGCTCATCGTCCTCTTGCCGTGCCTTGAGGACGGCGGACCCATCGGCGCCGCGCCAGCGTGAGAGGCCGCTGGCGGCGCCGAAGCGCCACGCGCCGAGCTCCGCCAGGATGCTGCTGCCCTCCAGGCGCTCCACCCCGGGGCGGGTGGCGCCAAGGTGGCGCTCGACGAAGGCGCGCTGCGCGGCCCGTTCGCGGGCCTCCTGCTCCTCGGGGCTCGCGACCCTCGCCGGGCCAGCGTGGGGAGGAGCGAGGTACCCCGCGCTCTCGAGTCCGGTGGTCCACCGCTCGAGGAGGGTGGTGGTCGGCTCCGGGCAGCGGTGCCCGTGGGCCTCGAGCCAGCCCGCGCTCGCGCCGGAGTCCACCTGGGTTCGCCGCGACTCCTCGTACTGCTGGGGGAGGGTGCAGGCGCCCTCCCCGCCGGGTCGGGACCGCAGGAACGGCAGGAGCGCCTTGAGGGCGTGGGGCGCGGGCGCGGCCTCGACCGCGGCGAGCCAGGCGTCGTAGGGGACGAGCCGCAGGTCGTGGCCGTAGAGCGCGTGCCACAGCACGACCTCACGGAAGGGGCGGGGGCGTGGGCTGACCAGGTGGAGCGCCACCTGACCATCGGGGCCCTGGGCCGCGCGCTCCGCCAGCGCGGCGGCCACGTGATCCACGGGGACCGCGTCCACGTTCCAGTCGAGGTCGGGGGCCAGCCCGAGCTCGATGCACCCCTTCATGAGAGCGGAGAGGAAGTCGCCGGGGTTGCCGGCGCCCGTGCGCGAGTCGCCGGCGATGAGGGACGGCCGCGCGATCGTGATGGGGAGTCCCCGCCGCCCCGCCTCGAGGACGAGCTCCTCGGCCACGGCCTTCCCCGCCGCGTAGCCGAGGTCGAGCCCGTCGAGGTGCTCCAGGGGTTCGGCGCCCTCGTCCAGCTCACCCGCGCCGTCGCGGGCGTAGAGGACGGAGATGGAGGAGCAGAAGTGGAAGGCCTTGGGCCGGTGCTCGCAGGCGAGGCGGAGCAGCTCGCGGGTGCCCCCGGCGTTGGACGGTCGAAGGGCGGCATAGGGGGAGACCCAGTCCACCTTCGCCGCGAGGTGAAGCACCGCGTCGACCGCCTCGGCGAGGCGAGCCCAGGTGAACGGGTCGAGGCCGAGTCGAGGCCGCTCGAGGTCGCCGCTCAGGACCTCGATCCGCTCCTCGGCGCCGTCGAGGCCGCGGGATGCCAGCGCCTCCACCACGCGGGCGCGGTCGCCCCCGCGGACCAGGCAGGTCACCCGGGCCTCGGTCTTCTGGAGGAGCTCGGCGAGGGTGTGGGCGCCGAGGAATCCCGTGGCGCCCGTCATGAGCACGTGCTGCGGGGGAGCCGTGGGTCCGGGCGCGGAGGCCGGCCGGATCTCCGCGGGGAGGGTCGCGTCGGACCTCGGGTCGACGCTGCGGTCGGCGGTTCCCCTGGCGAGCCACTGGAGGGCAGCGCGGGGCGAGGGGTGCTCGTAGAGCAGCGTGTCGGGCACGGCCACCTCGAGCCGCTGCCGGAGCTCCTCGGTGAGCTCGACGGCGGTCACCGAGTCCAGGCCCAGCTCGAAGAGCGGCGCATCGGGGTCCACGGCCTCGACCGGGACGCCGAGGAGGTGGGCGATGCGGCTCACGAGCCAGGCGAGGTCGGGATCGCCGGCGCTGAGGTGGGGGAGCGCGAGGGTCAAGGCGCGGGCACCCCGGCGGGGCGGTCGGCGCGCAGGATCGCGGCGCAGGCGTGTCGCTGGGTCTTCCCGGAGGTGGTCTTCGGGAGCGCCCGCGCCGGCAGGAAGTGGAGCCGGGCGATGGGCGCCTCGTGGTGCTTGGAGACCGCGGCCCGGATGGCGCGCTCGACCTCCCGTCGCATCGGCTGATCGCAGGCGTCGACCTCACAGACCAATCCGATGCCCTCGGCGCCCCCGGGGATCGCCTTCCACGCGACCGCTGCGGCGCCGCCCGGACGGACCAGACCGTGGGCGGCCTCGGCCGTGCGCTCGATGTCCTGTGGGTAGAGCTTGCGGCCGCGAAGGATGATCAGGTCCTTGATGCGGCCCGTGACGAAGAGCTCGCCGCCCTCGAGGGCGCCGAGGTCCCCGGTGCGCAGCCACGGGCCGCGCCCGTCCGCGAGGAAGGCGCCGAAGGTCCGCTCCGTCTCCTCCTCCCGGCCCCAGTAGCCGTCGGCCGCGCTGGGTCCCTTGACCCAGATCTCGCCCACGGCTCCATCGGGCAGCGGCGCCGAGGTGGCGGGGTCCGCGATGACGAGCTCCTGCTCGGCCACCGGGGTCCCGCAGGAGACGAGGGGCCTCGGTCGGGCCTCTCCTGTGCCGCCGCGCAGCCGATCCTCGCGGTCGAGGGCGGTCGCGTCCGCCTCGAGGATTCGCGGCCGGACATTCCTCCGGCTGGACGAGACGAGCAGCGTGTTCTCGGCCAGTCCGTACGCCGGGAAGAAGGTCTCCGGCCGGAAGCCCGCGCAGGCGAAGGCCTCGCTGAAGCGCTCGATGGTGTCGGCGCGCACCGGCTCGGCACCGTTGGCCGCCATGGTCCAGCGGCCGAGGTCGAGGGAGGCGCGTTCCCCCGGTGTGGTCCGCCGGACGCAGAGCTGATAGCCGAAGTCGGGGGACGCCGCGTTCGTGCCGCCGAGCCGGCTCATGGCCTCGAGCCAGGTCATGGGCCGGGCCAGGAAGGTGGCGGGGGACATGAGGTAGCCCGGCTGACGGCGGAACAGGGGGTGGAGGACGCCCTCGATCAGGCCCATGTCGTGTTGGACGGGGAGCCAGGAGACCCCAGGGCCCTGGTCCGGGCCGCCGCACACCTCGTAGATGCTCGCCAGGTTCGCGAGCAGGTTGGCGTGGGTCACCCGGACCCCCCGAGGGCGCGAGGTGGAGCCCGAGGTGTACTGCAGGAAGGCGAGGTCGCCTTCTCCCTGCTTTCGCGCGCGGACCGCGCCGGCGTCGACGTCGAGCGGCTCGCTCTTGCCGAGGTCGTCAACCGTAAGGCGAGCGAGGCCGCTGAAGGCATCGGGGTGCTCGCCGCCGAGGGCGGCGACGTGGTCCAGCAGGGGGGCGGTGGAGAGGACGATGGACGGGGTACAGTCCGCGGCCACCGCCGCGAGGCGCTCGAGGCCGCGCGCGCCGAGCGCCGGGGAGGGCGGGAAGACCGGCGCGGCGATCACGCCGGCGCGCAGGCAGCCGAAGAAGGCAGCGAGGAAGTCGAGACCGGGCGCGAAGAGAAGCAGCGCGCGGTCACCGGGGCGGACGTTGCTCGCCAGAGCAGCCGCGACGAGGTTGCTCCGGGCCTGGAGTTCGGCGTAGGTCCAGCTGGCCTCCAGGTCGCCGGTCTGCCCGAGGAACCCGTAGGCGAGGGAGTCGCCGCCCTCCCGCGCGCGGGCCTCAAGGAGGTCGACCAGGTCGTCGTGTCTTGAGTGCTTCATGGTGGTCACGGTCGTCGCGCGGCCTTCCTCCGCTGGTGGACGGCGTTCAGGGCGTCGAACACCGACGCACGCTGTTCGTCCAGCGCCTCGACCGTCCACCCGCTGGTGTCGATCGTGGGCAGGACCTCGACGGTCACGGTGCCGGGGCGCACGTCGAGCCCGAGGCCCGGGTCCACCGCGGGAGGGACCTCGATGTAGAAGGGGACGATGGGTGTCTGGAGGTCGGTCGCCATGTGGAAGGCGCCCTTGTTGAAGGCCCCGAGCTCGCCGGTGGTGACCCGCTGTCCCTCGGGGGACAGGTAGACGGACTCCCCCGTGCGCTTCAGGGTGGCCGCAGCCCGGGCGAAGATCCTCTTGCGCGCCTCGGGGTACTCCTGGGGCACGGTCCAGAAGATCCCTGTCACGTAGCCGATCAGGCCCAGCGGCAGGATCTTCCGCAGGAACCCGGACAGGAAGAACCGCGCACCGGGGAGCCCGAGCGCGATCAGCACGAACATGTCCACCGAGGACGTGTGGTTGGAGACGTAGACGGTCTGCGTCCGCGGAAACGGGAGGGCCCCGACGACCTCGAGACGGACGCCCCAGAGAGCGAGCACGGCGCGCCCGATCCAGGTGCTCAGGGCGAGGTACATGCGCCGGAACTGGAAGAGCGTCAGGAGGGCGACGAGGAGCAGCAGGACGCTCCCCACGGACAGCGCCGTGAACACCACCGCGGAGATGCACCAGAGCCGCAGGGTGGCGCGGAGCGAGCGCTCCTCGTCGCTGCGGGCCGAGGGTCCGACGCCGAGGAAGGTGCTCATGCGGGCCTCCGGCAGACCACGGTCTGCATGGCGAGGTTGTTCTTGCGGGCGAACATGAGCCAGGGGCTGACGAGCGCCTGACCGAGCAGGTATCGACCCAGCTCCTGGCGGGGGACGAAGCCGCGGCCCTTGAGCTGGCCGAAGCGCCACCCCGCATAGATGTAGAACCACGGCGGGAAGGCGCCGTAGGAGAGGTGCGTCTCGACCTCGAACCCCGCGCGCTCGACGGCGCGGAGCAGCTGCTCGCGCGAGAAGAGCACCGTGTGCTGGGGCGCCTGGAGACCCGGCCAGCGGTCGCCGTACCAGCGCGCGGTGCGGCTGTCGAGGCGCGGCACCTCGATGACCATCTGGCCGCCGGGCCGCAGGACCTCACGGCAGCGCTCGAGCGTCGCGGGCGGGTCGTAGTCGTGCTCGAGGTAGTGCCACATGGTCACGAGGTCCATGGACCCCGGCTCGATGGCGGCCTCGCTGAAGAGCCCCTGGATGAACCGGTTGTGCTCGAACGCGGGGGCATCGGAGAGGTCCTTGAAGTCCACGCCGACCCCGGAGCACCCGTGCCGCTTGCGGAGCTCCTCGAGGAAGGTCCCCGCGGCGCACCCGATGTCGAGCACGCGGGAGGTGGAGTGGAGGCGGACGAAGCGGTCGACGAGCTTGCGCTTGTCGCGGTCGTGCTTGCCCATCACCCACCGGTAGAAGGGGGTGAGCACCCCGAAGTCCGAGCTCTTGCGGTGGGCGATATACGTGTCGTCGTACCACTCGGCGATCCCGTCCGCCGGGATGCGCGGGTCCTGGTAGGCGAGCCCGCAGTCGTCGCAGGTGTGGAAGGTGAAGCGGCCTGGCTTGCCGCCGAGGTCGTCCCTCGCCTCGGTGAGGAACGTCTTGCTGGAGCTCCCGCAGGCGTAGCAGTCGACCGCTTCGAGGTCGTGACTCCCCATCAGGGGCGGGGCTTCGAGGGCGCGGGAGGGGCTCGTGGCGGTGGCCGCCTCGGGCGCCTTCTGGTCAGGGTTGGTGAGGGTCATCGGAGGTCCGGGTCGGTGGCGCGCTCGTGGAGGACGAGCGCGCCGTAGAGGAGCGTCATGGCGGCGACGCGTGGGAGGGTTTGCGCGCCCTCGGTGCCGAGGAGCACCGCGAGGGCCGGGTACTTGGCGAGGAGCGCGAGGGCGTGGACCCAGGGGCGCTGGCGGGGGACCACGTACCAGCTGCCGAGGGCGATCAGGAGCGCCACGAGGCCCGCAGCCCGGGCGGGCGCGATCCAATGGAGGGTGACCAGCGCGGACGCGAGGCCCGCGCAGAGCACGGCCACGTGGGGGCCCGTGGAGGCGGCGCGCACGAGGCTGCGCTCGGGGTGGCGGAGGCGATCGGACGCGCGGTCCACGAGGTCGTCGAGCAGCCGCAGGCAGACCACGAGGAGGTAGGCGAGGCCGAGCCGGAGCGCGGCGTCCGCCGCGCCAGGCCATTGGCCCCCCGCCGCACCCGCGGCGACGACCGCCGTCGCGAGGAGCGGGAAGCGCCACGCCCCGGCTCCCGCGAGCACGCGCTCGGTGAACCAGACGACGGGCCCCGAGGCCGAGCGGCTCGGGCTACTCGTCGACGATACGGACATGGCCGCGGCCTCCGTCCACTCGGATCTTCTGGCCGGTCTCGAGGGCCCCGGTGACCCCGGGGACTCCGACCACCGTGGGCAGGCCGTACTCGCGGGCGAGGATCGCGCCGTGGGAGAGCAGGCCGCCGCGCTCCACGACGAGCCCGGAGATCAGGGGGAACAGGGGCGCCCACCCCGGGTCGGTCTGCCGCGTCACGAGGATGTCACCCGGCGCGACCTCCCCGGCGTCCGCGAGGTCGGTGAGGACCACCGCGCGCCCCGTGATGACCCCGGCGCACGCGCCCGCTCCGTCCAGCCGCGAGGTGTCCCCGGTCTCCTCCTCGTTGCCGATCCACACCTCGCCCTCGGGGAGCGAGAACGCGCTCGGCGGACGGACGGCGGCCTGCCGGGTGTGCTCCGCGCGGCGCACGGCGGCGACGCGAGCCGCGCTCGCTGGCTGGAGGGCGGAGCCCGAGGCGAGCTCGCAGAGCTCCTCGAGGGAGAAGTAGACCGCGTCGTCCGCGTGCTCCATGAGGCCCTCCCGGACCATGGCGGCGCCCAGCGCGAGGGCGACGTCCCGCAGTCGGCGGTAGAGGAGCGCCTGCTTCCCGCGGGCTCGCTCGCGCATGGTGACCGACCGGGCACACGCCCGGGCGATGGGGCCGAGCACGAGGCCCCGCCACCCGCCGAGCTCCCCGGTCAGTCGCTTGATGGCTCGCAGGCGCTCCTCGGCGCGTTTGGCGGCCACCTTGTTGGGGGCCGGGCCCTCGGCGTCGAGGTAGGCCCGGAGCAGGGAGAGCACCCGGGAGGGCTCCTCCTGGTAGCTCGGCACCGTGAACACGAGCTCTCCGGAGCAGCGGTGGCCGTGGTCCTCGAGCCACGCCTCGAAGGCCGCGCGGAAGGTCGCGTGCCTGGGCCGCTCCCGGATGGCCGCCAGGGCGACCGCGTCGTCGCCGCTGCGCAGGAGGGTCTCGAGCTCGTCGTCGGGCGCAGCGCGCACGAGGCGAGCCAGCTCCCACAGCCCGGCCGCAGGGGCGGCGCTCACCACGTCGAGGCCCTGCAGGACCTCGCCGGCGGCAGCGCGTGGATCTCCGCTCACCGGGGAGAGCACCTTGAGGAGCAGGCCGTGGGTGATCATGGCGCTCGCGTCCGCCAGCCCGGCGTCGGTCCACTGGTGGCGTCGGATGTGCGTGAAGCCCTCCACGCGCGCGCCAAGGTCCACGCGGTCGAGCTCGGCGAGGACCTCTCTGGAGGTGGACCTTGCGTAGGCGTCCACCCGCGCCTCGAAGCGCTCGACCCCGCGCTCGAGGCGGAGCCAGGCCCGCGTCATGCGAACCGCCGTGCCGCAGAGGCGCAGGGCGCTGCGCAGCCGCCCTTCCGGGGCCACTCGCTCCGCCTCGGGGAAGCCCTCCGCGCCCGTGAACGCGTTGAAGGAGGAGGTCAGGAAGGCGCCGCCCGGCGCCGCACGCATGACCGCATGGAGGTTGGTGAGCTGGTAGTAGAGGCGCCCCTCGTGGGCGCCGACCAGGCGCTCAAGGCGAGGTTCGAGGGCGGCGAGGGCGCGCTCGGAGACGCCGATGATCCGGGCGAGGCCGCGGAAGTAGTGGGTGTAGCCCGTGGCGGCGACCGAGTACTGGAGGGGCGTGATCGGCGTGGGGAAGTTCTCGTCCACGTTGGCGTTGGTCCACGCCACCTTCGGTCGCGTGCAGGCGACGGCCGTGATGGGGCGCGACTGGACCACGTGGAGCTCACCGTCCTCGTCGAGGACCCACTCCACGTCCTGCTCGGAGCCCCCGGTGCGCCGCGCCTGGGCCGCGAGGCGTGCGAGCTTGTCCCTGGCGTCGAGCAGGGGGCCCGGGTCGACGTTCCCCTCGAGTCGCTGCAGCTCCGTGATCACACCGGCGCCGTCGAGGGACAGGCGACCGGGGGTGATGCGTCCGGAGACCAGGTCCTCGCCGGGCCCGTGGACGTACTCCACCAGCGTGCGCTCGGCCGCGGGCTCGGAGGGGTCGCAGGTGAACAGGACGCCGGCGAAGTGGGCGTGGATCTGACGCTGGACGAGGACGGCCAGCCCGCCGAGGGGGCGGCCCCTGCGCTCCTCGTAGGCCCGGACGCGCTCCGCGGCGCGGGCCGCCCAGCACTGGCGGAGCGCGAGCTCGAGGTGGTGCGCCCCCTCCACGTCGGCGATGGACTCGAGCATGCCAGCGAAGGACGCGTCGGCGGAGTCCTCGCCGAGGCCGGAGCTCCGCACGATCAGCGTGCCTTCGAGGTGCCGGCAGGCGTCGAGCAGCGCGCCCTGGAGCGACTCGGGGAGCGCGGTGCCGCGGATCCCCGCGGCGTCGTGCTCGTCGAGGCCCGTGGCGGTCAGGAACTCGCGGCGGAAGCGGTCGGTGATCACCACGCCTGCGGGGACGGGGAGGCCTTCGGCCGCCAGTGCGGCCTGGCTAGCCGCCTTGGCGCCGAAGGTCGCGGCGTCGCGGGCGGCTTCGAGCCGGACGAAGGGCGCCGCCTCGGTGGTGGGGTGGAGGACCATCAGGCAGGACGCGCCTTGAAGCCCCGGCGCCAGAGGAGGACGTTGAAGAGCCAGTGCACCACCGGCCCCGCGAGCAGGACCACGAGCCAGGTCCCGGCGGGGAGGCCGAAGGTGAGGTGGACCGCGAGGAGCAGGCCGAGGATGGAGTCAAGGCGGTCCGCGATGAAGCAGGCGGTGGCGGCGAGCCGGCCGCGGGGGGCGCCGCCGGGGGCCACGTCGAGCTGCCGCTTCACGAACGAGTTCGGAAGCTCGCCCAGCATGAACCCGAGGCCGCCCACGAGTCCGAGCAGGGCGTAGCCTCCGGGCCCCAGGTCCCAGAGGTGATCGGCGGCGCGGGGGGCGAGGGAGAGCGCCGCGCCGAGGCCGAGGCAGGTGAGCCCCGAGGCGGGCACCATGACCACGAGCCCGCGGAGGGTCTTGTTGGCGCCGAACAGGCGGCGTCCCCGAAGGTGGAGGCCGGCGTCGAGGGGGACCCGCAGGGACTCCAGGGCGGAGCCGGGGAGCCACCGGGTCTGGAGCCAGCCGGAGAGGGAGAAGGCCGCGAGCAGGAAGATCCCGCGGGCCAGGGCGTCGGGGTCGATCACAGCTGGAACTCCGTGGTGTTCGAGTTCTCGAAGAGGAAGCGCTCGCCGGAGAGGCGCTTGGCGCCGCGGAGGAACCGCCAGGCGCTGACCCGACGCGGCGGGGTCCACGGCACCTGGTGGAGGCGATACCCGGGGACCTGCGGGTAGGCGTGGTGCCGCTCGTGCTCGCCCGTGCCGCAGAGGAGCCCCAGGCCGATCCACCTGGGGAAGTCCACGGAGCGGGTGTAATCGGTCTGCTCGGTCCCGAGCCGCGGGCGGACGGTCTCCTCGCCCGCCGTGGGCATGGGGATGTGGGTGTGCTGGCTGAGGATCAGCGGATCCTGGAAGGCGAGGCCGAGGACGACCCCGGGGCCTACGAGCCAGAGCAGGTGCACGGGGCCCACCGCAGCCGCGAGGGCACCGTAGGCGAGGACCTGGACCAGCGCGACGCGCCGTGCCGCGGACCCCCTCCCCCTGTGGAATTGCTCGAGGCGGCGGACGTTCCAGAAGTTGTTCCACCGGTAGGCGATGGAGAAGAGCGGGAGCCAGGTGCGCCAGGCGAGGTTCGCGAGCTGGCGCTCGAGCCTCCCGCGGGTCCGCGGCGCGAGGGACTCGGTGGTCGAATCCCGGTCCTGCCACCCCGTCCATCGGTGGTGCCCGGCGTGGACCAGGCGCCAGGTGGAGAAGGGGATGAGCGCCAGGAGGCCAGCGAGGTGGCCCGCGGCGCGGTTCAGCGCGCGAGCGCGGAAGAGGCTGCCGTGCCCCGCCTCGTGGAGCAGGCAGAACCACTGCAAGGTGCCGAACCCGATCAGCACCTGCCCGATGGCCCACAGGAGGAGCGAGCTCTGCGCGGCGAGGGCGACGCCTCCGCCGACGAGCGTGACGCCGCTCAACACGAAGGCTGCACCGGCCGCGTTCGAGGGACTCAGTCCGTCGAGGGTCTTCGGGCCAGGGATGAGTGCAGGCGAGGAGGCAGGATCCTTGGTCGGCATCACGACCCCACCATGCGCTCTGGGCGACGTGGAACCGAGGCCGTTCCCGTCGATCGAGCCACCAAGCGAGGCTTATCGATGAACCCTCGAACGGGGTCCGGTCAACGTGGCGGCCGTCTCCCTCGCCAGGAGATGAGCGAGCAGCTATCCAGACCCTTCCGTGCCCCCCACCAGGTTTCTGGAATGTGTCGAGGCGGCGGCTTGCCCGCCGGTTCAGTCTCCTCGGAAGCACCAGAGGTTGCTCTCGGTGCGCACGAACAACGACCCGTTCACGACCGCGGGGGTCGCGAAGAGGCCGTCCTCGAAGTCCACGTAGTGCACGATCTCGAGGCCCTCGGACTCGGCGTCCAGCACGTAGAGGGTGCCCTCGGCGGAGCCCACCAGGACGTGACCGGCGAGCCCCATGGGGGACATGTAGTACTCGCTGCGGTCCGGCAAGCGCTCGCGGTCCAGGACACGCTTCCCGCTCGCCGCGTCGATAGCGCTCACGATGCCGCCGGCCTTCATGAGCCAGATGCGGTCCCGGTAGAGCAGGGGAGAGGCGACGTAGGGGAGGCCGCGCTTCCAGGTCCACTCCACGTGGCTCGCGGTGACGTCGCCCTCTCCGCCGCGGCGGATCGCCATCAGGACGTTGGCGCCGGGGGTCTTCGGGCCACCTGGCGGGGTGATCAGCTCCTCACGCTCCCAGACGCCGTTCTTGTTCTGATCGAGGAACCCGAAAGCGTCCTTCGCCCGGCACTCGGGCAGCTCATCGAGCTCCACGGTCCCATTGTCATTGGCGTCGAGCCGATCGAAGAGCAGGTTGGGGTCGGCGACCTCGGCGTCCGAGAGCTCCAGGGAGCGGCCGAACCCCGCGTCCCAGAAGGAGCGGCCCGTGGCGTTCGGGGTGCTCCA
>CALLKX010000029.1 GCA_938083085.1 uncultured bacterium
CACGGGTCGGTGAGCGGCGCGCCGATGCTCGCCCGCGACGTTGCCACCCTCGCCGAACACCTGCGCGCCCAGGGTTACGCCACCGCGGGGTTCCTGGACAACCCCTGGCTCGGGGAGACCTTCGGGCTGGCCCGCGGCTACGAGCACCTGGAGATGAACGCGCGTCCCGCGCGAGTGATCAGCTGGTTGGAGGAACCCAGGGATCAGCCAGTCTTCCTTCACGTGCACTTCTTTCAGCCCCACGGCCCCTACGAGCGCCGCGACGTCGAGGCCCTCGGCGGTCCGCGCGCAAAGGCGACGACTCGCGCGCGGATCGGGGACCGGTTCGACGCGAACTGGATCCGCGACGGCGAGGTCCCAGGCAGCCACGGGCTCACGCCCGAGGAGGTCGACTGGCTCCGGGAGCTCTACCACTCCGAGGTCCGCGCCATGGACGCCGACATCGGAGTGGTGCTCGAGCAGCTCACGAAGCGCCCCCGCTCCTTGATGATCGCGGTGGCCGCCGACCACGGGGAGGAGTTCGACGAGCGCGGCTCCCTCCACCACTCCCACACCGTGCACCAGGAGCTGGTGCACGTCCCCCTCCTGATCTACGGGCCCGGCGGTCGCGCTCACGGTCCCTTCAGGGTGGACGAGCCGGTGGGGCTCGTGGACCTGGCGCCCACGATCCTCGACCTCGCCGGCCTCGCCCCGCTCCCGAACGTCGGAACGGGTGTGAGCCTCGCGCCGCTCATGGGCGCGGACCGGAATGGAACCGGGGCGAACCCCACGCTGCGCGCGCCGCGGCTGATCGTCAGCCAGCGTGAGCGTCACGCCGGCGGTCGGCGGCTCCTCGCGGCTCGGCTCGGCTCCTGGAAACTACATGTCCGCACGCCGCCTGCGGAGGCCGGCGCGGCGCTGGCCCCCGACGAGGAGCTCGACCTCATGCTCTACCGGCTCGACCTCGACCCGTCGGAGTCTTCGGACGTGACGGCCGACCACCCGGAGAAGGTCCGAGAGCTCCTGGGCGCCCTCCGCCAGTGGGACACGCGGACCCGGGGCCAGGCCGCCCGCTTCGGAAGCGGCTCCTCCGAAGGACCCATCCCGGCCGGCGTGGACGCCGACCTGCGGGCCCTCGGCTACGGCGGCGGCCGCTGATCCGGCGGGCGCTAACCCGGCGGGCGCTGACCCGGCGACCGCCCCGCGGGCTCATTCCCTGGAGATCACTCGGCCTCGGGCGCCGCGAGGGTGACGAGCTTGTCCCCCGCCCCCACCGCGTCGCCCGCTGACGTGTGCAGCGCCTTGACGATCCCGTCGCCGGGCGCGCCGATCTCGTTCTGCATCTTCATGGCCTCGAGGATGAGCAGCGGCTGCCCCTCGGCAACGGCCTCGCCCACCTCGACGAGCAACTCGACCACGACCCCCGGCATCACGGCCTTGAGGAGCCCGCCGCCCTTGTTGGCCGCCCGAGCCGCCAGGTTGGCGGCGCGCTCGCGCTCGTCCTCCAGCTCGCAGTCGTAGCGGTGACCGGCGATCGTGATCGCGATGTCGTGGGGCCCGCCCTCGATGGACATGGCGTAGCTCTTGCCGCCGTGGATGAGGATGATCTGCCCGAGTTGATCGGCCTCGGCGTACTCCACCTCGCACGGCTCGCCATCGAGGCGGACGATGAGCTCGCCGAGGCGCTCGGTCAGCTCGACCTCGTGGGTCGTCTCTCCGATCTTGACGAAGGTCTTCACGACTGCACCTCCGTGGCGGCGGCGACGCCGGCTCGGCCGACGTGGCCGGTGAGCTCTCCGCGCGTGCGCGCCTGCCAGCCAGAACGCCCCGCCGAGCTCGGGGCCAGTGCCCGCCGTCGCGCCTGGTGGTGTCGATAGATGGCCGCCGCGACCGCGGCGAGCCCCTCGTACTCCTTCGGCGACTCGATGGTCAGCCCCTCCAGGAAGTGAGTGTCGTAGTCGCCCTTCACGAAGCGCTCGTGCATCAGCACCTGGAGCGCGGCCGGCAGGCTGGTGTGCACCCCGCCAACGTTCATCTCGCGGATCGCGCGGATCATCCGGGCGATCGCCTCGGCCCGATCGGCACCCCAGACGATGAGCTTGCCGAGCATCGGGTCATACTCGAGGCCCACCTCGAGGCCGCGGTACATGGCGGTGTCCAGCCGGACCCATGGGCCGCCGGGCGCGCGGAGGTTGTGCAGCACGCCCGTGGACGGGAGGAAGCCGTTGAAGGGATCCTCGGCGTTGATCCGCACCTCGATCGAGTGACCGTGGATGGCCAGATCTTCCTGGCCGTAGCCGAGGGGCTGCCCGTCCGCGACGCGCAGCTGCTCACGGACGAGGTCCACGCCGGTGATCATCTCCGTCACGGGGTGCTCCACCTGGAGACGGGTGTTCATCTCGAGGAAGAAGAACTCGCCGCCGGACCAGAGGAATTCGACCGTGCCGGCGCCGCAGTACCCCACGGCATGCCCGGCCTGCAGCGCGACCTTGCCCATGGCCTGCCGTGTCTCCTCGTCGAGGATGCAGGAGGGGGCCTCCTCCACGAGCTTCTGGTGTCGCCGCTGGACAGAGCACTCGCGCTCGAAGAAGTGCACGCCGTTGCCGTGCCCGTCGAACATCACCTGGACCTCCACGTGGCGCGGAGAGTCGAGGTAACGCTCGAGGTAGACCCGGCCGTCGCCGAAGGATGTGACCGCCTCGCCCGAGGCGGTGCGGAAGGCCGACGCCATCTCGCTCGGCTCGCGCACGATCCTGATGCCCTTGCCGCCGCCGCCCGCGGCCGCCTTGATCGCAATGGGGTAGCCGATGGTCTCCGCCTCGCGGGTCGCCGCCGCCACGTCGTCCACAGGATCCACGAGCCCGGGGACGCAGGGCACTCCGGCCGCCTTCATCTCCCGGCGAGAGGTGATCTTGTCCCCCATGGTGGTGATCGCGCCTGCCGGCGGTCCGATCCAGGCGAGGCCCGCCTCCTCCACCCGGCGCGCGAACTCCGCGTTCTCGCTCAGAAAGCCGTAGCCCGGATGAATCGCCTCCGCGCCGGTCTCCAGAGCCGCCGCGAGGATCTTGTCCATGTCGAGGTAGCTCTCCGAGGGCAGCTTGCCGCCGAGAGGGACGGCCACGTCCGCCATGCGGGTGTGGAGGGCTCGCGCATCCGCTTCGGAGTAAACGGCGATGGACTCGATGCCCATTTCACGGGCAGATCGGATCACGCGCAGCGCGATCTCTCCACGGTTGGCGATGAGGATACGTTTGAACATGCGTTCGGAGTCGCGGGCCAAGGAGGGCCGTAGCGAATGGCCGGGGATTGTCCGTAACCGCCGCCGCCCACGCCATAGCCAAGGCGCTGCAATCCGTCGCATCGCTCCCGGGCCGTGGAGCGAACAATCGGCGATGGGACGAAGCACGACAAGAGAGCGCCCGGGGAGGCCCGGACAGATTGCGGGCCTCTGGCTCTGCGCCCTCGCGTTGGCCAGCTGCACCTCGACGCGTTCTGTGGACGAGGTCCTCGCGATACCCCAGCCAGCGGTCAACCGGCCGACAGTGAACCCGCGGACTGTGAACCCGCAGACCGTCGACCGGCCCTCGGATATCCCGTCGGAAGCAACGGAGGGCAGCGCGAGCGAGACCGCCCGTCCCGCTGCGGTCGCGCCGGCGGCAGGCGGCGGCCTCGCCACGGCGGCGGGCTCCGCGGGTGCTCCTGCGGCGGGCCCGGCCGCAGACTCAGCCACGGCAGGGCCCCGCCCCTCCGGCGAGGCGAGTGAGAGCGCCAAGGCCCCCATGGCAGCAGGTCCTTCAGGCCCGGGGGCCGCCGCCCCTTTCTCGCTGGCCCGACTCGCCAATCTCCGGCTGCAGGCCTCCACGCGGGAGTGCTCGGCGCTGCTGCCGAGGGCGCGCGCAGAGGATGCGAGCTACGAGGACCTCATGGCAGCCTCCCGCGCCCTCGTCCTGAACGCGGACCTACGCCTCCAGTCCACCCTCGCGCTCAAGTCGCCCCCTGCGCCCCTCCCTGCCCCCGAGGTCCTGATCGACCTTGAGGACGAGGTCTCATCTGAGCTGAAGTCCGAGATCCGCTCGCTCGCCTCCGGCTCAGCCAACTTCGCCCGGCGCGCGCTTGAGCTGCGCCCTGGGGATCCGGCAGCGGAGCTCTTCAGCACGCTCGGAGCCGGGCTCCGACTCTGGTCGATGCCAACGCTCCAGGCGCTCGCGAGCGGCGCGGCGACCACCCTCCCCGGACAGATCAAGCGGCTCGCGGCCACCTCCCCCGACTTCGAGGGCGCGTCCCCCCTGCGGCTGAAGGGGCGCTTCCAGTCCCGCGCACCGTGGCCATTCAAGGACCTCGAGGCGGGCCGCGACGCACTCACTGCGGCGGTGAACGTCGCACCCATCCCGCTGAACCTGCTCTTCCTCGGCGACGCCCACTGGCTCTGCGGAGAGCAGGAGGCCGCGCTGGAACGCTGGCTCGAGGCCACGACGGCCAGGGCCGACGCGGAGACCGAGTCCGCCGCCCCCTTCATCCAGGAGATCGCGCGCCTGCGCATCGAGAGCGCTGCGAGGAAGGCCGGTCGCTAAGGGGACCGGTCAGCGAACGCCGGGCGAGAGAGCGTTGCTGCTATCCACCTGGACAGTGCAGCGGTCCCAGGAGCGGTGCAACTCATCAAGGTGACGCTGGGCTCCGGGCAACACCTCGACCAGCCGCTCCAGCGGCGCGACTCCAATGCGCTGCCCTCTTGCCCGGCGCTCGAGGACCTCGGTCTCGGCGGAGACGAGCACCAGCGCGTCCGCGCGAGCCAGCGCGGCGTCCGCGTCGTCCAGGTGAACATCCACGATCAGGGGCGCTCCGCTCCCCTGAGCCCAGGCTGAGGCTCCACCACGGCCCGATTCTTGACCGGAGACCAGCAGCGCGGGAGCATTCACGTCCGTGAAGGACGCCGCAAGATCCGTCGCGAAGCTGGTGCTGCCCGCGAGCGGGAGACCGGTGACGACGATCCGCTGCGCCCCGCCCAGCTGGCTCCTGCAACGGGCGACCGCCTCCGCACGCGCCATACAGGTGGGCAACAGCTGCTCCATTCCGGCGAGCACCGCCTCGGCCTCGACGCCGTCATCTCCTCCGCCGCAATAGCCCCGGGGGATGTGCACGTGGGGCAGGCCGTTCGCCCAGGCCGCGTCGCGGTCGCCTGCGCGGTCGCCAACCATCACAGCGCTGCGGGTACCGAAGGTGTGCAGCAGGTCCTCGATCATGTCCCCCTTGTCGCGGACACCGGGCGAGGCAAGGCAGCGCCCCTCCTCGATCCAGCGCTCGAGGCCCGCCCGGGTGAGCATGAGCTCCAGGTACTCCGGAGAGCAATTCGAGGCGATGCCGAGGCGCACCCCCCGAGCAGAGAGGTCCGCGAGGGTCTCCTCCACCCCGGCGAGGAGCGTCGCGCCGTGCCGGTCGAGCTGCGCATGGCCGGCCTCGGCACAGGCCACGAGGAGGGCTTCGCGGGTGCCAGGGTCCAGGTCGCCAAACGTCGACTCGAAGGCCTGCTCCAAGGGTAGGCCGACCATGGCCATCCACTCCGCAGCGCCAGGGATCCCGCGGGTGACCCCTCGCTCACGGAAGACCTCCAGCGTCGCGGCTCGCGCCACGTCAGGCCAGAAGCGATCCGTGGCCACGAGGGTGCCATCGAGGTCGAAGAGCACGGCATCGAAGGGAAATCTGTTCACGGGGCCGCATGGTAGAGGCACTGCTCGTCGGTACGATCCCCCCATGACCCTTTGTGTCCTGACCTCAGCCTTGCTCCTCGCGCTGCTCCCGGCCTCCCTGACCGGAGGCCCCCCCGGGTCCTCTGCGGGGTCCTCTGCGGGGCTCTCTGCGGGGCCCGCCGCGACATCGGCCGCTGCAGCCTGCGCCACCGCGAGAGAGACGACATCCTCCACATCGCGAGGGTTCCTTCAGGACGACCTGCCCGCGGGAGCGCCCGCCACCCCAGTGGACCTCGCAGCCTTGCTCGCGGAGCTCTCCGGGTCGCCGCGCGCGGCAGGGACGCCGGACCACGAGCGCGGGCTCGACCGGGTCGAGGCGGCCCTCCGTGCCGCGGGCCTCCGCCCGGAGCGTCTTGAGGTCGAGGCGACGCGGGCCATCCCGACGCGCTCGGAGGTGCTGCTCTTCGAGGATGCCATCGCATCGGTGGCCTTCGCTGGACTCAAGGAACGCTGGGACCCCGAGGCCTCACCCTCCCTCCCCCTCCCCGCCGCCTACTCCTGGAACGCCTCGACGACGAGAACACGGGGACCTGTGGTTGAACTCGGAGCGGGGCTTGAGAGCGACTTCGCCGAGGCTGAACGCCTGCGGCTCTCCTTGGAGGGCACGGTCGCGCTCGTGACCGTTCCCGCCGTCCCTATCAACCGCAAGACGTCGCTGCGGGCCATTGCTTCACGAGCCGCGAGCCGCGGCTGCATCGGCGTCCTCGTCGCCCCGCTTCGGCCGGGCGCCACCCGCGACGACTTCGTCCTCGCCGACGTCCGGCCAGCGGCCGGGGGGGCTCCCGATGCCCTCGTCCTCCCTCTCCCCTGCGCTCCCATCCGCAGCGCCGAGGCCCAGATGCTCCGTTCACGCCTGAAGGTCCGACGCGTACGCGGCGCCAACGGCAAGGCGGCGACGATCCGAGTGGGCCCGGGACCGGTTGAAGTGGCCCTCACCATCGAGTGCCCCGTCACGCAGGTGAGCGCCGGTGCCCTGCGGCTCGACGTGCCTTCCATGAGGCGCGGAACCCTCCACGTGGTCTCCTCCGATCACCGCGCCGATCTCTCCCTCGGCGGAGCGGCAGCCGTGGCCGTCGCCGTCGGGGCAGCGGCCGCCCTCGGCCCGCCGGGAGACTCGGGCACCGCCACCCTCTGGTTCGGGCCCCGCGGCGCGGCGCGCCCCGCCGGTCTCGGCGCACCGGGCCTCCAGCTGGACGCCGTGCTGGCCCCACGCCCCGGGACACCGATGATGGCCCGCTTCGGGTCGCTGGGACCGTCACGGCTGTCTCCCATGGTGGGCGAGTTCGACCAGCAGCTCGCATCCCGGCTCGCCGGGCAGCTGGAGATGCGGATGGCCGCAGCCGTCCACTGGATCAGCTACAGCATCACGGGCGCGGACCTCCTGCGGAGCCCCTCCGGCGCGCGGGCCGCCCGCGGACTCGAGCGCCTCCTGGCGCCGCTGCCGAGCGAACGCTAGGTCGTTGGTCACTCTGGCGCGCTTCTTCCGCCGCTTCTTGCGGTACCGCGGTCCCCTGCTCATGGGGCTCGTGTGCATCCCGCTCGCGCAGCTGGCGGATGTGGCGATCACGTTGCTCGTGGGCGACGCGCTCGATCGCGCCCAGGACGCACCGGACGCCGAGTGGATGGGCCACGTGCTCACGTGGATGGCGGTCTACGCCGTCGGGCACAGCATCCTCCGCTTCTACCAGCGCTGGTTGATCGTCGTGGTGTCCCGCCGGGTCGAGGTCGACCTGAAGCGAGAGCTGCTCGACAAGCTCACCTCGCTCCCCTTTGCGTTCCACGATCGCAGCCGATCCGGCGACGTGGTCTCCCGGTTGACGAGCGACGTGGAGGCGGTACGGATGACCCTGGGCCCGGGGCTCATGTACACCCTCGGCGCGGTGGTGATTGTCCCCATCAGCCTGGCGATCCTCTTCACCATCAAGCCGACCCTCGCCCTCGCCATGGTGATCCCCATGGTGGGCATGGGCGTCACCATGAAGCTGCTGACCGGGCGGCTGCACTCCTTCTCGGTGGCCGTCCAGGAGTCCATCGCGAGCATCAGCCACCGGGCGCAGGAGAACTTCGGCGGCATCCGGATCGTGAAGGGCTACGCCCGCGAGGACCAGCAGGCCCGGCTCTTCGAGGCCACCAGCGCCGAGAACCGTGACAACCAGGTGGAGCTGGGCAAGGCGCGGGGCCTCACCCACGCCGCGGTCAACGCCTCCTTCGACCTGACCTTTGCGGTCATCCTGCTCATCGGCGGGCTCGCTGCGGTGGACCGCACCCTGCCGATCGGAGACCTCTTCAAGTTCATCGATCTGACCATGAAGGTGTTCTGGCCGCTCATCGCCATCGGCTGGGTCCTGGGCATGCTCCCCCGGGCCATCGCCAGCGCCGAGCGCGTCCAGGAGCTGCTCGATGAGGAGAACCCCATCGGGGACGGCGACGCACAGGTGTCCATCGCGGACGTCCGCGGTGGCCTGGAGTTCGACGATGTCTCGTTCTCCTACGAGCGAGGCCCAGAGCCTGCGCTGAAGGGCGTCGGGTTCACCGCCGCTGCGGGCTCTACCGTGGGCGTGGTGGGCCCCACCGGGGCGGGCAAGTCGACCCTGCTCAACCTCGTGGGCCGGCTCTTCGAGGCCACCGAGGGCGAGATCCGCCTGGACGGGACTCCGATCCGAGATCTGCCGCTGGCGGTCCTGCGGGGCGCGATCGGCTACGTCCCCCAGGACTCCTTCCTCTTCAGCGAGCCTTACGCGGACAACATCCGCTTCGGCGCCGATGAGCCCCTGGACGACGCCGCCGTGGAGGCGCTCATCGAGCGGGTCTCCATGAAGGACGAGGTCGCCGAGTTCCCTGACGGGATGGCCACCCTCGTGGGCGAGCGGGGCGTCACGCTCTCCGGAGGCCAGCGCCAGCGGACCTGCATCGCGCGTGCCCTCGCCCGGGACCCGCGAATCCTCATCCTCGACGACTGCCTCTCGGCCGTGGACACCGAGACCGAGAAGGCCCTGCTCGGGAGCCTCCGGAGCGCCGGCGCCGGGCGCACCGTGCTGGTGGCCGCGCACCGACTGAGTTCCGTCCGCGACGCCGACCAGATCGTGGTGCTCGACACCACGGGAGCCATGGAAGCCACGGGCACCCACGCCGAGCTGGTCCAACAAGAAGGCTGGTATCGGACAACCTGGGAGCAGCAGCAGCGCACCGAGTCCCTGTCCGCCGAAGTGGAGAGCGAGATCGGGAGGACCGGATGAGCGTCAGCGAAGTCGACCCCTCCGAGCTCGTGGTCAACAAGGCCTGGGACACCTCGCTGTTCCGGCGCCTGCTGGAGTTCATACGCCCCCACCGGCGGCTGTTCCTGGCGAGCTTTTCGGTGCTCATGTGCCTCTTCGCCGGAGAGCTCTTTGGCACATGGATCTGGCGCGGCGCCATCGACGGGCCGGTGGCCGGGGCCGCCGGGGCGGCGGACCGCTCCCCCTTCGTGAAGGAACTGCTGGGCTGGGTGGGCCTGTACCTCGGGCTCGTCGTCTTCATGACCGGCATGCGCTACCTGGAGACCTCCGTGCTCACGCGGACGGGCCAGGCCGTGGTCCACGACCTACGGTCGAGGGTCTTCCGCCACCTCCAGCACCTGGACCTCGGCTTCTTCGACCGACGCCCCACCGGCGCCCTGGTCACGCGCGTCACCACGGATATCGAGAACCTCTCGGAGATGTTCACCTCGGGGGTGGTGGTGCTCTTCTTCGACGCGCTCAAGGTCACGGTGGTGCTCGGGATTCTGTTCTCGATCGACGCCCACCTGGCCCTGATCACCCTGCTGACCACCCCCCTGTTGATCGGTGTGTCGCTCGGTTTCCGGGGCGGGGCTCGACGCGCCCACCGCGAGGTCCGGGCGCGGTTGGCGCGCCTGAACGGCTACCTCCAGGAGGTCCTGAACGGGATCCGGGTCGTCCAGGTCTTCCGCCGTGAAGAGCGCGTCTCCGGCCGCTTCAACGAGGCCCTCGATCGCTACTTCGAGGCCAACCAGCGGACGATCTTCCTCTTCGCGCTCTTCTACCCCGCCATGTCCCTGGCGGTCTACGTCATCCAGGGCGCCGCCCTCTGGGCCGGGGTCGTCGCGATCACTGGCGAGGCGCTGTCCTACGGCGCCTTCATTCAGTTCTGGCTGCTGCTGAACATGCTCGTCCGCCCCATCCGGGAGCTCGGCGAGCGGTACAACGTGCTCCAGAGCGCCTTCGCCTCCGCCGAGCGGATCTTCCAAGTCCTGGATACGGTCCCCTCTGTGGCCAGCGCCGTAGCGCCGGAGACCCTGCCCGATTCAGGCGGTCATCCCCCCACCATCCGCTTCGAGGCCGTGGAGTTCGAGTACGTCGAGGGCTCCCCCATCCTCAAGGACATCTCCTTCGAGGTTCCCCGGGGCAAGACGGTGGCCGTGGTCGGCGCCACAGGCGCGGGCAAATCCACCCTCGTGAATCTGCTGCTGCGCTTCTACGACCCGCAGGCCGGGCGGGTGACCCTGGACGATGTGGACGTCCAGGCGCTTCCCCTGGAGACGCTGCGGAGCCGCTTCGGGCTGGTCCTTCAGGAGGACTTCCTCTTCGCAGGATCCGTCCGGGACAACCTGATCATGGAACGAGAGGGGGTCACCGAGGCCTCCCTCGCCGAGGCTCTCGAGGCCTCCCAGGCCCGGGGCCTCGTCCAGCGGCTCGAGGGAGGACTGGACGCGGAGGTCGCCGAGCGCGGCGCCACCTTCTCCACCGGAGAGCGCCAGCTCCTGGCGATCACCCGCGCCCTGGCGGCGCGGCCAGATATCGTCGTGCTGGACGAGGCGACGGCCGCGGTGGACAGCGGGACCGAGCACCGGATCGAGCGCGCGACCCGCGCGCTCCTCGCGGGCCGAAGCGCCCTGGTCATCGCCCACCGCCTCTCGACCATCCGGGACGCCGACGAAATCCTCGTCATGGCCCGCGGAGAGATCCGAGAGCGCGGGACGCACGAGGAGCTCCTCGCACGAGACGGCCTCTACGCCAAGCTCCACGCGCTCCAGTTCGAGGAGCCCGCCGCTTGAGCGCTGGAGCCGGCGCGAAACGCCCTTCGGCGCCTCGAGCCTAGCCTGGATTCGAAGCGGCCCCGTTCGCAGCGCCGTCCCGCTGAGTGGATCCCGCCGCAGTGGATCCCGCCGCAGTGGTCATCCCCGCAGTGGCCATGGCCGCAGTGGTCCCAGCCGTGGTCGTTCCCGCTGTGGTCGTTCCCGCTGTGGTGCGCCTGAGCGGTGCGCCCGCCGCAGGGGCAATTCGAGCAGATGCGGGCCCAGCGAACTCCCCCACCGCAGCCAGCGGATGAAGCTGCGGCCAAACGAAAGGCCCCGCAAGTCAGGTGACTCGCGGGGCCTTGGGGCTTCGGGGTTGAGCTCGCGGGAGCGAGCCCGGGCCGGAGGTCGGGACTACTGTCCGCGGAAGGCCGCGATCGCGTCGCGGAGGTCCGAGCCCTCCGGGCCGGCGCCGGACTTGAAGAAGCGCGCTTCGGTCCCGTCCTTGGAGACCACGTACTTGCAGAAGTTCCAGTTGGGGCGCTCGCCCGTCATGTTGGCGAGCCCGTCGAAGATCGGGCTGTTGCCCTCCTTCGTGCCGGTCTTGGCGAGCATGGGGAAGGTCACCCCGTAGTTCTCCTGGCAGAAGGCCTGGATCTCTTCGGCCGAGCCCGGCTCCTGCCGCCCAAAGTCGTTGCTCGGGATGCCGACGACGGTGAAGTCATCGCCACCGAGCTCTTCCTGAAGCTTCTGGAGGCCGGCGTACTGCGGGGTGTACCCGCACTTGCTCGCCACGTTGACGAAGACCGTGACCTTGCCTTGGAGCGAAGAGAGGGGCATTGCTCCGCCGCCCAGCGCCGTGGCGTCGAGGGCGTAGAGGCCGCTGGCTGCTGCCGGCGCCTCGCCGGCGGCCGCGGCGGAGGACGATGCCGCAGGCGTGGAGGCTGCGGCGGGAGTGGACGCTGCGGCGGGAGTGGAGGCTGCGGCGGGAGTGGAGGCTGCATCCGCTCCCTGGACGTCGCCACTGGAGGCGTCCGTCGTGCTCCCACACGCTACGAGGGCGGTCAGGAGAGGGAGGCTGAGGAGTAGATCGTTGCGCATGGTGGGGTCGAGTGCGGGGGTTCACGGGGCGGGCACATGGGGGTTCGGCCCCCACCCGCGGCCGGATGCCACACGACGGGAAGTCTCCGCCCCACGTCCGGAACGACAGATGGCCGCGCCCCCCCAAGGGGGTCGCGGCCATCTGCTAGGAGGCGGAGGCGCTCAGCCGATCCACACGTCGAGCTGCGCGAGCTGCTCCTTGCTGTCGGAGCCAATCTCCTTGGCCTTTGTTGCGTACTTGACCTTGCCCTCGTCGTCCGAGAGGGGGCCAGCGCACCAGCTCGCCGCCTGGAAGTTGAGGCGGAAGGCGAGCTCGGTGTCCTTGAAGCCGAGCTCGTTCACCTGGTCGAGCATGGCGACCGCGGCCTTGGCCGAGATGTCGTCACGGACCACGGAGAACTTCGCGTCCGCCACGTAGTCCATCATGCCGAGGGTGTTCTTCGGGTCGAGCTCCACGGCCATGGCGACGTCGGCCTCGGTGGCGAGGCCACTCTTGAGCAGCGCGAGCACCGTGCGGCCCTTCGAGCCCTTCTTGTTGTCGGCGTCGGCGGTCAGAGCGAAGCGAACGGGCGCGTCGAGGCTCGGCAGGAAGGGGGCGCCCGAGGTGGCCTCCTCGTAGATCGTGATCGCGGCGAGCCAGAGCTTCCAGCGAGTGGCGTCGTCCTGGGCAGCAGCGAATTCATCGGCCACGGCCTTGGCGGCCTCGAGCTGCTCGCGCCCCTTGCGGAGCTCGGCCATGTGCTCGAGGTACTTCTCCGGGCCGCCGGCCTGATAGCCGGTACGGCCGTAGACCTCGCCGTCAGCCGTCATCATCAGGATCGTCGGGAACCCGCGGACGCCGTACTCGTCCTTCAGCTCCTCGTTGCGCTCGGGGTTCGGGACCTTCGCCTTGATCTCCTCGGCGCGGGGGAAGTCGAGGGCCACCAGGATGTAGTCCTTCTGGGCGGCCTCCATCCAGATGTCGTGCTGGAAGACCTCGTCGTGGAGCTTGATGCACCAGCCGCACCAGTCCGAGCCGGTGAAGTCGACGAGGAGATCCTTGCCTTGCTCCTTGGCGGCCGCGGCGGCGGCGTCAAAGTCGTCGAACCAGGTCTGGTCCGCGTGCACGGGAGTGGAGAGGACGGCGAGGCTGCCCAGGGTGAGGGCGGCGAGGGTGTGGAACATGTCAGGGTGTGGTTCGAGGAGGGCCGACCCCTCGGACACAGGACGCCGAGGTGCACGATCAGGCTGGTGTTGGAGGATGGGGCCCCCACCCAGTTTTCTCCAGTGCCCCGCAGGCAGAATGCACAGTTCGAACGGTACCCCGCTCTCCAGGGGGCCGCTCGTTCCCACCATCGGGGGGTCCGACGAGGAGACCGAACGAGAGCAGGCCGAGGCCCGCCAGCAGGCACCTGGGTTCGCCGAGGGAGCCGGTCATCGGGCGCAGCTGGCCTCGCAGCGACGCGACCGGCCCGTGCTCGCGGGTAGCTCAGGACCTGGCGATGAGGCGCCGCCTCTCGCGGTGCGATGCGAGCACCCGGAGCGAGGCGTCGAGCAGCCGCTCGACGGTGAGCGTGGAGCGGTCCACATCCCGGCGATAGCTGCAGTAGTCCGGCGCGGTGCTGGCCACCTTCTCGCCGAGCCCGAAGAGGTCGATCTCTGGGGCGGAGGTCGGGGCAAAGAAGGAGACCGTCGGGACCTCCATGGCGAGACCGAGGTGCAGCGCGAGGGAGTCGCTGGTCAGCAACAGGTCGCTCAGCCCGACGATCGCGGCGAAGGTCGTGAGGTCGTGGTCCGTCCCCGCGTCGATCGCCCGAGGCGGCGCGTCGAGGGCGGCGAGGCCGGCCAGGATTCGATCGTTCCTCTCCCGCTCCGCGGTTCCTCCAAGCACCAGGAAGGTGACCTGGCGATCCGCCGCCTCGTCCAGCGCACGGGCGTAGGCAACGACCCGCTCGACGGGGAGCTCCTTGCTCCGCCATCGCCCCCCGGCGCCCGTGTTCAATCCGCAGACCAGCGTCGAGTCCTCGAGCCCGAACTCCGTGGCGAAGCCCAGCGCAGCAGCGCGGGCCTCGGCCGGGAGGGGCAGCTCGGGCCGGCCGCTCTCGACGCCGAGCATCGACGCGAAGATATCCGCGTGGGAGCGCCGGTTCTCGCGCTTGCGTCGATCGGCGACCTCCTTGCCTCCCTTTGATAGGAGCCCCATCCCGAACCAGGGCTCCACGTCTTCGGTGTAGGTCGGCTGGCCGTTCTCATCGAGGGTCGCCCCCGACAGTCGCTCGGTCTCCAGAGACGCCGCGAGCGCGCAGAAGGGGGCCTCGTCATCGAGGGACAGGACCCAGTCCCAGCGATGCCCCGGCAGCTCCGCCTGAACGGCGGCCACCGAGGCCGCGTCAGCGGGGTCGCACGTCACCACTCGTGAGACGAGCCGGTGACGTTCCACGAGGCTCGCCGCAGCGGGCGCCACGACCCAGGTGAGGTGGAGGTCGGGGAAGCGCTGCTTGAGGCCTGGGAGCACGGAGGTCGTGCGGAGGACATCTCCGAGCGATCCCGTCTTGATCATGAGAACGGAGGTCACGCTAGGGATCACTTCGCCGCCCCTCGGGGTCGCGCTCAAGCCCAGCCCCGGTTTCCTGTGGAAGTTCCACTGGGAGAGGCGCTCACCCCCCCGGAATCGCCAGGACCAGCTCGACCGCAGCCCCCGGACCGTGGCGCCGTATCGGCGCCTGGGCGGTCGCTCCGGACTCGACCTCGAGCACCGCCGGCAATGGACGGCCGCCGGGGTCCAGGAGCCAGGGGGCCGCGGAGGGACATCCGGCCGCCAGCTCCGCCAGCAGCTCCACGGCCGTCCACCCCGTGGCCGGCGCCGCCAGCTCCACCCGGACCTCGTCGCCGGCGGTCCCCGCGGCTTCTCCCCGAACGACCCCGGGATGTCCCGCAAGGCGCGCGCCGAGGAGGCCCCGCGCGACGACCGTGAGCGGTCCAGTGACCGCGCGAGGGCGGACCGGCGCCTCGACAGGAGCTCCGTCCGCGGCTGGTCCCCGGTCCTTGCCGCAGGAGAGGTCGCCTCCGACCAGGCCGCCGTCCACCTGTCCGTCCCGAGCAGCCAGGTACGCCTCCACCGCCGCAGGGTGGCGCTCAAGGAGATCTCCTGGGATCGCCGCTTCGGCCCCGAGGAGCTCCCGGTGCAGGGCCAGGTGCCGAGCCCCGGAACGCAGGAGGACAGCCGCCGAGGAGGAGCCCCCCTCTGGCTCGATGCCCAATGACTCACCCAGCTCGGAGACTCCCATCACCCCGTCCGCCAGGAGACCAGCCGCAGAGAAGGAACAGAACCCGCTCACGTCCACCGCAGCGGCGACGCACTCGTGCCAGAAGGCCAGGGTCCCGGCGTCCCGCTCTCGGTCCCCCGACCACGGCAAGGGGGCGATCATCCCCCTCGCCCTCTCGCCGTCCAGCCCCAGGATGCTGAGGCTGCGCAGCGGCTCAGGTCCGCGGACCGCGAGGGCCTGCCCGACCTCGGCGGCCAGGTCGCCCCTTGCGAAGGTGGCGCCCGCGCCAGGGAACTGCGCGCCCTCCTGGGCCGCGATGTGAACCTCACTCGCCGGATCCAGGAGCCCGGAGAAGAACTCATCGACGGGAGCCGAGGGGAAGCGGCTCATGAGTCCAGCCACGGAGCGCGCGTCCACCCCCAGATGGTTGCACCGTTCGAGGAGTTCGAGCGGCTCGCCGCGCTCCGCGAAGCCCTGGAGCGCGGAGAAGCGCCCGCCAACCCTCGAGCCACCGCGACGGTCCACCTGGAAGGTCCACCCGCACGGGGTCGGGCAACCGGCGCAGCCGTGCTTGCGGCGAGGCCCATCCACTGCGAGGTCGGAGCCTCGGCTGGCTGCGAGTTCGAGGGTCCCTCCCGCCGCGCGGCTGAGGAGCCGAGGGGAGCGCACGAGCGCGGCCTCCAGACCGTCCCCACGACGAGGAGTCAGCGTGTCCGGAACGGCCGGGCCCCTGTCCAGCGACGGCGCCGCAACGGCCCGCGGATCGGCCGCATCCACGGGCGCCTCCTCCACCGTCAGCGCCATGACCCCCGCACCGGCGAGAACGGCGCCGAGGCCGCCTCGACCGACAACGCTAGGCGCCGCCTCCGCGTCGCCGCCGTCGAAGCTCGAGAGGTTGGCGAAGGGGAGGCCCGCCTGAGCGCCGGGTCCCGTGACGATGGCGTGGACCCTGGGCGACGCGCTGCACAGCCGGCGTGCGCGCGCCGAGGCGCCGAGCGCGGCTTGGTCCGCGGGGGCCCCCTGCACCTCCACCGCTCCGGTCCCGAGGATCCGGATCACGCTCGCCTCCGCCGCCCGCCCCAGGAGAACCAAAGCGTCGGCGTGGGCGCCGAGCGCGCGCCCGAACGGCCCCCCGACCTGCGCCTCGGTGAGTCCAGCCCGGAGGGGTGCCCGTGCGGAGATGGTCGCCCGGGCCGCGGTCGGAACCGCGCGTCGGACCGCGTCGCCCACCGAGACCACCAGGCTCGGCTCCTCCAAGGGCCCCGGGGCGAGTTTCCGTCCGGGGGGGTCCGCCGCCGGCTCGCCCGCGCCGTCCGAGGGCCTCGAGCGGCTCGAGCGGTGCGCGGCGGCGAAGAGCGCGGCCGCGAGCGCCGGACCGGAGCTCGCGGCTGCGGCCTCAAGGTCCGGTCCGCTGGAGATCGCTGACTCCACCCCCTCCAGCCACCTCCGCGCCCCATCGGTCCCGGCCTCGCCCAGGCCAATGACCAGGACGCGCCGCCCGGCGAGCTCGCCCCGGAGCGCGGTGCCAGCTCCGCGCGGAGGCTCTGAGGGGTGGTGGACCATCACGGGGAGAGGATACCCCCCGCTCGCCACTTCGCCGCGCCGGGGTCGCAACAGGGCTCCTGAGGTGGGAAAGATCGGTCGTCTGGCCTAACCTCCCGGTCAGCACTCCGGCTCCAGGCCGGCCCCTCCACTTGCTTGAGAACCACACCATCGCGCGGATCGCCGGGATCCCCATCCGCGCCAACCTGCTCCTCGGCTATCTGCTCGCCTTCTGGGCGATCATGGGCGCGTCGCGGGGCAAGGCGGAGCTCACGCTCACCCTGATCGTCCTGTCCATGGGCCTGCTGCTGCTCCACGAGCTCGGCCACGCCCTCATGGCCCGCCGCTTCGGTCTGCAGGTGGTCGACATCGTGATCTGGCCGCTCGGCGGCATGGCCCGCATCAGCGACTTCCCCGCGGACCCCCGCACGGAGGCGTGGGTCGCGGCCGCGGGCCCCCTGGTCAACCTGATCCTCGCCGCCCTCGCCGCGCCGCTGGTGCTCTTGACCGGCGGCAGTGGGGCTGCCTTCGAGTTCACCCGAGGCGGTGGCCTCGGGGTCAGCCCGGACAGCGGAGGCCTCCTCTCCCTGTTCGTGGTCATCAACCTCGCCTTCGGCCTGATCAACCTCATCCCCGCCTTCCCCATGGACGGTGGTCGGCTGCTGCGCTCCTTCCTCGCCCGCGGCGGCAGGGACTGGGTCGCGGCGACAGACCGTGCGACCCGCGTGGGGAGCATCATCGCCTGGGTGATGATCATCTCCTTCATCGCGCGGGGCGAGTGGCTCCTGTCTCTGCTGGGGTTCTTCATCCTCTTTGCGGGAATGAAGGAGCGCTTGACGGTCCGCCTCCGCCACCAGGCCGAGCAGCTCGGCGGCGGGCCCGGTCGCTTTGCCGGCTGGGAGAGCCTCCTCCGCCGGCGTGGCGGGGCCTTCCCCGGCATGGGGTTCCCCGGCGCCGAGCCCCAGGCAGAGGGTCCGGGAGAAGAAAATAGACCGGCCCAGGGCTCTGCTGGCCAAGGGCCGGCGACCGCACCGGGCGCCGAGGGCAGCCCCGGCCCAGGGTTCTCCGAGGACGACGTCCGCCGCCTGGAGTCCTTCCGCGGCCGATTGCCGCGCAAGCCCGGGGACCACGAGCCGGACTGAGGCGATCCGGTCGAGCGTCAGCCGAGCCGCGATCCTAGAGTGGGCAGTGCCCCCCTACCTGGACCCCGACCATGATTGCACTCGCCTCGACCCTGACCCTCGCCCTCGCCGCAGCCTCGCTCCAGGCCGGCTCCCCCATCGCTGCCCAGATGGCCACAGCCGACGCCGCGGTCGAGGCCATCCTCTCGATTCCCGCCGGTTCCCGCACGGTGGACAACACCCTCGTGGCGCTCGACGACACCGTCGCCCGCTTCTTCGAGACCGCGAGGATGCCTGGCTTCATGGCCGACGTCTCCACGGAGCCCGCGGCGCGCGAGGCTGGGCGCGAGGCGCAGAACGACCTCTCCAACTGGTTCAACCGGATGGGCAAGGATGAGCGGATCTTCGCCGCCCTCGAGGAGCTCGAGGCCCTGTCCCCGACGTTCACGCCCGAGCAGCGGCGCTTCTTCGACGAGTCGGTCCGGGACTACCGCAGGTCCGGCCTCGACCTCCCCGGGGAGCAGCGCGCGCGGCTCGACCAGATCGACGAGGAGCTGAACGAGCTCGGCTCGGACTTCCGCCGGAACATCGCCGACGACGAGACGGTCGTGCTGTTCTCGGAGGCAGAGCTCGCCGGGGCCCCCGAGTCCTTCATCGCGAGCCTCCCGCGGTCCGGGGAGCTGTGCATCGTCAACATGAAGGGCCCGAACCTCGGGTACATCCTCGGCTACTGCGAGGACCCGACGACCCGTCAGAAGATGGGCTGCGCCGCTGGCCTCCGCGGCGGGCAGCGAAACGTCCGGGTCCTCGAGAAGATCATCCGGCTGCGCCACGAGCGCGCCCAGCTGCTGGGCTACCCCACCACCGCGGCCTACGTCGTGGAGACCAAGATGGCCCTCGATCCCGAGACCGTCTTCGAGTTCTACGAGGACCTGCGCCCCAAGCTGCGGGTCAAGGCGGAGCAGGACTACGCCGAGTATCAGGCAGCCAAGCGCGAGCACACCGGGGATCCCGAGGCGATCCTGGGGGCCAGCGACATCTCCTTCTACTCCAACTGGCTCAAGCGCGAGAAGTACGCCGTCGACACCGAGGCCCTGCGCGACTACTTCTCCATGGCGGACGTGAAGGCCGGCATGTTTGGGGTCTATCAGGACCTCTTCGACATCACCTTCAAGGAGATCTCCGCCGCCGCCCGCCAGGAGGGCCGCCCGTTCTGGCACGAGGACGTGGAGCTCTACGCGGTCGTGGATAACCAGACCGGGGAGATGCTCGGCGAGTTCTACCTCGACCTGTTCCCGAGAGATGGCAAGTACAGCCACGCCGCGCAGTTCCCCCTGCGCCTGCGGAAGGTCTGGCCGGACGGCTCGGTCACCTCCCCGATCGTGGCCCTCGTGTGCAACTTCACCAAGCCCATGGCGGACCGCCCGTCACTCCTCTCCCACGGCGAGGTCGAGACTTTCTTCCACGAGTTCGGTCACTGCCTGCACAGCATCCTGACCCGCGCCACCCTCGCGAGCTTCTCGGGCACCAACGTGGCCCGCGACTTCGTGGAGGCCCCCTCGCAGATGCTCGAGAACTGGACCTGGCAGCCCGCCGTCCTCTCGCGCTTCGCCCGCCACTACGAGACCGGTGAGCCCCTGCCCGCCGCCATCATCGACGGCATGATCGCCGCCAAGAACCTGGGCTCGGGGATCGGCACCGAGGGGCAGGTCTACCTTGGGATGATGGACATGCGCTTCCACACCGACGAGGACGGCGTCGTCGACACCACCGAGGTGTGCGAGCAAACGTATCGAGACGCGAGGCTCTTCTCCCCCGCCGCGAACCTCGTTCGACAGGCCTCCTTCGGACACCTGGTGGGCTACGAGGCTGGCTACTACGGCTACCTGTGGTCTCTGGTCTACGCCCAGGACATGTGGAGCCGCTTCGAAGGGGCGCCCATGGACGCCGAGGTGGCCCGCGCCTATCGCCGCGCGGTGCTCGAGCCCGGCGGGACGAGGGACGCCCTGGACATGGTCCAAGACTTCCTCGGCCGCGAGCCGAACTCGGCGGCGTTCCTCAAGAGCCTCGGGCTTCAGTAGCTGCCCGCCGAGCGCGGATGCGCTGGGCTCAGTCGAGCAGGTAGGGGCTCACGAGGTTGCCCGTCAGCGCGATGCCGCCGGGGATCCGGAAGGCACCCTGCAGGTGCATCTGGGTCCCTCGCAGGGCGCTGGACCCCGGCACCGGCAGCGTGAGGTCCATGCGGCCGTCCGCGTCGGGCAGGCCGACGTGGAACTGGAGCCCGTCGCGGCGCAGGAGCAGCGGCCCGTCCACGCCAGGGAACTGTGCGGGCTGCGCGGCCCGCGGCCCGATGAGGAACCAGCCGATGGTCGCGCCGGGCCGGCGCGCCGTGGCGTGGAGGTTGCCCCCGAGGCGGGGTGTCTCGAGGAGCTGCAGCTGTCGCTCCCCGCTGTCGATCAGGCGCACGTCGCCGCGCGCGCTGGCGGCGGAGGCGTGGACATCCTTGGCGGCGAGGGCGAGCCGCGTCCCCGTGGCGTCGAGCGCCAGGTCACGCACGCTGCCCTTGGTGTCGACCCGCAGGACAGGCCCGAGGGTGCCCATCTCGAGGAGGAAGACCTCGGCGTCCGAGCCGTTGCCCCAGGTGGCGAACGCCGCGCGCCGGTCGTCAGACGAGAATTCGACCGCGCTGATGATGTTCTGGGTCGCGCCAGGGAGGCCGGGAAGGTCGTGGCTCGCCATCGGGAACTGGAAGAGCAGGTCGAAGATCTCAAGCCGCGCGGACCGGCCGGTCGTGTAGTCCCACCAGCCGATGGCCGCCAGGGTCCCATCGCGCGAGAGATCGAGGCGCGTGGGCAGCTCGGCTGCCGCGCCAGCGACGCTCCCAGTGGACAGGTACCCGAGCCCTGGGAACTCCGTCAGCAGGCGCACCGCGCCAAAGTCTCCGTAGGCGACCGTGCCGCCATCCATGGAGACCCCCACCGCCTGGGTGGCGAGCGAGAGGGGCTGGGCGTGAACGGTCCGAGCAGTGGCGTCGAGGATGAAGAGGGTCATCCCCGCCGAGACCACGACCCGCTCACCGTCCGCCGACATGGACAGCGCGCTCAAGCCGACAGCTGAGAGGTCGGTCCGTCCGAGCAAGCTGCCGGTGGTCCCGTCGAGGATGTCCACCCGGACCTCCGCGGTGGCGTCGTTGAAGGCAGCCGCGACCACGAGGTCTCCGCGGGCGTCGGTCGCCAGCTTGGCCGCGCTGTTGATCCGGATCCCCAGGTCATGGGTCCAGGCCTCGCGGAGTTGCGCACCGGCCGAAGCGGGCAAGGGGTCAAAGCCCGAGACCAGCGGGGTCCGGCGGAAGATCGAGGGGAGGGAGACCTGACGCAGGGCGAACAGGCGGTCGGCCCTGGATCCTGCCGCGATCTCAGGCGCCCGGAACTGGTCCACCAGCGGCGGCACCACCCCGCGGATCGCCCCGCTGCCATCGGCGACCGTGTCCATCAGCAGCAGGGAGTTCTGCGCCCCCCGTACCGAGCACCAGACGAAGGCGTCGTCTCCCGCGAAGGCGACCTGCTCCGCGGCCCAATCCGCGCCTGAGGGCGCAGCGAGCCACCGCTGGGAGGGCATAAAGGGATTCTGGGCGGCTGCCAGGGCCGGGAGAGCGGCCGCCACAAGGAGCGGAGCAAGGTGAAGTCGAGACATGTGCGGTCCTTCGAGAGGGGATTGAGACCGCCCCCAGCGGCCTCCAATCGAAAGCTACCCGGCTGCCGGGCGCCGAGCGGCCGCCGTCCGTCCAGGCCTCCCGCGCGCGTTGCAGGGCAGAGACCCCTGCCCACCGCGTCCCGAATCTCTACACTCCTCAGCCGCCCAACCGGGCGGGCGGGCCCTTCGAGGGCGCGATGACCCTGCGAGGAGCAGCCAGACCATGACCGATGCCGACCTGAAACAAACCGACCTGCACGAGGTCCACGTCTCGAGCGGCGCCAAGATGGTCCCCTTCGGCGGCTGGAGCATGCCGGTTCAGTACGCATCGATCCTCGACGAGGCCCGGCGAGTCCGCGAGCACGTCGGGCTCTTCGATCTCGGCCACATGGGCCGGATCGAGGTCACGGGGCCGGACGCCACGCGCTTCCTCGACTCGGTGGTCACCAGCTTCGTGGGCAAGATCCCCATCGGCGCGATCCGCTACGGGCTCGTCTGCGCGGAGGACGGCGGCCCCCTCGATGACCTGTTGCTCTACAGGTCGAGCGACGAGGACGTCTTCGTCGTCGCCAACGCATCCAACTGCGCGACGGTCCTCGCCTGGCTGAACGACCATGTCGGCGCCCACGACGTGACGATCACCGACCGCTCCGCCGAGCTCGCGATGCTCGCGCTGCAGGGACCGAAGTCCCAGGACGCGCTGCAGCCTCTGGTTGAGGGCAAGGACCTCGGCGAGGTCGGCTACTACAAGTTCACCTTCGCCACGGTCTGCGGGATCCCCAACGTCCGCATCAGCCGTACGGGGTACACGGGCGAGGATGGCTTCGAGCTGTACTTCCCCTGCGCCGAGTCGGTGCGGGTCTGGAACGCGCTGATCGAGGCTGGGGCCGAGCACGGCCTGGCCCCCATCGGGCTGGGCGCTCGCGACACCCTGCGCCTCGAGGCTGGCATGCCCCTCTACGGCCACGAGATCGACCGGGAGCACAACCCCGTCGAGGCCGGCCTGAACTTCGGCATCTCCTTCAAGGAGGAGAAGGGCGACTGGATCGGGCGCGCCGCGCTCGCCGCCGTCAAGGAGTCTCCGAAGCGCAAGCTCGTGGGCATCACCACCGAGGGCAAGCGCGTGCCCCGCGAGGGCTACCTGCTCTTCGACGGCGACCGCGAGGTCGGGCACATCTGCTCCGGCGCGGTCTCCCCCACGCTCAACACGAACATCGGCTCGGCCTACCTCCCCGTGGAGCTCGCCGTCGCCGGTCAGACCATCGATATGGACATCCGCGGAAAACGCCAGCAGTGCGTGGTCTGCGACCTCCCCTTCTACTCACGCACCCGTAAGTGACCATGCGCCCTGACGACCGCAAGTACCTCGACTCCCATGAATGGGCCAAGCTCGAGGGTGACCTCATCGTTGTCGGCATCACCGACTTCGCCGTGGAGGAGCTCTCCAACGGCAACGAGGGCGACCTCGTTTACTGTGACCTCCCCGAGGTCGGCCGCGAGATCGACCAAGGCGAGACCTTCGGCGAGATCGAGTCCGTCAAGGCCGTCTCCGACCTCAATGCCCCCGTCGGCGGTGAGATCGTTGAGGTCAACTCGGACATGATGGAGCACCTCGAGACCCTCGCCGAGGATCCCTGGAAGAAGGGCTGGCTGATCAAGATCAAGCCCACCGACCCCAGCATGGATCATCTCCTCGGGGCCGAGGCCTACGAGCAGCAGATCACCGCCGACCACTGATCCCTCCGGGGATCCGTCACCTTGGCGGCCTGGCATTTGATCGAGACCTGGGGCGCCGCCCCTGGGTTCGCCATGGGCCTCGATGAGGCCCTCCTCCGGAGCGTCGGCCGTGCGCCGACGCTCCGGCTGTATTCCTGGTCACCCGACGCGCTGTCCCTGGGCTACTTCCAGCGGTTCGGCGACGTCCCGGCCGCCGCGGACCACCCCAACGTCGTTCGACGGCTGACGGGCGGCGGGGCCATCCACCACCACGCCCAGGAGCTGACCTTCTCGGTCACCCTGGACGCACACGACCCCGCGTACCGCGGGTCGGTCCCGGACTCCTACGAGCGGGCCCACGAGGCCGTGATCAGCGCCCTCCAGGAGCTCGGCGTCAGGTCACCTCGCATGCGCCGGGAGGAGCCCGTGGGCTCGGACCTTGGGAGCACGGGGATGTGCTTCCACGAGTCCACCCCCCAGGACATCTGCTGGGCTGGCCCAGCGGGCTCCCTCGCCAAGGGCGTGGGCACTGCACAGCGGAGGACCGCCGGACGGATCCTCCATCACGGCTCGATCAAGCTTGGCCCCTCTCCACTGGAGGCCGAGGTCGCGAGCGCAGCGGACAGCGGCGTGTTCGTGGACGTACAGACGGCTGGCGAGGCCCTGGCGGCGGCCTTCGCACGCGAGTTTGAGGTGGAGCTGGTGGCTGCGACTCCTGGAGACGATCTGCTCGCCGCCGCCGATGAGATGGCTGCTCGTTACGCCGACCCTGAGTTTGTCCACCGGGAGCCCCGCCGTCGCCGATGAGCGACGGCGCGACGCTGACGCGGTCACAGGACCAGGTCGACCCGCCAGTCCCCGACCGAGCCGTTCACCGTGAAGGAGCACCCGGTGATGGCAGCGCCGTTGCTCATCTTCACCGGACACCAGGTGTCCCCCTTGGGCCGGTCGGAGATCCACTTGGACTCGCCGGCGCGCGAGAGTGCCGCCGAGATGGACGCGGCGCTGGACGTCTCCTTGAGCGGAACGGTGAGCGACGCGGCCCCACGAATCGGGAGCCCTCCTGACGGCCGGAGCACCGTCGAGACGTCGACCTGGAAGCTCTGCGCTCCCGACCGGCGCGTCGGCGGCCGCACCGCGAGCGAGGCGGGCGGACCTTCAGCGCAGGCGATCCAGGCGCTGAGCCCTCCGCCCAGTCGGAGGTTGAGGTAGGCCGCGTCCCCGATCCAGAGGTTGCCGGTGCCTGCGGTCGCGACGCCCCGGATCCCAAGAGCTCGGAGCCGCTCCTCGAGGAGCGCCGCCAGCTCCGCGCCGGTCGTGCCCGGCGCGAGGTGCACGTGAAGCGTCAGGTCCCGCGGCTCTCCCTTCACCGAGGCGCCTAGCTCGATCTCAACCAGCTGCCCAGCGAGTCCACCGGCCGGCCTCTCCGACAGGCCGTCCACAGCGCCGGAGAACCGCACCTGCAGCAGCCCCTCTGCCGCCGCAGGCGAGACCATCCAGAGAGCGGACATGAGGAGGTAGGGAAGGGCTCGAAGGCTCATGGCTCGACTCGGTGGGAGGGAACAGACGGGAGGTGGGTCCTCAAGCTACCCCGGACGCCGGGGAGCGCCTCAGACTTCCGGCCGCGGCCGAAATCGAACCCCGGCCCGCCGGCCCAGCAGAGGTCCAAAGGCCCCGGGCGGCATGGGGCCATGGACGGGGAGCCTGCACAACCTGACGGTGCCCTGCCGGCGGACTCCACCGCCGGACAACTCAGCTGCAGATGAGCCCGATCGCGGGGGGGCCAGCCGGCAAGGAGCCCAGCCGCCGGGGAGCCCAGCCGCCGGCGCTTGCCGGACCGCCTTCCTCCCCTGGGGGAGAAAGGTGGTTACCCCACCAGGACTCGAACCTGGAACGTCTGGACCAAAACCAGATGTGTTGCCAATTACACCATGGGGTAACGGGTCACCGGCGAAGCCCGAGGGCGCTCGACCGGATGGCGGCGCAGAGAATAGCAGCGTCTCGCTGCGATGCTAGTCCGAGCCTGGCGAGATTCCGCCCGGATACGATTCGCCGGCCCCCTGGGGTCCCCGGGCGCGGGCCATCCGCAGGAGGTGCGCGAGGGCGCGGTTGGCCGCCCAACGCCGCACCCTGGCCCTGCCGAGCGGCGGCCAGCGGCGCTCCTCAGCGTCCACCTGGGGCTCGCCCCCGGCCGGAACCCGGCTCGCAATCCCGAACCAGACCAGCCCCACGGGCTTCTCGTCGCTCCCGCCCCCGGGTCCTGCGACCCCGGTGACGGAGACCGCGAGCTCCGCCCCCGAGCGCTCCAGCGCCCCCAGGGCCATGGCCCTGGCGCAGGCCTCGGAGACGGCTCCGTGCTCGCTCAGGACCTCCGCGGGGACGCCGAGCTCGACCTCCTTGGCCTCGTTGGCATAGGTGACGAAAGAGCGGCCGAAGACCTCACTCACCCCGGGAGCGCTGGTCAGCGAGGCGGCCACGAGGCCGCCGGTGCACGACTCTGCCAGGCTGAAGCTGACCCCGAGGCGCCGCAGCTCCCCACCGACGAAGGCCCCAAGGTCGTCCACGCGCTCGGCGAGGTAGCGCTCGGGAAAGAGGGCCACCAGGCCGTCGATGCGCTCCTGGGCCATCCGGGCGGCCTTGTCCGGTGCGTCCGCGGTCGCCACCGCTCGAGTGGTCAGGATGCCGTCCTTGACGGTGACTCCCACCAGCGGATTTGCGCCGCGCTCCAGCCAAGCGCCGGCGGCCTCAGCGAAGGTGCTCTCGGGGAGGTCGACGAAGGCGGCTGAGGCCCGCGCTCGGTGAAGTGCGTCCGGGCGGTTCCCTGACAGCCACGCCTCGATCTCTGCGCCGAAGACGCCCTGCAGCTCACGCGGCGGCCCGGGGAGCGTCATGACCCTCGCGCCGCTGGGGTGCTCACAGCGGAACCCCGGGGCCGTCCCGAAGGCATTGGGGATGCGTGTCGCGCCCTCAGGCATGAGCGCCTGGCGCCTGTTGTTCTCCAGCATCACTCGCCCCGCACGGGTGAACCACCCTTCGATCTCCTCGACCGCGTCGGGGCACTCCATGAGGGGCGCCCCCACGGAGCGCGCGACCCCGTGCCGGGTGACGTCGTCCAGGGTCGGGCCGAGGCCACCACTCACGAGGACCAGCCCGCAGGTTGAGGCCAAGGCGTTCACCGCATCAGCGATGTGCCCCTCGTCATCCCCCACCACGATCACCCGCTCGACACGGCGGCCAAACTCCGCCATCCGGGCCGCGAGATAAGGCCCGTTGAGGTCCGGGTGCGCCCCGGCGAGCAGCTCATCGCCCACCGAGACGACGCCCACCGCCGCGGGTGCGGGTGCTGCGCTCAAGCGACGGCTTCCCCGTCGGGGAGGTCGAGATCCATGGACTCCGGCTCCTTCCAGGAGAGGCGTGCGATCCAGTAGCCGATCTCCCAGAGCAGGACGGCTGGGCCGGCGAGCATGACCTGCGTGACCGGATCGGGGGGAGTCAGGATGGCGGCGACGATCAGGGTGACCACGAGCATGTGACCGCGCAGCTTCGCGAACGTCGACGGATGCACGACCCCCATGCGGCTCAGAGCGAACTGAAAGATCGGGAGCTGGAACACCACCCCGAGCGCGAGGGCGAGGCCCTTGAGGAACTGCATGTACTGGTCGAGCTCCATCGTCCGGTTGATGTTGTCTAGCCCGAGGTCCTGGCCCTGGAGAGCGTAGAGGGCCATGGGGACGAGGGAGACGTAGCCAAAGGACACCCCCAGCACGAACAGCAGGAGGCTGGCAGGGAAGTAGGCGTAGACGACCTTCTTCTCGGCCTTATAGAGGCCCGCAGCCACGAACATCCAGATCTCCCACAGGAGGAAGGGGCCCCCGATGATGAGGGACAGCCAGAAGCACGCCTTGAGCTTCACGAAGAACGGACCGCCCGCCTTGAAGCTGGTGGGGCTCTTCTCCATCTCCTCTCCCGAGACGAGTCGCTCCATCTTCGGCGTGCGAAAGAAATCGCTCCACTTCGGGAAGGGCGGAGCTGCCGCGGGCAGCGCTCCCCTCAGGGTCGGGAGCGCTCGGAGGGGCTGGATGCTGCTCCAGACAGCCACGTCAGCCAGGAAGGCCTGCTCCACCTGCGCACGCCGAATCGGCACCAGCTCATCGTTGAGCCGCAGGGCGCAATCAACGTAGGGCTTTTGGATGAAGTGGATCACCTCCACGCGGAACGCGTAGAGGGTCGAGAAGGCCACCACGAGCACCGCCGTGGAGCGAATCAGACGGATCCGCAGCTCATCGAGGTGCTCCCCCAGGGTCATCCTCGTGTCCTCGACCGGATCGTGTTCGCGCGGGTCCATGGTGGCATTCAGCGGCCTTCAGGTAGGGCCGCCGACCGAACCGGAGATGCTCGGCTTTATGCCCCTGGAGCGCCAGCGATCGGGGCGGATAATCACTCACCGCCGTCCCGCTTGGCCCCCCTGCGGGGCTGGCCTTGGACGCCCAGGTGTGAGCTGCAGCGGAATGCTGCCTCCCCCCACGGCGCATCCGCCCGTGATCGTCGTCCTTCAGCGCCCCGCACCCGTCGAGTCCTTTCTCCATGCTCGGCCGCCGGGCTCCGTTGGGGCCGACGCCAGAAATGGAACGGGCGCCAGGAGCCCTTCGGCTCCTGGCGCCCGCCAGGTCCCTTGCGGGAAGCGATCAGCGCTCGAAGTACTGGAGCACGTCGCGCATGGACACGATCGTCACGCCGAGGTCGCTCGCCTCTCCGTAGACCGGGAGCTGGTCCACGGCCATCGGCTCATCGAGGGGCTCTCCGTCTTCGTCGGTGAAGACCGGGCCGCCAGTGATGAGGAAGTCGGTGGCGTTCGAGATGTCGCTCTGGATGTTGATCCCGATCTCGGCGAAGAGCGCCCGGAGCTCAGGCTCGTTGTACGCGCCAGAGATGTTGCCGGCGAGGACCGCGCTGCGCTGCCCCTTGGCCTCGTAGAGCGGGTTGAAGATCTGGTCCCCCACGACGACGGGCTCGAAGCGATCGGCCACGTCGTAGATCGAGACCTCAGCGAACTTCGGTCCGACGCTGGTGACGCGGCAGAGGGCCTTGGCGTCGGAGGTATCGGCGCCGGGACGGCCGCTGACGATGCGGAACACGGTGCCCTCACTGAGGCGATCGGACGTGGACAGGTTGATGAACCCGACCCCGAACTCGGCCATGACGGCGCTGATCTCGCCGTCCGCCTTCTCTCCGCGGCGCTTCATGTCGTTGCGGAGCGAGGTCCACTGCCCGCGCTCGGCGGAGTGGTTCAGACGGGCCTCTTCCAAGGCCCGCTCCGTGACGCGCTTGGCGTCCTCGGCGTCGGTGACCTGGGCCGTGGTGCTGTTGAGCTGCGACCGGAGCTTGGACACGCTGTCCTCGAGGCGGCTGATCTCAGAGTCCGCCGTCTCCGAGGCGTCGCGCGCCTCCTGCTCGAGGCTGGAGATGCGCTGATCCTTCTCCTGCTGAAGCGAGGACTTGGCGCTCCGCTCTGACGAGAGCTGGCCCTCGAGTTCGGCGATCTTGCCCTCGAGCGTGGCGATCTGCTTGACCTTCGTGTTGTACGAGCCAACGACACTCGGGACAGCGTCCTCGAACGTCTTCACGCCGTCCATGTTCGGGAAGGTGGAGTTCAGCTCGCCGAGCGCGGCCTGGGCGGCCTCGAGGTTCGACGGGATGATGGCCGCGTTCTCGCTGAAGCCGAGGATGATCGAGCGGTCAGCGAGCTCGCCGACCTTCGCCTCAAGCTTCGTGTCGGACTGGGACCGAGCGACCGCGGCCGCGCTGAGTTCGTCACGAACGATGGTCTCGGCATCCTGCGCGAGGAGCATCAGCGTGAATGCCACGAGAGTGAAGACGAACATGACGATCGACACCACGCCGACGCGGGCTGCGCCGCGACGGGACACGATCGAGTTGGAAGTGCTGGTGAGCATGGATGTTCAGCCGGGGAGGGCACCGCGCGGGCGCGGTGCTGGGCGCCGGACGCCGAAGCTGCGCCGTGGAGGAGCAGTCCGATGGGTCCGGAAGGGCCAGAGAGGGCCCTTCATGAATTGGGGGGGATAGGGTCGCCGCGTAGCCGCGGCCGTCCGAAGGTGATAACCGAGAGCCGGTCCATGGACAAGGGCGAGCCCGGTGTAGTGTGTCGCGGGGCCGGGTTTCGACGGCCTCGCAGGCAGACCTACTGCAGCGCCCCCGGCTGGTTTCCCAAGTTCTACGCCCCGCCGCCAGGCCCCTCGCGAGGGGCCGGCCTCCCCCACCTCTCATGAGCGCAGCCCCCCATCCAGAGGCCTCCGCCCAGCAGCCGACCGCCGTCATCGGGGTGCTGGGGGGCATCGCGTCAGGAAAGACCACCGTCGGGAGGCTCCTCGCGGGGCCGGGAGGGGTGGTGCTCAACGCCGATGAGGTCGCCCACCGTGTCCTGCAATCCGAGGAGATACGGGACCTCGTGAGGGCTCGACACGGCCCAGAAGTCCTGGACGCCGAGGGTGGCGTGGACCGCGCGGCGCTGGGAGCGCTCGTCTTTGCCGACCCGGACGCCCGGATCGAGTTGGAGGGCTGGATCCACCCGAGGGTTCGTGCGACACTTCGCACGTCGTTGGAGGACGCCGCCGCTCGCGGAGTCCCCACCGTCGTGCTCGACGTCCCGCTCCTGCTGGAACATGCCGAAGAGCACGGGCTCCTGGAGCTCTGCGATCACCTCATCTTCGTCGACGCACCGGCCGACGCTCGCGACCAGCGAGCGGTCCGTGACCGGGGCTGGGAACCCGGAGAAGTGGCCCGCCGCGAAGCCGCCCAGATGCCGCTCTCGACCAAGCGCGACCGCGCCCACGTCGTGATCTCGAATGACGGCGCCCTCGACTCGGTGACCGCGCAGGTCGAGCTCGCCCTGCGCCAGCTCCGCGGCGCCTGACGCCCCCATCTCCCCGACCTCTCCTCCGCGCCAGCGAGCGCGGACGCCATGGCTCAGCAGCAGAAGAAGAAGCGCTCCTTCAAGCAGAAGAAGCAGTACTTCAAGCAGAAGCAGACCGTCCAAAAGGGCACCGGCATCTACGTCGACTTCGACGAGGTCCCCCGGGACCTCGATGAGGAGCAGATCGACGAGCTCTACGCTGCCCTCCCGAAGACCCGGCGCAAGAAGCACCCCGAGCGCGACTTCGTCCCCGTCCAGGGGCTCAACCTCAACGAGCTCCACGAGCTCGCCGAAGAGGAGGAGCTCGACGGCTTCGTCGGACGGAACCGGCGTGACGCGCTCTGGGAGCTGGCACGCTTCTGGATCGAGAAGCACGAGGTCCTCCTCGCCGAGGGAACCCTCGACGTGCAGCCCGGCGGGCACCACTGGCTCCGCATCAGCTCCAACGATTACATCCCGGCGATGGAGGACGTCTACGTCCCCGCCTCGCTCGTGGAGAAGCACCAGCTGGAGCGCGGCATGCTTGTGCAGGGCAGGATCCGACCCGCCGCAGAGGGCGAGAAGTTCCTCGGCATCCACACCGTAGAGGCCGTCGACAGTCGCGACCCGGAGGAGGTCCTGGGCCGCGCGCCGTTCAAGGAGCTCGTCCCGATCTATCCTGACGAGCGCGTCATCCTCGAGGGGACGTCCGAGAACCCGCTCGAGATGCGCATCTGCGACCTGGTCACCCCCATCGGCCTCGGCCAGCGGGGCCTCATCGTCGCGCCACCCCGGACCGGCAAGACCGTGCTGCTCCACATGCTGGCGAAGTCGATGGTCCACTCCAACCCTCGGGCCAAGCTCATGATCCTCCTGGTGGATGAGCGGCCGGAGGAGGTCACCGACTTCACGCGATCGATCCACGGCGAGAACGTCGAGGTCATCAGCTCCACCTTCGACGAGCCCGCGGCGCGTCACCTTCAGGTGGCCGAGATGGTCATCGAGAAGGCCAAGTGTCTGGTGGAGGCCGGCGAAGACGTGGTCATCCTGCTCGACTCGATCACCCGCCTCGCGCGGGCCGCCAACGTCGAGGCTCCGAGCAACGGCAAGCTCCTCTCCGGCGGCCTGGAGGCCACGGCCCTGGCCTTCCCGAAGCGCTTCTTCGGCGCGGCCCGCAACATCGAGCATGGCGGCTCACTGACGATCCTCGGCACCGCGCTGATCGAGACCGGCAGCAAGATGGACGAGGTCATCTTCGAGGAGTTCAAGGGCACCGGCAACATGGAGATCGTCCTGGACCGACGCCTCTCGGACCGGCGCATCTTCCCCGCCATCGACATCAACCGCTCGGGCACCCGGAAGGAGGAGCTCCTCTTCACCCCCGAGGAGATCGAGCGCGTGTGGATGCTCCGCAAGGTGCTCAACGAGCTCGACCCGGTGGAGGCGATGGAGATGCTCCTCGCGAAGATGGGCAAGACCTCGGTCAACGCCGAGTTCCTGATGACCGTCGGCTGATCGCGAACGGCGGCGGGCCGGCGGCCGTGAGCTGACTGCCGACGGCGGTGGCCCGGCGGCTGTGGACTCCGCCGCCTCAGAGCTCCATGGGCGCGACCCCGCGGAGGGTCGCGCGCGACTCGGCCATCTCGCCGAGTCGATCCATGGCGAGGGCGATGCCCTCGAGCGTCTCTCGATCCCCTGTCAGCCCGGCCTCGAGGGCGGTGCGCCAGAGGCCGACGAGGTGGTCCGCGGCGTCGGTGCGCGTGGAGAGGTGCTTCCAGCGGAGCAGCAGCCGGTTGCGGGCCACGAGGGCGCGCGCGGCGGGAGCCTCCAGGAGCTCTCCGAGGCCATCTCCAAGGTCGAGGTGAAGCGCCTCGGCCCCCAGCACCTCCACCAGGCGCCGGCCCCGGCGACGGGCGCACATCGAGAGGTCCACGTCCTCCAGGGTCGCAGGACCGAAGAGCCGGTCGAAGCCGCCGAGGTCGAGGAACTCGCCGCGACGTACGAGCACTGCCGCGGAGGGGATCACCTCGACGTCGACGGCCCGCTGGCCTCCGATCGAATTCACGGAGGCGGCACCCGCGGAGGCCTCGCTGTCCTCACGGACACGGAGCCAATCGTCCTCGAGCAGGACCACGCGAGCCGGGACGCGGGCCGGCGGCGAGTCCGGCGGTGAGTCCGGCGCCGCGGGCCTCAGGAGCGTCGGCGCCGCGGCGAAGATCGTCGGCTCCGCATGGAGCACGTCGAGGAGGGCCGCGATCCCATCGGCGTCCATGAGGACGTCGTCATGCAACACGAGCAGGTGTGCCCCCACCGCGTCCCGCGCGCCGCGCATGACCGCTGGACCGAACCCGAGACTGCGCTCCGTACAGACGGTCCGGATGGAGACCTCGACGGATCCCCTGTCGAGGGTCGCGAGGATCTCAGGGAGGGCCGCCGCGGCGGCTCCCACGCCAGAATCATCCACCACCACGATCTCGGCTTCGCCCGCCTCCGGGGCTCGGGCTCGCAGAGCCACGAGCGCCTCACAGAGGCGGGGCAAGGAGCGCCCGAGTCGCTTCTGGTCCCCCCGCGTGGGAAGCACAACGGTGAGGTTCAGGCTCGAGCCCGTCATGCCTGCACCCCCGTGCCATGGGCGGGGTCGGCCCCTCGGCCCAGGGCGAGCTGCTCTCGGCCTGCGGGGTCCTCTGCGGCGTCCTCTGCGGCGTCCTCTGCGGGCTCGGCAATGCCGAGGCCGCAGGGGCGCGGACGCGGCACCAGCCGGCCCTCCTCCTCCAGCGAGTCACCGACCAAGGGCAGGCCCTCGAGGGCTCCTTCCCCCGCGTCTGCGACGCGATCCGCCAGCGGGCCGCCACGGGCGATCGCCCGCGCCATGAGAGATGCGGTGTCCTCGGTGAGCCCGAAGGCCCCGCGGAGCTGCTCGAGGCCCAGCTCGACGCGACCGAACAGTTCCCCGAAGGAAGCCCGGCCCACCTCCGCCAGCTCGGCCCGGAACTCCTGGACGTGGCGCGGACCATCATCGGCTCCAGGGGCCGGCCTCGAGGCCGCCAGCTCCTCGTAGGTCTGCAGCCACTCGCGGGCCTCGGCGTCGAGCCCCTTGAGGGCGCCGCCGCCAGCCTGCGCCACGGCGCGCTGCGACGCGGCCGCGCGCAGCTCTTCGAGGTGTCCGGTCCGATGGGCCAACGAGGCGAGAGCTCCGGCCAGCTGCCCCACGTCTCCAGGCTCCACCAGGATCGAGGAGGCCGGGGAGAGGAACTCCTCGAGGCCTGGAATCGAGGCGGCGATCACCGGGAGCCCGCTGGCCTGGGCCAGGCGCACGGACGCCGGCGCGAATTGCCCCCAACGCGCGGGGAAGACGAGCGCATCGGCGCCGCCGAGCGCGCGGGACGCGTCCAGGGCGCTCCGTCGGCACTCGAACTCGACGCCAAGGGCCTCGGCTCGCAGGGCGAGGGCCGAGTCCCGGGCAGGGTCGGTCGCCTCGAGGACGACGCGCAGCCCGGGCGCCTCTCGCCCCGGGGTCGCTAGCAGCTCCCGGAGCGCATCGAGGAGGAGATCCAACCCCTCCAAGGGGCAGCTGCTGCCCATGAAGAGCAGGCTCGACCTGGTCCCTTCAACCTCGGGCTCGCCTGGGCGCAGGGCCACCGGCTCGACCCCCGGGAGCCGGGGCGTGAACGCCCGCCCGACGGTCGCCGAGAGCTGGCGCGCGAGCATGCGCGATGCGGCGAAGCGGCGGTCCACCGTGGAGAGCACGCTCCGCTTGTGGGCACGGTCCGCCTGGACCCGCTCCCGCGCAGCGCTGATCCTCGCCTCGAGCTCTGGCCGCGCCGCGAGGTCGGCGGCGTCTCCGTGAAGCAACAAGCGGAGCAGGACTCTCTCGCCAGGGTTCACCGGCCCCCCGCCCCCGCCGGGGGCCGAGGGGCACATCTCCCTGGCGACCACGCCGCGAGCCTCAGCCTCGCAGTCCCCGAGCTCGAAGGGAGCCAGGTCAGGCAGGGTCAGCGTCAGCTGATCGTGGGCCGGCCACGGGTCACGGGCGCAGTAGACCGTGGGGAGCTCCCGCTCTCGAGCCTCCCCCAAGATCGACGGGCCGAAGGCCGCGATCGACTCGAAGTGGCAGACCGCGGGATGCTCCCGGTCGAGGAAGGCCCCGAAGGCCGCTGCCAGCTCAGAGGCGGTCTCGCTCCCATCCACCGCCACGGACGTGACACCGAGCGCCTTGTCGGCGCCCTTCACCGGGACCTGCCTGCGCCGCTGGGTCAACCGGCGCCGTGTGCACGCCTCGAGCGTGAAGACCTCCACCTCGAGCCCTGCGCGAGCGAGCGCCGAGGCGAGGCCCCGCGCATGGGACCGGAGCCGCAGCGTCGCATCGGATCGGAGTTCATGGGAGACGAGGGCCACGCGCATGGCCTGACTATAGAGGGAACTCGGCGGCCCGGCACGGGCCTCTGGTCGCCGCGCGCTCCGGCCCTGCCTGGCCCTTGGTCTCAAGGGCCCCGATTTCGCGAACGATGGCCTCGCGGACGATGGCCTCGCCGATGAGAGGCTCCAGGGCGATGGCCTCGCGGACGACGGGCTCTTCAGCCGAGGGCTCTCCCGCTTCGGCCCTTCCGCCCCAGGCTCTTGCGAGGCAAGCCCTTGCGAAGCGGGCTCTTCCAGAGCTATCGCCTGGGGCCTCGTTTGGCGGCCCCTGACTCATCCGGAAGGGGCTCATCCGGAAGGGGCCCCTTCGGGAACTGGACCTTCGGGAACAGGGCGATCCTTCGGCACGGCTCCATCGAGCGCCAAGACAGCACGTGTGGCCGCGGTCAGCGCCGGCGGGCCCAGGCCACGTGAGGTCAGGTCAGGACATGAACGCCCCGCCGTTCATGTCCAGGGTCTGCCCGGTCACGCCCTGGGCATCGGCTGATGTCAGCCAAGCCACGAGCCCAGCGATTTCCTCTGGCCGCCCCATGCGCCCCAGCGGAACGTCCTTCATGGCGATGGCCAGGGCCTCAGCCTGGCCGATCCCCATGGCGGCGGCCATCCCGTCGAGCCCCTCCCGTGCCATGTCCGTGTCCACCCACCCGGGGGCCACGGCGTTGACCTGCACATTGAGCGGCGCCAGCTCGGCCGCCATGGCGCGCACCAGCCCGCTCACCCCAGCCTTGGAGGCGCAGTAGCCGGAATAGCCCGCGACGCCGATGCGGGCGAGGATCGAAGACACGGCCAGGAGGTGTCGCCGGGGTCCACCCTCGTGGGCGTCGGGCGCCTCGGCCGACAGGTGCTCCAGCGCAGCCCGGAAGAACCGATAGGTCCCGCCAAGGTTGGTGCTCACGAGGTCGTCGAAGCGGTCCGCCGCGCCCTCCTCTTGGAAGCACGGCCCGTTCGGCCCCCCCACCCCGGCGTTCGAGATCGCCACGTCCACGGGCCCGAACCCCTCGACGGCGCGGGCCATCGAGGATCGGACGGACTCGCGGTCCCTGACATCGCAGGCGTGGGCCGCGAGAGCTCCGGGTCCTTCGCACAGGGCAATGGTCGCCTCGAGCGCGCTCACCCGACGGCCGAGGAGCGACACCCGGGCTCCGTCCGCGGCGAAGCGAAGCGCGATCGCGCGCCCGATCCCCGAGCCGGCACCTGTCAGGACGACGTGCCGACCGAGGGCGGGGGATGCTCCGAGCCCGCTCACGGGATCAGGACGCGGCGGCTTCCGCCGGCGCGTGCGCCTGGTTCTCCAACCAGCGCTCGGCGTCGATGGCGGCCATGCACCCCGAGCCAGCTGCGGTGATCGCCTGGCGGTAGGTGTGGTCCATCAGGTCGCCGCAGGCGAAGACCCCCTCCACCGAGGTGTAGGTCCCATCGTGCACGAGGACGTATCCGTTCTCGTCCGTATCGAGCTGGTCCTTGAAGTACTGGGAGTTCGGCACGTGACCGATGGCGACGAAGACACCGTCCGTCTCGAACTCCTTCTTCTCGCCGGTGCGCGTGTCCTCGAGGATGACCGCTCGGACCTTGCCGTCGTCACCCGCGACGATGTCGTCCACGGCCTGGTTGAGCTCCCATTCGATCTTCGGGTTTGCGCGGGCGCGGTCGAGCATGATCTGCGACGAGCGGAACTCCTCACGGCGGTGGACCACGGTGACCTTCGAGGCGAAGCGGGTGAGGTAGTTGGCCTCCTCCATGGCGGAGTCCCCTCCCCCGACCACGATGATCTCCTTGTCCGGGAAGAACGCACCGTCGCAGGTCGCGCAGGCCGACACGCCCATGCCCATCAGCTTGGACTCGTTCTCCAACCCGAGCAGGCGCGCCGAGGCGCCCGTCGAGAGGATGATGGAGTTGGCCTTGAACTCGCCGAAGTCGCTCTTGATCGTGAAGGGCCGCTGGGAGAAGTCGAACTCGACGATCTCCTCGAACTTGATCTCCGTTCCGAAGCGCTCGGCCTGGGCCTTGAACTGCTCCATCATCTCCGGGCCCATGACGCCGTCGGGGTAGCCGGGGAAGTTCTCGACGTCCGTCGTGATGGTCAGCTGACCGCCAGGCTGCATTCCCTGAAAGAGCACGGGCTTCAGGTTGGCGCGCGCGGCGTAGATGGCGGCGGTGTATCCGGCAGGGCCGGACCCGATGATGATGACGTCGTGGACTTCGCTCATGGCTTGCGGCCGGTCGGAGGACCGGCGGAGGGTGGAGTGCTCGCCTTGCCGCCGATGACGGCACGCGAACGCTGCGGGTCGTTGGAAGTGTAGGACTGCCGGGCCGAGGCACAAGGACCGCCTCGGTCCCGGGGCTCCAGGCTGGGACTTCCATGATGGCCGTCATAGGCTCGGGGAATGACGGGAAGCCACCATCCGATCGGCGACGACTGGTCGGCCGCGATCTCAGACCTTTGCGAGAGCATCCGCGGGCCCGTGCGCCACGGGCTAGCGGAGGTCGCCGCTGGCCGCGCCTCCCTGGACTCAGTGGCCGAGGCGGTGAGCGTTGGCGCCGGCGATGTGACCTTCGCCATCGACGTGGTCGCGGAGGATCAGGTCACCCGATGGCTCCATCGGGAGGCCTCGAGCCGCCCGGTGTCCCTCATGACCGAGGACGCCGGCTGGCGACACATGGGGCCCAGCCCCGACGGGTCAGCGGTGGAGCTGCCCGGGTTTGACCACGGCGGCCCGCGGATCGCCCTCGACCCGATCGACGGGACCCGCAACATCATGCACGACCTTCGATCCGCGTGGATCGTGGTCTCCATGGCTGGACCTGGCGCCGGGGCACCGCGCTTCGCCGACCTCGAGCTTGGAGTGCTGTCTGAGATCCCCGACACGCGCGCCGCAGTGGCGCGCGAACTCATCGCCCGACGTGGCGGCGGCGCATCGACCCTGGAGCTCCATCTCGAGAGTGGCGAGGCGTCGGGTCAGCGCGCCCTCGTAGCCGACAGCGCTCGACGCCTGGACGGGGGCTACTTCCCGTTCTTCGGCTTCCACGCCGCCCTCCGGCCCCACGCCCAGCGACTCGCCGCTGACGTGGCGCGGCGGGTCGCGGAGGAGCACGGCGCGGACCAGTCCACCATGTTCGACGACCAGTACATCTCGAGCGGCGGGCAGCTCGCTCTCCTCGCGCTCGGCCGCTATCGAGCGATCGTCGACGCCAGAGGGGAGATCGGCGATCGGACAGGGGATCCCAGGCAGACCTGCAAGCCGTACGACATGGCGGGGGCGGCGCTCATCGCCCGGGAGGCGGGCTGCGTGGTGGTGCGCCCCGATGGCTCCCCCCTCGACTTCGAACTCGACACGGACACGACGGTCGACTTCGCGGGCTTCCACAACCTGGCGACGGCCGGCGCCCTCCTCCCCGCGCTGCGGGAGGCGCTGGCGGACCTCTAGACCGTCAACGGCTCGCCTGCTCAGCGACGACCCCGGCCAGCGCCCTCACCCGCTCGGCCATGGCCCGGAAGTTGAGGACCTGAGGGATGTCGCCTGCGGTGCGGATCTCGGGCATCCGCTGCCCGCCGGTATCCGAGATCACCAGGGCAGGGATCGACGCGGCCCGGAACGGCGCCTCGTCTGCGATGGGAACGCCGGGCGCCCAGGAGGGCAGCGCAAAGCCACGGGCCGGGAGGTCGGTCTGACGGCCCCAGCTCGCGAGCAGGTCTGCGGTGGCCCGCCGATCTCCGACCCCGCCGTGGATCGCGACCCAGTCCGCCACATCGGGAACGGCGAGACTCCAGGGGAAGTTGACCCGGTGAGAGCCCTCCAGGTCCGACCAGCTCCCGAAGCTGGAGAGGAGCAGCGCCAGCTCGAGCTCCCCCCCATTGGGCAGGAGCTCTGCCTGGCGCTCCTCGCTCGAGAAGTCCTCCAGCCAGGCTGCGGCACCGGCCATCGGCTTGCCGTGGTTCGGGCGCTCCCCGTTGTCGAAGAAGGCGAAGAGCACGGTCCGCTCAAAGGCCTTCCCCCGAAGCTCCCCAGCGACGCCCTCGAGGGCCGCCACGGCGCTGGCCGAGGCGTTGGCGCAGGGGCTCTTCCCGAGCGAGTCGAAGTGAGCTCCGACGAGGATCGCCCCGGGCCCCCGGCCCGGGAGCACGCCGATGAAGTTGCGGCCCGAGACGGACTCGACGGTGTAGGCGTGTTCCACCAGGCGGAGCCCCGCGCCGAGGACCGCCTGTCGAAGGTAGTCTTCGAGCGCCTCTTGCCGCGGTGAGTTGCGCGAGGTGCGGCACCCGATGTCGCCGCTCTGGAAGATCACGCTGTCCTCCAGGGCATCAGCGAATGCGTCTCCCTCCGCCACTGCGTTCGAGGACCCCGATCGCCCGACGGGCTCGAGCCCCACCGTGTGGACCACGCCTAGCCCGGCCAGCGCCGCCAGCGAGGCTGCTGAGATGAGAGGGGTGAACCGGCGGCGGACCAGGCCGCTCACGGAACCATGCGAATTCGGCTTGCGCCTCTCCTTCGGGTGGCGCTCAGCCCTCAGCTCGGACGAGGGCCCCCCGCCAGGACGTAGGCTCGCACTGGAGAACGGCATCCGCGATCCCGCCTCCCCGTACGTTGGTCTGTCTTCTTGGGATCCCCACATGCCTGACGCCCACCCCATGACCTCGCCGTGGCGTGGCCGGCAGCAAGGGGGGTCGCGAGGAGGTCCTCGACCGTTGCGCGGCAATCGTGGAGGCGTATCGCACGAAGATCCCGGCCGGTCTCTGCATGGGGCCGATCTGCCCACGGGCCCGGTCTCCCGTGTGGGGCATGTTCGACCCACCACGAGCTTCTCCCCGCGAGCCCCAGAGCCAAGAGACGGCACGAAGCCTCCCCCAACGCCGTGGCGTCACCGGTCGCGGACCGCGCAGGGGGGAACTCGCGGGGACTTACCCCGCGAGGCCCACGGCCAGGCTCTCCGCAGAGCTCCTCTCCGGGTCCCTCGCGGGGCCCCACAAGCAGAGGCCCCCTACCGGGGCCGCTGAGGGCTCAAAGCGAGAAGATGGACGGCGGCGGGGCGTCGGACACGTAGGTGCCCAGCTGCCGGAAGAAATCCTCGTAGAACGCCGAGGGCACCGTGTCGAAGCTGGCTTCGATCGGCCCCACCGAGTTCCCTTGGATGTTCTCCGCCTCGAGTTCCACGAGCGTGCGCGGGGCACGCTTGTGCATGTCCACCTGGCGGACCTGGACCCCGACGCGGAGCCAGGTGCGACGGAGGAGCTCCCCCTCGGATACCCCCTCCGAAGCGCCGGTGGCCATGCCGCGGTGGGCGATGATGTACGTTCGATCCTCGGCGTCTGGATAGACCTCGAAGCCCTGGTCTCGGAGAGAGGCGATCACGGCCGGCCGGACATCTTCTGAGGTCCCGACAAAGGTGCGCGCCTTGAAGCCCCGATAGGCCTCGTAGGACGTCCCGAACGGCGGCGGCGCGGTGGCGCACGACGCGAAGAACGGGAGGCCGAGGACCGCCAATGAGATGAGTGTCAGGTTGCGATTCATGTGCGGTTCCTCCGCAAGGCATCCTTGCGATCGCTGACCCCAAATGGAAGTGTCGGGTCGAATGAACGGCGCAGACTTCCAGATGGCTGAGAAGATTCCCGGCGCGGCCCCCTCGCCGGACACACCGACGAGCGAGGCGCGCGCCGCTGGGGCGGAGGTTGACGTCGTCGTCATCGGCGGCGGGATCCAGGGAGCAGGGGCCGCGCAGGCCGCCGCCGCAGCGGGCTTCAAGGTCGCCCTCCTCGAGCGGCGAGAAGCGGCGATCGGGACCTCCAGCCGCTCCAGCAAGCTCATCCACGGGGGCCTTCGCTACCTGGAGAGCTACCAGTTCAGCCTCGTGCGTGAGTCGCTTGAGGAGCGCCAAACGCTCCTCAAGATCGCACCCCACCTGGTCCGTCTGGTGCCCTTCCACATCCCGGTGTACCGGGATACCCGGCGGAGCCCATTGATGATCCGTGCCGGACTCAGCCTCTATGCCGCCCTGGGCAATCTGAGGCCCTCGGCCCGCTTCGAGTCCCTCCCGCGCCGCGACTGGGACGGGCTCGATGGCCTCCAGACGGACGGGCTCAGGGCCGTCTTCCGGTACCAAGACGGGCAGACCGACGACGCGGCCCTGTGCCGAGCGGTGCTGTCGTCCGCGATCGACCTCGGCGCCCTCGTGGAGGTCGGGGCGGAGGTCCGTCGGATCGAGCGGCCGGGCGGAGCGAGCCGGTGGCAGGTCCACTACGACCACGACGGGGTGGAGTCCTCCCTCCACGCGCGCGTCGTGATCAACGCGGCTGGCCCCTGGGTCAACCGGGTCGCGGCCCTTGCGACCCCCGGGCCTCCGATCCGAGAGGTGGATCTCGTCGGGGGCACCCACATCGAGCTCCCCGGACACCTCGATCGCGGCATTTTCTACACGGAGGCACCCTCGGACCAACGGGCCGTGTTCTCCATCCCGTGGCGCGGTCACGTGATGGTCGGGACGACGGAGACGCCGTTCACTGGAGATCCAGCCACCGTCGCGCCGACGGAGCAAGAGATCGACTACCTCCTCGGGGTTCACCGCCGCTACTTCCCCCACAGCCTCGGGGAAGTGTCCGCCGCCTGGGCGGGGCTGCGAGTGCTGCCGAGAGCCAGCGGCTCCGCCTTCAGCCGCCCGCGGGACGTGACCCTCGTGACGGAGTCGCCCGAGCGGCCCAGCTGGGTGAGCGTCTACGGGGGCAAGCTCACGGGCTACCGGCACACCGCCGAGCGAATCCTCCGCCGCATCGCACCGACCCTCGGGCCCGCCGAGCGCGTCGGCCCGGCGCGCCGCATCGCCGACACGCGCACGCTGAGCCTCCCGGACCTCGAACGCCTCAGGGTCTGGGACTGATCGAGCCGGAGCCCGTGGCTCCGGCCTCGAGTCCATCTGCTGGGCCGACTCCGAGGCTGAGGCCAGCGGGGTCCTCAGGGTCCTCAGGGTCCTCGGGGTCCTCGGGGTCCTCGATCACGCCCTTCCCCGCCGGGCCGCGCCCCAGCGTCTCGACGGTCTGTCCCGAGCGGTGCCGCACTGCGAGGTCAACGCCGGGGTCCTTGCCGAGAGGCTCGACGCCGGGGATGAGCCCTCTTCACGGAACGAAGACCGCTTCCCGGGCTGGAGCCTCGCCACCGTCCTCTTCCACTCCTGCGGAATGAGGAGGAATACGCCGCGCTAGCCGGGAAGGTGGCGCAGTCGTCACCGGGCAATTCCACGGTGGGGCCCGCGCCGCGCTGAGCGCCGCATCGGGCGGCTGAGCCTCGGCCCCCGGGGCTCAGAGCCTCTCACGGTCGCGGTGCTCCCGTCCTGGAGTCTCGCTCCTGGCGCCCCGCCTCTGGCGGGGCGCACAGGCCACGGCTGCGCTCTCGTGCGGCCGCAGAGGCGCTGCCCAAGAGGGCTGCGGGGGTCGATCAGACCTCGGCCGCGCGGACGGTGACGTCGCAGTTGATCACCATCTGGCACCCAAGGCGCGCGCCCTCTTCGTCCGTGGCCATCTCAACGGTCTCGGCCTCCTCGTCGCCCACCTCAGCGAGGCTATCCCCGCCCTCGGTGACGACCAGGGCACAGGTGCCGCAGGACCCGACCGTGCAGCCAAAGTCGTGCGGGAGATCGTTCTCCTGGCAGAAGTCGAGGAAGCGGGTCCCGTCCGGGACCTCGTGGGACTCACCGGTGGAAGCGAATGTGATCTTGGGCATCGAAATGTAGTTCCCGGGTGGAGCGCCGCCGGGATTGACGACGCGATTCAAATTCAGGAAGGCCGACCGGTGGACCCGTCGGAGGCGCACATGATGGGTCCCTGATGCTGCCAAGAGAACCCAGCGGCCCACGAATTCGTCCGATGCTCCTGTCTCCCCCTCCCCCCCCCGCGGACTTCCCCGGCGAAGCCGAGCGCCCGCCGCGCCCCTCCCTCGGGACCGGCGCGCGGATCTGGCTGGTCCGACACGGTCGAGTCACGGCACCCGACACCGCCTACGGGGACGCGGATGTCCCCCTCTCCCAGGAGGGACTCCGTCAGACCGAGGCCGTCGCGAGGTCCCTCGCGCCCCTGGGAGCGAGGGGCGTCCTTTCCTCCCCCCTCCAGCGCGCCCGGCAGCTCGGGGAGGCCGTGGCGCGCGCCTCTGCCGCACCCCTCCAGATCACCGACCGGCTGAAGGAACTCCACCGTGGAGAGTGGCAAGGCGTGGCTCGAACTGAGTACGCGGAACGTTGGGCCCGGGAGCGAGACGCGTACTGGGAGTCCACCTTGACCTGGCGCGGCCACGGCGGGGAGTCGGAGGAGGAGATGGTCGAGCGAGCCTGGCCGGCGCTGATCGAGGCGGTGGACGTGGCGACGGGCGGCGTGGCGGTGATCACGGCTCACCGCCAGGTCATCCGCGCCCTGACCGCCGCCGCGCTCGGGGTCAGCCCCGGCGCGAGCCACCGGATGGAACTCGACCCCGCCCACGGCATCCTGCTGCGGGACGCATCGGGCGGGTGGATCCTCGAGCGAACCAACGCACCCTCCCCCGGCGCCCCACACGCGGCCGAGCCCCCTGACGGCCCCCCCAGAGACGTGGTCACCCAGCTGCGCTGAGGGGACGCGCTCCCCGCCACGGCCTCCCCGTCCTCGCCAGCGCTCCCCGCTCGAAGGCGGGCGGCTCCGCGCTGCCGTGGAACGCGTCTCCGCCGGCGCAGGCATCCTCCGCCGGCTGGGAGATCTCTTGTGGAGGCGAGTCCGGCCGTCGCGCGGGAGCCCGGTCGCTGGCCAGGAATCTGTCGCTGGCGAGTGATCGATTCAACGAGCCAGCGACTCCGTTCCTCACCCAGTGCCCGAGGAGCGGATTGTGGCCCGCGAACCGGATCGAAGCTCGGGGACCGGACCGAAGCTCAGGGACTGGGCGGCCGGGTGCGGAGGGTCCTCCGCCGGCAGGTCTTCCCGCCGGCAGGTCTTCCCGCCGACAGGGCTTCCCGCCGACAGGGCTTCCAGCCGACAGGGTCTCCAGCCGACAGGGTTTCCGCTGAGCGGGTTTCCGCTGAGCGGGTTTCCGCTAACCGGGTTTCCGATGACAGGGTTTCCGCTGACCGGGTTTCCGATGACGGGGTCTCTCGCCCCTCAGCGATCCACGAGGCCCTGCATCAAGCGCAGCTCTTGAATGCGCTCGCCGTCATCCACGTCGATCCCGAAGTGAAGCGCCCTGCGCTCCATTTCGATCAGCTCCTCCCACCGGGTCCAGGCGTCGTCGACCATCCCCGTCTCGTCCTCGAACTCGGGGACGCCTGACCAGGAACGGCGCGCGTCGCCCTCCGCGAGTTCTGGGTGGTAGACCACCGCCCTCGAGTTCGCCTCGATCAGCCCGAAGCCTGGGACCAGGGACGGGCGAACCGGGAGCCGCTGCCGAACGGCCCCGCGCTTGCCCTCGAGCAGCGGCCGGAGGGAGGCTCCGAGGAGCGGTCGATCCACCGTCACACCGAGGAGATCGACCAGGGTCGGCGCGAGGTCGATGGACCCCACCAGCTCGTCAATCCGCGGGACGGGCGGCGCGCCATCCGCTCCCCAGCCGAGGGCCTCTCGGTGGGCCCGCGACGGCCGGATCAGGAGGGGCACGTGGAGGTCTGCGTCCTCGGCAAGCCCTGCGCGAAGGTAGACGCCGTGCTCGCCCATCGAGGTCCCGAAGGTCCCCATCAGGATCACCGTGACGTTGTGCTTGCGGCCGAAGTCCTCGACCGACGCCAGGATCCGCGCCACGCTGGCGTCCATCGCCCGGACGGCTCGGTCGTAGCGAAGTTCATACTCCCCCATGGCCACCGATTGGGCGCGGCTGGCGCGTGAGGGCGGCAGAGTATGGAAGGCGAGTTCGGCCAGACCGAGCGGGGGCATGAACGCGAGCTCGGGGCGCCCGCGCCAGCCCTTGACGGCCTTGTCGACGCCCTTGAGCTGGGTCTTCTTGGTCTGAGGTCTCCATGCACGCTCGAGGTCATGCATGTGGAGATAGGCGAACCAGTCCTCGTCCAGCTCCCGCTCGTTGACCCATTGAACGAAGCGGCGCCCCACCCCGACCGCGCCCTCTTGGCGCACCTGATCTCCGGGCTCACCGCGATGCTCGACGAAGTCGCGGAAGCCGCGATCGAAGCCGCGCAGCTCGGCGATCATCGGGTGATCCACGAAGGCCGCCGTGCTCCAGCCCAGTCCCAGAAAGTGGCGGCCGAGGAGGTGGAGATCGGCGGGTACGAACCAGCGGCTCTCCCGATCCGAACCGATATCCCTTGCGGGGAACTCAGCCTCCCCGAGCGGCGGGGGGATTGCGATCCCCGGATCATCGCCTGAGAGGATGGCAACGTGAGAGCCGACGAGCGTCGGCGTCACGCCCCATGCGTTCTCGAAGACCACGCTCTCCCGTGCGAACCGCTGCATTGAGGGCGTGGTGTCGCGGTCATAGCCGGCGAGCGACGTGTGGTCCCAGCGGAGGCCGTCGATGGCGATCACCACGACCCCTTGCCCCGTGACCTCGACCTCTCCGGACCGGACCCGCCCGAGCGAATTCTCGCCGTCGCCACACGACGCCAGCCCCGCGATTGCAGCGATGGTCGCCAGCGCCGACCACTTGGCTACGCGAGTGGCCCTGCCGCTGGCCGTCGGATCGAACGCTGCACGGTGGGTGTTGGCGAGAGGGCTCATGGGCGGAGAGCGCAGAGCAGAGCTCATGCGCGCACCGCGAGAGTATCGACGGTGCTGGGGCTCCGTCACAAGCGAAGCTCGAAGAGAGCCTCAGAAGGGACCCAGCGGGCCTCACCGCCGACGCGGACCTTGGTCCACCCCGGGAGCGTATCCAGGTAGCTGACCACGGCGCCTGCAGGCAGGGAGCCCACCCGCTCCGCCCCGTCCTCGGGGGCCGCGCGGAGCTGAACGCCAGAAGGGTCGATGATCATGAACGGCTCCGAGCCACGCTCGGACAGGTGGAGCGCGAGCGGCGCGAAGAGGATCGGCTGCGCCGCCGCCACAAGGAGCAGCAGCCGACGTGTCCAGCGGCCACCTCGCAGGGCCTCCAGCAGCCCGGCACCCGCGAAGAGGAGGGCGCCGAGGAGGGCCCACCATTGCGACTCCCCTGAGGTCAGGGTCCGTGCGGCCGCCCCCAGGGACTCCAGCAGGCCGTCCCCGGTACGGGGCCCGAGCCCTGCCTCGGCCCGGGCAAGGCCCAGGTTGAAGCGGGCATCGGCCAGGCTCGGTGACGCACGGAGGGCGGCCTCGAACCAGGCGACCGAGCGCATGAGCTCCCCTCCCGCGGCCTCGCTGACCCCCAGGTTGTAGGCCAGCCGCGCGCGCTCAGCCGACGGAGCGCCCACCACCTGAGCGTCCTCGAGCGCCGTCATCCAAGCGGCGACGGCCCCGTCACGGTCGCCCGACCGCCAGAGCACGCTGCCCCGATCGGCGCCGGCCTCCGCCCGCGCATCCAAAGCGGGCGCGGCCTCGCCCAGCCCCTGGGGTGCCGTCAATCGCCCCGCCACAGCCGACAGTCGGGCGGCGAATGAGACCTCGGCGGAGGACTCCGAGGGGAGAGACTCCGCGGCGGACGACACGAGCGCGGGTAGGACGGCCGCGGGCGAGGCCCCAGCGTCAGTCGCTGCGGTCGCGATCACGAGGGCCATGGCCGGGGCCGCCCGGAGGACGCCGGCCAGGGATGCGCCCCCCACGATGCAGCGCGCCGCCGTCGCGGCTCCTCTTCTCAAGTACCCCTTCATCAGAGCCCCTCCTTCACCGCATCCTGCGCGAACTCGATGACACTCTCCGGCCCGGCGAGGGACCGCCCCTCTCCACCGAAGAGCGCCCTGTCCAGGTCTCGCCGGAGCGCCCCGAAGCGCTGCTCCAGCCCGTCGGAGACCTCCGCCGCCCCCGTGCTTGCGAGGCTCGTTCTTCCAATCCAATACTCCGGCGGACGCCCGCTCCTGCGGGCAAGAAAGCGCTCCAGAGACGACGCGACCTCCTGGGGGTCCCGGGCGATCCGAAGCTCTCGCCGGAGCAGCCCAAGCGCCCCACGACGTTGCCGCGCGCGGATGCCCGCGGGGTCGCCGCGGCGACGCACCGCCGTGCGGAGCGCGGCCCATCCGAGCACAGCCGCCGCGAGGGTCGCGAGTCCGAGCAGACCGCCGGGTCCCGACGCGTCACGGGCTGTTTCAGGGCGGGGGCGGATGTCTCTCATCACGAGGGGCGCCTCCGCTTCGGCAGCCGCTCCAAAGGGGTCCTCCCCGGCGTCCGCCGTGGGCGTGACCCTGATCTCCAGGGGCTCCGTGGACGTCGTGACGAATCGGCGAGCAGCGGTATCGAAGACCAACAGAGGTACGGCAGGGACCTCGTCCACTGCGGCGTCGAGGGGGACCAGGTCGTAGGTGACCACCCGCTCGTCGGGGGACTTGCGATCCTCGACGCCGAGCACCCGAAACTGGTCGAAGGCCGTCAGCCTTGAGAGGTCGGGCGGGTCGAAGAACTCCAGGTTCCCCTCTCCGTACCAGCGCACCTCCAGCTCGATCGCGTCGCCGAGGTCGATGTCACGGCGGGGCACGCTCCGCGCCGCCTCGATCTCGCCCACCGCGCCGCTCCACTCCAGGGGCCGCCCCTCCTCAGGAACCGGCAACACCTCGATCTCGAAGGGCTCAACGGGGGCGTAGAAATCGCGGGACGCCCCGCGGGAGAAGACCCCTCCTCGCCCCACAAGCTCGGAGAACTTGAACAGCGACCGACCGAACTCGACGGTGCCGGGCCGGGTCGCCACGAAGCGCCGGCGGAGCCGGTACACGTCGAAGCGGCGGCCGTCTCGCTCCACCTGCGGGAGCTTCTCGATGGCCGCGGCGCGGCGGCCTGGGCGGATCGGGATCTCGTAGGTTCCGGACGGTGCAGCCTCCGAGGTGACCTCGATCACGCCCTCCTGCCGCTCCCACCAGGGGAGCTGCAGCTCAGCGTCGGCCAGCTTGCGCGTCACGTCCCACCCGAAGCGCAGCTCCAGGGTGTACGGCTGCCCCTCGTAGACCTGCGCGGGCACCTCTCCTCGCTCGAAGAGCAGCAGCTGGCTCGCCTCGATGTCCTTCACCACCTCGAGCGTCATGGCCTGATCCGGGGCCTGAACGGACTCGCCGTCTAGCTCGATCGCCAGCGGAGGGATGGAGTAGGTGCCGACGCCGCTGGGCTGGACGCGCACCTCGAAGGTGGTCCGCTGCTCGACCACCGGTCGGCCCCGCGCGTCGTAGCTCACGGACTGCTGCCGTCCGGAGCGCGTGACCGGCGAGAAGCTCAGCCCACTCACCGTGGGGAGCGGCCCGAACCGCACCCGCCGATCGCCCTCGACACGGATCACGATCCCAACGGGCTCCCCGAGCTTGACCAGGGCGCTGGAGAGGGAGACCTGAAGACCCTCAGGGGAGATCTGCGACGCGCATAGCGGCGCCATCAGCGCGGCGGCTAGCGAGAGAATCAGGGTCCAACGCGTCATCATCACCAATCCCTCCTGGCGGGCACCTTGCGCCCCAGTTTCAGTCTGCGGCGGAGTTCCTCGCCGTTCTCCTGGTACTTCCGGTTGAGATCGAGGATCCGGCTGAGCTCCTCGGCGGTCATGAGCTCCTCCCCCTCGCCGGGGTCGCCCTCCGCCTCCTCCTGCGCGTCCGCTGGCTCGTCCGCTGGCTCGTCCGCTGGCTCGTCTTCCGGGCTCTCCTCGGACTCCTGCTCCTGGGCGTCCTCCTCGGAAGGCTGCTCACTCTCGGATTCCTGGTCCCCCTGCTGCTCCTCGTCTTCCGACTCGGACGGGTCCTGCTGCTCCTCCTCCGAGCCCTCGTTCTCCTGGGACTCGTCGGAGGGGTCCCCCTCGCTCTGCGGGTCCTGCTGCTCCTGCTGCTCCTCCCGCTGCCGCTCGATCTCGTCCAGCTCGCGGAGCCGACGGAGGACGAGCTCCGCGTTCGCGCGGGCGTCCTCCCCTGCTCCCATGCGCATCCGCTCCACGAGGTCGCCACGGGCGGCGAGGTAAGCGGCCCGAGCCAGGTCCAGCGGGTCCTGATCGTCCTTGCCGCTGGCGGCGTCCTTGTCGGACGGAGGCGGGGGCGGCGGCCCTCCAGAGACCTCGGGGAGGGTCGCACGGATCGACTCCGCCACGAGTAGATCGAGGGTGCCGAGGTCGTAGACGGCGTCGAGGCTCGCCCCTCCCCCCGAGGCGCGGGCCCGCTTGAGGGCCGCCACGGCGCGCTCCATGCGCCCCGCTGCGTCCTCCGGCCCCGCGGTCGGTCCAGCGGCCGGATTCGAGGCCGCTGTCTCTGCCGTCGAACCGAGGAGAGCCACGGCCCGTGCGAACTGGATCTCGCCGCGCTGGGGTGAGGTCAGCACCGGGAGGCCGAGCCCGGACAAGCTGCGGTCCAGGGGGGCCAGGAGGTCCTCCGACGCGCCGGCGGTGATCTCAGCCGCCCGGGCCCGCAGGCCCGCCAGAGCTCCGACGCGGTCCATGCGGTCTGCGATCAGGAGCGCATCGTCGAAGCGTCCCTGGGCCGAGAGGTCCTCGATGGTGGCCAGGCCCTCTGCGAGGGTCCCCGGCCAGGGCTCAAGCTCGGAGCTCCCCTCGCCCGCACAGCCCGCGAGGGGCAGCGCACAGGCCAACAGGAGCGTCGCGGCGAGCGGCGCCCGCGCGGTGGTTCGCTGGAGGTTCTTCATGACGGTTCATCCCCAGCGGTGACCGCTGGCGGTGAGGGCGCGCCGGAGGGGGTGGCGGCCGCGGAGGGCGCCGGGTTCCCAGGGGCCGTGGAGCGGCGGCGCCGCCCGTCGAGCGCTGCGCCCTCCAGAACGAGGAGCGCGAGGCCGAGGACCAAGGGCCACTGGAAGCGGTCCCGTGGGACTCGTTCCTTACCGTCGACGATGTCCCGGCCCTCCATGGTGGAGATGGCGCGGCGGTAGAGCTCCTCCAGAGGGAGCACCCTCCCGCGCGCCTCGAGGTAAATGCCACCCGTGGCGTCCGCGATCGCTTGCAAGGACTCGGACCGGAGCTGCGAGACCACCTCTCCCCCGCCGGTGCTTGCATCGGGGTCCACCACGAAGCCTCCCTCGCCATCGGGGACCTTGCCCCCACCGGCGGTCCCCATGCCGAGCACGTGCACGCGCACTCCGCGGTCGCGCGCGATCTCGGCCGCCGCCAGGCCCTCACCCGTGAGGTCCTCGCCGTCCGTCACGAGGATGACCGCCTCGCTCGAACCGCTCTCACCGTCAAAGCGCTTGAGCGCCAGGTTCAGCGCCGCGCCCAGGTCCGTCCCGCCGCGGCGGTTGTCCTCGGGGGAGAGCCCCTCGAGGAAGTAGCGCACGGTGTCCAGGTCCGCGGTGAGCGGCGCCACGTCGCGCGCGCTGCCAGCGAAGGCGACCAGGGAGACGCGCTCCCCCGTCATGGCGTCCAGCAGCGCGCCGATCTCGACCTTGGCGCGCTCCAGGCGATTGGGCTGCACGTCCTCCACCAGCATCGAGCGCGAGGTGTCGAGCGCCACGACCACGTCGATCCGTCGCTGCTCCACGGGGACCAGGGCGAAGCCGCGGGTCGGGCCCATCCAGGCGAGGCCCACGAGGGCCATGCCGCTGGCGACGAGGCCAGCCCGTGACCAGGCGCGGCGTCGGATCCAGCCCAGCGCGTCCTGACCGGCCCCGGCAAGGCCGGGGAAGACCCGGCGCAGGTGCCGGGGCTCTGCCACGAGCCGCAGCGAGCGGATGCGACGCGGGAGCTCCCAGAGGCAGAGTGCCAGCGGGACGAGCGCCGCCGCCAGCACCAGCGCGAGCTCGGGGCGCAGGATCTCGAAGCCCATCAGGGGACCCTCCGGGCGACCGTGGTCCCGGCGAAAGAGGCGAGCAGCAGCAGCGCGAGCGCGGGCCCCAGGAGCAGCGGATAGAGGTCATACCGCTCGGCGAAGCGCTCCTCCGAGCGCGGCGTCCGCTCGAGCTCCTCGATGGCCGCGTAGGCCGCCTCGAGCTCCTCGCGGTTCTCGGCGTGGAAGAACAAGCCCCCGGTCACCTCGGCGATCTTCGGCAGCTCGCCCACGTCGGCTTGCACTCGCCGCGCACGCTCGAAGGGCATCTGAACCAGCTGGACCCGCGGCCCGGCGTAGACCGTGTAGACGCGGATCCCGAGCTCGGACGCCACCTCCGCGGCCTCCATCGGCTCGATCACATGGATCGTCTCCTCGCCGTCGGTGAGGAGCACCACCACCCGGGAACGCGCCTCGCTCTGACTCAGCACCTCGCACGCCTGCGCCAGGGCGCTGCCGATCGCCGTCCCGTCGAGGCGCTGCTCGGTCTCGATGTCCGTCTCATCGAGCACGCCCGTAAGCGCGTCCACATCAAGGGTGAACGGGACGAGCAGGTCCGCGAACCCCGCAAAGCCGAAGAGGCCGACGCTGTCTCGCGCCCCCTCCTCGTCCGTCATCCGCCGCCGGGCGAAGTCTCCGATGACCTCTGTGACAATGTCGAAGCGGCGCGGGGCCCCCGGGCGCGCTCGCTGATCCATGGAGCTCGAACGATCGAGCAGGAGGGCGATGTCGATGCCCTCGGTCTCGCGCGCCGTGGACACCCGCCCCTCCAGCGGCCGGCTGAGGGCGACGGCCAGCAGCGAGATCGCCGCGATCCGCAGGGCGGCGGGGAGCCAGGCGAGGCTCGAGCGAGCCCCCGCCGAGGCCGAGCCCAGGGCGGGCACCTGGGCGCCGACCTGCCGCCGGGCCTCGCGGCCACGCCAGAGGAGGAGCACCGCGATCGGAATGATCGCGAGGAACCAGGGGTCAGCGAAGGTGATCCCGCCGATCTCGAGGCGGCCCGTGGCCGTGCTCCGGGTGATCTCCTGAAGGGCGAGCGAGGGGATCATGCTCCGCCCCCTGCCTGCGCTTGGCGGGCGCCACTCAGGGCGCGGATGTGGTCCAACGCCTGGGTCACGGCTTCGCGGGCCGCGAAGGAGCTCGGCCGGACGCCCCCGTAGCGCACGCGACCCAGCTCCTCGATCAGCGCCGAGAGCGACGCGCTGCGCTCGGGCGTGAAACCGGGCGAACCCTCAAGGGACGCCGCCCACTCGCTGTCCGTGAGGCTCCGCTGGTCGTCGCTCCTCGCATCGTCCACGGCGCGGCGGAGGAGCGGGCCCAGCGCCCCCATCACCGCCGCCGGGTCGGCTGCGGGGTCCAGAGCCTCGATCCGCTCCAGCAGGTTGGCTTCTCTGTCCACGGGTGCCGTCGCCGCGGCCCTCCCACGGCGGGCCCGAGCCACCAGCGGCAGGCACGCCGCAAGCATGAGCAAAGCCGCCGCCACGAGGGCGAGGTCGGCGTCCCCACCTCCGGCGTCCTCGACGTCCCGGAATCCAGCCAGGGGCCGCGGCGCGTCCTCGGCCTCTTCGAGCGCCCCAGCGAGCTCGATGCTCACCGGAGCGACGCCGAGGGGGTCCTGGTCGCCGATCTGGAACCGGACCTCCGGTGTCTTGAGCTCGCCAGCCGCCAGGCCCATCAGCTCCCAGCGCAGCTCGAGGCCAGGGCGCGACGCCAGGGCGAGGTCGCTGTTCACCACCGGCGTCGGTCCCCCCAGCACCACCCACTCGGGGCCGAAGTCCGGAGGTGCCGCGAGGACGGCGCTGTCGGAGTCGAGTCCGCTCACGGTGACCGTCCATTCGAGGGGCTGCCCCGTGGCCGCGGTGGCTCCAGGCGCCAGCTCAAGACGCGCGGCGACCTCCACGGCCTGGGCGGCACAGCAGAGTACGGTGGAGAGTGCGAGGGTGATCATGCTCCGCCAGTGCTCCTGCGCGGCCCCCGCGCCTGGGCCCGCCGCCGGAAGAAGCGCACCAGCGGCGCCGCGAAGTCACCGTCCGTTCGAACGTCGATCCACTCGGCCCGCGCGCGCCGGAAGGCCGCGCCCAGGGCGTCTCGGCGGGTCCGAGCGTGCTCGCTCCAGGCCTCCCGCTCGGACGCGCGGCGACCGTCGACCTCGGCGACCTCGCCGTCCTCCATGCGCACGAGGCGCAGCAAGCCCGTCGCGGGGAGCTCCTCCTCGAGCCGGTCCACGAGGCGGACACAGATGACGTCATGGGTCCGCGACAGCCGCGAGAGGGTCTCGACCCACTCGCGGCTCCCGCCCTCGCTGCCGTCGACGCCGACGCTGGAGAAGTCGCTGAGCACGAAGACCATGGCGCGCCGTCGAAGGGTGGACTCCTGCGCCTTGAGAACGGTCTGGAGGCTCGATGGCCCGGGCGTGACCTGGGCGGACTGAATCTCCCGCACGAGGCGGAGGATGTGCCGTGACTGACGCCCTGGCCCGAGGTGGAGCCCCGGCTCCGCTCCGAACAGGGTCAGCCCGACCCGGTCCTGGTGCCGGGCGGCGACGAACGCGATGAGCGCGGCCAGCTGCGCCGCCGCGTCTCGCTTGGTCTCACCAAACGTCGCGAAGTCCATAGGCAGCGCCGTATCGACCAGGAGGTGGAGGGTGAGCTGGCGCTCCTCACGGTAGGACTTCACGAACGGCTCGCCCGTGCGCGCCGTGACGTTCCAGTCGATAGCCCGCACCTCGTCGCCCGGTTGATAGGGGCGCACCTCCTCGAACTCCACGCCCTGCCCGCGGAACGTGCTGCGGTACCCACCCGCCAAGGCGGTGTTCACCAGCCGGTGGGTCCGGATCTGGATCTGCCGCACCCGCGCCATGAGCGCGGGCGGCAGGAGGGGCGCGCCGTCGACCTCGTCTGCGCCGCCGCTCGCCGTGTTTCCCGTGAGCCAGCCCAAGCCTCTCCCCTAGCGGTCGAGCGGGACCCGCTCGAGCACCCTGGTCACGATCTCGTCCGTGTTGACCCCCTCGGCTTCAGCCTCGTAGGTCGGCAAGATCCGGTGGCGGAGCACCTCGTGCGCCACCGCCTTGACGTCCTCGGGCGTCCCATACGCGCGCCCGGCCATGAAGGCCGAGGCCCGGGTCATCAGGGCGAGCCAGATGGAGGCCCTGGGGGACCCGCCGCACTGAATCAGCGGCTCCAGCTCGGGCATCTTGTGGGCCGCAGGGGTCCGGGTCGCCTCGACGATGGAGACAATGTACGAGGCGAGCGCCGGCGCGATGGAGACCTGGTCTACGAGCTTGCGCGACGCGAGGATGTCATCCGTGGTGACCACCTCGGACACCGGCTCGGGCGGCGAGGTACGCGCCATCATGTCGAGGATCTCGAGCTCCTCCTCGCGGCTGGGGTACTCGAGGTGGACCTTGAGCGCAAAGCGGTCCAGCTGGGCCTCGGGGAGCGGATAGGTGCCCTCCTGCTCGAGGGGGTTCTGGGTCGCGAGCACGAGGAAGGGTCGCGGCAGATCGAAGGTCTGGCCGCCGATGGAGACCGTGCGCTCCTGCATGCCCTCGAGCAGCGCTGACTGCACCTTCGCGGGCGCGCGGTTGATCTCATCCGCGAGGACGAAGTTGGCGAAGATCGGCCCCTTTCGGACGGTGAAGTTCCCGTCCTTGACGCTGTAGATCTCGGTCCCCACAAGGTCCGACGGCAAGAGGTCGGGCGTGAACTGGAGCCTGGCGAAGGAGCCCTTGACGCCCTTTGCCATGGCAGCCACGGCGAGGGACTTGGCGAGGCCGGGGACCCCCTCGAGGAGGATGTGGCCACCCGCCAGGAGGCCCAGGACGAGGCTTCGGGTGAGTTCCTTCTGGCCCACCAGCACGGTGCTCATCGCGCCGGTCAGCTCCGTGGTCCAGGCGCTCGAGCGCTCGATCTGGGCTTCGATGGCGGAGTTCGAAGTGGAGGTCGTGTCGGTCACGTTTTGGAGGTTGGGTCAGTGGAGCGGGCGGCCTCAAGGGGCCTGCTCGCAGGGCGTCGGCCCATGCTACGGAATCAACCGGCCCGTGTTGGCGGCTCCGTGTCTGGTCCGCGTCAAAGGGAGCCCCGCTCCTCGAGCGCCTTCCGGGCCAGCAGCACCTCTCGCGCGTAGGCGAGCGCCCCGGTGGTCGGCCGGCCCCCCGCCCGCGCGCTCTCCTCGGACCGCACCCAGCCCTCGTAGGTGCCGTGATCCTCGATCCAGCCGAAGAGCCGCGCGCGCCCGGCGTTGTACGAGACGAGGACCGCCTCGAGCGTCCAGTCCCCCTGGTGATCCAGCAACCAGCGCAGGTGCGCCGCGCCGAGGCGAATGTTCAGCTCCTCGTCTTCCAGGAGCGTCGCTTCGAGAGCACCGGGGTCCTCCGCCAGCGTCACGCCCAGCCGACGGGCGGCGTCGCGCGCCGCGCCGGGCATGAGCTGCAGCAGGCCCAGAGCCCCCGCAGGGGACTTCTGGCCGCTCCGGCCCCGACTCTCGGAGAACATCAGCGCCCCGAGGAGCAGCGGAGGCACACCGGACTCGGCGGCGGCGGCGCGGATCGAGGAGGCTCGCCCCTCGACGTTGACCAGCCCGCGCTCATCATTGATCTCCCTGAGCGGGCCGAGGAGGCGGTCGAATGACCCGGGCACCTCGCCCCCGTGGACGACGCGCAGCGCGCCAGCGGCCAGCGGGACGCCGACCACGGCGATCAGGATGAACATGCTCCCGAGGATCGCGTCTCGATTCATCCCTGTCGGAGGCGCGTCTCCGCGCCCCTCAGCGGCCCCCTTCGGGATCCGGATCGACACCGTCCACAGGGACCTCCCCGGCGGGCGCTCCGGCGACGAGCTCACGGGTGCTGGTCACCCAGACCTCCGTCGCGTTCATACCGAGGGGAAGCGGATCGAGGAGGTTGCCATGCAAGCGCTCCAGCTCGCGACGCGCGCGCTCGGCGAGCAGGCGGTCCGGGAGCTCGGCGATCAACGAGAGCAAGAAGAGCCGCGCCTCCTTGGTCCCGCCGAGATCAAACTCCGCCCGGGGCGGGTAGCCGATGTTCCGTCGCTCCAGCGCCGCCAGGAACCAGGAGAACGGGTCGCGGCGGTCCACCTCGTCCCACCATTGGAACCAGCTCTCGGCGGGTAGCGCGTCGCTGCGATAGTCCACGCAGGTCAGGATCACAAGCTCCTCGCCGGCGCGGAGATCGTCAGAGTCCTCCGCGAGCGCCCGGGTGAGGACGCTCACCGCCCGCGGCTCGACCTGCCGCGCCAGCAGCAGGGCAGCCTCACGGCGGAGGGCGGCGTCCGGCGAACGCATCGCGCTGAAGAGCTCATCCGAGGCGAGGGCTCCCAGCTGCAGGAGCCCGTTGCGGGCCTGGTCACGGATGGACGGCCGCGAGCTCCCCCGCAGGAGGGAGACGAGCAGGGACGCGGCCTCCGCGTCACCAATGGTCGCCAGACCCTCTGCCGCTGGCAGGTGGTAGCGCTCGTCCGGGGAGGTGATCCCACGGACCAGGGTGTCGATCGCCCCGGGGCCACCGATACGCCCGATGGACCGCAGCGCTGCGGTCCTGATCAGCGGAAGCTCCGACTCGGTGAGCGCTAGCACCTGTCCCTGGGCTCGCTCGGCCTTGCGAGCTCCAAGGCCCAGGATGGCCGCCACCCGAACGTCAGGGTCGCGGTCCCCCATGAGGCCAATCAGGAGGTCGAGGTCCTGCTCGTCGTCCCCTGCGCCGAGCGCGCCAGCCGCGGCGATGCGGAGGAGACCGCGGCGGTCCACTGCGGCGACCAGGACCGCCTCGCGCCCCTGCTCCGCGAGGAGCCGCTTGATGGCCGGCAGGCCCGAAGGCCCGAAGCGGTCGTGGAGCGTGGTGATGATCTGCGCGGTGACCTCCGCGGAGAGCTGGCCCGTGCCGGACGTCGCGGCGGCCTTGAGGAGCTCGACCAATGAACGCGAACGGTTGTTGAAGCGCGGCTCCTCGACCAGGAGGTCGAGCAGCGGGGCGATGTCGCCTGCGACGAGGACATCGCCCGGAGCGGCGAGCCGCATGAGCTCGGCGAGTCCCTCGTCCCTGTCGCCCGCCTGCACGGAGAGCAGGTGGCGCATGACCAGCGACTTCAGGCGAGCGGTCCGCTCCGACGGCTCTCGAGGCGCGGTCCACCAGTCGACCTCCTCGAGGAAGAGCGACGGGGCGTCCGCGTGCTCGCCGGCCACCGGGAAGTGCTGCCAGGCGTCCTGCTCCCTCAGCCCTTCGAGCCGGACGAGGGTCCGATCGAACCAGGCGGAGCTGCGACCAACGCCGAACCGGAAGCTCTTGCTCCCCGTTTCCGTCGCGACGCGGAGCTGACGGCCCTCGGCGCCGATGGCGCCGCGCGGGCCGGGCAGCAACTCGGCGCTGAACACCCCCTCCTCACGGAGGAGCGCGCACAGTTCAGTGGACTGCGGGGCGGTGAGGAAGCTCACCTCGCCGAGCCGTGCGAGGGCGGGGTAGCCCGGCTCCTCACCGGAATCGAGCGCCATCCAAGTTGGGTCGGAGGCCAGGGCGCGACCCGCGAGGATGTAGCGCGTCCCCGCGCCCAGGTCCTCAACGGTGACGACGATTCGTTGCTCGTTCTCAGCCGAGACCTCGATCACCGAGCGTGACGCGCGGAAGCCGGCCTTGCTGTCGCTCCACCAACGGGCCCAGGCGGGCCCGTTGCTGCCGTGGCTCACCCCGGTGATCCGGCGCAGTCGACGGAGGGCGGGGTCGCGGACGACCTCGAAGCCGTCGAAGAAGGTGAACCCCGCGGCGACTCCAACCAGCACCGAGGGAACGGATGCGTCCAGCCAACGGGTCGCCTCGCTCCGTGAGCTGCGGAAGCCGATGCCCGCGAGAGCGACCGCGCAGGACGCCTGGACCACGGGGAGCGGGCTTCGCAGCCCGCGCACCAGGGGGCTCGTGTGCTGGGGTCCGAGGATCGCACGGACCTGTCGATCCTCGCGCTCGGTGATCGCGATGAGGAGCATCGCCTCACGCCGCATGATCTCACCACGCTCCATTGATCGTCGGAGCAGCTCGAAGTCGATCTCCTCGGCCTGGCGGCTGCGCAGGGCGCGGATGGCGATGGCCGACACACCTGAGCTACGATCGCTCACGCGATCCACCAGGAGTCGGTCGGCCTCTGGTCCATCGAGGCCAGCGAGCAGCTCTGTCGCTGCACGCCGCACGTTAGACCGCCCGTCCGAGAGGGCGGGCCCGAGGAGGCCGACGTCCTTGCTCTCGAGCTTCGGCCTCAGCTCACGCTTGGCCGTCCTCCGCAGGGGGCCGCTGTCATGCTGGAGGAGCTTCGCCAGGAGCTCGGTGTTGCCTCGCACCGGGTCGTTCTCGACGAGGAACTCGAGGGTCAGCGGCGCCGAGAGCCCGGGCATCTTGCCCTGAAGCAGCCGCACCACGTCGTCTCCGTCGCTGGCGCTCCCCGCGAGGACGAGCGCGCGCCCCCCGGCGTAGGCCAAGACGTCCTTGTCTTGCCGCAGAGCAAAGCGTGCCACCTCGACGCCATCTTCGCCGAGCCGTGCGAGACGGTCCGCTGCGTCGGCGACGGCGGGGTCCCCCACCCTCGGAGCCTCGAGAAGCTGCTCGTAGAGGAAGCGCGCCGAGTTCCGGGTCGACGGGAAGCCGACGGGGACCGGGACCGACGAGAGCGGCGTCACGGCCGGCCCGGGGATCCCGAGCGGAGCAGACTCGACGGGAGGGCTGGGCACTCCGGGCAAGCTCAGCTCCGCCCCCTCCCTCCGGCCCTCGCGGGGGATGCTCAGGGGGCCGCGCTGCGAACGCGCGCCGACGGGGACGTTCACGCTCCTCGTGGTCACCTGGCCCCCCTGTATCGGGCGGCCCTCGGCGTCCACCAGGGCCTTGACCTTGACCTGCTCTCCGGTGGAGGGTCCGGCGACGTCTCCCCCCTGGCTGGGGTTCACCGGTCGGCCGACCTTACCGCTGCCCTGCTGAGCCCTGCTGGACCGCTTGGTGGGAAGGTCGAGCTGGGGCGCAGCCCAGAGGAGGCTCGGCGTCCCGAGAAAGAGTGCGAAGAGGAGCAGGTGGCGCGTCATGAGCATGGGCAGGGGGGTCGCGATGGATTCGCTACCCCGCTGGCGGGGCAGAGGATACACCCGATCTGCGGGGGCCGACGGGAACGGCGGTGGGATCGGGGTCAACCCCGGTGAAGCCCGCACCAGGGGCGGCAAGAGGGCCCAGGCCCCTCCTCGCGCTCCCGATACCCCGAGCTCCTGAGCCAGGCGATCAGGTTGCGACGGGTCCCCCGGAGGATGGGGTCCACCCGGTGCCGCTGCCGACCCGCGTGCAGCACCGCTTGACCCGGCTGGTGCTCGATCTCGATCACCTCCGAGTCCGCTACCTCCGTCTGGCGGTGCAGGTCGCAGCGGGCCCCGAGCAGCACCAGCTCCGCCCCGGAGAACTCCTCGCCGAGGCAGAGGTTCAAGGTCACCTCGCTGTCATCCACGTGGAACCCGAGGTCCTCGTCGAGCTCCCGCCCGTACTCGACCAGGTAGCTGTGGTGATGATCGATCTCGGGTCCCCCCTGGAGCGGGAAGTGAGCCTCGAGGAGCGGCGCAAGGCGGCCGCGGAGCTGATCGACCAGCCCGTCCAATCCGATGCGACCCAGCATGACGCCGTGGTCGTGCATGGAGCTCGGGGGACGCCGGACCGCGAGGGCTCGGCGCCGCTCCTCGATCTGCGCCAGTACCTCCTGGCACGCGGCGGGGGTGAGGAGGGGAACCAGCAGCACACCGGGGGCGAGCACCTCCTCCTCGCCCGACGAGAAGCCTCCCTCGCTCAGCTCGAACTCCACAAATCCTCTCTCGCTCTCCATGGCGTGTCCTCAGCTCCCGATGAAGTGCTGGACGAGGTCAGGCCGCTCCTGAAACAGATCGCGCGCTGCGATCAGGAGCGGCAGGTCGCGCTCCGGGTCGATCAACCCCTCGAGGTTGTCCCCGGACTGTCGCAACCCGAGCAGGTCCCCCATCCCTCGCTGGCGCAGGTCCTCCTCTGCGAGCTCAAAGCCGTCGCGCGACCGCTCGAGGAGCCGGAACTTCTCCTCCGCTTTCTTGTCTCCCAGCAGGAAGCAGTATGACGCCTTGCTCCCGCGCCCCACGCGCCCCCGAAGCTGGTGCAGCTGCGCGAGTCCAAGCCGGTGCGCGTCCTCGATCACCATGACGGTCGCGTTGGAAACGTCGACCCCGACCTCCACCACGGTCGTCGCCACCACGGTCCCTACCTCGCCGCGCCGGAATCGGTCGAGCCGGTGCCCGCGCTCCGGGGCGGGAAGGCGCCCATGGACGAGCTCGATGCCCGCCGCGGCGAACCCCGGGCGCGCCTGGAGGTCGGCGTGCCGCCGCTCCGCGCTGACCGCCGAGGCGGCCTCCTCCCCCTCCCCGTCTCCACCGATCCGCGGCACCACCCAGTAGATCTGCTCTCCCGCCTCGAGCCGCTCGCGCAGGAAACGCGGCATCTTGCGGCGATCATCACCGCGGGCCCAGCGGGTGACGATCTCGCCGCGACCGGGGGGCAGACCGTCCAGGGTCGAGACCTCGAGGTCGCCGTAAATGGTCAGCGCGAGCGTCCGGGGGATCGGCGTCGCGGTCATCAGGAGCACGTGGACCTCGTTGCCCTTGGCTGCTAGCTGGTCCCGCTGGGCCACGCCGAAGCGGTGCTGCTCGTCGATCACCGCGAGGTCGAGCCGTCGGAACTGGACGTCCTTGGAGAACAGCGCGTGGGTGCCGAAGGCCACGTCAATCTCGCCCGCCTGCAACCGCTCCACCGCGGCCCGCCGCTCGCCCGTGCGCATCGCGCCGGTGATCAGGCAGGTCCGCAGACCCTGGGCCTGGAGGATGGGCGCCAGGCCGTAGGCGTGCTGGGAGGCCAGCACTTCGGTGGGCGCCATGACGGCCACCTGGCCGCCGTTCTCCGCGACGCCCATGGCCGCGTAGGCAGCCACCGCGGTCTTGCCCGCGCCCACATCCCCCTGGAGCAGCCGGCGCATGGGCCGAGTCCGACCGAGGTCGGCTCGGATCTCCCCGACAACCTTGGCCTGGGCCGCGGTCAGCTCGAAGGGGAAGCGAGACAGGATGTTCTCGTGGGTGGCCGCGCTGATGTTCGCCGCGCGCGCGGCGCCCGAGAGCGAGCGGCGCCGGGCCTGGCACCGCGCCTGCAGCACGAGGATCGGCTGGAGCCCGAAGCGGCGCCGGGCGCGCTCGAACTCAGCCACGCTCTTGGGCCTGTGGAGAATGAACGCCGACTCCCGCGCGGGCAGCGCTGCGGCCCGCTCCAGAAAGACCTCCGGGAGCGGCTCCGTCAGCTGCTCACCGAAGCGTTCGAGGGCGTCCTGGATCAGCCCGCCCACCACCTCGCCCGAGATCCCGTCCCCGCCGGCGTACTCGGGGGCGAGGGTGCCGGGCGGCGGAAGCGGGCGGTCCTCTGTGCCGAGGCGGGGCGAGGCGAGGCCTGGACCCCGAACGTCGACCACCTGGCCGTGAGCGATCACGTCCGAACCCGGAGAGAGCTGTTCCTTCATCCACGGCTGGTTGAAGAACACAAGGTCCATCTCCGCGGTCCCGTCCTCGAGCGTAGCCCGCACGAGAGAGCGCTTGCCGCCGATCCGCTGGAGGACAGACCGGCGGATGGTGCCCTGCAGAGTGACGCGCTCGCCCTTCTTCCCGCGGGCCGCGCGGATCGACTCCGGCTCCGGCCAGACCACCAGCCGTACGGGCTGCGTGAGGAGCAGGTCGCGGATGGAGCGAATCCCGAGCCGCGCGAGCCGCGCCGCCTTGGCGTGCCCGACCCCCTTGAGCTCGGTGAGAGGGCCGATGGCCTCTTCCTTGACGGCGTCGCTCAAGCCGGTGCCTCCGCCCCGTCGCCCCCGGAAGCCGCCGGCCCCTGCTCCATGACCTGACGCTCCACGCTGCGGAGCAGCGTCCAGGTCAGGATCGCGGCGAGCAGATAGAGGCCGACCGTCGTGCACATGAGCACAGCGTAATCATCCGAGGTGGCGTCAAGCACGCGCCCCGCCACCAGCGGGCCCACGACCCATCCCACGCCCCAAAGCGTGGCATTGACCCCCGTCTGCACCTCCCTCGCCCCCGCGGGGGTCGCCTGCATCATCAGGTTCTTGATGATCGGATGCGTGGCGTTCATGAGCGCCCCGCGCATCAGGAACGCGAACATGGCCACCGGGAGGCTCGTCGTGAAGGCGAGGGCCAGGAAGAACGGGAGCGAAGCCAGCTCGATGGCGACCATGCTCTTCACGAAGCCGAGCCGAGCGAGGATGAACGGGGTCATGAGGAAGCCCCCAGTCATCAGCACCTGCCCGCTGGCGAACAGGTAGCCCCAGCCGTCCGGCCCGACGCCGAACCGCTCCTGGAAGTACGTGGGCAGGAACGGGATACAGAACCCCGCACCGCACGCGATCACAAACTGCGGGGCAGCGAAGCGTGCTAGCAGCACCGCGTTCTTTCGGACGACGGGCAACACGCGGGCGCCCACGGGCATGGACGGCTCGGGGTCGTCGATGCGGGCGTAGAAGATCGCCGCGATGAGCGAGCACACGCCGGCGGCGCTGATCACCGCGTTCGTGGCCGGGATCTCCCCCCCCAGCGGGGCCGACAGGCGCGCAACCGCGAAGCCGGCGAGCCCAGCTCCGACCACGGCAGCCATGGTCCGCGCTGCCTCCGCGAGAGAGAAGGCGCTCGCCCGATCAAGATCCCCTGTGTGGCGAAACAGGAACGGAGCGATCGCCACGTAATGGACGGTCATGGCCAGGCCGGCGATGAAGTTCGCGGCGTACATCCAGCCCAGCGACGGGAGGTGCGGGAGGGCGATGTACACCGAACCCGCGATGAGCGCCGAGAGCACGAACACCCCGCGAGCCGGGCGGCGTGCGAGCAGGAAAGCTGCGGGCAGCGCCACCGCGACCTTGCCCCAGCTGTCCAGAGACTGGAAGGTCCCGATCTCGGTCTTCGTGTACCCCTGGACGTTGAGCCAACGGGTGAGGAAGGACCACGTCACCGCCTGGGCCGCCCCCATGAACGCCGAGCCGTACATGTACGCACGCGCCGCTGGCTGGAGCTGTCGGAAGGTCTCGGGGATGGACACGGGGCGATGCGGGTCAAGACCGGTGCTCGCCACGTTCGAGCGATCGGGGCGTCAGGAGGTGACGCCCCGCGGGCCATGCCGTCGGAGTCCGACGGGCGATGGCTCGCGGATGCAGCGGCTTGACGGACTTGATGCCGCCCGAGCCGCCGCTCGCTCAGTCGTTGCTGCGCTGCCAGTCGCCGCCGCCGCCGCCGCCCTGCTGGCCGCCGCCGCCGCCGCCGCGGTATCCACCGCCGCCGCCGCCGCCACCGCGGTATCCACCGCCACCGCCGCCGCCGCCGCCGCGGTATCCACCGCCGCCGCCGCCGCCGCCGCGGTATCCGCCGCCGCCGCC
>CALLKX010000030.1 GCA_938083085.1 uncultured bacterium
CGAGGGGGATTACAGCCCTGCGCCGAATCCAGAGGGGGCGGAACCCGACTCCTCTTGACGAGCCGGCTTGCGGGACTCGGGCCTGGGCTCGGCCTTCTTCGGCTCAGGCTGCGAACGCGCCGGTTTCTCCGCGCGGGGCTCCTCTGCGCGGGGCTCCTCTGCGCGGGGCTTTTCTGCGCGGGGCTCTTCTGCGCGGGGCTCTTCTGCGCGGGGCTTCTCTGCGCGGGGCTTTTCTGCGCGGGGCTTTTCTGCGCGGGGCTTTTCTGCGCGGGGCTCCCGGCGAGGCTCCTCCCGATCGCGGCGGGGCTCGCCCCTGTCCTGGTCGCGATCCGAGCCAGACGGGCGCTCGTCGTCGCGCCCCCCTCTGCCACGGCCGCGCCCACGGCCACCGCCGCGGCGGGACCCACGGGGGCCGTCCGCGTTGCGGCGACCACGTGAACGTCGGTTCTCGTCGCGCTCGATTCCGTCGTGCTGGATCTCACCGACCTCGAGGAACTCGCCAGGGATCTCATCCGCAAGGAAGAGCGCGCCACGGTCGTAGAACTCGGTGCCCTCATCGAAGGCCTCTCCGGCGAAGACCGTCACCACCGCGTAGTCGCGGGCGATACGGCGCCCTGACTCCCGCGCCTCTTCCTCGGTGCGAGCGAGGTGCAGGAACGCGCGTCGACCGCTGCGCAGCCCGCTGTCCTCAGCGCGCGAGGCGTCGCGGCTCCCGACGCCGATGAACAGCTCGTCCGGCGGCTCGGTGGCCTCACCGGGGTCGATCTGGATCGAGTGCCCGTACAGGGCGCGGATCTTGCCGTCCTTCATCTCGTAGCGCGGTCGGTCGCTGGATTCGATGGCCTCGGCCACGTCCTCCTCCTCGACCGTGGAGCCCGTGCGCTCCTGGAGGGCGTAGACCACGTCCTCGAGATCCCCCCAGCCGAAGCGGTCGAGTTCGAGATCGAACTCCTCCGGCTGGTGGCGGAGCATGAAGGCGAGAGCGCGCGTGATTCGTTCGTTGAGTGAGCCGGTGTTCATAGCTGAGATCGACAGGGTCGGGCGGACAGTCTAACCAGGTCAGGCCGTGGCGGGAGCCAGAGGTCCCTCCTCTCCCTCCGTACGCGCGACCACCGCCGCGGCGCAGGAGTCTGACCACACGTTGACGACGGTCCTCATCATGTCCAGGGGCCGGTCCACCGCGAGGAGCAGCGCAGCTCCCTCGAGCGGCAGTTCCAGGGCAGAGAGGATGGTGAGCATCATCACGAGCCCGGCGGAGGGGATCCCCGCCGCGCCAACGCTGGCAAGCAGCGCCAGGACCACCACGAGCGCCTGGGCGCCCAGGGTGAGCTCGAAGTCTCCGACAGCCGCGTAGTACTGGGCCAGGAAGATGACCCCGATGCACTCGTAGAGGGCCGTGCCATCCATGTTGATGGTCGCCCCCAGCGGCAGCGTGAAGGAGGTCACGCGGTTGCTGACCCGGCCACGCTCCTCGACGGTCTTGAGCGTCACCGGCAGCGTCATCGAGGACGAGGAGGTGCTGAAGGCCGTCATCAGGGCGGGCGACATGGCGCGGAACCAGTCCATCGGGCGGATCTTGCCGATGGATCGCAGGAGGATCGGCAGGGTTACCGTCGCGTGAATCACCAGCGCCAGGGCGACGGTGAACATGTACAGCAAGAGCGCCTTGAACGGCGCGAAGCCGGTGCTCGCGACCACCTTGACCAGCAGCGCGAAGACGCCATAGGGCAGGAGTTTGAGGATGCCCTCGGCCATGGTCATGACCACCTCGAAGAGGCTCTCGAAGAGCCCCTTGACCCTCGTCTGGTGCGGCTCCGCGGTCCGGGTGATGAAGTACCCGAAGATCAGCGCGAAGAAGATGATCGAGAGCATCGCGCCGTTATCGGTGAGCGACGCGGCGATGTTGCTCGGGATCATTCGCTTGATGACCTCGATGAAGCTCGCGTCCGGGCTCGCCCCCGCCGCCGTCAGCGGGGAGAGTCCGAGGGTCGCGCCGTCCCCGGGCCGGATGATGTTCACCAGCAGCTGCCCCACGATGATCGCCAAGACGCTGGTGGCGACGTAGTAGGCGAAGGTCTTCCCGCCGAGCCGCTTCAGGTCCCCCATGGAGCCCACGCTCGCCACACCGGTGATGATCGAGGTCAGCACCAGCGGCACGATGAGCATCTTCAGCAGCGCCAGGAAGATGTCCGCGACAAAGGTGAACGGGGCCACCGCCCTCGCCCTGGGGCTGTCCGGCGCGAAGGCGACCGTCACCGCGACCGCGCCCCCCATGGGATCCACCTCACCGGCCGCCGCCGCCGCGGCGTTGCCGGTGGGGACCAACCACAGGACCTCGCCGTTCGAGAGGTCCTTGACGACTCCCTCGGCCAGGTCCGTGGCGCTCCCAAGCTCGATGAGGCGCTCGTCCGCCGAGCCGCGGGCCACCAAGGCCGCCTCGAACTCGCGCCCAGGCGACAGACCCGCCTTGGCCCCGGGGCTGCGGCTGGCCACCCCTGTGACCGCCACGCCGCCTTCGACGCCCGTCACGCTCAGGCCGGAGTAAGCCGGAGCGGGGAGAAACGTCTGCATCAGGAGACCGACGAGGGCGCCGGCCGCCATCCAGAGGAGGACCTTCCAGTGGAAACTCATGGCAGCAGCCTAGCCAATCCAAAGAGCAGACGCCTGCGGGGAAGGACACGCGGCCTCGAATCCCCGCGGTCCCCCGCGAGCTCTCCTGCCATGGACCCCGTTGGCTCCCCGGTCGACAGCCCCGCTCACTTCCCGGTCAGGGCGGCGCGGGCGGCCCGAACGCGGGCCGCGGCCTGCTCCGCCGTGGGCGCCGTGGCAGTGAGGTGGCCCATCTTCCGGCCGGGCCGGGGCTCAGCCTTGCCGTAGAGATGAAGCGAGACCTCGGGGACAGCCAGCGCTGCAGCGAAGTCCGGCGTCCCGCCCGACCACAGGTCCCCGAGGAGATTCGACATGGCAGCAGGCGGCCCAACGCGCTCTCCGGACCCCAGGGGAAGGCCCGCGACCGCCCGGACCTGCTGCTCGAACTGCGAGCAACTGTGGGCGTCGATGGTCAGGTGGCCCGAGTTGTGCGGTCGCGGTGCGATCTCGTTCACCAGGATCGTCCCTCCTCCGAGCCGGAAGAGCTCCACGCACACGACGCCGACCACGTCGAACCCCTCCACGACGGCGCGGGCGATTCGCTCGACCTCCTGGGCCACCGAGGGGTCAAGGGCTGCGGGGCAGACGGTGATATCGAGGATGTGATTGGTGTGCTCGTTGGCGAAGGGCTCAAAGATCGCGACGTCACCGCCCACCCCACGAGCGACGATGACCGAGATCTCCTCCTCGAAGGGCACCAGCTCCTCGAGCACACAGGGCACCTCACCCAGCTGGCTCCAGGCGGCAGCGAGCTCAGAGCCATCTTTGACCCGGGCCTGGCCCTTCCCGTCGTATCCGAAGCTCGAAGTCTTCAGGACCCCTGCGCCGGGGATCCGCTCACGCGCGGCGTCCAGGTCGGCGGCGCTTGAGATCGCGTGAAATGGGGCCACCGGCAGGCCGATGCCCACCAGCCCCTGCTTCTCGCGGGTCCGGTCCTGGACGGTGTGCAGCAGCGACCCGTCGGGCCGCACAAGGGTGTACTTGGCGGCCGTCGAGCCAGCGATCGCCGGGACGTTCTCGAACTCGAAGGTGACCGCGTCGACCTCCCGCGCGAAGGCGGCGACCGCCTCCTCGTCGTCATAGGCTCCCTTCACCGCGACATCCGCGATCTGGGACGCGGGCCCTCCGGCGTCATCGGAGTAGACGGCGAAGCGATACCCCATCTGGCGGGCAGCGAGACCGAACATCCGCCCCAGCTGGCCACCGCCAAAAACACCGAGGGTGCCCCCCGGTTCGACTCGAGCATCTCCGCGGGTCATCGCTCAGTCCAGAGGGGCCGAGAGTGCCGAAGCCGCGGCGTCCTCGCCGTAGGCTCTCAACCGCTGCTCGACCTCATGGTCATGGGTCGACAGGATCCGCAGGGCCAGGAGCGCCGCGTTGCTCGCACCGGCATCGCCGATGGCCAGGGTTCCCACGGGGACTCCCCGGGGCATCTGCACAATAGAGAGGAGCGAGTCCACGCCGCTCAACGCTCGGCTGCGGATCGGGACGCCGAGGACCGGAAGGGTGGTCCAGGCTGCGATCATCCCCGGCAGGTGCGCCGCGCCGCCAGCGGCCGCGATGATCACCTCCACCCCGCGACCGCGAGCGCCCTCGGCGAACTCGCGGAGCCGGTCCGGTGTCCGGTGCGCGGAGACGACGCCGTACTCACACGCGACGCCGAAGGAGTCGAGCACCTCAACGGTGGCGCGCATGGTGGGCCAGTCGGAGGCGCTCCCGAAGACGACGCTGACCTTCGCCGCGCCGGAGGGGGCGGCGGTCAGGTCCTTGGGGAGCTGTTGGCTGAGGGTGGCTTGCTGATCTTGGGACATCGAGGGAACCTCGGAGGGACGGTCGGGCCGCGCCAGGAAGCGGGACAGAATAACGACCGGGCGCCCCTGTGTCCTCCCGTGTCACGCGGCGACGCCCGAGCCGGCCTCCATGGCCGCCTGAGGGGTCGGATGAACCGCCTCAAAGCCTCCGCCGAGGAGCCGGCCCAGCAGCCCCTCCCCGGCCCGGAGCTGGATTGAGAGGCGCTCACCCGTCACCGGGTCCACCCATTCGAGGTCCCGCGAGGCCTTGGATGGCGTCTGGGGGAGGCCAGAGCCGCCCCTTTGAGCAGGCGGGCCCACAAGCTGGCGGGACGTGGCGCCCCGCTGACGGGGCCGGGCGGGCACGAGGGATCGGGCTGGGTGGGCGTTTGGCATCGGGATTGAAGGGGGATCGCGGTCTGCCCCCTTGGTGGGAAACGGGCCGCCGGCCTTTCAACTCCCGGTCCTCCACGCCCTCAGTAGCGCGCCATGGCGGGGTCCACGTCCCGCGCCCAGCGCTCCACGCCGCCCGTTAGATTGAGCAGGCGCTCGAAGCCGAGCCCTGAGAGGCCCGCTGCCGCGTTGGCGCTGCGGACCCCGTGGTGGCAGATGCAAACGGTCACGGCCTCAGGATCGAGCTCGTGATGCCGGACGCTGAGCTCGCCGAGGGGAATATGCGTCGCGCCAGGGATGGCGCAGATCGCGAGCTCCCCAGACTCACGGACGTCGAGAAGGACGAGGTCCTCGCCGGCGTCCATGCGAGCCTTCAGGTCGGCAGCAGCAATGGGAGTGATCGATCCATCCATGGGTTCAGCGCCTCAGTCGAAGGTGAGGGCGGGGCGGTCCAGGTTTGCCGGCACCGGGGCGCCGAGCCGAGAGAGCACGGTCGGAGCGATGTCCATGACCGAGAAGACCCCGTCCTCGCTGGTCACCTTGCGGCTACAGAAGAAGATCCCCGTCACCACGTTCGGGTCGTTGGAGGCGTGGTCGCCGGACCAGAGGTTGGAGTTGTCGCTGTAGATGGGCTTGGGCACCACCGCGCTGGAGTCGTTCCGGGTGACCGGGAGGCCTCCCCCCACCGTGGACCAGGAGACGCGATAGAACTCGGCGAAGCCGAGCATCAGGTCCGAGCAGGGGTAGTCCTTGGATCCCCAGGCCATGGGCCCCTCGTAGACGTCCTGGATGATGGTCGCGCTGGACCCGACCTTGCGGCCCTCGTCCTCGGCAGCGAGGAAGCGTGCCTGGATCTGCTCCAGCACCCCGCGGGCGTCGTCGAGCTTGACGATGCCCGCCGGCTCGCGCCCCTCGAGGTTGAGGAAGACCATCCCCAGGCCGAGGCTGTAGGCCTGGGTCTTGGACCAGTCGATCGCGGCGAAGCCGCCTGCCGTGCTGTCCAGCCCCTCCTTCAGCGTCAGGAAGCCCTCACTGGCCAGCCAGTTGTTCACGTGCATCCCGCGGCGGTAGCTCGTGAAGCCGTGGTCCGCGCAGAGCATCAGGGTGTCCTCGGGGCGGAGCGCCTCCATGGCCTCCCCCACGATGCTGTCCATCTGCCGATAGATGGCGGGGATCGCGTCTCGCAGCTCGATCTCCTCTCCGAAGAAGGTCACCTTGCGGGCCGCCTCCTCCGCGTCGTACATGGGGTGCTCGGGGTCGTAGAAGCGGTACATCATGTGCTGCACCCGATCCGTCGTACTGAAGACCGAGTAGAGCACGCGCCAGTCCTCGTCCTCGAGCATCCGCTGCATGAGCTTGCGGCGGAAGGTCATCGTGAACTCGACGTCCTCGAGGAAGACCTCGGGGTCCAGGAGCTCATCCTTGATCTGGTTGGTCATGCAGCCCCAACCGAGGGTCTCGAACGTCGAACCGATGCCCTGAGCAAGCTCCGCCGAGAACCCGAGGGGGCTGCTCGTCGGTTGCCAGAAGGACGGCTTGGCCGGATCGAACTGGAGCGTGTCGATGTAGATCTCGAACGGGTCGTCGCCGAGGATCCGCGCGCGGGTCACCGCCGGGACCGACACCAGGGGGCTCAGCTCGAACTCCACCTGAAAGAAGTCGCTCCACCCGTCGAGGGTGAGCGTCTGGGTCTCGGAGCCGATCGTGACGTCCCAGGTGCCGTCCTCGGCGCCGGCGACAACGCGCATCGGAACCGTGGCGCGGTGCTTGTACTCCTTGCCTGCGCGCCCGGGGATCTGCCCCATCTCCGCGTAGACCTTCTCGAGGTCCTCCTGCTCATCGGCGAGCGCCCGGCTGGACTTGTAGTCCTGGGCCTCGGCGATCTCCGTCTCGAGCTCGCCGAGCCGGCGGGACACCCGGTCCATCTCGACGAAGTTCAGCGGGCCGTAGAGGGCGGTGTCGATGGCCTTCGCCCCGCCGTCCTTGGGCTTCTTGAAGTCGACGCGATAGATGATGCCCGTCCCCGAGTTCGACGACGAGGCGTCGCCCTTGGGCGCGCGGCCCGACGCGAGCGTGTCGGTGGTATAGATGAACCAGTCCCCGTTGTACGAGGTCCGCACGTCCGGCAGCCCGAGCCCGAAGAGCGTCCGCGCGCCTTCAGCGCCGGGGCGGTCGAAGGCGAGAGGCGCCTGGAGCGCCACGGACGGGTAGCCGGCGCGAGCCGCTTCGACCCAGAAGCCGTCCATCTGGACCTTGTTCGCGACCACCCCCGTGATCTGCTCAGGGAGGCCCTCCCCTGCCGTTCGGGTGGCGAAGCCAGCGGCTCCCCCAAGGAGCAGGCCGAGGATCAACGAGACCACCCCGTTCGCCTTGACCACCACCTTGAGGAGCAGGAAGGCCACGAGGAAGAGCCCGACGCCGATCATCATCGAGCGGTCACTGCCGCCGAGGGCCGCCTGCGCCCCGGTGGCGTCCATGTCGGCGACCAAGCGGGTCTCGGCCTCGACGTGGGCGAAGCCCGGTGAGATGAAGCCGCTGTCGCTGATGGTCCGCTTGATGAAGCTCGGGACGCCGTTCTTGAGCGGGTTCGCGCCGGTGTTGATCGCCGCCCAACCCGCAGCCGACTCCGCGGGGTCGGTGGAGACCAGGGGGCCGGCCGACCCCATGGCGCGCAGCTTGGCCATGTTGGGCAGCTCGCCGCGGTCCATCATGGTCTCCGTGGTGCGCCAGTCGGCGCCGTCGAAGCCGAGCACGAGGACCCGGCCATCATCCGCCGCTGCCGTTGAGCCGGAGCCGGGGTCGCTGACCGAGCCAGCAGCCGCTGGCGCTGCGACCGCGGCGAGGGTCAGAAGAGCGGCACCGAAGAGTCCACGGCCGAGGCCTGTGGGGGCTGCGCGGAGGGAGTCGAGATCAAACATGTTCGAGGAGGGTGGAGCGCCTGGGATCAGGGCGCGCTCGATGGGGTTCGAGGCTAATCTGTAGGCCTAAGGGCGAGGAGCAGCTCGCCGAAAACCGCCATGATGAAATCGATGTCGACAGAGAAGCGTACGAGCCATGAGGCCTTAATTGGGCGTTCCAAGCAGAGCGCGGACGGCGGGCGAGGGTTCCCCGGACACAGGCGCGGCGCTGCGGGGTTCGCCTGGCTCGTCGTGCTGGCCCTGGTGATCGTCGTCCTCGGCGCGGTGACCTGGAATGGCATGGTCGCAGACGAGAGCGGAGGGGACTTCGAGCTCGCCGACCGCAAGTCCACGGAGGCGCCCACTCAGCCCCTCTCCACCGACCTGGCCGAGGCCGCCGAGGGTCCGCGCGTCATGACGGGCGTCGAGGCCGGCCCCGCCGGCGCCTACGCGTCGATGGACCGCGTCTTCGAGGGCACCGGGATGATCCTCGGCGAGGTCCGGGTCGAGCAGGGCGTCCCCTATCCGGAGCGGTGGACTCTCAAGCTCGAGCCCTCCCGGGTCGCGCCTGGCAGGCAAAAGGCCATCACGCGAACGATCACGTCCGAACCTGGCCAGCGCGACTTCCAGCTCCGCGACCTGCCGATGGCCGCTTATCGCCTCAGCGTCGAGGCCGAGGGGCTTGTGGCTCGCCCCCAGGAGGTCGCCCTGTACAAGCTCGCGGGGTACGAACACATGCCGGGGCTCAACGTCGTGAACGTGACCTCACGCCTCGTCCAGATGGCCAGCGTCTCGGGCCGGGTCCGGCAGGCCGACGGCGATATGGCTGTCGACTTCCCGGTCTACTTGATCGACCGGAAGAACCCCAGCGAGGGCCGGCTCGAGGCCGTCACGGACAGCGGCGGGGCCTACCTGTTCCCAGAGGTGACCGGCGGAAACTGGATCCTGCGCACCGGGCACCCCGTGCACTCCACCACGTCCCCGCAACCTGTGCCCGTGCAGCTCTCCGCCGTCGCCGTCGACGAGCTCCTGCTCCCCGCGCTCGCCACGCTCGAGATCGAAACCACGGACGAGTACGGCCGCCCGTACCCCGGCGTGGACCTCGTGGGCTACCTGCGCGGGACCGGCAACGGCTCGTTCCGGGTCGAGACGAATGAATTCGGCCGAGCCAAGATGCCCTACCTGTCCCCCGGCCCGTGGCGAGTGAATGCCACCCACGCCCAGGACGGCCGTAGCTGCAGGCTCGACGTGACGCTGGCCCCGAGCGAGCCGACCTTCCAGGCCATGAACATGCGCTGAGCCCTCACCGCTCGTCGAATGCGGCGCTGAAGTCCGCGACGAGGTCCTCGGGATCCTCGATCCCGCAGGCGACGCGGATGCACCCGGCGCCGAAGCCGACGCCGCGGCGCTCTTCGGCCGAGAGGCCAGGGTGCGACATGAGGTGCGGGATGCTCACGAGGGTCTCCACCCCGCCGAGGCTCGGGGCGTCCACGGCGAGGCGCAGCCTCGAAACGAACGGGCGGGTGCGCTCGTCCCCCCCCGCAAGCTCGAAGGCGAGCATGCTCCCGTGCAGCCCGTCCCGCAGGACGTTGGGCGCCAGCGAGTGGCCAGGGTCGTCGGGGAGACCGGGGTAGTGAACGCGGGAGACCTCGTCGCGTCCGGCGAGGGAACGAGCCAACGCCGAGGCCGCTCGACACTGGGCCTCGACCCGGAGACCGAGGGTCGAGAGACTGCGTCGGAGCAGCCACGCCGCCGCGGGGTCAAGGATGGCGCCGGTGAGCTTGCGGTAGTCAGCGACCGCCTCCATCCGCGCTGCGCTCCCCAGGACCACCCCGGCCGTCACGTCCGAGTGACCCGCGAGCGCCTTGGTCGCCGAGTGCACCACGAGGTCCGCGCCCAGCTCCAACGGGCGCTGGACCACCGGCGTCGCGAAGGTCGAGTCCACGGAGAGCAGCGCGCCCTGACCGTGGGTCTGCTCAGCGATCCGTGGAATATCGGCGAGGAGCGCGGTCGGGTTGGAGAGGCCCTCGACGTGCACGAGGCCTGCGCCCGCCGCCAGCGCCGCTCCGAGCTCCGCCCGGTCCTGGACATCGAAGGGGATGACCTCGAAGCCGAGAGAAGCAAGGGCCTTGGCGAGCAGCGAGCTGGTCCCCCCGTAGATCTGGCGCGCCAGCGCGACCGTGCCGCGACCGCCCGGGAAGGCGTGCAGGAGCATGGCGTGGATGGCCGCCATTCCGCTCGCGAAGAGGACCCCGCGCTCCGCGCCCTCCAGGGCGGCGAGGACCTCCTCCGCGTTCGAGGCGTTCGGCGAGCCGTAGCGCGAGTAGACCAGCGGCGTCGACCAGTCCCCCGCGTCCGTGAGCTCGTGAACGGCGGGGTGCTGAAGGAACGTGGTGGCTCGGCGGATCGGAGGCGAGAGGTCGGGGTCTTCGGGGGTCGGGCGGCGCCCGGCGTGGACAGCGAGGGTCGTGAAGCGAAGGGGGGGTCTCATGGGGTCCTCGTCGGTTCCTGTAGGCGTCACCGCCGGTTTCGATCTTGCTCTAAGCGGCTTTGAACGCAGTGGTCCCGGCGATTTGGAACGATACAGCCACCGCGCCTCCGTACCATTGTGGCCCAAATCGTCGAGCAGACCGAGCGTCCGATCGACAGAGAAACCCGCCCACTCCGGCCCAGCCCCCCCACCCTATGCCCGTTCAGCAGATTCTCGACCTCGATAGCATCGATCGGACCCAGGTCGCGGTCGACCGCGCAACGCTGGACGAGTACCTCGCACAGAGGGGGACCTTCGCGGTGCTCGACCACCTCGCTTACGTGGACATGGAGGCCGGGATCCTGGTCGGGGTGAAGACGATCCGGAGCGAGGACTGGTGGGCCGAGGATCACATTCCCGGCCGGCCCATGTTCCCCGGGGCGCTGATGATCGAGACGGCGGCGCAGATCGCCTCCTTCGACTTCTCCAAGCACCGGGTGGACGAGGATGAGGATCGCTTCGTCGGCTTCGGGGGCGTCGACGACTGCCGCTTCCGCGGAGTCGTGGAGCCGCCGTGCACCATGTACCTATCCGTGAAGCTCCAGCGCGCGGGGAGCCGGATGTTCAAGTACAGCGCCGAGGGCTACATCGAGCGGGACGGTGTGCTGCAGCCCAAGAGGGTCTTCGAGGCCAACGTCATCGGCGTGCTCCTCTGAGCGAAGCCGCCCAGCGGGAGCCCACGGCCGGCTCCGCTTCTCCAAGGGCCCAGGGTGCATCAAGAGGATGTGGCCCTCGACCAGGTCCGGGGCTCGCACCGCTCCGGCACGGCCGCCTGATCTTTGGCCCAGCGTTCCTCGGCCCAGTGTTCCTCGGCCCAGAGGCTCTCGGTCTGGAGGCTCTCGTCCTGGAGGCTCTCGTTCCATTGCCGAGCCGTGCCCTGTCACCGACCCGAGGCGGCCGCCGAGCCGAGGCCTCCAGCCGTTGAGAGGCGGCCATGCCGCGACTCCGGCGAGAAAAGCTGACCCGGCCCTCCGTGCGCCATGCGAACGGGAATCACGGGCCGATCCGGCCGAAGGGGCGCGTCGAACGAGTGACGTCCGGGGCGCGGCACCCGGCGCTGCGACGCCGGGAGTTGCGTCGCTCAGGAGAGGCCCGTACCAAAGCCGGGAGAGGTCGGCTCGGATTCACCGCCATCCTCCCCCTCCTCCTGGTCGAGAATCGCGAGGACATCCAGGCTCGCGCACTTGGCGCTGCCGACCTCGAGGAGGTCGGCGATGGAGGGCGTGCTCATGCCGCCTTCCCCGCTGATGGCCTCCTTGACGTAGGTCCCCGCCTGCGTGCGGATGGTCACATCGAGGAGGAGCTGCTCGTCGGCATCCAGCTGGATGTCGAGCACCTCGATCCACCGCTCGCGCACCTTGTCCGCGCGCCGGTGGGCCACGCGGCTCGGCGTCTGCTGGGCGACCTCGTAGCGGCGACCGATCAGCGCCGCGACGGTCGCCTCGTCCGGGCGGCGGTCGACCTCGACGCGGGCGCAGTATTCCTTGGCGAAGGTGCCCTCCTTGAGGAAGCGCACGCGTCCCTTCTGGGTCCAGTGCAGCCCGCGCACCTCGAGGCGGCCCTCGTTGCGGGAGTTGACCGTGGCTTCAATCTCGGCCAGGTCCACCTGGTGATCCCGCGGGTCCACCAACTCCATCACGAAGGGGCGCCCGCTGCCGAGCATCCGCACGTCGACGTCCTCGCGGCCCGCGCCGTGGAACTTGTGCTTGCGGGTCCCCGCGGCCTTGCCGAGCACCCAGCCGATCAGCTCCTGGACGGAGTCCTTGGTGAGCTTGCCGAAGCCCTCACACTTCTCGCACTTGCGACGCCGCCGAGGGTGACCCTTGCACTCGGGGCAGAAGAAGACCGTCTGAGGGAGGTCCCGGGAGTGCTTGAGATAGCGCCCCTCGACGTAGAGCTTGGCCTTGGGGGGCGTGTTCATGGTGTGGGGCGCGGAGGGGCCGGGGTCGGCTCCCTGAGTTCGCGGCGCGACACTATACGGCCTCGTATGGCCGCGCCGCACCGCCCCGTGGCCCCCCTCCCGAATTCCTGAGCGCAAATCCTCCGCGCCCCGCCCCTACGCCTCGGCCCTGGGGCCGCGTACAGTGCCCCGCCATGTACCCGATCCTCTTCGAGATCCCGCTGATCGGCGTCCCGCTGCGAGCCTTCGGCCTGATGGTCGTGCTTGGTTTCCTCGTGGGCACCCACCTCTATGGCAAGCTCGGCGACCGCTACGCCGTGGACCGCGAGGCAGAAGCCCCCGGCTTCGCCGCCGTCCCCATGTGGATCCTCGTGGGGATCCTCCTCGGGGCCAGGGCCATGTACGTCATCGTCGAGATCTTCCGCGGCAGCGCCACGGGGCAGCGCTACCTCGATGACCCGATGACGATCCTCTACTACTGGGAGGGCGGCCTCGTGATGTACGGCGGCACCTTCGGGGGGATCGCCCTCGGCCTCTACGCCGCCAGAAAGTACCGCCTTCACCTCCCCCACGCCCTGGACCTGGGGCTGGCAGCAGGCTTCTGCGGCCTGGCCGTCGGACGAGTGGGGTGCCTCCTCGTGGGTGACGACTTCGGGAAGGTCGTGCCCGAGGGCTCGGAGAACCTGCCGTTCCCCCTGACGATCCGGGTCCCCGACCCGCTCCCCGACGCCAGCCTGTTCGGCGCGGAGAACGCGGGCCAGGTGCTCTGGGCCACCCAGCCCTGGATGAGCGTCAACGCCCTGGCCCTCGGCCTGTTCGGGATGTGGATGATTCGCCGCCGGAGGTACGCCGGTCAGGTCACCCTCGTGCTCCTCGTCCTCTACTCCATCGGACGCTTCACCATCGAAGGCTTCCGCGGGGACAAGATCCGAGGGCTGTGGTTCGACGGGATGTTCTCCACCTCCCAGCTCGTCTCCCTCGTCCTCGGCTCGATCGCCTTCATCCTGCTGCTGGTGTTTATCAAGCGCCGCGAGCCGGCGCCGGTGGACAACCTCGCCGCTAGCGCGTGAGCACAGACGCCCCCATGAAGGTGCACGCCGGCCTCGACGAGGCCGGCTACGGCCCCATGCTCGGGCCGCTGACCATCGGGTTCTCCGCCTTCCGGCGCGAGGGCACGCTCGACTGGTCGACGCTCCCGGGCGCGGTCAGCGACGCCCCGGGTCAGGACAAGGAGCGCCTCGTGGTCGCCGACTCAAAGAAGGTCTTCACCCGGAATCCTCGCGGAGCCCGGCGCCTCGAGGCCACGGCGCTGACCTTCCTCCACGTCGCGGGGAACCCCGTCCACTGCTCCGGCGACCTCCTGCAGAGCGCGCCGGAGGGCCTCGCCCCCGACGCCGAGGCCCTGGCCGCGCACCCCTGGTACCGCTCCCTGCCCGAGTCGCTGCCCCTTCACTGGGAGGCGAACGGCCTGACCGAGCACCAGGAGCGGCTCGAGGCGAGCCTCCTCGCGGCGAGCGCCGAGGTCGTGGCCGCGGGGGTCGCGGTGATCCCCGCCGGCACCCTGAACCAGTCCTTCATCCGGACCGACAACAAGGGCGCGACCCTGTGGTCCTACCACTCCCGGGTCATCCTCGACCTGTTCGAGCGCTTCGGCGCGGAGGGCCTCGACTTCACCTGCGACCGCCTCGGCGGCCGGGCCCGATACGGGGCGGCGCTCTCGGTGCTTGTGCCCTTCTCCACCGTGCGCGTCCTCTCGGAGAGTCGCAAGGAGAGCCACTACCTCGTGACCTCGGGCGAGCGGCGCATGCGAATTCGCTTTGTCCAAAAGGGGGACACGCTGTCCCTCCCCACCGCCCTGGGCTCGTGCTTCGCCAAGTACGCCCGCGAGCTGGTCATGGGCGCCTTCAATGAGCACTTCGGGGCCGCCTGTCCGGGGGTGCGACCCACCGCCGGCTACGTCACCGACGCGCGGCGCTGGCTGGAGGACATGGAACGGGCCCTGCCCGACGCGGTCCACGATCGCTCGTCGCTGATCAGAAGCCGCTGACCTCCGCACCGGCGCTCCGAGGCCGGTATCCTTCCCGCGAGACGCTTCCTCTCCTTCCCAGAATCCACCCTTTGAAGATCGCGATCCTTGGCGCCGGCATCTCCGGCATGGCCCTCGCCCGTTTCCTCCAGCAGGGCGGCGTCCCCATGGGGTCGCTCCACCTGTTCGAAGCGGGCCCGGTGGCCGGCGGCCTGTGCCTCTCGAAGACGGTGGACGGCTTCACCTACGACGTGGCGGGCGGGCACATCCTCTTCAGCAAGGACGCCGACGCCATGCAGTGGATGAAGGACGAGGCCGGCGGCGACGACGCCTTCGTCGAACGCGACCGGAACACGAAGATCCGCTTCGAGGACCGCTGGGTGCACTACCCCTTCGAGAACGGGATCGGGGACCTGCCGAAGGACGCGAACTTCGACTGCCTCAAGGGCTACGTCGAGGCCTGGCACGCGCGCAAGATGACCGGGTCGGAGGCGCCCGCGGACTTCAAGAACTGGATTCACTGGCGGTTCGGTGACGGCATCGCCAACCACTTCATGAACCCCTACAACGAGAAGATCTGGAAGCGTCCTCTCGAGCAGATCACCAGCGACTGGGTCGCGGGCCGCGTCCCCGACGCCCCGGTCGAGGACGTGCTGCGCGCCGCGGTCGGTATCCGCACCGAGGGCTACACCCACCAGTCGATCTTTTACTACCCCAAGACCGGCGGCTTCCAGGGCATCACCGATGGCCTCGCAGGGACCCTCGAGAGCCAGATTCGCCTGAACACTCCGGTGACCTCCGTGCGCCGCAAGGCCGACGGCTGGTCGGTGAACGACGAGGACTTCGACGTGGTGGTCAACACGATCGCCCTCACGTACCTGCCCGAGATCATCGAGGGCCTGCCCGATGACGTGGCCCGCGCCATGCGCGAGCTCGAGTACAACGGGCTCGTCACCTACCTGGTCGCCATGGACCGCGAGGAGCACCCCAACCTCTCCTGGATCTACCTCCCCCAGAAGAAGCAGGGACCCGCGAACCGCGTGACCTACATGTCCAACTACTCCCCCGGCAACGCGCCGGAGGGGAAGACCTCCTTCCTGATCGAGATCACGACGCCGGGCGGCCAGCCGTTCCCCGGCCAAGAGCTCGAGGAGGAGATGCTCCAGGGCCTCGAGGTCGCCGGGCTGCTCAAGCGGGACGAGATCCTCTTCACGGACCGCAGCCAGGTGAATCACGCCTACGTCGTCTTCGACCACGAGTACCACCGCCGGCGCGGCCTCGTGCTCGGTTGGATGGAGGAGCAGGGCCTCAACCCGCTGGGCCGCTTCGGCCGCTTCGAGTACGACAACTCCGACCAGTGCGTCATCAAGGCGCGCGAGAAGGCCGCGGCCATGCTGCCGGATCTCCTCGGGTAGCCCGTCCCCCGGGACGACGGGCCGGCTGCGCGGACGAGCCTCAGCTTCGAGCCTCAGCTCCGAGCCTCAGCTCCGGGGCTCAGCTCCGGGGCTCGCCCTCCCCGCGCTCGGGTTCGAAGAACTCGACCACCGCCGTGATGCACGTCGCGAGCGGCAAGAACCCGGTGAAGGGCAGCGCCCAGTAGAGACCGGTGACACCGGAGATGATGATCCGCCACGGCATCGCGACCCGCAGGAAGCCCGAGAACAGGTAGCCGGCGATCACTCCCAGGGGGAGCGCGACGACGCTGGTGCCCGGGAACGTCGCGAGGTCGCCCGCGTCGATCAACATGGCGAGCAGCACCGGCGCGAGCGTCCGCACCGCGCGCTGCCGGAGCCTCTGCCCGGAGGACGGGCCGGGGTCGATGCGCTCCACCTCGACCTCGATCACCTCGGGGGGCTCCTCGTGGTCGGCATCAGCTGGGCCCTGGGGGCTGCGGGGACGCTTCCGATTCCTGAACACTCGTTGGACTGGGTTGGTCGACTGGGGGCTCATCGACAGGGTCGGTGTCGACGGAGAGCGCTGGACCGGTGCCATTCGACGTGGGACCGAGGGGCTCTCATCCACCCGGTACGCGTAAGGTCCACCCACAGTCTAGAGTGACGACGGAACGCCTCCAGGAAATCAAAGGCCCCCCCATGCACCTCCCCACACCGCTCCTCACGACCCTCCTCGTCACCACGGCGCTGGCGGCTTCCGCCCAACCCGCGGAACCTACCGAGCCCGCTGCACCCGCACAGCCCGCAGGGGATCGGATCACCGGACGGGCCTTCGCGACCCGCTCGGAGGTCTTCGCAAGGAACGGGATGGCCGCCACCAGTCAGCCCCTCGCGACCCAGGTCGCCGTGGACACCCTCAAGCGCGGCGGCTCGGCGGTGGACGCCGCCATCGCGGCCAACGCGGTCCTGGGGCTGGTGGAGCCCACGGGCTGCGGCATCGGCGGCGACCTGTTCGCCATCGTGTGGGACCCCAAGGCCAAGGACGTGGTCGGCTACAACGGCAGCGGACGCTCTCCCATGAGCTTGACTCCGGAGCGCCTCGAGGAGGCGCTGGGCGGAGCGTCCAAGAAGATTCCGGCCTACGGTCCCCTGCCGGTCAGCGTGCCCGGCGCGGTGGACGGCTGGTGCGCGCTACACGAGCGCTTCGGCAAGCTGCCCCTTAGCGAGGTGCTCGCGCCGGCGATCGGCTACGCCAAAGAGGGCGCGCCGATCACCGAGCTCATCGCCTACTACTGGGGCCTGAGCGTGCGCACGCGCGGGCGGTTCCCTGGCTTCCTCGAGACGTTCACCATTGACGGCAAGGCGCCGCGCGCCGGCGAGGTCTTCGCGAACCCGGGCCTCGCGAGCACCTACGCGCGCATCGCCGCGGAGGGCCGCGCGGGCTTCTACGACGGCGAGGTAGCCGAGACCATCGGCAGCTACATGGCCGAGGCTGGCGGCTTCCTCACGGCCGACGACCTGCGCGCCCACCGCGGCGAGTGGGTCGAACCGGTGAGCGTCAACTACCGCGGCCACGACGTCTGGGAGCTCCCCCCCAACGGCCAGGGCATCGCGGCGCTCCAGATGCTGCAGATCCTCGAGGAGTACGACCTCGCCTCCATGGGCTTCGGCAGCGAGCGCTACCTGCACCTGTTCACCGAGGCGAAGAAGCTCGCCTTCGCGGACCGCGCCCGCTTCTACGCGGACCCCGCCTTCGCCCCGGCACCGGTGGAGCAGCTCATCTCCAGCGAGTACGCGGCCCGGCGCCGCGGCCAGATCACCGAGCGCGCGGCGCGCTCCGTGGATCCGGGCAACCCAGCCCTCGAGGAGGGCGACACCATCTACCTGTGCACCGCCGACAGCGACGGCATGATGGTCTCTCTCATCCAGAGCAACTACCGCGGCATGGGCTCGGGGATGACCCCGCCAGGCCTGGGCTTCTGCCTCCAGGATCGCGGCGAGCTCTTTGATATGCGGGAGGGCCGCCCGAACAGCTACGCGCCGGGCAAGCGGCCGTTCCACACGATCATCCCCGCCTTCATCACCAAGGACGGCGCGCCGCTGATGGCCTTCGGCGTGATGGGCGGTGCCACCCAGCCCCAGGGTCACGTGCAGATCGTCGTCAACATGGTCGACTTCGGCATGAACACCCAGGAGGCCGGCGACGCGCCGCGCATCGTCCACACGGGCTCCTCCCAGCCCACCGGCGAGGTGATGGAGAAGGGCGGGTTCGTCCACGTCGAGAGCGGCATCGGGGCCGAGGTCCGCCGCGGCCTCGCGCGGCGCGGGCACGTGCTGCAGCAGAAGGTCGGCGTCTACGGCGGGTACCAGGCCATCCGCCGAGACCCTGCCACGGGCGTCTACGCGGGCGCCTCCGAGTCACGCAAGGACGGACAGGCGAGCGGATACTAAGTCGGCCCCCCCGAACCGCTATCCTCCCCCCGATGCTTGCCCTCGCGGAACAGATCCCTCGCCAGACCTTCGACGTCACCGGTCCGCACCTGGTGATGGCGGCGATCTCTGCCACCGCAGTGGTCGTGTCCGTCCTCATCCACTACGAGGCCATGGCGTTCACGATCCGCGTCCTGCCCCGCACGCGCCTCTCGAGGCGCATGCGAATCGTGGCGCTGATCCTGATCATGATCGTCGCCCACGTGGTCGAGATCTGGATGTTCGGCTTCCTCTACTGGCTGCTCCACGCCTGGCCGGAGCTCGGCTCGATCACCGGCAGCTTCAGCGAGGGGGCGCTCGACTACATCTACTTCTCGGTGATCACCTTCACCACCGTCGGCTACGGGGACTACCTCCCCCACGGACCCGTCACGATCCTCTGCGGCACAGAGGCCCTGGTGGGCATCAGCTTCCTGGCCTGGACCGCCTCGGTCACGTTCCTTGAGATGCAGCGGGACTGGAGCGACGAGCCCCCCGCAGAGCCTCCCGACTGAAGCGGGGTGGCGCCCGGAGCCTCCAGCGGCGATGCTGGCGAAGTGAGCCAGCCGAATACTACCTGGGGCCTCCTCGAACACGCCGTCGAGCGCGCGCCCGACGCACCGGCCCTCAACACGGGCGGCCCGCCCGTTGCCTACGCGTCCCTCCACCTCTCGGCGGCGACCCTCGCAACGGCCCTGCGCGGCCGCGGCGTCGCGCGTGGGGACCGGGTGGCCCTGATGGAGCGCAACACGCCGGCCTTCCTGACCTGGACCTTCGCCTGCGCGGGGGCCGGGGCGGTCCTCGTCCCGCTCAACCACCGGCTCGCGGCCGCAGAGCTCCGCGCGGTCCTCGCCGACGCAGAGCCGGGCCTCGTGCTCGCGCACGAGACCTTCCGCTCCGTCCTGAGCGAAGCCTTCGAGGGCCTCGACGCGCCGCCGGACGTGGCGTGGCTCGGGACTGGCGAAGGGAGCTCTCCCATGGGCCTCCTGCCCGCGGCGCTCCCGGGCCCGGCCTTCCTGCCCGCGCCGTGCGAGCCTGACGATGTCTGCCATCTCTACTACACGAGCGGCACCACCGGCCGCCCCAAGGGCGTCCCCCTCACCCACCGCAACGTCGTCCAGCACGCCCTCGCCGCCACCAGCGAACTTGACCTCGCAGGCGACGACGTGTGGGGTCACATCGCCCCGATGTTCCACCTGGCGGACGCCTGGGCGAGCCTCGCCATCACCGCCGTCGCCGGTCAGCACGCGTTCCTGCCGGAGTTCGAGGCCGAAGCGGCCCTCGCGCTGATGACGGAGCGGGGCGTGACCGTCACGAACCTCGTGCCCGTCATGCTCCAGCGCATGCTGGCCGCCGCGCCCGGCTGCGGCTTCACCGGCGGCAGCCTGCGCCTCGTGCTCTCCGGCGGCGCGCCCATCGCCCCCGCCGCGGTGCGGGAGGTCTTGCAGACCTTTGGCTGCGAGTACGTTCAGACCTACGGCCTCACCGAGACCAGCCCCTACCTGACCCTCTCCGTGCTCGAGCCCAAGCACCGCGAGCTGAGCGAGGAGGCGCAGCTCGCCCGCCGAGCGCGCACCGGCCGGCCCTTCGAGACCGTGGAGCTCGAGGTCGTGGACGGCGACGGCCGCCCGGTCCCCCGGGACGACCGCAGCGTCGGGGAGATTGTCGCGAGGGGCTCCACGGTCACACCCGGCTACTGGAACCGCCCGGAGGAGACCGCCATGGCCTTCCGCGACGGCTGGTTCCACACGGGGGACCTCGCCACTATCGACCGGGAGGGCTGGCTGAACATCGTGGACCGCAAGAAGGACATGATCCTCAGCGGCGGCGAGAACGTGTACTCCACCGAGATCGAGAACGCCCTCTACGAGCACCCCGCCGTCCTCGAGTGCGCCGCCTTCGGCGTCCCCTCCGAGCAATGGGGCGAGGAGGTCCGCGCCGCCGTCGTGCTCTCTGCCTGTGCCGCTGCGGGCGACTCCGCGGGCGGCACCGCGGACGCCCTCAAGGACCACTGCCGCGCCCACCTGGCCAGCTACAAGGTCCCCAAGCACATCGAGCTTCTGCCCGAACTTCCCAAGACCGGGTCCGGCAAGATCTCGAAGCAGCGCCTGCGGGACCGCTCCCCCGGCGGCGCCCACCCCACGAGCTAGCCTGCGAGCCAGGCGACGGGCCAGTCCGCCCGTCAGGCCAGCGCTCGACTCCGCAGCGGCGCCGCTCGCTCACCCCGTGCCCCCTCGACCATGAAGACCCTGCTCCTTCTCCCCGCCCTGATCCTGGGCGCCGCCTGCGCATCCACCGACGAGTCCCTGACCGTCGTCGAAGCCGACGACGCCCTCCGGGCGCCCTTGTTCGACGCCGTCGCCGCGCTGGAGGGACGCTGGGTCTCCACGACCCCCCACGGCGAGATGGTGCACGTCTTCGAGATGACCTCTGCCGGCTCGGCGATCCGCGAGATCATGGCCCCGGGCACGGAGCATGAGATGACGAACATGTACACGCTCGATGGGAACAGCCTCTCCATGACGCACTACTGCGGCGCGGGGAATCAGCCCTTCATGCGCGCCCGAGGGCTCGACGGCGACCGGCTCGAGTTCGAGGCCGTCAGCGTGCGCGACCTCAAGGATCCCGACGAGCACTACATGGGCGCGATGACCCTGGTCTTCGTGAGCGCAGATCACGTGCAGCAGCACTGGACGTCGATCATCGGAGGAGACGTCTCCGAGATGGGAGTCTTCGAGCTCCGCAGGGACCTGTAGCGCGGCTCTGCGGTCGTCCGCCGTCGGCTGGACCCGCAGACCCACCCGCCGAACCTCCCGCCGACCAGCCATCAGCCCGGCTTCCGCTCGCCCCCATGCCACCGCATCAGATGATCCTGAGCCACCGCCGAGGTCGACCCTGCCCCTCACCCGCCCCGGCCACGACGGGTTGGCGGGCGGATCCTCGATCTTGTCCAGAGGCGGGGCCATCTAGCGCATCGAGGGGGCGCTCGCCAGCGCTTGGGTCATGACCCGCCGTGAGAGATCACGGGGAGCGGAGACGCCGCCCCCGCACCCCGAGTCCTTCCATTGGTCCGACCTGACGGATCGGCTCGCGGAGCTGCGAGGGGAGACGGCGCTGGTCCTGGACGCCGACCGACACGAGTTCGTCGGGGGCGGCGTGACCATGCGCCTCCCGCTCCTGGTCTCGCTCCCGCCAGGCCTTCAACCCGCGCCAGCCACCGAGACCATGCCCGAGCGCGCCGCACGCCTCAGGGCCGCCGAGTCCCTCGCCTCTGTAGACCCCGTCGACGCCTTCCTCGCCTCGATCCCGCCGGTCCTGCCGCGGCACGTGCTCCTCCTGATGCAGGCCGGCGCGGTGTCCATGGGCGTGTTCGAGGGGGGGACCGCGCTCGCGACCAAGAGCCTCAAGCGCTACGTCGTCCGGGGCAAGGGGCGCGCCCAGCCGGCGTTCCTCGCCTCCAAGGGCAAGTCCCGCTACGGATCGCGGCTACGGCTGCAGAACGCTCGCGATCTGCTCGAGGACACCAATGCCAAGCTGCGCGCCTGGTGGGACGAGTACGGCGCGCCGGAGGCCCTCTTCATCTCCGCCCCCAGACGCCTCCTGCCGGACCTCTTCCGTGCCAAGGCCTCGCCGCCCTTCCGCGCGGACGATCCCTACGTGCGCGTGCCCCTCGACGTGCCGGTGCCGACCACCGACGTGCTGCTGCGGACGTACAAGGCGCTGGGGTACGGGCGGATCATCCGCGGCGACGCAGGGTGAGGAGGGAGTCGCCGGGCGTCCGGGTGGGACGGCCTCGACGACTCCTACCGACGGCGCGGAGCCGCTCGAGAGTGAGCGAGGCGACGCGCTCCCAGCTCGCCACCAGGGACACCGCCGCCAGCTATCGCTTCCAGCCGGACATGCTCTCGATCAGGTAGGTCAGGAGCTCGGAGACCTTGACCTTCTCCTGCTCCATGGAGTCGCGGTGGCGCACGGTGACGATGTCGTCGGCGAGCGTGTCTCCGTCCACGGTGACGCAGAACGGCGTGCCGATCTCGTCCTGGCGACGGTAGCGGCGGCCGATGGCGGCCTTCTCGTCGTAGAAGGTGCTCATGCGCGCCTTGCCCAGGAGCGCCTCGATCTTCCGGGCCTTCTCGGGCATCCCGTCCTTCTTCACGAGCGGGAACACGGCGCAGGTGATCGGCGCGATCTCCGGGTGGAAGCGCAGGACGACGCGGGTGTCCTTCTCCAGCTCCTCCTCCTCATAGGCGTCGATCAGGAAGGTGAGCGCCATGCGGTTGATGCCGCCGGCGGGCTCGATGACAAAGGGCGTGTAGTGCTCCTTGGTCTGCGGGTCGAAGAAGACCAGGTCCGTGCCCGACGCCTCGCTGTGACGCTTGAGGTCGAAGTCGGTCCGGCAGGCGATGCCCTCGAGCTCACCCCAGCCGAACGGGTACTCGTACTCGATGTCGGCGGTCGCGGTGGAGTAGTGCGCGAGCTCGGAGGCCTCGTGCTCACGCAGGCGCAGCTTCTCCTCGCGGATGCCGAGCTCGGTGTACCAGTCGAAGCGTGCCTTGCGCCAGTAGTCGTACCACTGCTGCTCCTCGGCGGGCGGCACGAAGAACTCCATCTCCGCCTGCTCGAACTCGCGGGTCCGGAAGACGAAGTTGCCGGGCGTGATCTCGTTGCGGAAGCTCTTGCCGATCTGCGCGATGCCGAAGGGCGGCTTCTGGCGCGACGACTCGAGGACGTTCTTGAAGTTCAGGAAGATCCCCTGGGCCGTCTCCGGCCGCAGGTAAGCGACGTTGCTGTCGCTCTGCACCGCCCCCATGTGCGTCTTGAACATGAGGTTGAACTGGCGCACCTCGGTCCAGTCGTCCGTGCCGCTGATGGGGCACTTGATCCCGGTCTCGGCGATGAGCGCGCCCATGGCCTCGTTGTCACCGAGCGCGGCGTTGAGCTTGTCCTGGAGGTCCGACGCCTGCTGGGTACGCCCCTTCTTCTCGTACTTGGCGATCTTCCCCTCGATCAGGTGGTCCGCGCGGTAGCGCTGCTTCGAGGTCTTGTTGTCGATCAGCGGGTCAGAGAAGCCGCCCACGTGACCGGAGGTGATCCAGGTCTGGGGGTTCTGGATGATGGCCGAGTCCAGCCCGACGACGTCCGTGCGCGCCGTGACGGTGCGCGACCACCATGCGTCCTTGACCCGGCGGAGCAGCTCCACGCCGAGGGGCCCGTAGTCGTACGTGTTCCCGATGCCTCCGTAGATCTCGGAGGCCGGGAAGACGAACCCCCTGCGCTTGCAGAGGGAGACGATGGTGTCCATGAAGCTGGGCTTGGGCTTCGCCATGATCGAAATACGCGCGGGGAGGAGCGAGGGGAGGGCCGGGGAGTCTATCGGCCAGACGCGCCGGAATCGTGCGCCCAGGCCTGAAGATGGCAAGCTCTCCCCCATGAACGACGCCGCACAAGACCTCGTCCGGTCCCTGGGCCTTCTGCCCCATCCTGAGGGCGGGTACTACCGGGAGACGTTCCGCTCGTCCGCGGAGGTCCCGGCCCACGGCGGGACCCGGCGGGCGGTCACGAGCATCCTCTTCCTGCTGCCCACGGGCGCCCGAAGCCGCCTCCATCGGGTCAAGAGCGACGAGATCTGGCTGCACCAGCGCGGGGACGACGTACGGCTCACCATCGGAGATGAGGAGGTACGGCTCGGTCAGGCCACCTCCTCGGCGCTCCAGGCCGTGGTTCCGCCTGACGTATGGCAGGCCGCCGAGTGCCTCCCCGGCGACGCCGGATACGCCCTCGTCGGGTGCGTGGTGGCGCCCGGGTTCGAGTTCGATGACTTCGAGCTCTCCGACGATTGAGCGGCCTGAATCGCCGGTAGGCTCGGTTCATGCGCTGGCTCCTCCCCCTCCTCCTCGCCCTCACCTCCCTCGCGGCCCCGGCCCGCGCGGACCTCCTCGCCGAGAAGGGACCGGCGGAGCTCTCGGGGAGCAAGACCGTCCGCCTCTCGGAGGTGCGCGGTGAGGCGTTCCTCACCGTCGGCAAGCGCGCCGCTGCTGGACTGCGTGTCGCGGTCCCGGCGCGGCCCGACTCCGACAGCAACAAGAAGCTCGCCGCCGACGGTTGGTTCCTCGTGGTGGAGGCGGACCTCCGCAAGGCCAAGGCCGACGCGGAGGTTTGGGTCCGCTGGAAGGACGCCTCCACCGAGTGGGACGCCATCGATTGGAGCGCCTTCGGCGAGGAGCCCAGGGACCCGGAGCCCGCCAGGTCTGCTGGCAGCGAATCCAGCGCTGCGCCCAGCGCGGGTCGCGTCCAGGCTTCTGCGCTCGCGGGCCGCGTCCTCGCCCTGATCTCGCTCCCTGACGGCGCAGCGCACGAGCTCGACCTGGAGTTCGAGAACCGGGGCAGGAAGCTCGCCGTGCGCGCCGCGCGGGTCATGCGCTTCCACGGGGCGCCGAGCCGCGCCATGCGAGGCAAGGCCAACGGCCCCTTCGGCCCGGACCAGCTCGGCTGCGGCATGCTCGGCTTCACGGCGCTCACCGAGCACCAGCACACCGCGTTCAACCTGATCGACGTCCGCAAGGGCGGCCCGGCCGCGGCCGCCGGCCTCGAGCGCGGAGACCTCGTGCTCGCCGTGGCTGGCGAGCCCCTTGGGCAGTCGAGCCTCGCCCCCGGCTGGGACTGGTTCGAGGGCAGCCACGAGGCGGCCCTCGGCCGCGCCATCGAGCGCGCCCTCGAGGACGGCCAGCCGACCGTGGACCTCACCTACCTCCGCCCGTCGGACGGCGGGGCGCCGGCCCTCCGTACGGCGTCCGTCTCGCTCCCCTTCGAGGGCCCCATCGGCCCCCGCTTCCCATTCTCCGGTCCGGGCGCGGACCGCTTCCGCGCCGACCTTGTGGGCTGGACCCTCGGCCACCAGAAGCGGAACGGTTCGTGGCCCGGAACGGACGCTGTGAACCCGGCGGTCGGAGCGCTGGCGCTCCTGGGGACCGGCGATGACCAGCACCTCGAAGCCGTGAAGCGCTCGGTGGACCGGGTCATGGAGATGAACCCGAGCCCCTCGGAGATGAAGGGACTCGCCTACTGGTCCATCGCCTTCCACGGGATGCTGCTCTGCGAGTACCACCTGCGCACCGGCGACGAGAGCGTCCTCCCCTGGATCCAGGAGGCCGCCAGCTGGCTCCCCACCACCACCCACGAGTGCAAGTGGGGCATGCAGGCCTTCGGCCACGGGCCCGACGGCCTGCCCTATGGCAACAAGGCGCTCATGGCCCCCACGGCCCACCTGCTCGTCTTCGACGCCCTCGCGCGGCGCGCCGGGGTGGAGTCCCGAATCTGGGAGCACATCGAACCCTACGTGCGCCACAGCTGGTCCAACCCCGAGGGCGGCGGGCACGGCGCCATGGGCTACAACGCGTCCTACCGGGACAAGGGCGAGTTCTGGTCCCGCACGGGGCTATGTGCACTGGCCGAGGTGCTGCGGGAGGAGCGGGCCGACCTGGCCCCACTCCTCTGCGTCCTCATGGAGGAGCGGCACCCCTGGATGCTGAACAGCCACGCCTACGGTGAGCCCGGCGCCGCCCTCGGGCTCCTCTCCCTGGCCGTGGTGAAGCCGAAGGCCTTCGAGGAGATCATCCCCCTGTGGCGCTGGCGCTTCCTCTGCTCATGGGAGCCGGGCTACGGGCTGCGCTACTCAACGCCCCACATGGGCGCGCCCTACCTCGGCGAGGAGTCCATCGTGAACCTCGTCTACCTGATGCTGCTCTCCACCGAGAACGACGGGCTGCTCATGAGCACCGCCCCGAGGTGAGCTGCCGGGGAGGCGCCGCTCACTCGGCGAGCCGCGCCGCGTGGACGCGGGCCACGTCCCCCATGTAGTACGGGCTGGTGTGCTCGGTGGCGGCGACCTCGATGGCGGCCTTGGCCTCCTCCGGTCGGCCCAGCACCTCGTTGTAGAGGCCCACGTACAGGTACGCGTAGAAGAGCGCGGACTCGCTCTGGGCGGACCCGTCCGCAGCCTTCGCGGCCTCGAGGACGTGGATCGGCGTCGAGCGACCGGCGAACATCTCGAGCACCTCCATCATCGGTACCCGCGAGTCCGGCGCCACGGGCAGGAGCCGCGCCCGAGCCGCCTCGACGCCGTCCACGCGGGCGACGCAGAGGAAGTGCCACGCGGCATTCTCCACGTCGTTCCCGTTGACCGTGCGGTGCAGCTCGAACTGCGCTGCGCCGTCGGCGTAGCGCCCCGCGTAATAGTGCGCGATCCCCCGCCGCCAGTGGTGCGCCTCGAGGCCGAGCTCGAGGGCGATGGCCGCGTCGAAGTCCGCGATCGCCTCTTCGAACCGCCCGGCCTTGAGGTGCTCATCACCGCGGCGATCCAGCTCGGACCACGAGAGCCCCTCGGCCGCGGGCTCCTCGATATCCTTGGGCTTCGCCTCGCCCGCCGGCTCCAGCCCGGGCGAAGCCTCCGGCCCCACAGCCACGGCGGTCCCCGCGTCCGAAGAGCCGGCCAGGGAGCCGGCCAGGGAGCCGGCCAGGGAGCCAGCCGCTGAGTCTGCCGTTGAGTCCGCCGCCCCGCCCGAGGGCTCCTCCTGGGGCGTGGTGGGCGCGCCACACGCAGAGATCAGGAGGGCGGCACCGAGCAATCCGAGGGTCAGCGTGGAGTTCATGGGCGGAGTATGCCACCCGCCCCGTGCGCGCGCCCTCCCGTGAACGGGCGAGGGCCGGCGCGGTCCCCCGCGCCGGCCCTCGCCGCCTTGTCATCCTGCCCCGATCAGAGGCCGGACTTCCCCTTCTTGGGCGCCCGGATCAACGGGAGGGCGCGGACCGAGCCACGCTTGGCGCCGGTCGGCTTGGCCGCCGGCTCTTCCTCGCCGTAATGGCCCCGCTCGAAGTCCGTGACACCCATCTCCGCGAGGAGCGTGTCCACGGCGCGGTCCATCGCTTCACCTCGAACGCCCTGATAGCGGATCTTACCCTCGCTATCGAGGACGTAGATCGTGGGCCACCCGGTGACGCCCCACTGGCTCGCGATCGGGCCGCCGGTGCTGCCACCGTCAAAGAAGCTACGCCACGTCACGCCCATCTCGGGCCGACGCTCTCGGTAACGCTTCTCGTTGTCACTGTTGATACCAACGAGAGCAAAGGGCTGATCCTCCAGACGCTTCACGAGCGTCTTTTCGTGCGGGATCATCGCAACGCAAGGGCCTCACCAAAAGCCCCAGAAGTCCAGGACGGTGACCTTGCCCTCGAAGTCGGAGAGCTTCATGTCGTTGCCGTCGATGTCCTTGCCGACGATCTCCGGAGCCTTCATGCCGAGCTGCAGGCGCTCGACCTTGAAGACCTGACCGTTCGCACGCTGACCGTACTTGGTCGTCGGGAAGGAAGCGGCGACCGCACGGTAGCGATCGAGGGCAGGCTTGCGCTCCTCGAGGGTCCCGCGCCGGTCGTCCACGAGGGAAGCCCGGTTGTAGGCGGCCTCGGCGGCAACGTCCTCGCTGGACGCCAGCTGACCGATCATCACGAGCAGAGCATCTGTGGTCTCCTGGGCCATGCCGTTGCCACGGCTGCGCGTCATGACGGCACGGGGGAGCTTCTCGTGGGGCGCGCTCGCGTCCGTGAGGAGCGTCATGATCCGGCGGGTGAAGTCCGACTCCTGCTGGGCCTTGGGGACCACGTCGCCGGGGACGTAGTTCTCGATGCACCACACCTGGGCCATGGTCGACCCCTGGGCGGCCGCTTCGTTGAAGCGGGGCCAGAAGTCCGGCTCGATCTGGGGCAGGCGCTCCGGGCGGGGCGCGTTGGGGTCGTTCTCGTAAGCCTCGCGCCAGGCGTTCGATCTGGCCATCAGCTCCTCGCGCCACTCGGCGTAGGCGTCGTCGTATTCCTCTTCAAGGGCGATCACGGACTGCAGGAGCTCCTGAGCGTCCTGGTCCTGCGCTTGAAGAGGCGCCGCGAGGGCCAGGAGGCTGGTCGCAGCAATCAAACTCATCTTCATCGTGGGTGCCTTCGCCCTATGGGCGCTGGGGTTAGGTCGGCCCGACCGCAAAGCGGTCCGGGACTCGTCCACCGACAGTAGCGCCACGGAGTCCCTTGTGAACCCTCTATCTGCGGCCCCCTGCCACGGCACAGGGCGGAAGGGGGCCGGCCGCCGCAGCACCCGCACAGGCGGCCCCGCCCCCGGGCTGCTCAAGAGGACCGTTCCAGGGGTAAGAAGCACCGAGGAATCGCCTAGGATCTCCGCGCCATGATCGAGGTCGCAGCAGCCACCGAAGCGGCCCAGAGCCGCCACGAAACCCCCTCCGGCCGGCGCCCCCAGGACTGGCGGTCCCCGCTCGCCTCGGCGGGGCACGGCGACGCGGAGGTCGCAAGGATCGCGGGCAAGGTCGAGGACGGCCTGCGCCTCACCCCGGAGGAGGGGCTCCATCTCCACGAGCGCGCGGACCTCCTGACCCTCGGGCGCCTCGCCGACCTCGTCCGGCGTCGCAAGCACCCAGAGAATCGCGTCACCTACATCATCGATCGGAACATCAACCCGACGAATGTCTGCCTGACCGACTGCGGCTTCTGCGCCTTCTACCGCTCCCCCGGCGACCCCGAGGCCTACGTCCTCTCCCGCTCGGAGATCTACGACAAGGTCAGCGAGCTATCTCGGCTCGGAGGCCGGCAGGTCCTCATGCAGGGCGGCCATCACCCGCGCATCCTCTCCGAATGGTGGGGTGAGCTCATCAGCGACCTGCGCGAGCGCTTTCCCGAGGTCAACAGCCACGCCCTCTCCGCACCGGAGCTGGACCACTTCGCCCAGTACGAGAAGCGGCCCATTGAGGAGGTCATCCGGGACCTCAAGGATGCGGGGCTCGGCAGCGTGCCCGGCGCCGGCGCCGAGCTGCTCGTGGAGCGCGTACGCAAGATCATAGCGCCCAAGAAGACGACCACCGACCGCTGGCTCGACGTGCACCGCAAGATCCACGAGGGCGGCCTGCGGTCGAGCGCCACCATGATGTTTGGCCACGTGGAGACTGCGGCCGAGCGGGTCGAGCACCTCCAGCGCGTCCGTGACCTGCAGGACGAGACCGGCGGCTTCACGGCCTTCATCTCCTGGACTTGCCAGCCCGACGGCGTGCCGCGGGAACAGGACTACCCCGAGAAGGCCACCCCGGCTGTCTACCTGCGGGTGCAGGCCCTGAGCCGGATCTTCCTCGACAACGTCGACAGCATCCAGACCAGCTACGTCACCCAGGGCATGAAGATGGGTCAGATGAGCCTGCAGTTCGGCGCGAACGACTTCGGTGGCACGATGATCGAGGAGAACGTCGTCTCCGCCGCAGGCTGCTTCCACCTCTCCTCGGTCCAGACCGTGGAGCACCTCATCCAATCGGCGGGCTTCACGCCGCGCCAGCGCAACTCCTGGTACGGGCTCGTGGACGAGCGCCACGACGGGCCGGTATTCCCCGCGAACCGTGAAGACGCCATGCCGGGGGTGCAGGCATGAGCCACGCGATCCAGAGCCAGGCCGCGGCCGCTGGCATCGGCGACATCGCGGAGCGCGTCTTCGCTGGCGAGCGCCTGTCCCGAGAGGACGGCGTCCGCCTCTACGGCGCCGACCTCCACGCGGTCGGCGCGCTGGCCAACTGGGTCCGCGAGCGCAAGCACGGCGACCTGACGTACTTCAACGTCAACCAGCACGTCAACTACACGAACGTCTGCAACAAGCTCTGCCGCTTCTGCGCGTTCCAGCGCCTCCCCGGCCAAGAGGGGGCGTACGTCATGAAGCCCGAGGAGGTCGCGGAGAAGATCCGCGCCCAGCTCGACGAGCCGGTGACCGAGGTGCACATGGTGGCGGGGATCTACCCCAAGCTCCCCTACGAGTACTACCTCGACATCCTGCGCGCCGTGAAGGAGGTCCGCCCGGCCATCCACATCAAGGCGTTCACGATGATCGAGCTGATGCAGATCGCGCGCCGGGCCAAGAAGCCCCTGGCGGAGGTCCTCCCCGAGCTCGTGGAGGCGGGGCTCGGCTCCTGCCCCGGCGGCGGCGCGGAGGTCTTCTCCGATCGCGTGCGCGACGAGGGCTACGACAAGAAGAACACCGGCGACGAGTGGATCGACACGGCGCGCATCGTGCACCAGGCCGGTCTGCACTCCAACTGCACCATGCTTCACGGTCACATCGAGACCGTGGAGGAGCGGGTCGACCACCTGGATCGCCTGCGCCTCCTGCAGGACGAGACCGGCGGCTTCCAGACCTACATCCCCCTCAGCTTCCACCCGGACAACACCGAGTGGAGCCACCTCCCCGGCCCCACCGCCCTGGAGGAGCTCCGCGAGATCGCCGTGAGCCGCCTGCTGCTCGACAACATCGACCACATCAAGGCGTACTGGATCATGCTCTCGATCCCGGTCGCCCAGATGGCGCTGGCCTACGGGGCGGACGACGTGGACGGCACCGTGGTCGAGGAGAAGATCTACCACGAGGCCGGCGCCACCACCCCCCAGCAGGTCCTGCGCGCCGAGCTCGTCCAGTGGATCCGCGACGCCGGCCGCATTCCCGTCGAGCGAGACACCATCTACAACGTCCTCTGGAGCGCCGACGAGGCCCTGGCTCCCGTGGGCGAGACCGCGCCCGTCGCGGCGGTCTGACCCGCAGAGACCCGGAGCGCGGCCCGTACCATGGGCCCATGAGCTTCTCCGGCCGGCTGACCTCCCTCGCCCTGATCGCCTCCCTGAGCCCGCTGGCTGCGGCGGCGCAGGAGCTCCCGAACGTCGTGATCGTCTACGCGGACGACCTCGGGTATGGGGACCTCTCGTCCTACAACCCCGGGGCGGGCTACGAGACGCCGCGGCTGGACCAGATGGCAGCGGAGGGGGTCCGGTTCACAGACGCCCACAGTCCGTCGACCATCTGCTCTCCCTCGCGGGCGGGGCTCTACGCGGGCCAGCTGATCTGTAGGACCGGTCGCGGGTCGCGGGCCTTCGAGGGGCCGGGGGGCCCGAGCTACCTGGAGCCGGGGATGGTGTCGATCGCCGACATGGCCCGCTCGGCGGGGTATCGCACCGCCGTCTTCGGTAAGTGGCACGTGGGGCTGACCTGGTTCGATAGCGAGGGGAAGCGCCTGGGCGGCGGCTTCGAGAACTCCCTGAAGATCGACTACGAGAAGAGCACCCCGCTGCTCGACGGACCCAACGCCCGCGGCTTCGACGTGTCCTTCGTGACGCCCAACTGCCCCACCACCGACCCCCTCTACCTCTACCTCCAGGACGGGATGGTCGTGACGCCCGCGAGCGTCCGCCACAAGCGAGACCGCCTGCCGAACCCGGGCGGCAAGTGGCGCTGGGACAATGACGAGGGCTGGATGGCGCCGGGGTATCGCTTCGTGGGCGCGGACCAGCTCTTCCTGGAGAAGGCCCTCACCTTCATCCGGTCCCACCGGGAGCAGCGCCCGGACGAGCCCTTCTTCCTGGTGCTGTCGACCCAGATCTCCCACGCGCCCGTGCTCCCCTCGCCTGAGTTCGCGGGGACCTCCGGCGCCGGGCCGCGCGGGGACTTCGTGCGGGAGCTCGACCAGATCACGGGCCGGCTGCTCGACGCCTTGGCTGAGCTGGAGATCGGTGGGGACACGCTCGTGATGTTCAACTCGGACAACGGCCCCGAGACGCTGCACACGCGCTGGATGCGCGAGGACCACGAGCACGACGCCGCGGGCGGGCTGCGCGGCATGAAGCGCGACGGCTGGGAGGGCGGCCACCGCGTCCCCTTCATCGCGCGCTGGCCAGGCCACATCCCCGCCGGCCAGGTCTCGGGCCAGCTCACGAACACCACCGACCTCTTCGCAACCGTCGCCTCCATTGCCGGCCATGAGCTCCCCGCAGAGGTGGCGGTCGACAGCTTCGACATGCTGCCGACCATGCTCGGCCTCCAGGACGACGCGGACCCGATCCGGCCGCACATGCTCACCCAGAGCTTCCGGGGACAGTTCCAGCTGCGGGTCGGCCCGTGGAAGTACCTGGACCACGCTGGCTCGGGCGGCAACGACTACTCGAAGGGCTGGATGAAGGAGTACGCGCTGCCCGGTGACACCGGGGAGCCGCCTGCGGGCCAGCTCTACCACCTGGGCCGTGACCCCGACGAGAGGACCAACCTCTTCGACGCCGAGCCCGAGAAGCGGGACGAGCTGAGGGCGCTCCTCGCCCGGCTGACTGCTCGAGAGGGCGGGCGGACGGCCCCGGTCTCACGCACCCCGATAGGAATGGACGTCATCCGCGAGGCCGCGCTCGACGGCGCCGAGTCGGAGCGCTGAGGGCTGGCCCCGGACGGGGGAACTCAGACCTCAGTCCTTGGCGCGCTGTAGCGCCACGGCGTCGGCGATGACGTAGCCATCCGTCCCCCGGTTGGAGATCTCCACGACCACCTGCCCGGGGGTGAGATCCCACGCGCCGAGGACCTGGTACGCCCCCTGACTCGGAGGCTGGCGCTGGTCCAGTTCGAAGCGCCCGAGGAGCGCGCCGGCCCGGACCTCCACCGGGACCGCGGAGGCACGGTTCCCGCTCGCCGTCCAGGCGATGCGCACCTCGTACCGCCCCGCCTCGGGGACCTTGAGGCGGTAGCGCACCGACTGCGAGCCCTTGAGGTCGTTGCCGTCGTGCCGGTACCCCACCCCGAACCAGCCCGCCGCCGACTGACTCACGGTCTCGAACCCGTTGCGCTCGGCGGCGTCCTCGTCCACCACGATGGCCCCAAGGTCCTTCAGGGCGCGCCCCTTCGGCGCCTCCTTCACGGGCGGCGGGGTGAGCACCTGCCCGTCGGCGAGCATCCGCTCCTCGAGCCGTTCCCGGTCCACCGCCTGAACGCAGCACCCCGCCCGGACGGCGTGCACGGCGGCCGTCGCCGCCGACTGGGCGAGGATCATGAAGACGGGCTCCATGCGGATCGAGCCGAAGGCCACGTGAGTCGCGGAGGGGCAGCAGACCACGAGCAGGTTCTCGCACTCGGCGCGCGCCGGGGTCAGCGCGTCATACCCGATGCGGAACGGCCGCGGGACGCGGACCTGAACGTCCCCCTCGTTACGCACATGGCCCGCGGCGTCCACGTAGCGGCGGACGTTATGGGAGTCCATGGTGTAGGCAGCCAGCCCCACGGGGGACGTCGCCACCTCGGCGCTGCGGCAGTGGTGCTCGGTCATCACCAGCGCCCCCCTCATGCGCCGTGCCTCGCGGACGTAGAGCTGGGGCGAGTATCCGCCCGTCTCCACGAACTCGTCCTTCGCCGGCCCCCACTGCCCGATCTCTGCGCGGATCTCCGCGGGCACCCGGTCGCTCGAGGCCAGCGTCCAGAGCAGCCCCTCGGTCCAGCGCCGGTGGGCGATGTAGAGCTCTGCCCGCTCCTCGTAGCTCGCCTCGGCCCAGGCGGCGCTGTGACCGATCCAGTCGAGGGACACACCTCGGTTGTTGTTGGTGTCGGTCTTCCGGTTCGGCATCCCGATCGGACTCCAGGGCGCGCGGTCCGCCCCCGCTTCGAAGTCGCGCAACAGGAGCTCGTACCGGGCGGCGTCGTACTCCTGGGGCTCGACGATAGGCAGCCGGTTCTCCGGGTCGTCCGTGAAGCAGAGCCGGAGGCAATAGGCCTGTACGTTGCGGTCGCCATCACCGTCCTCTCGAGGCCCTTCCAGACCCACCTCCGGCAGGAGGCCGCTGCTGGGGTCGCCCGGGCGGACCCAGGGATCGACGCCCGGGGCGAACTGGTGGTATCGGGCCAGCGCCGTACGGACGCCCGCCAGCGACTCTCCGAACTCCGCCTCGCCCTCGCGCCCCACGGTGTAGCTGACCCCGGCGAGGGCCATGAGGTCCCCCTCATAGGTCGCGTCCATGAACACCCGTCCATCGATCCGGCGCCCCGACTCCGTCTTGATCCACTGGATCGACGGGGCCCCGCGTCCCTCTGTCTTGGTGAGCCCGATCCCGCCTGGTGACCGATCGAGCCGCTCACCCCGGAGGACGGTGATGCCGTGCTCCTCGATCAACCCCTCGAAGATCTGCTCGGCCACGTGCGGCTCGAACGCCCACATCACCTCGCCGTCGCTGGCCCGGGCGCCGCCGCGGTAGTCCTCGGCGCGCTCCTGACGCCAGGCCTCAGGCCGGTCGTAGTGACGCGATACGCGCCGGTAGAACTCGCGGGAGAGCCCGCCGACCGCGTCCTTGTGACCGATGTCCGTGGCGCCCAGTCCCCCGCTCGAGAGCCCGCCGAGCCGCCCGTCCGGATCGACGAGCAGCACCGTGCCTCCCATGCGCTCCACCTGGCAGGCGGCGATCACCCCGGCGCTCGTCCCGCCGTAGATCACGACGTCCGGCGTCGGCTCCTCGGGGGCAAAGGAGGAGCCGAGGCAGAGGGCGAGCGTTCGAAGCATGGCGTGAGGGTGGGGTAGAGGGTCTCCCGAGTCGATCAGCGGCCTTGCTCGGCCGAGGCGTTGCCCAAGATGGGCGCCCGGTGGAAGCGCCACGAATAGACGTCTCCGTCCCGCAGGTGAAAGCGAAGCCGGACAGCACGGCCCTCGAGCCGCCCCAGGTCAGCGCCCTCTACCCACCGCGCAGCACCATCGATCTCGTTGCCGATGAGCTCCCCGGCGCCATCGAGGCCGAAGCCGGGGATCGCCTCCCCGTCCGCCCCGACGATCTCCACCCGTAGCCCCCCCGCGGCGGAGGTGGCGTAGTTGATCTCCAGGGCGTTCCCTTCAAAGCGCAGCGGCCTGGTGGTGAGCACCCCCCCCGTGAACCCCGCGTGGAGGCTCGCGAAGCCGTCGAGCCTCAGGGAGTACCGGTGCAGCGCCGCGGTCGGCTGCGCATAGTTCTGGTTGACGTAGAGGGACATCTCCGCCGGACCGGTCTGGACCACGTTCAAGGCCGGGTAGTTGGACCGTGAGACCCAGTTCTCCAGCCCGAAGCCTGGACGTAGGAAGGCCTCCCTGAAGGTCCGGTCGTAGATCAGCCCGCCGCGAGAGGTCAGGAGGACCGCGTCGGAGCAGTCGCGGAAGTACCCGGGGTCAACCCCGAGCCGCTCTGCGCTCGCGGCGTCGAGCACCGCGCGGCCGGGCATGAAGCGGGCGGCGATGGCGACGTAGGTCTGTGGCGCCCGGAAGTAGGGGTGAGTCTGATTGGTGTAGATGTGCTCCAACCCCTCCCCCGTGAAGGCCATGGGCTGCGAAGGCGTCCACGTCAGGAAGTCGGCGGAGGTCGAGCGGCTCACAGAACGAAAGCCCGTGTAACTCTCCCCCGTCCAGGTCCGCATGTAGCAGACATAGCAGGCTTCAAGCTCCGACCAGAAGGCCACGTTCTGGGAGTCGAACATCCCATCTGCCATGACCGGCTCTTCGCGGACGCGCTCCCAACGCAGCCCGTCCGCTGAACTCCAGCCCATGAGGCCTGTGGCCTCGACGCCGCTCAGCGCCTTGAAGCGCTCCTCCTCCGAGACGCCCGGTCGGGTGTCGAGGAAGGGGCTGAAGTTGTGGGAGAACGGCGGCTGTTCCGCGAGGACCACGTTGTTCTCGCTGTCGCCGTTCTCGCTGTCGCCGTCGACCTCAAAGAGGCCGAGCGATGGGCGCCGCCAACTGCGGCCGTCATCGCTCACGGCAACGCAAGTCCGCTCGAGGTCCGAACCGTCCGCCCCCGCCTTCGCGAGGCCGCGGTAGTAGAGGAGGAACCCCTCCTCGTGGGCGATCACCGTTGAGTAGGCGGAGAAGCGCCCCTCCCATGGCGCGTCGAACTCGAAGACCGCCCCCTCGTCCCGTGGAACCGCGAGCCTGAGCTCACAGCCCTCGGTGGACTCGACGAGGTGGCGGTCGACGAAGAGTTGCCGGGCCTGGCCGATCGTGGTGACCTCGCCCTGGGCAACCTGGAGGCTCGCCGCGGCGAGGAGGAGGCTCTCTAGGATCATGGCTGGAGTCTACCCACACCCGATGCCCGACCTAACATCCCCCGGAGCGCCGGATCCCCGGAGCCGGGCGACTAGTGAAAGAGCGTGGACAAGGGCATGGGCTCGCCCTCCAGCTTCCACCCCCCGCCGCGCAGCGCGAGCGTCCCAGCGGGCGCCCCTTCTCCGGCGGCTTCGACCTCGGCCACGAGGAAGAAGGGGCCGTCCACCTCGGGCTTGAACATCGTCTTGGAGGTGTAGAGCGAGGTCGTCGAGCCGCCGACGCCTCCAGACCAGGTCCAGTCGCGGAGGGGCCCCTTGTCCCTGAACAACACCTTCCCCTCCGCGTCTTCAAGGCGGAGCTCGAAGACGGTGGCCGCCCACGGGGCGCTCCCCTTGTCGTCCCTTCCGGAGAGCGGAAACGCGAGGTCGAGGTACCCCACCAGATCGACGTCCGGGCACCACTCGAGCTCATGGCGGACGACCTGGGATTGACCGAGATCGAGGGGCTCCGCCATGAACAGTTGGTAGCGGTCCATTCCCGCGCTCTCACCGCCGTCCACGAAGGTGAACGCGCCGTTGGCGACGATCTCCGGTTCCGGGTACGACCCGCAGCCGCTGCAGAGAAGGAGGATCGGGAGTCCAAGGAGGCGTCCAGAAGAGCGCATGTGAATAGGAGGACCGCGTAGAGCGAAAGGCGAATGCACCGGGGACTACGAGACAGGCCCCCGGACATGTGGCTGCCTGCGCAGATTTCTTGGCCCGCGCCACCCTACGGCGCCGTGATCAGCGCATACGAGCTGCCCGAGCAGGTCGCTCGCCGGGAACCGGCTGGCGCCGGACCCGGGTCCCCTGCGGCTTCAGCAACGGCCCGATCCCGCCCGAGAGGAGCCCCTGTTCCACGCGACGAGCCGCCCGGTCCCACCCCCAGCGCTCCTGGACGGTCGCCTTCGCCCGCGCCCCGGCGGCCGAGAGCCGTTCCAGGTCCGAGGTCCACCCGAGGATCACCTTTGCGAGCGCAGACGGTTCATCATCCCGGAGCAGTGAGCCCGTCACGCCGTCCTCGATGATCTCCCGCGCCGCGCCGCGGTCCAGGGCGACGGCGGGGCACCCGGCCGACATGGCCTCCAGGATCGCGACCCCGAAGGGCTCGAAGCGCGAAGGGCAGAGGAAGAGGGAAGCGTTGAGGTAGCGAGCCTGGAGCTCGTCTCGGCGCTCACCGTCGAGGGCGCCGACCCACTCGACCCCGGGCTCCTGCACGGCGAGCCCGGAAGGGCCGACGACCTCGAGCCGAAGGTCAGGTCGCGCTCTCCGCGCGAGCCGGAAGGCGTCAAGGACCAGGGGACCGTTCTTGCGCTGCCAGTCGCGTCCCACGAAGAGCAACGTCCGACCGTCGTACCGCTCTCGCTCCGGAACCTCCCTGTCGAAGTTGACACCGGCGCCCGTGACCACGAGTCGGTCATGGGCGACCCCGTAGTCCTCCTCGAGCGAAGCGGCGCACCACTCGGTGCGGGGGAACAGCACCGTGCAACGCTCGAGGATGTCCCGCTGCCGCGCGACACAGGCCTCGACCTCGAGGGGAGTGAGCTGCCCGAAGTCATGCTCTCCCGCCCGCGCGATCTGAGCGAAGGTCGCGTCCAGGGCGGCGCCGACAGGTCGCGCGGGGCGCACCCCCTGCTCCGCCGGGAAGTAGTCGGTCCCGTACATGAGCACAGCGTCCGCCTCGGAACGCGCGAGGCTCCGGATGGCCCGGCGCGACCTCAGCTCGACGGCCCGAGCCGACCAACGGGCCCTCAGCCGATGCGCCGGCGCCCGGCGTGAGCGGGCGAGCTCAAGGGCGCGGGTCGCGAGCCTCATCGGACGCGTGAGGTCCACGTCCACCGCCTCGGAGAGCACACCAAGCCCGTCGAGTGAGATGAAAAGCTGGCGAGCCGACCCTGAGAAGCTGAGGCGACTCGTGGGGTCGCCCGAGCAGAGTCCGAGGATCCGCGACACGCGTAGGATCCTAGCCGCCTCCAGCCCAGTCCAGAAGCCCTTCCGCTCGGGGAGCGGCTACAGGGCCGGGGGGCCCCCGCCCCTACCACCATGCTACGGAGTCCACCGTGGGCCCCGCGCTCCTCTCCTGGGCGCCCACAGCGCCGCCTCGCGCCGTGAGACTGTTGGGCCTCTGTTCAGCCTGACGAGCAGATGCCCGGTGCGGCCTCCCCGTGGCCTAGGCTGGCGGTCCCGCTCCTTTGCCAACTCCACCATGCTCTCCACCGCTGTCCTCCTCCTGACGGGACACCTTGTCCCCGCAGTACCGCTCGATCCCCCCTTCGTGGGCCCCAAGATTGAATGGGCCCCCCAGATCGAAGCCGCCCTCGAGGTCGCCAGCAAGGAGCGGCGGGTCGTGATGGTTGCGATGGGCGAGGCCCAGGAAGGCCGGACCGACCAACACGTCCGAGAGGTCTACTCAGACAAGGCTGCCGCGAAGGCGGCGGCATCGACCATCAACGTGCCCGCCTGGTCCTTCGCCGAGGACGAGTCGAAGATGCTCCCGAGGATGAAGGGCCTGGAGCCGAGGAATCATCGGAACAACCTCGCGACCGTACTGGAGCGCTGGGTGACGCCCAACGCGAGCGGGGTGGTCGCCCTCCCCCATCATCTGTGGATCGGACCGGACGGTGAGCTGCTCCTGTCCTGCCCCTGGGAGATCTCGGCTGAGGAGCTCGCGTGGTGTACCGGTGAGGCCTTGCGACGGGCGGGGGTCGAGGAGCGGCCGGAGCTGCCCGCCGGCGCGAGCGCTCCACGCCGCCTCCTTGTGGGAGAGTCCTTTCGGGTCATCGACGAGGACGAACTCGGTAGGGGGCTCAAGGCGGAAGAGCTCGACGAGAAGCTCGGGGCGCTCAACAAGCGCTTCATCGGCATGGGCGACCGGGGCGACGTGATCCAGATCATGTTCACCGCCGAGCCCGCCGCGTCGGACTTCCTCGCGAAGCAGATCGGCCTCTGGGACGGGGGCTGGGGCGGCGGCGGCGGCGCGATCGTGGACGGGACGGTCGAGCTCCTGGGCACGATCTCCCCCGCGATCTTCATCGACGTCCTCGCCGAGACCGCCCGGAGCCCGAGCGCCTCGAGGCGCGCCCGCACCGCGGTGGCCCTCGAACAGATCGGAAGCCGAGAGGGCCTCTCTATCGCAAAGAAGGGGTGGAAGTCAGAGAAGGACGAGGCCACCCGTGCCGAGTGGATCCGCGCTCTTGCCGCCTGCGGCAAGGCCGACAAGGGGAGTATCCGCACCGTCATCAAGGCGGCGCGCAAGGACAGCAACCCGCTGGTCAGGCGCAGCGCGCTCATCGGACTCGGCTACTCGCTCCCGAACGAGGACGCCATGGAGGCCCTGGAGAAGGCGCTCGGAGGCCCTCTGGCCGAGGAGCGGGACGCGGCCGTGCTGGCCCTCGCCCTCGGGCGATCCATCGAAGACAAGAGCCTCGTCGAGAAGGTCCTGGAGTCCGATCTTGAGGACGGCTCCAGGAGGACCGCGGAGGCCGTCATGGGCGTCCTCGAGGGGGGCCCTCTGTACCCCCTCTCAGGTGAGTTCAAGCAGATCTCGGAGAGCGAGATCGATCGCAGCCGCATCTTCTTCCGGCCCGTCGGGGAGAACCTCGAGTCCATGGGGCGATGACCTGCCAGCCATCCAGGGCGAAGCCCTGCTCCCTCCGCCTGGCTGCCTTCGCTGCGGCCTTGGCTCCGGCCTTCGCCGCTTGCGCCCCCTGGGCGGGCCCCGGCGCCTCGCTGGACTCCGCCGAGCCCGTGCGCGCAGCCGGGCCCACCACGCTCGATGAGCGCCCCAACATCGTCCTCATCCTGGCGGACGACCTCGGGTACGAGTGCCTCAACGTCAACGGCGGAGAGTCCTACGAGACGCCCCACCTCGACCGTATGGCCGCAGAGGGCGTCAACTTCACACGCTGCCACAGCACGCCCCTCTGCACCCCGTCGCGGGTCCAGCTCATGACGGGGCGGTACTCGTTCCGGAACTACGTCCGCTTCGGGTTCCTCGACCCCGACGAGGTCACCTTCGCCAGGCGCTTCAAGGACGCGGGTTACGACACCGCCATCACCGGGAAGTGGCAGCTCACCTACGGCGATATCGACCCCCAGCGGCCGGCCCAACTCGGCTTCGACGGGTGGTGCCTTTGGAACACCGACGCGCCGCCCGGCTCTCGTTATGCGGATCCGCGGCTGGACGTCGACGGGGAGCTGAGCGTGTACGCCGGGGCCTTCGGCCCGGACCTCATCTGTGATCACGCGGTGAAGCTCATCGAGGAGGAGCGCGAGGCGCCGCTGTTCCTCTACTACCCGATGGTCCTCCCCCACTCTCCCTTCGTGCGGCCCCCGGAGGCCAGCGAGGGCGTCGAGGGGCTCCAGGCCAAGTTCGCGGCCATGGTCGGACACATGGACTCGCTGGTCGGGCGAGTGCTCGACGCCGCGGCGAGCTCCAAGAGCGATCGGGAGACCTTGGTCCTCTTCGTCGGTGATAACGGCACGGACCGGCGGGTCACGAGCCGATGGCGCGGCGCGGGGATCGTCGGCGGCAAGTCCAGGATGAACACCCACGGGACCCACGTGCCGCTGATCGCGTGGTGGCCCGGCCGGGCGGCTCCTGCCGTTTGCGAGGACCTCGTGGACTTCACCGACTTCGTTCCCACCCTCTGCGAGGGCGCCCGCATTCCGCTCCCCGAGTCCGAGCTCATCGACGGCGTGAGCTTCCTCCCCCGCTTGCTGGGCCAGCCGCACGAGCCGCGCGAGTGGATCTTCTGCCACTACGATCCGCGCTGGAACGTCCCCGGCAAGCCCGGGCGATTCGCTCAGGATGAAGTGCACCGGCTCCATCAGGACGGGCGCTTGATCCACCTCGAGAGCGACCCGCTCGGGGAACACCCCGTCGAGGGCGATGGCGACGGCTCACGGCAGCGGCTCAAGGCCGTCCTGGATAGCATGCCCCCCTGGCAACCACCCGCACGGGCCAGGCGCCCCGGGGCGTCCAAGGACTGACCCCCGCTCCCCCCCCAACGAATCTCCCCAGCACCTCCATGTCCAAGCCCCGAATCGCTGCCTTCGCCGGATCCTGCCGCTCCGCCTCCCTCAACCGCAAGCTCCTCGCTGCGGCCGTCTCCCTCGCCACTGAAGCGGGAGCAGAGGTGGACGTCATCGACCTCGCGGAGCTCCCGATGCCGATCTTCGACGAGGACCTCGAGGCCCAGGGCACCCCCGAGACCGTGACCGCGTTCAAGGAGCGCCTCAAGGCCGCGGACGGCCTCCTGATCGCCTCACCCGAGTACAACTCTTCCTACCCCGCGCTCGTGAAGAACGTGATCGATTGGGCCACCCGCCCGGCTCCTGAGGAGGCCATGCTGGCCGCCTTCTCCGGCAAGGCCTGCGGGCTCCTCGCGGCCTCCCCTGGCGCCCTGGGCGGCATCCGCATGCTGCCCCAACTGCGCCTGCTCCTCTCCAACATCGGCGTCCACGTGGTGCCCGCCCAGTTCGGACTCGGTCGCGCCCACGAGGCCTTCGGTGAGGACGGGACCCTGAGCGATGAGCGTGCCCAGGGCATGCTCCAGCAGGTCGTCACTCAGACCGTCGAGCTCGCGACCCGCCGGTCATAGCCCCTGCCACCCGCGCCAGATCTCGAGCGGCGGGAGCTCCGCACGGAGCGAGACCGCCTCGGGCCGGGTCGGATGCGGGAGCTCCAGGGTCAGGGCGTGCAGGGCGACGCTGCGGTCTGGCAGCGGTGCCGCCGCGCCGTACCGGAGGTCCCCCACCAGGGGCGCGTCGAGGGACGCCATGGCGACCCGCAGCTGATGAGAGCGGCCGGTGATGGGGCTGAGCCGAACGAGGCTCTGCCCGCGCCGGTCCTCCAGCCGCTGGAACCTCGTCTCCGCGCGCTTGGCCCCCGGCGTCTCCCGATCGACGACCCGCACCGTGTTCCTGGATGAGTCCTTCAGCAGCCAGTGCTCGATGACGCCCTCCCGCTCCGTCAGCGGCCGGGAGGTCACCGCCAGGTAGGTCTTCTCGGCCTCGCCCGAGCGGAAGCTCTCCGAGAGGCGAGCCGCCCCCTTGCTCGTCCGGCCGAAGCACACCACCCCGCTGACCGGCCGATCGAGGCGATGAACCACGCCCAGGAAGACGTCCCCTGGCTTGCTGAACTCGCGCTTCAGGAAGGCCTTCGCGCCGTCGAGGAGGCTGGGGTCCCCGCTGGCGTCGGGGACCACCGGGAGCCCCGCCGGCTTGGCCACGCCGAGCACGTGGTTGCAGCAATGCAGGACCTCAAGGTCCATCACGAGTCCCGCGCGGCGTCACGGTCGTGGGCGCAGCCGCGGGCCCAGCGGGCGCAGAAGCCCGCGGGGAGCCAGCGGCGGGCGGACCCGGCCCCCGAGACGTCAGGAGCCTCGGGGATCGCCAGCTCGCCGGCCTCCACAGAGCCACCATCGAGGTCCCCGAACAGGTTGACGAAGGCCAGCGGGGAGTGTCCGACGGCGTACGTGCTGAGGATCACCATGGCGGCTGGGTTCGCCAGTTGCCCGGCGACCTCCACGAGCTCTGCGAGGTGCTCCTCGAGGCGCCAGACCTCCCCCTTGGGACCTCGACCGTAGTGCGGCGGGTCCATCAGAATCGCGTCATAGGTGGAGCCGCGGCGCGCCTCCCGCCGGGCGAAGCGGAGCGCGTCCTCGCAGACGACTCGGAGGCCGCCTCGCCCCAGGCCGCTGGCCTCCGCGTTGTCCACGGCCCAGGTGATCGACGCCTTCGAGGCGTCCACATGCGTCACCTCCCAGCCCGCCTTCGCGGCCAGGACGCTCGCAGCGCCGGAGTAGCCAAAGAGATTGAGCAGCCGCGGTGGACTCCCCTTGAGCTCTGCACCGAGCGCCTCGATGGCAGCCCAGTTCGCCGCTTGCTCCGGGAACAGCCCGACGTGCTTGAACGGGGTCGGGCGAATGATCAGCTCCGCACCGGCGTGCGTGACCCTCCACTCCGGCTGCTTCTTACGCGCTTCAGCGGGGGCTCCCTTGCGAGCCTCCCAGCGTCCTCCCCGGTCCGACTCCCGGACGAACGTCAGGTCTGCGCCAGCCCAAACGTCATCGCCGCGGCGCCTCCGCCAGAGCGCCTGCGGGTCCGGGCGCCGGAGGACGATCGGGCCGAAGCGCTCGAGCTTCTCCCCCTGACCGCTGTCCAGCAGCGAGAAGTCAGCGAGGGCAGGTGCTTCGAAGACGGAGGGCTTCACGAGCGCATCCTATCCCCGCACTGCGCTCGCCGCATGGAGAGGCTCATGCGTGGACGCCCGGAGCCTCCTGGCCCGTGCGCTCCACCCACTCCGAGTAGTCCCCTGGATAGACGCGCGCCTTGCCGTCGGAGAGATCGAGGACCCGGTTCGCCAGCCCGCGGAGGAAGGTCCGGTCGTGGCTGACGAAGATCATCGTCCCGTCGAAGCGTGAGAGGGTCTCCACCAGCATCTCCTTGGTGGCAAGGTCCAGGTGGTTGGTCGGCTCGTCGAGGACGAGGAAGTTGGGCGGATCGAAGAGCATCTGGGCCAGCACCAACCGGGACCGTTCCCCGCCGGAGAGGACCCGGATTGGCTTCTCGATCTCGTCGCCGGGGAAGTCAAAGCACCCAAGCAGGTTCCGCTTCGAGGGCGTCGTCGCTGCGGGGAACGCGTCGTCGATCTGCTCCCAGATGGTGAGCGCGGGATCCAAGACCTCGAGAGCAGACTGGGCGAAGTACCCCATCTTGAGGGATGCGCCGAGGCGCACGCTGCCGGCATCGGCCTCGATCACGCCGGCAAGGAGCTTGAGGAGCGTCGACTTTCCCGCGCCGTTGGCGCCCATGACACACCAGCGTTCGCCGCGCTTCACCTCGAGGTCGAGGCCGTCGTACACGCGGTGATCACCGTAGCTCTTGTGGACGCTCGCGAGGGTCGCCACGTCGTTCCCCGACCGGGGCGGAGAGCCGATCCGGAAGGGAATGAGGACCCGCTTCTTGGGGGGCTCGAGCTTCTCGATCTTCTCGAGCTTCTTGACCCGCGACTGCACCTGCGAGGCCTTCGACGCGTTCTTGTCGAAGCGCTCGATGAAGCGCTCCTCCTTCTTGAGCATCGCCTGCTGGCGGCTGAAGGCCGCGTCCTGCTGCTGCGCGCGGACGAGCCGCTCGCGGCTGTAGAAGTCGTAGTTCCCCGAGTACTGGATGAGCTCCCCCCCATCGATCTCGACGATCCGTCCGACGACCCGGTTCATGAAGTCCCGGTCGTGACAGGTCATGAGGAGCGTCGCGTCGGTCCCCTGGAGGAACCCCTCGAGCCAGAGGATCGACTCGATGTCGAGGTGGTTGGTGGGCTCGTCGAGCAGCAGCACGTCCGGCCGGCCGATCAAGACCTGCGCGATGGAGACGCGCATGCGCCATCCACCCGAGAGGGCTGCAAAAGAGCCGGTGATCTGATCGGGCCGGAAGCCCAGACCGTTCAGGACCTCGTGCGCGCTGGACTCCAGCTCGTACCCGCCGAGCTGCGCGTACTCCCCCTGGATCTCACCGAAGCGCTCGAGGATCTCATCCATCCGATCCGCCTGCTCCGGATCCGCCATGGCCTCCTCGAGCAGGGCGATCTCGGCATGAAGCGTCCCCAGGCGGCCGCTTCCCGTGATCGCCTCATCGAGGACCGTCCGATCCGTGGCCTCCGCCGCGTCCTGCTTGAAGTACCCGATGGCCAGGTGCTTCGGCACGGTGACCTCCCCCGCATCGGGGCGCTCCTCTCCGACGATGAGCCGGAACATCGTCGACTTGCCGGAGCCGTTCGGGCCCACGAGCCCCACCTTCTCCCCGGGGTCGAGTTGGCAGGAGGCGCTCGTGAGGAGCGCCTGGCGTCCGAAATGCTTGGAGACGTTGGAGAGGGCGATCATGGCGCGCAGAGGATAGCGGCACCGCCCACCGCAGCGCGCACCCGCCAGGGGTCGAATTCCACAACGACCGAGGGCCGGCCCCCTCACGGAAGCCGGCCCTCGACGTCGAGTCTCAATGGGAGCCGCGCTCCCGGGAGACCCTGGCTCAGTTCTTGTCGGCCTTGTTCGCGACGGTCGCGGCCTTTTCCTTGGTCGCGGAGCAGCACTCCGACTTGGCGGCGGCCTTCTGGGCCTTCGCTTCCTGGCAGCACTCGCTCTTCGCGGGCTTGGCGGCCACGGTCGCGGCCTTCTGGCTGGCGGAGCAGCACTCGGACTTGACCGGCTTCGCAGCGACGGTCGCGGCCTTCTCCTTGGTGGCGGAGCAGCACTCGCTCTTCGCGGGCTTGGCGGCCACGGTCGCGGCCTTCTGGCTGGCGGAGCAGCACTCGGACTTGACCGGCTTGGCGGCGACGGTCGCCGCCTTCTCGCTGGCGCACGCCGAGTCACACTCGACCGTCTGGCCAGCCTTGGCCGCCTTGGACTCGAGGCAGCACTCGCTCTTCGCGGGCTTGGCAGCGACGGTGGCGGCCTTCTCAGCGGTCGCGGAGCAGCACTCGCTCTTCACCGGCTTGGCGGCCACGGTCGCGGCCTTCTGGCTGGCGGAGCAGCACTCCGACTTGGCCGGCTTGGCGGCCACCACGGCGGCCTTGGTCGTCGGGCAGGTCGAACCGCAGTCGCTCTTCTTGACTGCGACGGTCGCAGCCTTCTCCTTGGTGGCGGAGCAGCACTCGCTCTTGGCGGCGGCCGTCTGAGCCTTCGCTTCCTGGCAGCACTCGCTCTTCACCGGCTTGGCGGCCACGGTCGCGGCCTTCTCAGCGGTCGCGGAGCAGCACTCGCTCTTGGCGGCGGCTGTCTGAGCCTTCGCCTCCTGGCAGCACTCGCTCTTCGCGGGCTTGGCGGCCACGGTCACAGCCTTCTGGCTGGCGGAGCAGCACTCGGACTTGGCCGGCGTGGCGGCAACCACGGCCGCCTTGGTCGTCGGGCAGGTTGAGCCGCAGTCGCTCTTCTCGACCGCCACGGTCGCGGCCTTGGCCTTGGTCTCGGAGCAGCAACCGCTTTTCGCGGCGGCCGTCTGGGCCTTCGCTTCCTGGCAGCACTCGCTCTTGGCGGGCTTGGCGGCCACGGTCGCGGCCTTCTGGCTGGCGGAGCAGCACTCGGACTTGGCCGGCGTGGCGGAGACCACCGCGGCGCGGGATGTGGCCGCGCAGCAGGTCGTCTTCTCGACGGAGACCTGAGCAGCCTTGCTGGCAGCCGCCGGGCAATCTTGAGCGTGGGCAGGCGTGACGCTGAAAGCGATCAGCAGCGCGAGCGCGGAGAGGCTTTGGATGAAGAACTTCATAGGAGGTCGGTGGTTCATCGAAGGGACGCCGGGGCGAGACACGCCACGGAGAAGTCTCTATCGAAGTAGTTGGGAGGCAGACTGTTGGGGAAGGGACGACGGGGGCGACGGTCTCCGGCCGGAGCACATCCCCAATTGGGAGCGGCACTGAGCCATGGGGTGGGGAACACCCTAAGGCCGTACGGGCGCGCCAAGGGCTCGTTGGCGTACGTTGAGAGTAAGCGATTTAGACCAAGATTGCAGGCGCGCATCCAAGAGCCCCCCGCACGCTATAAGAGGAATGTAAGCGGGCCCCTGGGTGGGCCCGGCTCCGTTCTGTCCCGAGACCACATGAGCACATCCCAAAGGCGCCTCCATCTCGGCTCACTCGGCCTCGTCTCCGCCGCCGCTGGCCTCCTGGCCGCGTCGTTTGGGCTCGGGCAGAGGTTTGCGCCGACTCAACTGGACCCCCGCCAGGCCGCAGCCCAGGTCTCGCAGGCCCTCCAGACGGCCAGCGCGGACGCCGCCCGCTCTGTGGTCCAGGTGGAGTCCTTCCGGAGAAGCCGGGGGCGCCTGAGGAAGATTCTCGACGGTTCGGGCGTGGTGATCGACGAATCAGGTCTCGTGGTCACGAATCACCACGTGATCTCCGGGGCCAGTGCCTTCCGGGTGGTCTTCACCAGCGGCGAGCGATGTGACGCCGAGCTCCTCGGCTCGGACGAGTCCACGGATCTCGCGCTCCTCCAGGTCACAGGCGACCGAGATTTCTCCCCCATGCCGCTCCGGACGGACCTCCCGCCGGTCGGAGAGCTCGTGCTCGCGGTCGGCAATCCCCTGAGCCTGGGGCACACCGTGACCCTCGGAGTCGTGAACGGGCACGGTCGCAACAACCTCGACATCGCCGAGTACGAGAACTACATCCAAACCGACGCTGCCATCAACCCTGGGAACAGCGGCGGCCCGCTCGTGGACGTGGAGGGACGGGCCGTGGGGATCACCGTCGCCGTGGGACTCGCCTCCAACGGAGACGAGGGGCTCGCCTTCGCGATCCCATCGTCCATGGTCCGCAAGGTCGTCGACGAGATCGAGGCTCACGGCCGCGTGCGGCGCGCCTACCTCGGCGTGGGCACCTTCTCCCGCTGGGAGGCGGGGCGGTCCCTACGCGCTGATCGCGAAGCCGGCTACACCGGGCCGAGCGCCGTCAAGGTTCGGTCGGTCTATCCCGACACCCCCGCAGCTTCCGCCAAGATCAAGGAGGGAGACATCCTGTTGGCCGTGGGCTCCCGCAAGCTCACCGACTCCCAGAGCTTCACGAACTCGCTCATCGAGGCCTCTCCGGAGGAGTCGACGACGATCCGCCTCTGGCGTGACGGTCGGGTCATCAACGTCTCCGCCGTTCTCACGGAACGGTAACGTCGGGCCGTCTCCAGCGGTCGCCGGGGGGCTCGGTCCGGCCGAGCAAGAACCAGGCGCCTTTGGACCACCGCGCGAGCCACAGCGGCGCAGCGAGATCGAGACGATGACGTGGGCTGAGATCATCCTTCCCGAACCCGGCGACCACGCCACCGAGGTGAACCACGTCACCCTTGGTTCATTCGAGATCTGCTGGGTCTGCCTCTCCTCCCCTGCCCGCGCAGGGGGAGAGGATTCGGCCTTCCTCGGAGCCGACGGTACGGACGGGCTCTTTGGATTCGCCATCGACGGGATGGGAGGAATGGCGCGGGGCGCCGAGGCCGCTCGAGTCTCCGCCACGACCCTCGCCAGGGAGCTCGCCCGCCCAGCCGAGCTGGAATCCCCGGTCCAAAGAGCCGTCCGCGCCGTACGGCAGGCTCACGCGCAGGTCATCCAGCATTGCGCGGGTGGAGGCGCCACCATCGCCGGGGCCGTGTTCTCCCGAGCCCAGGTCCAGACGCTCCATGCCGGAGACGCGGAGGTCCTCATCCTCGGCGAAGACGGAACCTGCCGGCACCGCACGGCCGCGCACTCTCCCGTGGGACGCGCCCTGCAGCGGGGCCTGATCGACGAAGAGCGGGCCCTCGCCCATCCCGAACGGCACCTCGTTTCCAACGGCCTTGGCGTCACGCCGATGTCGCTTCACCTCGGCCCGCACATCGACCTGGGGCTCGGGGACACTGCGCTGATCGTGACCGATGGAGTGACCGACAACGTACGAGAGACCGAGATCGCCGACAGCCTCCGGGACAGCCACCTCCCCGTCGCGACCGCCCAGCTGACCGATCTCTGCCGGGACCGAATGCTGAGATCGCTCACCACCCGGACCCGCTCCCCTCGACTCGGCAAGGCAGACGACCTGACCCTCCTGGCGATTCGACGGACGGGGCGCTAGACCATTCAACCCGGCCCGTCGCCTCCAAGGCCGGCGAACCCATGCCGTGGCGCTGCGGGGTGAGATTGAGCCCTGACTCGAGCTCCGGCCCGAGCCTCGATGGGGTCAGACATTCTCCCTAGGCGCCCTCGCTCATCGTCGGGCGGCTTCATCAGGGCAACACGAAGACGGCGACCCGACCCGGCCGGCACGTTGAGCTGGCCGAGGTACAGCCATGATGGCTGCCCGGCTCGCCCACGGCGAGCCGGTGGACGCCGCCGCGTCCGCGAGAGACCGCCAGGGACGCCCCGAACTCTCCACCGATCGTCGGCGACGGCGCGGAGAGCGTCTCGACAGCCACCGCCCCCTGACTGGCGTCGAAGCGCTGGACATGCCCGGCCAGGGGGGCACCGCCCGCTCCCTCGAAGGGCGCTCCGACCAGCAGCTGTCCCGCGATCGCGGCCAGCGTCAGCCCAAAGCCCCCGCCGGGCCGGCCGCGGAGCGTCATGACCTCCCGCGGCCCGATGGCCACGAGGTCGTACACATGGACCACCCCACGTCCAACGGCGGCCACCGCGAGGCCTGGCCGGCCCGAGCCCCATGCGACGGGCAGAGAGCAGAGGGTCGCTCCAAACCTCGCCCCCGCCTCGGAGGACCGGAGAGACCAGAGGCGGTCGCCGGACCTCGAGACACCGACGACGCTTCCAGCCCCAGGTGCGAGGCTCCCATGACCGGGGGCGCCGATGGCCAGGTGTCCGTCGACCCAGGCCAGAGCCGCCCCGAAGGACATCCCGACCCCTGGCGATCCAGGCCGCACGGTCTGGACGAGGCCCCACCGGGCGTGCGCTGCATCGCCAGCCCCTCCGATCTGCTCGAAGAGGTGCACCGCGCCCACCACCGGCCTTCCCGTTTCAGGGTCGGCCTCGAAAGGAGCGCCGACGGCCAAGACCGTGGGCTCGCCGCCCACCTCGAGGAAGGCGAGCGCCGTCCCAAAGCCCCCCCCGGCCGTGCCCGGCGGTGCCTGGAGGACCTGAGTGATCGTCCCAAGGCCTTCCCCTGGACGGGCGTAGGCAAGGGTGACCGCGCCGGTCTGCGCCTCGCCGACCCGGGCGCTCGGAGCCCCCAGGGCCGTCCACCCACCCGCAGACGCAAGGGCACGCCCCTGTTCATCGTCCCCCCTCGGTGGAGCCATCGGCCCTGGTACGCCGGAACCCTCGGAGGGCCCACGCCACCACGAAGCGGGCCCACCGACCCTCCATCTCCCTCCATTGCCGCCCCGGACCGCCCCCAGGACGAGTCCCCCACCGCCCACAGCGACTCCGGCCGGAGCGCCGACAACCAGCCCCGGGCCCCATGGAGACGCCGCGACAAAGGAGACCGTGGCACCGAAGCCCGGCGGCCGACCGCGAGCCGCTGACGCCACGAGTTCGACGGGGGCGTCCGCCCACCCCTCCAAGCGGGTGAGGGGTGCCCGCTCCGGACATGCCCGAAGGAAGGACGGGCGAAGACCTCCGAGGCGCTCCCCGAGCACCGCCTCCAGCCCCGGTCCCAGGGCAGGCCCCAGGGCTGGCCCCAGGGCTGGCCCCAGGGCTGGCCCCAAGGCTGGGCTGAGCGCTGCCCCCAGCGCCGGCCCCCAGCCCGGAACTGGACGAGCCCAGAGCCCGACCGCCGCGACCGCGGCGAGCCAGAACATCAAGACCCACGATCCTCGGGCGCTCCCCAGGCGCTTGAGGGCTCCATGGCCAGGGGGCTTGCCACAGGGGAGCTCGGAGGAGCTCCTCCGGGACCGTGAGTTCATCGTCCTCGCCTGGTGCTGAGTCGGTCCATTCATGCTCGCTGATCTCCTGGTGTCCTGAGGTCTCGGTGTTCCGGGTTCACGGCTCCACTCCCCACGCCCCAGAGCGCGTCCGCGCGCCCTGAAAGTGCGGGCGGCAGTGAAGCCGACGCAGTGGGCTCGTGGGTGACTGCCCCGGAGGTGACTGCCGCGGAGGTGACTGCCGCGGAGGTGACTGCCGCGGGGGAAACGGCCGCGGGGGTCACGGCTACAGAGAAGACCGCCCAGGGCGGGACGGCCGCAGGTGGGTCGCCGCGGACCTGCAGGTCCGAGGCCGCCGGCCCGGCTCGCTGTGCCCCCTCCGGAGAGGGAGGTCACCCGCTCGACCGCCCTTGCCCTTCAACCCTTGCCCTTCAATAGGGCGACGGATAGACCCTCCAAGCGTTGCAGGCTTCGGCGGAATCGCGCGCGGGCTCGACCGATAGAATCCCGGCTGCCATGTCACACCCCAAGACCAGCGCGCTCCGTGTGGGCTCCGTGCCCTACCTCGTCGGGCGCCCCCTCGACCAGGGCCTCGGCGATGAGCCGGGCATCGAGCTTCACCACGCGGTGCCTGCGCTCCTCATTGACCAGCTCCGCGCTGGCGAGATCGACGTCGCCCTGGTCTCCTCCATCGAGCTCTTCCGCACCCCGGGCTATCGGTACATCGACGGCATCGGAGTGGCCGGTGAGAGCTACGTCGGGAGCGTGCAGGTCTTCCTCCGCAAGCCGATCCAGGAGGTTCGCTCCATCGCCATGGACCCCTCCAGCCGCGCGGCTGCGGCCCTCACACGGACGCTGCTCCACGAGCGAGAGGGCGGGGCGCCGCGATATGAAGAGGTCCCGCTCGGCGACGACCCGCGCGAGCAGGCGGGCACGGACGCCTGGCTCCGTATCGGTGACCCGGCCCTGCGCGAGACGCTGACGATCGACGCCCCGGCGTGGAACCCCAGCGAGGAGTGGCGGCGACGGACGGGCTTGCCGTTCATCTTCGCCGCCTGGATCGTCCGCGGCGACGCGGACATCGAGCCCCATCTGGGCGCGTTCGCGCGAGCCCGGGAAGCCGGGCGCGCTTCGATCCGACAGCTCGCGGCCCAGGCCGCGACCGAGTGGAGCCTCCCGGAGGGCAAGTGCTTCGAGTACCTGTCCGAGGAGTGCAGCTACGACCCCGGGGCGTCCATGGCGCCCAGCCTGGCCGAATTCCAGCGCCGTGCAGCACTCGCAGGGGTGTGCCCTCGCAACATCCTCCCGGACCCAATCGACCTTGGTGCCGCCGAGCACTAGCCTCGGAGCAGCCCCATGCCGCGCCTCATCGACTCCAACCACTGCCCTCACTGCGGGGACGCCCTCCCGAAGCCGGCCCCCAGGGTTTGTCCCGGCTGCGCGGGGTCCCTTCAGCAGCGCCACCTCAAGGCCGGGTGCATCTCGACGGGGCCCGCGATCTTTCTGCTGGGCTGGCTCGTCCTACGGAGCCTCGGAGCGTGAATTCGGAGCACGGTGAAATCGGCGCCGACGACCTCCCAAGAAGGCGTCCCATGGTTTCCCTACGCATCTACCGCGACAAGGCCGAGAGCCTGCCCCAGGAGGACTTCGTCCGGATCGGGCACTCCGGGCGGCCCCGGCGCGGATCCTCAGGCAACGTCCTGGCTGCCCTGGCCTCCTTCTTCTTCCCGGGGCTGGGCCAACTCGTGCAGGGGCGGATCTTCTCCGCGGCCTTCCTCTTCCTGGGAGTCACCATCGGCTACGGCCTGTGGTTCCTGGTCATCCCCGGCATCATCGGCTTCCTGCTGCACGCCGCCTCGGTCATCGACGCGGCTCTCTGGGAGGAAGCGTAGCGCGAGGACGCCGCGGGGTTGTACGGCCCCCCCTGCGCCCCTATCGTGCTCGGGTTCCCAGCGTGAGCCGCCCCGGGCGCGCGCGGGCGACTATCGAGGACCCTCCAGTGGCGCGCACCAAGACGTCGAAGTCGACTAAGAAAAACAGGACGAGCGAAGGCTCGAAGACGTCAGCACCCGGCCTCTTCGAGGACTCCGTTGGAGCCCGTGACGGCGGCGCCAGTGACGGCGGATCCAGTGATGGCGGATCCGGTGACGGCGGATCCGGTGATGGCGTCTCCGGTGATGGCGTCTCCGGCAACGGTGAAGAGGCGGTCGCCCTTCACGAGGCCGCCCAGGCCCGCTACCTCAACTACTCGCTCTCGGTCATCACGAGCCGTGCGCTCCCCGACGTGCGCGACGGGCTCAAGCCGGTGCA
>CALLKX010000031.1 GCA_938083085.1 uncultured bacterium
GTCTGGCTGAAGGACCCTTCGGTCGCAGGCGTCGGCGCCGAGGTCCTCGAGGTCTGAGCTCTCAGAGGCCCGCGGCCGCCTTGGCGCGCAGGATCTCCTCGCGCGGCAGGTGCCAGTCTGTGGCGAAGTCGTCGCTACGGATCAGGTCGATGCCCTCCAAAAAGACGGCACTGACGATCTGACTGCCGTGAGCGATTCGGACGTTGACCTCGCCGTCGAGGTGGGCTCGGGTGGGCTCGGGGAACGAGAAGGCGTCGGGCGCGGACAGTCCATCCGCGAAGATGTTCTCTGCGGCCTCGTCCCAGATCTCTGCGATGCCCTTGTCGTCCCTGACGTCGAAGGAACTCTCGTAGACGAGCTCCTCGCCTTGCCTGATCTCGAGCGAGAGCAGCCGCATGCCCCAGGGGTGGCATCCCGAAGCCGTGAGCGCGAGGACGAGAGGGGTCAGCGCCAGGGGGATCTTGGCCAGGCGAGTGAGGAGCATCATGGTGATGGAGGGTGGGACCTGCGAGTCCTGGGTGTACGGGGCCGCCGAGGCGTTGGTGGCCACACTTGCCTGGTCTTTCTTGAGGGGCCCCGGCGGCAGCGCCCTCCGGCGGCCGTTCGGGTCGAGGGACCAGCCGGCCCCTGCCAGTGGACAGGAATTCCGCGGGTCTGGGCGGGGGCATGGTCTCCGTTTGGAGACGGAACCCGACCCACCTCGGAAACCCGCCGAAGTCTGGCGATGGAGCCCGTTGTTTCTGTTTCCATCGGCGTACCGATTGCCTTCAGATCTGCCTCTCGCAGAGGTGCCCCTTACCCGGATCCATCCATGCTCCTGCGCCTGACCGCCGTCCTCGCCGCCTGCCTCGCTTCCTGTGCCTCCACGGAGGATGCGATTGCGCCGATCGGCGGCGCTCCCCACTTCGACCAGATGGCCACCATGGTGGGTGAGTGGTATCGAACCGACGGGGAGGCCGGGGATGGACCGGTCATGATCTACGAGCTGGCTGCCAACGGGTCCGCCGTGGTCGAGCGCCTCTTCCCCGGCATGGAGAAGGAGATGGTCACCATGTACTACATGGACGGGGACCGGCTCATGCTCACGCACTACTGCGCCCTCGGGAACCAGCCCTCGATGGTCGCCACCGGCGGCGACGAGGCGTTGATCGAGTTCGACTTCAACGGGGCCTCGAACCTGGGCTCGCCGGACGAGACGCACATGCATCAGCACACCGTGGCCTTCCTTGGCCCGGACCGGGTGGACGCCACCTGGGTCCTCTGGGACGGCGGTTCGGAGGCCGAGCGCCGGCTCTTCCCGGTGGAGCGGCGGAGGGCCCAGTGACCACGGAGGCGGCGAGTTCCGGCCGCTCATGGCGGTGGGTCGCGCTCCTGGCGGCGCTCCATTTCCTCCTGTGGATGCTGCTGTTCTTCGTCAGCCTCGACTTCGCGGCGGTGGATGACGAGGAACCCTGGCTCCTGAGCCAACTGGCCCTCCCGTTCGTCTGGCTCCTCGGCGTGCCGGGTTGGCCCGCTCTGTCCTGGCTCGCGGAGTCAGTCTTCACCGGCGAGGGCGTTCCGGACGCCCTGGAGTGGGGGGTGCTCCTGGGGAGCAGCCTGCTCTGGGGCATCGGTCTGGAGGCCATCCTCCGCCGCTGCCGTGCGCGAGGCTGACCCACGACGCGGTGTGGCCGCTCCCTCAGCGCTCCGGTTCCAAGGGCGTAGCGTTGAGGCTGGTCGTTGTTAGGGCCGGCCCGGGGCGAGTCCTCGCCGGCTCGTCCGAGCGGAGAGAGTCGAGGATGACGAACGTCGAGGGGCGGGGCCCCATGGGTGACCCGCCCGCGCAGTCCCCGCGCCCACTCCACGGAGGGTGGCGATCTCGTTACGGTGGCGGCCATGATCGCACTGAACTGCCTCGCGCCTGCCGTTCTTTCCCTGGCCCTCCAGGCAGGCACTTCCGCGGCGCCCGCCGGCGATCTCGACTCGATGCTCCCGGTGCGGCCGTGGGTGACCCTCGCGGCGGATGTCGAGGGCGGGCTGTGCGATCCAGGTGAGACCGTCCGCTTCACCGCAACCGTCGAGAACCGCGCGGACGCTGTGGCGCGGGTCACCGTCGGGTGGAGCGCGGAGTCGCTCGCTTTCGAGCCAGAGCTGCCGGCGCCGGAGGTCCTCGAGGTCCCGCCCCGGGGGACCGCGACGGCGGTGCTCCCCCTCGTCCTGGTGGGGCCGGGGTTCATGGACGTGACGGTGAGCGTGCTGGAGGAGGGGAGCACGCGCCCGCGGGTGCGCTGGCGCCGGGTGGGCTGTGCTCCGGCCGGAATTCAGTACGAGCTGAGCCGAGCGTCTGACTTCGAGGCGTTCTGGGAGCGAACCCTCGAGGAGCTCGCCGCGGTGGACTCCGAGGTCGAGCTCCGAGAGGTCCCGGGCGAGCCAGGCGACGACTTCAAGCTGAGCGAGGTCACGCTCCGGAGCCTCGGTGGCGTCCGCGTGCGGGGTTGGCTCCAGGTTCCGAGGTCGGAGGGGCCCCACGCCGCGGTCCTGCGCGTCCCCGGCTACACGGAGAACATGCAGCCCATCGACGCCGTGGGGAACCGCATCGTCTTCTCGTTCAACATCCGCGGCCACGGTGGCAGCGTCCAGGACGTCCCCGCGGAGCCCGTCGACTACTGGCTCCGCGGCCTCGAGGACAAGGACGACTACTTCTACCGCGGCGCCTACATGGACTGCGTGCGGGCCATGGACTACCTCTGCTCACGGGATGACGTGGACCAGGATCGGTTGGCGGTCTGGGGCGCGAGCCAGGGGGGCGGCCTCGCCTTCGCCACTGCGGCGCTGGACCCGCGGGTGGACATCTGCCTCGCAGACATCCCGTGGCTCTGCCACTGGCGGGGGCTGATGACGCTCCTCATCGACCAGGACGTGAAGGACCTCGCGGCGTGGCTCGCAGCGGACCCGGGCCGCTCGCGAGCCAGCGCCCTCGAGACGCTGAGCTACTTCGACACCATGAACCTCGCGGACCGGATCACGTGTCGGACCCTCATGGGCGTCGGACTTCAGGACGCGATCTGTCCCCCTGAGACCAGCTTCGGGACCTTCAACCGGGTGAAGGGCGAGAAGGACTTCCGCATCTACGAGGACCAGGGGCATGGTCTCGCTGCGGAACACTACAGCTGGGCGCTGGCGGGACTCGCCGAGGTCCTCGGCCCAGCCGAAGGGGGGTGAAGGCGCTTGGGGAGGGGGCTTTGTCGTTCGAGACGGCGCTCGCGGACTCTTCGGCTACGGTGGATCAACGCCATTCCGCGTACGTCTACCAGCGAGCGCCAGCGGCCGAGCGGGGACTTGGCGAGGAGATCCGCACCATGAACAAGACCATCATTCGCCTTGCGGCAGCGCTGACCCTCGCTGGAGCCACGATCTCCATGTGGGGGGCACTCCCGTCCACTGCGCCCCAGGATGCGAGCGGGGTCCACGAACTCAGCGAGTTCCGGGACAACGGGCGAGGTCGGCTGGACGAGGCGCTCCGGGTCCTCGGCCGCGAGACGCGGGCCGTGATCCGGGTGGACATCGACGACGTCTTGCATGGAGCTCTGAAGGTCCCACCGAACATCGCGCTCGTGCACGAGGGCGCCTCATTGATCGATCTCGCGGGGCAGCGACTGGAGATCGCTGGATCGTTCGATGCGACTCAGGCGCAGATCTTCTTCGGAGTGGGCAAGGTGTCCTTGGCGCCGGGGAGCACCCGCCAGGTCCTCCCGCAGTGGTGGGGAGGCAACGACTCCGACAGCGTGCAGGCGGCCATGGATGTCGCCCTCGCGTGCGGCGCCGAGGTCTTCCTTCCCGCTGGGTCCTACACGTTCGATTCGACGGTCGAGGCCTACTTCGAGGACACGGACTTCAACGCTCAGGCGCTCAAGGTGCGCGGGGATGGCCCGGGGCGGACGGTCATTGAGAACCGGGTCGCGAGCGGCGCCGCGTTCTACTTCGGCACGCGGAATCCTATCGCTCAGCAGGCGTGGTTCCTGACGGTCGAAGGGCTCGAGGTGACGAGCCGGTCCGGAAGGGGCCAGTGTGGTATCGAGGTCGAGGACGTCTGGAACGGTAGGATCTCGGACTGCCTGATCAGCGATCAGGCCGTGGACGGCCTCGTCATGCGGGCCGATCAGAATGACTTCGGGCTGCCCAAAACCTGGACGATCGAGCGGTCACTGATCGTGCGGAACGGTCGCTACGGCATCTACATGGGCGCTGCCGGCGCGGGCTCGGTGGCCTACAACGTCACGCTGGATCAACTCGACATCGAGCTGAACGGACAGGGCGGCGTCTACGCGGCCGCGGAGCTGTCGCGGATCACGAACTCGATCATCGCCAACAATGGCACCGGGCCGAACTCCCACGGCGGCATCCACATGACGGGCGACACGGGCTATCGCGCCTATGCCAACGCCATCTCTGGATGCGGCTTCGAGGCGAACGTCCCGTACGACATCTACGCTGACCGGGTCGCCAATCTGACGCTGGCGCGCAACGATCACAGCCGAATCCAGGCCACCTCAGGCGCGAGCCAGGACGCCTTTGTTCGCCTCGACGGGCCGGAGGGAGCGTTCAACGTGCTCGTCGCGCACAACCAGTTCTCCTCCGGGATCCAGAGCCCGTTCACCGCCATCGTGGGCGGCCCCGGGCTGGAGAGCATCGAGCTGGACAATAACCGCTTCAACCTCGAGGCCGGGAACGAGCGGGCAGACTTCGGGAGCACGACGAAGTCGACGTACCGGTCGCTTGGCGACTCCGTCTTGACCAATCAGTCGCTCTCCTTTGCGGCAGCCCAGACCAGCGTAGGTGACGTGAAGTTGGCGCGGGGCGGGCCGGGCATCCTCTCCGTGGACGGGATCGCGACGCGGATGCAGTCGGTCACTTCGAACAACGGCGCGCTCGCGCTGGATTGCAGCCAGGGCCTGACGGTGCTGCACTCCCTCACCGAGAACACGACCATTCAGGTCCCAGCGAACCCGGTCGCTGGGGCGATCTTGAACCTCTCGATCTTCCAGCCCCCCGGCGCGGCGCACAGCATCGGCTTCAAGCCGATCTTCAAGGTGGCGGACCCTCTCACGGCGAGCGGCGGCCACTTCTCCACGACCCGCTTCCTCTTCACGGGCCTCTACTGGGTCCAGCTCGGCGCGGCCGCGATCGACGCGCCGCTCTGAGCAGCCTTCGGGTGCAGGGTCCGCTGGCGCAGGGTCCGCTGGCTTGGGGGCACCGGCGCGTGGGTGGGTCGACGTGAGGGGCGGCCGCGCGCGCAGCGCGGACCGGCCATGGTCACAGGACGACGCCGAGGGGCGTCGGCACGTGCCCCTCGAACACGAATCCGAGGTCGCTCCCGCCGACTCCGGCTGTCAGGATCTCCGCGAGCACGTCGCGGTAGTCCGTCTCGACCCGCAGGTCGCCTTCGTCCAGGGCCGTGGGCGCCAGCGTGGGCCAGGGCCCGTGGACCTGGCCGCCCTGGACTCCCCTGCCCATCACCATCATGAGGCCGCCGCTGCCGTGGTCGGTGCCGCCGCTTCCGTTCTCGGCAGCGCGCCGGCCGAACTCGCTCTTGGCGTAGAGGACGTAGCGGTCCTGCATGCCCTGCATGTCGAGGTGGAAGGCCTCGAGTGCGGCGGAGAGGTCCATGAGCATCTCTGCCAGCTTGCCGTCGAGGGGACCCTGGTCGTCGTGGTGGTCCCAGCCGCCGTAGTCGTGGTGGACGACCTCGAGGCCGATGTCCGCCTTGATCATCGCGGCGGTGTTGCGCATCACCGTGCCAAACGGGCTCGCCGGATAGACGGCGCCGTTGGCGGGGACGTAGCCCTCGAAGTTGGCGGTCTCCAGCAAGTCGATGGAGTCGAGCGACGCCGCGGCCGCGGGGGCCAGCGGGGGGATCGTCCCCGCGTAGGCGTTGGCGATCGCCGTGCGCCTCGCGGCGGCGGAGGTCGGGTCGCCCGGAAAGGCGAAGTCGGCCGGGTCGCGGATAGGCAGCGTGGCGGGGGCGGCGGCGAGGACCCGCGGCAGGAGCTGGTCGAGGGCGACGGCTCGCAGGCTGCCGTTGCCGGCGGGGCTGACCGCCTGCAGGTGACGCGCGAGCCACCCGGAGGTCACGGTGGTCGCCGGCTGGTCCGGCTGGCCGAGCTCCATGGAGCGCATGGCGTCGAAGTGGCTGCGGGTCGGGTCTGGAGAGCCGCAGGCGTGGACGAACGCGAGCCCGCCGGACTGGAACGGCGTCAGGAGCCCCGACGCGTTGGGGTTCAGCCCGAAGTAGCCGTCCAGGTCGAGCGCGCCGTTGGCCGCGCCCGGCGCGGGGACGGCGAGGCTCGGCCGCAGGGAGTAGAGGTTCGCATCACCGTGGGGCACGACGACCGAGAGTCCGTCCATCGCCCCCCGCAGGAAGATCCCCACGAGGCAGGGGCGCTGGAGCCCGCGCCGGGTCCCCTGTGCGAAGACCGTGCGCGGGAAGAGCAGTGACGCCGCACCAGCGGCCGCGCTCGCCCCCAGGAAGCCTCGTCTCGAGAGGTGTTCGTACTCTTCGCAGCTATGGTCTTTCTTCATCTTAGGTTCCTCTTGGTGAGCGTCGGCTCAGATCCACTGGGTGCTGGGGAGAGAGAGCGCGAGCGCCACGGCCTCGCGCGCCACGTCGCCGTTGAAGGCGGCTTGCGAGTCGATGAAGCTCTGGACCTCGGCGACGTCTCCGAGGGTCATCCTGCCGCCGGTGAGGTGCCGGCTCAGCGCGCTGGCGCGCCGGGACGGGGCGACGCCGGTGAAGATCGAGATCAGGGAGGCGTTGGGAATGGTGGCGCCAGCGAGGGCGCCGTCGAGGAGGGCCGTCGCGAAGCTCCAGCGCGGCAGCAGGTTCGCGCCCCAGGCGCCCAGCGCGTCCGGGTAGCCGTTGGGCGCTGGCCAGTCGAAGGGAGCGTGCCCCATGGCCTTCGTCGCCGCCACGAGGTCGGCGAGCCCCTGGGGCGTCGAGGCCAGGGTTCCACCTGCGCTGCGGATGGCGCCGATGGCCATGTGCATGGGGCGCCGGAGTTTCAGCTGCTGCCACACCTGGCTCTCCTCGAAGGAGCGCCTCGAGAGCACCGCGCGCACCGTCTCGGCGATGTCCCCCGAGGTGGCGGTGAAGACCGCCGCCACACGATCAACCGTGGCGGTCGGCGGTTCGTAGCAGAGGAAGAACACGCAGAGCTTCTCGGCGAGCCGGCGGGCGGTGCTCGGATGGAACGCGAGCAGGTCGAGGACGGTCTCGCCATCCTGCTGACCGCCGCCGGCGGGGATGCTCTGGCCCAGGACGACCTTCGCCCCGTTGTCATGGGTCGAGGGGTTGAAGACGAACTCGCCCACGTTCGGGTGTCCCGGGGGATGGATCGTCCAGCCTGTGAGGCACCGGGCGACCTCCTGGACGTCCTGCTCGGTGTATCCCGCGTCGGTGCCCAGGGTGTGCAGCTCCATCAGCTCCCTGGAGTAGTTCTCGTTCGGCGCGGCGGCGACGCTGGTGGCGTTGTCGAGGTAGATCAGCATCGCTCCGCTCTTCGCCGAAGCGCTCAGGAGCTCCCTGAAGTCGCCGAAGGCGTGCCGCCGGACGACCTCGCGGTCGTCGACCACCTTCAGGAAGGAGATGGGGCCGTCCCCGTAGACGTTGAAGTGGTCCGTCCAGAACTCGACCATCCGCTCCAGGAGCTGGCGTCGCGACGTGGCGGCGCGCAGGAGCCGGGCGGCCTGGAGGATCCGCTTGATCTCGCCGTCGGCGCCATTCTGCCCCGTGAACGCGGCGGAGAGCTCGGCCACGCTCATCCCCAGGTACGGGATGGCGGCGAGCTGCGCGTCGAGTTGGGAGTCGTCGATCGAGGCCGGATCCAGCTGCTCGTCCCGCCACGTCTCGAAGCCCATGGCCTCGGCTCGGGAGTGTTCCTCGGCCGTGTAGCCGAAGGTGGCCCGATGGACGAGGGCGAGCAGATCATCCCGAAGGAGCGGAGGGCGCTCGGGGCCGATCGGGACGGAGGTGGCGGCTCTGGTGATCTGGGGCATGGGCAGTGGGCTCGCAAGAGAGCGGCGTCGGGTCAGCGGTCTCGTCCTGGAACCGCTCGCCGCTCCGGAGGTATCGCACCAAAGGGCGGATTAGTTCCCGCTGCCGGGCGGGGACGATGCGCGAAGGGGGACGCAGCGGCCGCCACGATCGCCGACCCCGGATCTCGAGACTGTGGGGGCCTCGGTCGTTGCCGCTGGCGGCGGCAGGGCGGCGGCGCTGGAGCGGGCGTCGCCTGGTCCTCCTGCGTGGAGCCTCCGTGCCGTGCAGCCGGAGCGGTGCAGCATGCTCCCATCAGGCTTGGGTTGGGACCCCTGACGGCGGAGGGACCTGGTCCAAATCTCACCCACCGGTTGGGCCCGGAACCATGGCCAGAGCCGTCTCGGGCGATGGAGGTGCGGCCTCCGGGCGGAAGTCGAAGGGCCGTTGGAAGGGCCTCGTTCAGTCCGGCTCTGTGCTATCGAGGAGCCGGAACTTCTCCGCCATCGTGGGGTTCTTGCGCGTCAGCTTCTTGATCGTCACGTCCTGCGCCTTGTCGTTGGCGAGGCGCAGGTTGCGGTCCGCGCCGAGCAGGGCGTCCTTGGTCTTCTGCAGGTGATTGATCGACTTGTCGATCTCGTCGATCGCCGTCTGGAACCGGCGTGAGGCGAGGTCGTAGTTCTTGCCGAAGGCTGTCTTGAAGGTGTCGAGGTCGCCCTCGAAGGTCGTGATGTCGATATTCTGAGCCTTCACCATCGCGAGCTCGCTCTTGTACTCAAGCGCGCCCATCGCCGCGTTGCGGAGCAGCGTGATCATGGGGATGAAGAACTGGGGTCGGATCACATACATCTTCTCGAAGCGGTGCGACACGTCGACGATACCGCTGTTGTAGAGATCGCTCTCTGACTCGAGCAGCGAGACGAGCACCGCGTACTCGCAGCCCTTCTCGGTGCGGTCCTTGTCGAGCTCCTTGAAGAAGTCCTCGTTGCGCTTCTTGGTGGCGGTGGTGTCCGCCTCGTTCTTCATCTCGAACATGATCGAGACGATCTCGATGTCGGCCTCGTCCCGGTCCCGGAAGATGTAGTCGCCCTTGCTGCCGGTGCTCGCGTCGTTGTCCTTCTCGAAGTACGCCCGCGGGAAGGCGGTCGCGCGGAGCTGGTTGAACGCGTTCTCACAGTGCAGCTCCAGCGACTCCCCGAGCATCTTCGTGGAGAGCCTCGCCTTCATGTCCTTGAGGCGCTCGATCGCGTCGTCGCGGTCCTTGATCTGCGTCTCGAACTTGTCCCGCATGGCCTGCTCCGAGAGCTCCTTCTCCATCGAGGCGCGCTGGAGCTTGCCGTTGAGGTCGTCGCGCTCCTTCTCCACGACGGTGACCGCGCGGGTGATGGCGAGGTCCTGCTCGGTGGCCTTGGACTCGAGCTTGGCCTCGAGGGCCTGGATCTGCCGCTCCTTGCTGGAGCTGGCCTCCTCGAGCGCCTGGTCCGCCTTGGCTCGCGCGAGCTCCTGGGCGGACTTGGCCTCGCGGCGCAGGGACTCGATCTCGTTGCGCGCCTGGTCGCGCTCCTGCACGGCCTCGGTGAGCGCCTCCTTGACCGCGAGGTCCTTCGCGACCTCGGCCTTCTCGAGCTTGGCGAGCGTCTCGCGCTCCGCCAGCTCGAGGCGCTCGTGGAGCTGCTGCTCGAACTCCTCGTTCCGGACCTGCTTCAGGATCTCCGCGTAGCCCGATTCGTCGACCTGGAACGCCTTCTTGCAATGGGGACAGCTGATCTCACTCATGGCTCACCTTCATGGCGCCCAAGCTAGATCGACGCCAGGGTGGTTGCCAGGAGCCGGCGCGGATGATTTGCGGGGTGCGAGCTCGGCTGCCGAACGGAGGCACCGGGCGAGGCCGGAGGAGGCTGCTTGCGTGCGAGGGTGAGGGCTCGCGAGCGCGGGTGTCGGCGGAGCCCCGGAGGCTCACCGAAGAGCAGGTCGCGCTCGGCGACGGCCAGGGGCTAGATCAGAGCCAGCGCGGGCCACGCTCAGAGCGAGAATGGCGGAGGCGGAGGGATTCGAACCCCCGGTACCTTGCGGCACGTCGGTTTTCAAAACCGGTGCATTCAGCCGCTCTGCCACGCCTCCGCACGGCGAATGCCGCGGGCGAAGTGTAGCGAGGTCAGCGGGGCGGGAGGGCGAAGAGCTGGAGCTTCGGTCCCGGTCGGCGCACGGACCAGAGATCGCTCAGGGGGAAGGACATGGCCGTGGGCAGGTGGGCGTCCACCGCCCCGCCCTCCACGGGTGGGACGACGGGTCCCGTCGGCTGGGTCCATGCGGGGTGGACCTGCCACGAGGCGTCGGTCGAGAGCTCAAGCGGCGCCAGCTTGGGGACCGGTGGGCTGCCGGGCGGGGAGCCCTCAAGCGGGCGGGAGGCGGCGGGGTCGATCAGGGGCGGAGGGGCGTCGTCGCCCGGCGTCCGATCCACCAGGAGGAGGTGGGTGACGCCGAGACTGGCGAGGACGTCCTGCGTGGTGGCGCCGTGCTCCGCGGTGAGGCCCTCGCGGATCCAGGTGCCCCCGTGGCGGAGGTCGTACTCGAAGACGTCCTCGAGGCGGAGCGCGTCCACGCCAGGGGCCTGGGGGAGCCCGGCCTCTAGCATCATCCGGCGGTGCTCTTCTCTTCCGTAGAGCGAGCTCCCCGTGGCCTCGCGCAGGGACGCGGTGGTCTCCAGGGCGGAGAGCGTCTGGGGCACCACCGGGCCATAGACATCGATGGCGACGCGGCTCCCCGCTGGCAGGTCGGTGAGCATCCCGGCGGCGAGGATGCGGGTGTCGTCCTGTCGGAGGAGCCAGTCGAAGCGCACGGCCTGCACGAAGGGCAGGGCGAGCGCGAGTCCGGTCGCGACCGCTCCCAGGGGGTGGCGGACGAGTCGCTCAAGAAGAAGCCCTGCGGGGAGCGACATCAGCACGGCCATGGGGAGCAGGTACCGAATGTGCTCGTTCTGGTTGGTCATGAAGAACGCGCCCCAGCCGAGCACGAAGACCATCGCCGGTACGAGGGCGCGGCGCCGCAGTGCCAGGACCAGGCCGGCGAGCCCTGCGATGAGGAGCACCGGGTCATAGCCGAGGAAGGCGCGGGTGAGCCCGGTGAACGTTGCGCCGCGGAGCCCGAGGACGACCTGCTGCGCGCCGAAGGTGATCTGGGTCTGGTCGTCCCGGACGAGGTCCTGGGCGGCGACGTCGGCCGCTAGACCGTAGCGGAGGAGGTAGGGGTGACCCACGGCCAGAGACACGGCCCAGAAGAGGGCCACGGCGGAGGCCCCGCGGATGAGCTTGCGTTTGATCCGGTCGCCGCGTTCCGCCTGATCCACGGGTTCAACCCGATGCACGGGCGCCAGCTCTGGATCCGGGGCGAGGAGCCAGGCGAGACCGACGAGGCCGAGGGCCAGACCTCCGGCCTGATGCATGGAGAACGCCGCGGCCGCGGCCACCGAGGTCCACAGGAGCGAGCGCCTGGAGCCCGAGCCCACGTGAACGGCCGAGCCCCAGGCCGTCGCGGCGATGGCCGCCGCCATGGGGGCCCAGGGGCGCTCCTGCACGGAGAGCTGCAGGTGCAGGAGGGAGGTGGCGCACAGCGTCGCGGCGATCCAGGCACCGGCTCGCATGCCTGCCGCGCGCGCCGCCATCAGGATGAACAGGGGCGCGGTGGCCGCGATCAGCGCCAGGAGGACGCGCGCCAGCAGGTGCGCGTGCCAGGGGACCTCCTTGAGGAGTCGGCCGTACTCCTCGCCGCCGCTCCAGTCTCCCTGGAGAGAACCCCAGACGAAGTCCGCCGCGTAGACCGGCAGTAGGAGGTAGGGCAGCAGGTAGGGGTAAGACGAGTACGCGTTGGCGGGGGGCACGAGGTCGCGGTCGCCGAGCATGTGCAGGGCGTTACGCACGACGTGGGTGTCGGGCACGAACTCAGGCGTGGGTGCCCCATGCCCAATGGGCCAGAGGCGCAGGGCGCAGGACAGTGCGCCGATCAGGACCACGCCCAGCAGCAGTCGCCTCTGCCGGCGCCCCCCTTGGCCTGCGGGGGAGCCGCTCACAGCTCGTCCGGTTCTTCGTCTGATTCCTCGCCCGTCTCCTCTTCGGGAGGACCGAGCTCGGAGGGGTCGATGTCGATCTCCAGCGGAGCGTCGTCCGGGAGGATGTCCTGGGACTTGTCCGTGCGGACCTGCTCCAGGACCGACTCAGCGATGCGGATGCGGGCGCCGGCGCGCAGGGCGAGGGCGAGGGCGTCGCTCGGCCTGGCGTCCACGAGGATCTCGTCGGTGTCGTCAGGGTCCGATCCGCCGAGCCCAGAGCTACCGAGTCCAGAGCTACCGAGCCCAGAGCTACCGGGCGGCGTGAGGCGCAGCTGGGCGTAGAAGGTGTTGGCCCGCAGGTCGACGACGTCGACCCCGAGCAGCCGGCTGCCCAGCGCGTGGATCGCGCTCAGGGTCAGCTGGTGGGTCATCGGTCGCTCCGACGGGATGTCGTTGACCACCCGATGGATCTCCGTGGCCTCACCGCTCCCGATCACAATGGGGAAGCCACGCGGCTCCTCGGAACCGTTGTCTTCTTCGAGGAAGATCCACTGCTGGCTCGAAGTCTCGCGAACCACGACTCGGACGAGCCGGAGCGGAACCAGGGAGTGTGTCTCGGAGGATGACATGGGAGGTGCCCTGCAGAGAGGCAGCGGAGAAATCCGGGGCAGTGACCCGGAACGGGGGCTGCGACGAGTGACCCCTGCTCCCCTAAGATAGGTGTCGGTCATGACGAGCCCAAACGTTGAACTCCGGTCCGTGCCTCGATATCCCGACGCCCCCGTTCTCGCGAGCGTCTGGCGCGGGGGGGAGGTTGAGTCTGTGCACAGGGGGAGCTGGTGCCTGATGGATGGTGCCGGGCGCGTGCTGGATGGCGTGGGCGCCTGGGACCACTCGTTCTTCGCGCGCAGCTCGACCAAGGCGCTGCAGGCTATTCCGATGTTCGAGAGCGGCGCGGCGAGTCGCTTCAAGCTCTCGGATATGGAGATCGCCCTCGCGGTGTCCTCGCACAACGCTGAGCCGTGCCACGTGACCACCGCGCGCGGGCTCCTCGATCGGATCGGGCTTGGAGAGGATCAGCTGGGGTGCGGGCCCCAGCCCCCGGGGGACCCCGAGGCGCGGGCGGTCCTGATCTCCAGCAGTGCCGCGCCGGGGCGGATCCACAACAACTGCTCGGGCAAGCACGCTGGCTTCTTGGCGCTCACCAAGCACCTGAACGCCGAGGTCGACTCCTACCTCGACTTTGAGTCTGCGTCCCAGTCTCTGATCCGCGACGCGGTGGCGGACTTCACGGACCTCGGCCCCGCTGAGCTCGGACGAGCCATCGACGGCTGCAGCGCCCCAACGTTTCGGATGCCGCTCTCGGCCCTTGGCACCGCATTCGCGCGGTTCACGAGTCCGGAGGGCCTGGCCACCGAGCGGCGTCGTGCGTGCGAGCGGATCATGAGCTCGGTCCAGCGCTACCCGGTTCTACTCGCAGGGCGCTCCAGGCGGCTCGACACGGCCCTCGTGGAGGTCACTGGCGGGCGGCTCTTCCCCAAGATCGGCGCCGAGGCGGTCTACGTGGTCGGAGTTCATGGCAAGGATCGAGCCCTCGCGGTCAAGGTTGACGACGGCGGCCTACGTGGACTGCATGCCGTCGTGGTCGAACTGCTGTGTCGCTTCGGATTCCTCGACAGCTCCGAGGCTCGCGCCCTCGAGGCCTACCGACAGAACGCCCTGCGCAACTGGGACGGCGTCGAGATCGGCCGCCTCGAGGTCCACTGAGCCAGCCCTCGATGCTCACGCTCGTCTCCCTGGCCGTGGGCGCGCTGGCCGCCGGGGCTGCTGCAGCTCCCCCGTCGCTCGTGGCATTCGCGGCGCAGGGAGACACGGGGTCTGGAGCCGTGGAGAGAGAGATCGCCTTGCGGTCGGTGTCCCCGGAATTGGGGCGGCTCGCGGTGACCGCGATGGCGCCGGAGGGGGCCGTCACAGCGGCCGAGTTGAGGGCGCTGCTTGAGGGCACCCTCGACCAGGAAGCGCCCGCGTGGGTTGGAGAGGTCACCGCGCTCGACGCGGCGGCGCGCGCAGGCGTGCTCCTCGCCCGTGATCCGACCTCCGAGCGGGACCGACCGCGTCCCGAGGTCTGGGCCGCGGGGCTGCGGGTGCTCGACTCCGCCGGCGACGGCGCCGCGCTCTGCGAGGCCCTCTCGTCGGGGCTCGCCGCGCCGTTCTACGGGGTCAGGCTCGCCGCCTTGGAGCGCCTCGCGCGAGCGCTCGTCGCCGACCCCGAGCTCGAGCCCTTCCTGCCTCAACTTGCCGCGGCCGGTGGCCTGTCGGCGGAGACATGCGCGGAGATCAGCGCCGCGCTGGCGAGGGCGGGTGCTCGGTCAAGAGACCTGGCCGAGAGCGCGCTCTTGGCCCGGACCCGCGGGCTCGGCGGAGAGGCGGTGCGGGCTCTCGAGGAGCTGTTCGACGTCTGGCTGGATCGGCCGGTCGACGCCGCGGCGGTCCGCTATCTCCGCCTGCGCTTCCCGGGCGGGGAGCCGGGGCACGGCCTGGTGGAGGCCCTGGCGCTCATGGCGTCCGACCGCGCAACATCCCCACTGAAGCCGGACCTCGACGCGGTGCTGGCCGCCCTCGAGCGCCCTCTCGCCATGTCGCTGGACGAGTGGGACCTGGATGAGCGCTCCGAGCGCGTCGTTCGCCGTTCGCGCTCGACCGCTCTGGGGAGGGCGATGCTCCAGCGGGCATCCGATTCGGAGCTCGCGCCCCGAAGCCGCCTGCGGTGGATCCAGGGAGCGGCCTGGTGTCTGCCGCTCCGCGAGCTCTTGAGGGAGACTCTGGCGCTGAGGGAATCTGAGGCCCTCGAGGTCTGGCGCGTCCTCACCGATCGGCCCGAGCCGCTGCCGGTAAGCGAGGTCGAGCCGTGGCTCCGGGACACGCGCGATCAGGTCCAGGAAGCCGCCGCGCGCGAGGTGGGGCGTCGGCTGACCGTGGGGGGCGAGGCGCAGCTGCTTCGCCTCGCCGAGGAGCTCCTCGACGATGCCCGGCCCGAGGTCCGCAGCCTGGCCTTCTCCTGGCTCTGTGAGGCCGCCGGTACCCCGTCGGTGGGGGCCGCCCTGCGCGCGGCCTTCGATGATGAGGGCGGCCTCGCCGCCTCCGACCTGCGCCTCACGGCACGCCAGGTGCGCTGGCTCGCGCAGCTCCCGCGGGGCGTGCCGATCCCGTCCTTCCGGGACCTTCTCATGGAGCTGGTGGGACGCGCAGGGCAACGGAGCCCGGCGGTGGTGGAGCTGCTCGCGCCCTTCGCCGGCGACCCCGAGGTGGGGGCGCTGCTGCGGCGGGCGCTGAGCGAGGAGCTCGACGGGATCGAGGCGGCGCCGTCCTATCCGTCGCGCCTCATGCCCGATGGTCGGGCTGCCGCGGTCGCGTCCTCCCTCGCCGCCGTTGAGGGAGAGGCGGCCAGCGGGGCGCTCCTGGACGGGCTGCGCCGTTCCATGTGGCTCATGCACGGCCCGGATGCGCGGGAGGACGCGCGCCCTCAGCTGCCCAAGGTCAGCTGCGGGCTGCTGCAACAGAGCGCGGCGGGCCGCAGGGCCCTGTCCGGCTTCCTCGGCGCGGACGTGCCGGTTCGGGTGCGCTTCGAGGCCGCCCTGCAGCTCGCGAAGGGGCGGGGGCTCGCGGCGGAGCTGGCTGACGACGTCGCGCGCAGGATCACCTCGGATCTTGAGAAGGTGGACGGCACCCTGAGGGCTCGTGGCCTCGAGGCGCTCGGACGGCTCAGTGGCCCCAAGAGCGACGAGGTGGAGCGCTTCGTCGGCCGCCTCTCCGGCCCCGGGAGCGATCCGGCCGAGCGCGAGATGGCGATCGCCGTCATGGGACGCTGGTCCATGGCGGCCGGACTCGGCGACCTGGCCACCCATCCCCTGGAGGTCGGCGCCCCTGACCTCATGGACGTCGAGGCAGCGGTCGCGGCGGCGAGGGCCTTCGCAGACCCAGCCCTTGACCCGGGGCGCACCCTGATCGAGCTCCTCGACCTCGTGGAAGCTCTCGATCGACGCCTTTCGGACGCGGGAATCCCCGAGCTCGAGGCCGAGGCCCTCTGGCAGCTGCGGGGGACGGCGCTCATCAGCGCCGCGACCGTGGCGGGCCGTGATCCCGCGCTGGCGTCGGGCCGTCCGGTCCCGGGCTGGCAGCGACTCGCGGCGGCCGTGACGAGGCGACCAATCGCCGAGGGCCCCTCAGACATCGCGCGGCGCTTTCGCGGGGAGGAGCTCGGAGCCGTACGGTTTCGATGGAGCGCCGAGGTGGGCGCCGTGGAGGCGCTCCCGGTGCTCGCGCGGGAGTTCATTGCGGAGGGAGCGTCGGTGTCCGGGTTGGACGGGGTGGACGGACGGTTGCTCGTCATGATGGGGGAGCTCTCCCGGCGAGCAGGTAAGGGGGGCGTCGAGGCCCAACGGCTCCTCGAGCGCGGTCTGTTTGCCATGGCTGGCGAGCCTCGGACTCGCCCCGCGTCCCGGGACCTGACCTTCGGTCGAGCGGCGCTCGGGCGGGCGATCCTCGATGACTTCGGATCCGGGCCGGGACCCGAGCCTGGGGGAGAGGTCGACGCGAAGCGCTGGGAACGCGCCGCCCTGCAGGCCACCCTGCTGCTCGTGGATTGGCGCCAGGGACGCATCGCGCGGGCGGTGCTCGAGGCTGAGTTCGGCGTGGCCGACGCTAGCGCGAGGTGCGACCCTGAGGCGCGCCTCGCCGCGCTCAGCAGTGTCTTCCGGGGTCGGGCAGCCCTGGCTCGGGGGCAGGGGGCCGAGGTCGCCATGGCCTGGGCGGATCGTGCGCGGGGCTGGGCGGTCCAGGACGATGATGCGACGGAGGCACTGGCGGCACTGGACGAGACGATCCAGTTGAAGCACCGTTAGCGGAGCACCTCTTGATCGTCCCGTGACCCCCTCGCCGATGACCATGCATCACCTGATTCGAAACACGCTCCTGCTCTCGTCCTTGTCCTTCTCCGTCGCTCTGCTGCCGGGTTGTGCCGGCGCGGGAGAGGGGAGCCCGAGCGTGGAGACCGCCAGCCCGGCGGTGCAGGGGGAGTGGGTCGTGGGCGAGCTTGACGGCAAGCAAATGGTGGGCGATACCGAGGTCGTGCTGACCTTCGGGCCGGGGGGGTCCTTCTCCGGCGACTCGGGCGTCAACCGGTTGCGCGCCGGGTACACCCTCGAGGGTGACGTGCTGGAGCTCTCGGAGATCCTCGCCACGCGCATGGCGGGGGCGCCGGAGCTCATGGAGCAGGAGTCTCGTCTGATGGCTGCCCTTGAGGCCGCGCGGGGAGTCTTGGTGAATGGCGACGACCGCCTCCGCCTCGTGGACGGCGGCGGTGAGGTCCTGCTCGTCTCCCTGCGGCGATAGCCGGAGAGAGGCGGTCAGGGCGCCTGCGGTTCGCCCCTCAGGACCTCGTTGAGGAACTCCTTCACCTGGGTCGTCGGCACGGCGAAGCTGATGCCGTTGGCCTCGACATAGCCCGCGGTATTCACGCCGACGCAGGCGCCGGTCAGGCTGATGAGAGGCCCGCCGGATGACCCCGGGTTGATGGCGGTATCCATCTGGATGAAGGAGATCTCTCGGCCCTCCTCCGGGTTGACGCCGGAGAGGTGGCGGCCGGTCTGGCTGATGATCCCGAGGGTGACCGTGTGCCCGAGGCCAAGCGGGTTGCCGACCGCCACGGCCCAGCTGCCCACCGGGGCCTTGCGCGAGTCGCCCAGGGGGATCACCGGGAAGGGGCCCTGTGTCCCGATGATCTTGAGCAGCGCGAGGTCGAAGACCGGGTCGACGGCGAGGACCTCCAGGTCCAGCTCCTGGCCAGTGGCGCTCAGGGCCCAGTGGTCGGACGCCCCGCGGATGACGTGGGCGTTGGTCAGCACGTAGCCGTCCTCGTGGATGATGAAGCCTGACCCCAGGCCGGATCCTGGGAGCGAGACCGGGAACCCCAGTCCGGGGATGCTGAAGGGGAGGAGCCGGACCCGGGCGGCCTGCTTGGTCTTGAAGTAGATGCTGAGCACCGCCGGGCGGGCCGAGGCGGCGACCTTCTCCACGGCACGAACGTCCATCCTGCCGCTCGCTCGCGTCCTTTGCGCCTCGGTCGAGATGGAGGTGAGGGGGACTCCGCGGAGCGAGCGGGCGCCCCGATAGAACTCCACGGGCGCGTCCGGGGAGATCGCCGCCTCCTTGTCCAAGGTGACGCAGCTGGACCCCAGGGCGCCGAAGAAGAGGGGGGCCAGGAGGACGAGGCGGCTGAATGTGGACATGGGGCGGACTCTAGCGATCCGCGGAGGGGAAGCAACCGGGGCGGAGCCGGGCTTCCAGCCAGTTCCCTGGGGAGCCGGGATCGCGACTTCATATCATGTGGCCATGGCCATCACCGCACTCGACCGTCCTGAGGGCGCGATCGATGCGCTCGGGGACGGGATCGGCTTCGTTGCGCTCGTGGACCGGATGGAGCAGGACCCTGCTCTCAAGGTCGTCAACAGCGCTCGAATCTCATACGACAAGCAGAAGGAAGGGTTCGAGGACAAGGACCGCAAGCTCTGCTCCTTCCTCTGGGAGCACGGCCACACGTCGCCGTTCCGCCACTCCTTCTTCACGTTCCACTGGAAGGCGCCGCTGTTCGTCTTTCGTCAGGCCTTCAAGTACCAGGTCGGCAGCGGCTGGCGTACCTACGAGGTCGACGGCGCGGAGGTTTCGCTGGAGGTGTTCGACGTGATGTTCGACACCGACAAGGGCTGCTCGTGGAACGAGGTCTCGGGTCGCTATGTTCGCTGGACCCCCGAGTTCTATGTCCCGACCGTGATGCGGGCGAACCCGCCCCACGGCAACAAGCAGGCGTCCTTCGACCTGCCCGAGGACTTCGACCACGCGGGCGAGCGCAAGCTGATGCTCGCCGAGTGCGAGGACGCGTTCAAGCGCTACGAGGCTCGCATCGAGCGTGGCGTGGCCAAGGAGATCGCGCGGATGATCCTGCCCCAGAGCCTGTACACACAGGCTTACTGGACGGTGTCCCTGCAAGGCGTCCTGCACTTCCTTCAGCAGCGGCTCAAGCCCGACGCGCAGTACGAAATTCGAGTCTTCGCCGAGGCGGTTCGCGACCTGGTGAAGGATGACCTCGCCCGGGTCGGCGTGACCTTCGAGGACGCGTGATCGGTGACTATCGGATCCGAAGGCTCGTGCCTGCGGATGCCGCCGAATACGTAGGGCTTCGCAGGGAGATGCTGGTGGATACGCCCGGCTCCTTCCTGGGCGACGTCGCGGACGACGAGTGTCTGGACCTCGAGGTCATGGAGGCTCGGCTCTCGTCGGAGGAGAGCCCGGTGCTCTGCGCGGAGAACGAGGACGGCGAGCTCTGTGCCGTGGCTGGCCTCCACCGGGATCGCCGAGCCAAGATGCGTCACCGCGGAACCATTTGGGGGGTCTACACGCGCCCGTCATGTCGGCGACGCGGACTCTCTAGCAAGGTCATCGAGGCTGCCTTGGCCTGCGCCGTGAACACAGAGGGTCTGGAAGTGATCCAGCTCTCCGTCTCGGCGGAGGCCCCAGGGGCGCAGGCCCTCTATGAGTCCCTGGGTTTCACCGCCTGGGGCCGCGAGCCCCGGGCGGTGAAGGTGGAGGGCCGACAGGTGGATAAGATCCACATGTGCCTCGCCCTCGCCGAGGGCTAGTCGCGGCCCAGTGCCTTCTTGAGGGCAGCCTCGCCGCCGACGACGGGGAGCCCGATGCTCGTGCCAGCGAGGTCGACGGTGAGCTTGGTCCCGGCTTTTGGTTGGAGGGTGAACTCCGGATCGCTCGCGAAGATCATCAGGCCGAGCTGCGCGCCCGCAGGCACGATCTGGTCATCCGGCATCAGGCGGAAGGCGAGGTCCACGTACTCGCCGGGGACCAGCGGTGAGCTCTCGGTCATGGAGTTGCGGTTCTGGGGGTCCGCCCAGCCCCGCGAGATGATGTTGTCGTTGATGGTCGCGCCCTCCTCGAACGGGAGGGAGACGAGCCAGACGGACAGGTTCGCCGCGGGCTTGTTCGAGGCCACGCGAATCTTCATCTCGTAGTGCCCCGAGAGGTGCAAGGGGGCCACCAGCTCCGGGGAGGCGAAGAGGAGCCGTGCGTCCGAGGAACTCGCGCCGGCGTGCTTGGCGCCAGAGGTCGCCGGGGCGTCGGTCAGCGACTGTTCGCCGGAGGACGCCGTCATCGCCAGCTCGCCGACGCGCGCGCCCTTCCCTGTGGGGAAGAGGTCCACGAGGGATGCCTCGGGGTTGGGGTAGTCCGCGTAGGGCGTCGGTTCGCCGCGCTTGTCGGACTCACGGACGATCCAGGCACGGGGCTGGGCCTCGATTTCGTTGTCGATGTCGTAGAGGTAGCGTGTGAACCACTGGTTCACGAGCCAGAAGGGCGGGTCGCCGCCGTGCCCGCCCTGGTGGAAGTAGCACATCACCGGCACGCCCTTCTCCTTGAGGGCCTCGTAGATGCGGACGCTGTGCTCCGGCATCACGTTCCAGTCGTTGAACGCGTGGGCCATCAGGACGGCGGAGCGCACGCCGTCGATGTCGTTCAGGTAATCCCGCCCCGCCCAGAAGTCGTTGTAGTCGCCCGTGACCCGGTCGAGGTACTTCTCGAGCTCGTCCTCGCGGACGTTCTCGTTGCACCAATCTCGCCGTGTGGGATCGCCGCTGTGGACGAAGTCGTAGAGGACATCGATGTCCTCGCCCATGTAGCCGCCGGGGTGACGGACCAGGCCGTTTGCGCGGTAGTAGTGGTAGTAGGACGTGTTGGGGGCGACCGGGATGATGGCCTCGAGGCCCTCAACGCCCGTGGTGGCGGCGGCGAGGGGGAGGGTCCCGTTGAAGGACGTCCCGATCATCCCGACCTTGCCGGTGCACCAGGTCGCCTCGACCGGGTCGCCGCCCGTCGCCGCGGTGAAGCCGCGCGCGCGACCGTTGAGCCAGTCGATCACGGCCTTCGGAGCGAGCGACTCGTTGTCGGCGCCGATGGTGGGGCAGCCCTGGCTGTAGCCGGTACCCGGTGAGGCCGAGTGCACCACCGCGAAACCACGCGGCACGAACTGGCGGATGTAGCGGGTGGAGTTGAGGGGACGGAAGTCCTTGCGCTCAATCTCCGGCGGGTGGGGACGCTCCGGCGGCTTGGCGCCCACCTCATGATCGGGGTTCCAGAAGAACTCCTCGCTCGTGCCGCTCGTGCCCCAGAAGTAAGGGCTCGTGTTGTAGATGACCGGGACCTTGAGGCCCTCGGACATGCACTGCCCCGGGACGGTGACGTCCACGTGCATGCGGTCCTTCTTCCCGTCGCCGTCGGAGTCGAACTCGGTCTCCACCCAGAGGTGAAACTGCTCCCAGTTCTTGCGGTCCTTGAAGGCCTCGACCACCTGCGCCTCCCCGTTCTCGAAGCGGGGCTTGGCGGCGTCCTGGCCGGCGGCGAGGGAGCCCGTGAGGGCGAATAGGGCGACGGGTCCGAGGGACCAGAGGGGAGTGTGCATGGGGGCTAACGGGCTGGGGACGGTTCAGCGACAGGCGGGTGGACCGAGCATACGTGGCGATGAGCAGCCCGGTGGGCGGGGCTCAGAGGATCGGAGCGAAGAGCCGGGCGAAGCGCGCGAGGAGCCTGAAGTGAAAGGGCTGGCGGCCGAAGTCGCCGACCTGCACCTCCTCCGAGCGGGCGAGATCCTCGGTGAGCATGGTCTCAACCTGCGCGGCGAACCGCTCGCCTTCCACGAGCGCGCCGAGCTCGAAGTTGAGCCGCATGGAGCGGTTGTCGAGGTTGGCGCTCCCAACCAGCGCCAGGTCAGAGTCCGCCAGGAGGACCTTCTGATGGCAGAAGCCCGCGGTGTACCGGAAGATCCGGCAGCCGCTCTCCAGGACCTCGTCAAAGTAGCTCCACCCCGCGAAGTGCGTCGCGGCGTGGTCTCCGATGGCGGGGAGCAGGATGCGGACGTCGACGCCGCGCAGCGCGGCGAGCTGCAGGGCCGAGGTGATCTGCTGGTCGAACACGAAGTACGGCGTCGCGATCCAGAGTCGGTCCTGCGCGCGGTGGATCAGGCCGACGAAGAGCAGGCTGCAGGACTCCATTGGATCCGCTGGTCCGGTGGGGACGATCAGGACCGACTGGTCCTCGCCGGCGGTGTCCGCCTCCGGCGCCCAGGTCAGGTCGGGGAGGTCCTCGGTGGCCCAGTGCCAATCCTCGAGGAAGGACAGCTGAACGCCCTGCGCTGCGGGCCCGGAGATGCGGACAAAGGTGTCGCGCCAGGGCGAGAGCTTGGGGTCGGCGCCGAGGTACTCATCGCCGATGTTCAGGCCGCCGGTGAAGGCCACCTTGCCGTCCACAATCACGGCCTTGCGGTGGTTCCGGAAGTTGAGCTGGAGGCGGTGGCTCCGGCCCGCAGTGGCGAAGGCGTCCATCTCGGCGCCGGCGCGTCGCAGGCGTGTGATGTAGGCCGACTTGAGCGTCGCGGAGCCGATCCCGTCGAACAGGAAGTAGACCCTCACGCCGCGCCCGAGGGCCGTGGTGAGCGCGGCCTCGAGCCGCCTTCCGATCCCGTCGTCTCGGACGATGTAGAACTGCACCAGCACGTAGCGCTTGGCGCTCTCGATCTCCTCGAGGATCGCCTCGAAGGTCCGCTCGCCGTCCACGAGCAGCTCGACCCGGTTGTGGCTCAGGAAGGGGAGACGGACGAGCCGCTCGAGGGCCACCAGGAGCGCGGGCCGCTCAGGCGCATCGACGAAGAAGCGCTCTCCGGAATCCCTGAGCGCCTCGACCACGGGGTCAAAGACCGCGTTGCCCTCGAGGCGTGCGGTGCGATAGCCCTCGTAGCGGCGGGGACCGAAGACCCAGTAGAGCGGGACGGCCAAGGGCGGCACGGCGACCAAGAAGAACAGCCACGCCACCGCGCCCTGGGGGGTGCGGCCCTGAAGCAGGACGTGAACCGCCGAGGCGATCCCAATCAACTCCACCGAGAGGTAGAGCAGGCCAGCGAGGGTCCAGTCGAACATGGTTCGGGGCTGTTCAGCCGGACGGAGCGTAACTTCGACGTGCCCTCGACCCAGAGGATTCGCTGAACCCGCCAGGATGGACTACGTTTCGCCTGCGCGGGTCCACAGGCCAGTCGCCCCGCGGCCAGTATCCTCGCTGCCCGTTGCCCTCCCGCCAGTCTGTCCAGAGCCAGTCTCCCCAGAGCCAGTCTCTCCAGAGCAAGAGTCGCCACAGCCAGTGTCGCCGCCGATGATGTCGCTGCTGGCTTTGTCACGGCCCTTGAGGTCCACCCCGTCCGCCTGCGCATCCCATGCTCCACCCACTCAAGACCCCGGCCCTCGCGCTCTCGGCGTTCGGCGCCGCGTTCCTCTCCTTGAACGAGGCCCCCTCCAGCGAGGGCGGAGCCTCTGCCCCCGTCGCGCTCGGCGCTGGCTCCCAGGAGTCGGGTTCAGGATCCACCGGGCCGCCGCGACCGGCACAAGACCCCGCTGGCCGGGGCGCAGAGGCCTCGGCCGATGAGCAGGCGCAGCTGGTCAGCGCGTTCCGCGAGATGGGGATCCAGCTCTCGACCGAGGAAAAGGCGCTCGGCTTCAGCGCCCGCGTGGAGATCCTGAACGAGCTGCTCGAGTACCTGCTCGCCACCACTCAAGGGGCGACGCACGAGACCCTCTTTGTGACGGACGTGAACCCCGATGGCCTCACGGCAGCCATGCTCGCCCTCGGGGTGCCGCAGGGATCCAACGTCAAGTACGTCGCGAAGGACCCGCCCCCGACCCGGGAGGAGGTGCGCAGCGGCGTCCGCACCCACGACGTGGTCTCGCCTTCGGGCGGGGAGACCTACCTCTACGCAGCGTGGCGCGAGGCAGCGGGGGCCCGGGACTCCCAGACGGGCGAGTTCCCCTCGGAGACGCTGCACTTTCATCGCATGGAGGACCTGCTCCTCGATCTCGTCCGCGGGCGCTCCATGCGTCGTCATGCCTGGAGTTGGATCGGGTCTCGCATGATCCAGGATCCCGGTAGCGGAGGTGGAGAGGTGCTGGCTGCCACGGCCATGGGGAACCTCATCAACGTCGCGTTCTTCTCCCAGGGCGACACCCTCGTCACCGCGGCGCTTCCTGAGTGCGTCGTGCAGACCGGCTGGCGCCCCAATGTCTGGCTCCTCCCGGACACCGGGTCCGAGGTCCTCTTCATCATGTCCACCGTCGAGCTCGACGGGCTCCCGGGCGACCTGATGGCGTCCGTGCCCTTCGTACCAGAGCCTGTGGGGGAAGCGACCCCGCGCTGATGGCGTCACCGCGGAGGAGCACCACACAGCCGACCACGGCGCCTGCGCTGCGCGTCTTCGTCCAGCTGAACCGCGCTGTGGCCAGCCGAGCCAGGCAGGGATACACGGCGCAGGGCATCTGTGTGGCCATCTCCACGGCTGCGGTGACGGCCGCCCTTGCTGTGCTAAGCGGGTCGGACCTGGAGCGGCCGGACCTGCTTGGGCTGGCGCTGTTCCTGGGGACGCTCGCCTTCTGGACCTGGAGTCGCGCGAACGCCATCTCGGACGGGGCGGTCGCGACGCGGGTGGACGAGGACCTCTCGCTCCGCGGCGCCTATCTCGCGGCCTTCGAGGCTGGCAAGCGGCCTGCCCCGTCCGTGATGTCGGAGCTCGGCGCCGAGCGTGTCCTGAAGAGTATTTCGCGCCGTGAGGTGCTCGAGGTGGCGACGCCCCACACCCTGGCCTTCGTGGCCATGCCGCTGATCGCGGTGGCCCTCCTCGTTGTGTGTGTCGGGGCACGAGAGTCGTCCATGGAGTCCGGTCAGGGGGAGCGGGCTCGCTCGTTCAGGCTCTCATCGGATCTCGCGGCGCTGGCGCGTGATGGCGCCGCGGCGATGGACGATGCGACCCGCGGCGAGCTGGAGCGAGCGGCTGCGTCGGCGGCATCCGGCGGGACCTCGGACCGCCGTCGTGACCAGATGCGAGAGGTGGCAGAGAGGCTGGAGGCGCTGGCGCTCGAGGCGCCGCCCGGTTCGGAGCTGGCGGAGGCGCTGGCGGAGGCCGCCGCCACCGCGGAGTCCATGTCCCTCGAGCCGGGGGATCAGGATCCGGACGCGCCCTCGGAGCGCCGAGCAGACACCGAGGAGCGCGGACCGGGGGAGCCGCGCGGAACCGGGGAGGAGGACGGTGAGGGGCCTCGCTCGGCGGACGGCAGCGAGGCAGCAGCACAGGCCTCCCGCGTTGGCCCCGGAGACCTGGGATCCACCAGCGTCGACTCGGGTGGTCTGAACCCCTCGGGCTTGAAGGACCGCGGGGATGCTGGCGCCTTGACCCGTGGGGTCCAGTCGGAGCCGGAGGACTCGGCGACCCGGACGACCCTGACCCCGCGCTGGTGGGACCGCAGGGACGAGGGCCTCGTCTCACGGTGGGTCGCGCTGCAGCGCGGTGCGGCTGCTCAGGGCGGGGCCGGTGCTCCTGGGAGCATGGAGGTTCAGAGCGAAGCGGGGGCCCCCAGGGGCGCAGAGGCTTCGAGCAGCAGCGGGCAATGATCCTGCAAATGCCCGTCCGGAGCGGGACCTCAGGCAGGACTTCGTCCACAATCTTGCGCCCATATCTCCGCTGTGGCCTCTGACCCTCGCCCCCTGTGCCCGAGCGGAGCCCGCGTCCCACTCCCCCCGCGATCTCCCTCGCCGACACGAACGTGACCGACTCGACTGCTGCACCTGGACCCACGGGCCTCTGGCTCGTCGGCGCTCGCGGAGCGATCTCCACCTGTGTGGCGTACGGCGTCGCCGGGCTCCGTAACGGTCTGGTGTCCCCGGTCGGGCTGCCCACGGAGTACCCGCCGCTCAACGGGTTACCCCTCGTACCGCTCGAGGATCTGGTCCTCGGCGGGCACGACGTCTGCACCCGTGACCTCTCCTCCTCAGCTGGGGAGCTCATCCGCGCCGGCATCCTCTCCCAGGAGCTGGTGGCGGCCACGACCGCAGAGGCGACGGCGTTCGAGGCCGCCATTCGGCCCGGGGTCCTGGACGCCGCGGACACCGGGTTTGCGGACCTGGATGCCCGCGCGGCGGACCTCGGTAGCAAGCCCCCCCGGGAGCAGATCGCCCAGCTGGTGGGGGACCTCGACGGTTTCATGGCCGACCATGGGCTGGCGAGGACCGTCGTGGTGCACGTGGCCAGCACGGAGGCGGAGTTCGCGCCTCAGGCCGCGTGGGACTCGCTCGAGGCCCTCGAGGCTGCGCTCGATGCCGGCGTCGACCAGCCGGCGTCCATCATCTACGCGTACGCGGCGATCTCCTCGGGCCGCCCCTTCGTCAACTTCACCCCGAGCATCGGAGCTGGCATCCCTGCCCTCCTCGAGCTGGCGCAGCAGGCCGGGGTGCCCGTGGCCGGGAACGACGGTAAGACCGGAGAGACGCTCCTCAAGTCGGCGCTCGCGCCGATGTTCAAGGCGCGTGCGCTCAACGTCCTCGCGTGGCAGGGCTACAACATGCTCGGCAACCGTGACGGCGAGGTCCTGAAGGACCCGGCCCACAAGGCCAAGAAGCTGAAGACCAAGGACGAGGCGCTTCGGTCCATCCTGGATGGGAGCTCCCCGGACCTCTCGACTCAGGTGGGGATCGACTACGTCCCCTCGCTTGGGGACTGGAAGACGGCCATGGACTTCGTCCACTTCGAGGGCTTCCTGGGCGCAAAGATGTCGCTCCAGTTCACTTGGTCCGGCTGCGACTCGGCCCTGGCTGCACCCCTGATCATCGACCTGGCCCGGCTCGCCGATCTCGCGAGCCGCCGGGGTGAAGCCGGCGCCCTCGAGCACCTCGCGGGTTACTTCAAGGCCCCGCTCGGGGACGCCGTCGATCACGACTTTCACCGCCAGATGGAACTCCTCCATCGCTACGCCAACGACATCGAACAACGATGACCCAGCACGACGCCGCCTCTTTCTCTGCCCTCGTCGACCAGCAGCTTGAGGCCGCCCAGCGTGGACTCGACGCGCTCCTCGCGCTCCCTTCGGGTGCCAGCGCCGAGGAGGTTTCGGCGACCTTCGACCGCATCGGTCGGGAGATCGGAGAGATCTCCGGGCTCGCCGAGCTCTTCTCGTCGGTACACCCTGACGAGGCGGTGCGCGAGGGGGCCGAGGTCGCGAGCCAGAAGATCTCTGCGTTCGTGACGGAGCTGAACCTCCACCGCGGCGCGTACGAGCGCTTCGCCGATCTCGACGTCGGGGACGACCTCCCGGGCGACGTCCGGCGCTACGTGGAGCACGCCCTGCGTGACTACCGCCGGAGCGGCGTGGACAAGGATGACGCGACCCGTGAGCGAGTGCGGGCGCTGCAGGAGGAGCTCATCCACGTGGGGCAGGAGTTCGACCGGAACATCATGGCCGGCGGGCGGACGCTCCGCATCGCGGAGGGGCACGCGGCCCTCGCAGGGCTGCCCGCCGACTTCCTCGCCGCCCACCCCGAGGACGCGGACGGGTCGGTGACGCTCTCGACCGACCCGACTGACTTTCTCCCGGTCATGCTCTATGCCGACCGCGATGACGTGCGGCGGGACTTCCACAAGGAGTTCAACCTGCGCGCCTTCCCGGAGAACGTCGACGTGCTCAACCGCCTGCTGGCGAAGCGTCACGAGCTGGCGACGACGCTCGGGTACGACCACTGGGCGCACTGGGCGTGCGAGGACAAGATGGTGGGCACCGCGCAGGCCGCGCGAGACTTCGCCGAGCGTGTCTCCGCCCGGGCGAGGCCGGTGGGAGAGTCTGAGTTTGGTGACCTGCTGGAGGAGCTGCGGTCCATCGACCCCGCGGCCGAGCGCGTCGAGGCCTGGCAGTCGCGTTACCTTGCCGAGCGCGTCAAGCGCCGCAAGCACAGCTTTGACTCCCAGTCGGTCCGGCCCTACTTCGCCTACGACAGGGTTCGAGACGGCATCCTGGCGACCACGGAGATGCTCTTCGGCGTGGAGATCAAGCGGTCCGAGGCCGGCTCTCCTTGGCACGCGTCCGTCGAGTGCTACGACGTCTTTGAGGGAGACCGGCCGGTGGCTCGCTTCTACCTCGACATGTTTCCGAGGGACGGCAAGTTCAAGCACGCCGCGATGTTCCAGATGCGGAGCGGCGTCGAGGGCGGCGCTCTCCCGGAGGCGGCGTTGGTCTGTAACTTCCCGGCGCCGACAGACAGCGACCCCGCGCTGCTGCTGCACGACCAGGTCACGACGTTCTTTCACGAGGTCGGGCACCTGCTCCACCACCTGTTCTCCATCCATCGTTTCCACGGCTTCGCCGGGATCGCCTGCGAGTGGGACTTTGTCGAGGTCCCCTCACAGCTCTATGAGGAGTGGGGGTGGAGCGCCGGGGTGCTCCAGCGCTTCGCGACCCACCACGAGACCGGGGAGCCGATCCCCGAGGCGCTGGTCGACAAGCTCAGGGCGGCCGAGGAGTTCGGCAAGGGCATGAACGTCATGGGGCAGATGCTCTACGCGCAGTTCGCCCTCACCCTCTACGACCGCGACCCCGCCGGGGTGGACCCTGGGGAGCTCCTCGGGCAGCTCCAGCGGGACCTGACCTTCTTCGAGAAGGTCCCGGGGACCGCGATGCAGTGCGCCTTTGGCCACCTGCACGGCTACTCCTCGAACTACTACACCTACATGTGGTCCCTGGTGATCTCCAAGGACTTCGCGAGCGAGTTCGGCAGCGACCTGATGAGCGCTGAGAAGGCCAAGCGCTACCGTGACACTGTCCTTGGACAGGGTGGTTCAGACGACGCGGGGGCCATGGCAGCCGCCTTCCTGGGGAGGGAGACCTCCTTTGACGCCTGGGAAGCCTGGCTGCAGGGGTGACCCCTGGGGCGAGGCTTGGGGCGCCAAAACGGGCCCCGGGCCAAGTTTGGGTGTGGCGCTAAGTCCTTTTTGGATGCGGCCTTGGGTCGCACTCCCCATGCTGTTGCCCGCAGGCGGGTGTGTCGTTCGCAAGAAAATGAGGCACCTGGTCGTCTCCAGACGCATACCTCCTGCGAACAGATAGCCATGAGCACCCTCCTCCCCTCCACGGCCCCCCTGCCTGCCCCCTCATCGGGTCGGGACAGCAGCTATCGGCTTCTGGCCGTGGTCGGGCTGGTGTTGCTCGGGACCGCCCTGTCGGTGACGGGCCTCCTGGAGAGTGATTCGGTCGTGCGAGCTGCTGAGCCGGAGAGGGTCACCCCCCCCGTGCTTCGATACGCGCCCGAGCTGGAGCGGTTCCGGACCACCTCCTTCATCTGGGGGGGCGACAGCCCCCGCTCCGTTGAGCGAGAGGAGCTGGGCATGGGCTCCAACGGGCTTCGTCTGCGCAGGCTGCCGCGACCGGGTAACCCGGGCGCCGCGCGGGGCTGACGACGGGTCGCCCTGGGGTTCGCCCTGGTAGCTGCCCTCCGCGGGGAGCTGCCCTCCGCGGGGAGCCGCCCTCAAGGGGCGCTGCCTTGCCCGGGAGTTGTCGTGCTCAGAGAGCAGCGTCCGCCCAGGCAGCCACCGCCGCCGTGAGCTCGTCGAAGACGTCCTGCGTGGTCCGGCCACTGCGCTTGAGGACCGAGAACGAGTGGTCACCACCCTCGACCACGTGGAGGGTCTGGTCGCCGGCGAAGCGCTCGAGCGCCGGACGTAGCAGCTCGAGGTCTGCCAGCGCATCCCGTGTGCCCTGGAGGAAGAGCGTGGGGACCGTGACGTCGGGAAAGTGCTCCACCCGCTGCCGCTCCGGCTTGCCCGGCGGATGGAGGGGGTAGCCCAGCAGGATCAGGCCGTCGAGCGCGGCGCCCTCGGCGGCGAGGAGAGTGGAGATCCTCCCTCCCAGTGACTTTCCACCGCCGATCAGCGGGAGGTCGGGGTAGCGGGCTCGGGCGGCATCGAGCGCGGCCCGGTGAACAACCTCCAGCGCCGGCCGTCGCTCGGGTGGGCGGCGCCCGCCCGTGCGCACCATCAGCTCGGCATAGGCATAGTTGAAGCGCATCACAGCGAGCCCAGCGGCCCGGGCGAGGCGCGGCGCGATGTCCTCCAGGAACTCGGAGGACATCGGCGCGCCGGAACCGTGGGCGAGGACGAAGGTGGCCCTCGGTGGTCCCTCGGGGAGGTCCCAGACGGCCGAGACCTGGCGGACCCCCTGGTGAGGGACCGTGAGCATGAACGCCTCTCTTGTCACCTGACTCCCTCCTCGACGAGGGCTCCGTCCCGGGAGAGCAGCACCGCGATCCAGCGGGTCGAGGCCACGTTCGCGAGGATCAGGAGGGCGATGTTGGTCATCGGGACGCACAGGAACGCGCCCGGCACACCCCAGAGCATGCTCCAGCCCACGAGGGCCGTGATCACGAGGAGGGGGCTCATGTTCAGCCGCCGGCCGAGCAGGTTCGGCTCCACCACGTTGGCAACGATCAGCTGCACGCTTGTGATCCCCAGGGCGACTTGCGCGAAGGGCCCCAGGGTGTCGAACTGGACCAGCGCGATGCTGGACGGGAGCACGGTGGCGACAAGCGAGCCCACGTTGGGGATGAAGTTGAGCGCGAAGATCAGGAGCGCCCAGAACTCGGCGAAGTCGAGGCCGACCCAGAGCATGATCCCGTACGCGGGGAGGGCAGTCAGGAGGCTGACCAGGGACTTCAGCCCGAGGTAGACGCTCACGTCATGGTCGATCCTCTGGAGGATCCCGATCATCTCGGCGCGCCGCTGGTTGTCGCGGAAGACGAGGGCCATCTTTCGCTCGAAGAAGGGGCGCTCGAGGAGCAGGAAGAACAGGTAGACCAGGACCACGGAGAGGTTGCCCACGGCGCTGGCGACGCCGGATGCGAGCTGGGTCGCGAGGCCTGCGACGTTCAGGTGCTTGAGGAAGCGATCCGAGAGATCCGCGCCGCCGGGTTCGATGTCGAGGCCCAGGACGTTGGTCTCGAACTGGTTGACGAGATCCGTGAGTCGCGCTTGATAGCCCGGCGCGGCCGCGGCGATGCCTCCCGCGTTCGCTGCAACCAGGTTGATGATGGTCGCGCCGACGAGGGTCAGGAAGGTGGCCGAGAGGAAGGTCGTCATGACCGGCGGCAGCCGATGACCGCCGACGGTGATCCGCCCCCAGACGCGGTCGAGGGCCTGGACCAGGATGAACGTGAACGAGGCCAGGACAAGCGGGACAAGGAAGGACTTGGCGACCACAATGAGCCAGCCCCCGACAGCGACGGTCAGCAGCACGGCCGCCGTTTGGCGGGCTCCGTGAGGGCGCTCATCGAGAGCCTCGGCCAGGTCGTCATTCAGTGCCATGGGGCGATCCTAGCCAAGAAGGGGCCCATTCCCATGGGGGGAACGGGTCAACGCAAGGGGGGCCCCAGTCGCCCTCCATCCCGTGGCAGGGCGCGTCCGCGGGCCCGCCCCACTCGAAACGACAATCCATGAAGATCCTCTCAGACTTCGACGGCGTGTGGACGGACCAGGGAGGCGAGGCGCGTTTCATCAACGAGAGCTTCGTCCTCGAGGTCTCGAGAGACCTCGGGCTGCCAGTGGAGGTCGCCCGCAGCGAATTCGAGGGCTTCCTCCGCGCCGCGCACGACGAGCCGGACCGGCACGGGTGGTGGCCGAGGGGGTTCCTGACGGCCTTCGTGGACGAGGATGAGCTCCTGGCCACCGGGGCGGTGTGCCGCTACCTCGACGACGGAGGGGACGCCAGGGGCGCAGGTCGCTGGAGGGATGGCATCCAGCGCGCCGGCCATGGCTCGGCGCACGAGTACGGCTCCGAGAAGTTCGGGCCGGCCATGCGGACCTACCTTCAGGATCACGGCCACGGGCTCGTGGAAGGGTCGCTCGGGCTCTGCCAGCGGCTGCGGGGCGCGGGGGCCGAGCTCGTGATCGTCTCCAACTCTCCGACCTCGAAGCTCCGCAAGCTCTTCAACGACGCCGGCATCGAGGAGGGCGACGGGCTCCGGCTGGTCGGTGACGCGAGGAAGTGGTGGATCGAGAATGACGAGCCCTGCGCCGAGTTCGCGAGCCGGCGCGTGCACCTCGATCGGCCCTACTACCGTGAGATTCTCGCCCGGGAGCAGCCAGACCTCGTGATCGGCGACGTCGCGTCCCTGGACCTGGCGATGCCCGCGGCGATGCGGAAGGAGGGAGCGCTCGACCCCACGATGCAGCTGGTCCTCAGGCAGGGCCCGAGCTCCGCGGCCTGGGCCGTCGGGCAGACCTCCCTCGATCGGGCTGAGCGACTCGTGGACCGCTGCGTCTCCTCCGTCCTCGAGTTGGAGGGCCTGGTGGAGAACCGCTGAGCCGCTCCGCGGTGCGCCCGGATCAAGCGGTGCGCTCGCCTGTGATCCCGACTAGGCTCCGTGGAGATGGCACGACGCGGCGCAGGAAGGAGGGGCCCTAGAGGGCGGACGGCAGGCCCCGGCGGGGAGAGCGACCACGACGAAGGCAGAGGGTCCGGCCGCGATGAGAGCCGAGCGGGCGGCCTCCATGGACAGGGCGGTGAGTTGGACCAACGTGGGGATGGGGGCCAACGCGGATACGGGGGCGGCCGGCCCCAGCGGCCGACGCTGCGGCAGCAGACGACGACGCTCTGGTACTACCCGAGCCAGCAGTACTCCGACACTCCAATGGGCTCGCCCGGCTACGAGGGGCGGACACCGGCCTGGGTGATCTGGAACCTCCTCGAGCGCTACACCCGCGAGGAGGACCTCGTGGTGGACCCCTTCTGCGGAGGCGGCACGACCCTGGACGTAGCCCGGGACATGGGGCGCAAGGCGCTGGGCTATGACCTGCGGCCGGTGCGCGAGGACATCTTCCGTGCGGACGCGCGCGCGCTGCCCCTCGAGGACGGCAAGGCGGACTTCGTCTTCATGGACCCGCCCTATGGGACGCACCTGGAGTACTCCGATGACCCGAACTGTATTGGCAAGCTGAGCGCGTTCGACGAGGCGTACTTCGAGGCCATGGACGGCGCCTTTGCGGAGGCCGACCGCGTGCTCCGGGACCGACGCTACCTGGCCTGCTACGTGAGCGACTCCTTCGAGAAGAAGAAGGGCTTCGTGCCGATCGGAGCCCGGCTTTCGGGGCTGTTGAGCGCGCGCTTTCGGCCCATCGATCACATCTCCGTGGTGCGGGGTAATCGCAAGCTGGAGAAGCCGGCCTTCCATCGGGCGGCCGCAGAGGGGAACTTCTTCCTGCGTGGCTTCCAGCACCTGATGATCTTCAAGAAGGAACGCGGGTGACCTTCCCCCTGGACGTGCTCTTGGCCGGCGCCGAGGTCGCGGCGCCCCGGATGGTCGGCGCGGTCCTGGAGTCGCGGGGGAGCGGGGTGGTCACTCGGGGGCGGATCGTGGAGACCGAGGCCTACCTGCCCGCAGGGGACGGCGCCTCCCACTCGGCGCGCGGCGAGACCCCTCGCAACGGGGCGATGTTCCTCGAGGCCGGCCGGGCGTACGTGTACCTGATCTACGGGGTCCACCTCTGCTTCAACGTGGTGACCGGCGCCATGGGCGACGGTGAGGCGGTGCTCATCCGCGCCCTTGAACCCCTGGATGGCGTGGCGGAGATGGCGTCGCGCCGGGGAGCTGGAATCCCCACGAGGGACCTGGCCCGGGGTCCAGGGCGGTTGACCAGCGCCATGGGGATCACCCGGGATCACGACCGTGGAGCGCTGCTTGGAGACGGCCCGTTGCGCCTGCTGGACCGGCCCTCCGATTGGGTGGAGGAGGAGCTGGAGGTCGGGGCGAGGGTCGGGATCTCACGGAGCGCCGACCTCCCCCTGCGCTTCCGCCTTCGGGGATCTCGCTGGACGTCCTGAGGGGCGCGGAGGCCCCTCGGGGTGGGAGGGACCAGCCTGGAGCGGAGGGGGACTGGCGGAGGGACTGGCGGCGAGGCTCGCTGCACCGTGGGCCTGGCTGCGCCACGCCGTGGGGCCTGCCCCGGGGACCGTCAGGGCTTGAGGCCGTGGACCACACTCCAGTAGCCGGCCGTCCGTAGCCGCTCAACGTGCGTGAAGCCGCCGCGCTCGAGGAGGTCGGTGAGTTCGCTGACCCTGTACTGCTGACCCTCGGTCCACACGAGCATGTCGAGGTGGACGAGCTGGTTCGCGAGGGGCCCGCTGTCGTCGTCCTCCACGAGCTTCTCGTGAATCACGATACGGCCCCCGGGAGGCAGCGCAGCGAAGGCCTTCGCCACGAGCCCGGCGCCCGTATCAAAGCTCCAGTCGTGGAGGATCTGCGAGAGCAGAACCGTGTCGAAGCCCGTGGGGTAGTCCTCCGCGAACATGTCGCCCGGTTGGCTCCTCACGCGACCCTCACAGCCCGCAGCCTGCACGTACTCATTCGCGATGGGACATACGGCGGGGATGTCCCAGATGACGCACTCGAGCTCGGGGTTAGCCTTCGCGAGGGCGATGGACAGCGCGCCGCTCCCGCCGCCCACGTCGAGCAGGCGCCGCGCGGAGGTGAGGTCGAGGCGCTCGGCGACACCCGCGGCCGGGCGCTCGCTGACGCTGTGCATGGCGGCCGTGAACGCGCGCGCCTTGACGGGATCGGCCTCGTGGGCGGCCCAGGGGTCCTCTCCGCCGTACACCGTCGCCTTGTCCTTGGTGAGGGCCTCCAGGAGCGCGGCAGGAGAGAGGAAGCTGTCCACCTCCATGTCCACGAGGCCCCAGAGCGAACCCTCGGCGCCCCGGGTCAGGTAGGCCGCCGCGTCCGCGGAGGCCGTGAAGCCGTCGGCGAGGACCTCGACGAAGCCGAGGGCGACCAACGCGTCGAGCATGGAGCGCGTCCCACGGAGGCTCCAGCCCATCTCCGACTGGATGTGTCCGAAGGAGCAGGCGCCGCCGGCGAGCAGGTCGAAGAGACCTGCCCGCACAGCGGCGGCGATCGCCGCGCTCTTACGGCCGGCGATGTACGCGTCATAGACGCGCTTGTCGTCGATCGGGAAGCGCTCCGGATCCAGGCGCTCCTCGCGACGGGCGGGGCCCGTCACTTGACGGAGACGAGCTCGACGTAGAAGACGAGCGTCGCGTTCGGGGGGATGGCCCCGCCTGCGCCGCGTGCGCCGTATCCGATCGAGGGGGGGATCACGAACAGGGTCGCGCCGCCCTCCTTCATCAGCTGGAGACCCTCGGTCCACCCGGCGATGACGCCGCCCAGGTTGAAGTCCAAGGGGGCGCCTCGGTCGTAGGAGTTATCGAAGCCCGTGCCGTCCGTCAGCCACCCGGCGTAGTGGGCGAGGACTCCGTTGCTGGCGGTCGGCGTCTTGCCGGTCCCCTCTCGGATGGTCTTGTACTTGAGACCCGAGGGAGTCGTGGTGAGCTCCGACTCGTCCGGGACCTGGAACTCGGGCTTGGTGAAGGTCATGGTGTTCACGCACTCGAGGACCCAGACCTCGTCCGAGCCAGGCTTGAGCACGGGGTTCTGGCTCCGGAGGCCGACTCCGATCTTCGCCGGGACGTTCATCACGAGCTGCGCGCCCGGCTTGAGATGCTCGAGGGCCTCTTCCATGAACTTGAGGGGCACCGCCTTGGCGGACAGCATCATCGGGCCTCCTCGGCTGGTGTGTCCCACGACGAAGGCGCCCTCCGGGGTGAAGCACGAGAACTTGATGAGTCCCATGTCCGACTCGGCGATCGTCGCACCCTCTCCGGCCTTGATCACCTGCACCTTGGAGCCCAGCGGCTTCTCGATGACCCCCTCCGCTTCGGCGTTGAACGGGATGAACGGCAGGGCCCGGTCGACGATCGAGAGGAGCTCGACCTCGAAGATGAGGTCCGCGTTGCCCGCGATCTTGGGGGGGGAGCCGCGCTCACCGTAGCCCATCGCCGAGGGCACATAGAGCTTCCACTGGGCGCCAGGGGACATCAGCTGCAGGGCCTCGTTCCACCCGTCGATCAGGCCACCCACGGGGAACTCGGCCGGCTGCGGATCGAGCCCGGGGCGGCGAGGAGTACGGGAGCTGTCGAAGACGGTCTCGTCGAGGTTCCACCCCGTGTAGTCCACCCGGACCAGGTCGCCCATCGCCGGGCTCGCCGTGCCGTCGCCTTCCTTCATGACGCAGTAGCGAAGGCCCGAAGGGAGCATCTTCATCGTGCCGCAATCGGGAATCGGCGGGTCCTCGGCGCTCACCGTCAGGGGAGCCGGATCGAGAGACACGGGCGCAACAGGCGGCGCCGGGACAAGAAGGTGAACGGCGAGGAGGGGCGTGGCGAGGATCAGCATCGTCAGGAGAGGGGTGGTTCGTGGGGCCCTTGCAGGCGACGGGGTTGGACGGAGTGTGGGCGGGTCGCGGTGAGGTGGGGTCTACGTCACAGGCCCATGACGTGATAGCCCGCGTCGACGAAGATCGTCGTGCCGGTGATGCCCCGCGAGTGGGGGCCCACGAGGAACAGGCAGGTGTCACCAACCTCCTCGGCCGTCACGTTGCGACGCAAGGGGGCCTTCTCAGCGATCCGATCGAGCATGGTCCCGAAGTCCTTCACGCCGGAGGCGGAGAGGGTACGGATCGGGCCCGCGCTGATGGCGTTCACCCGGATGCTCCGCGGCCCGACGTCGGCGGCGAGGTACCGGACGGACGCCTCGAGGGCCGCCTTCGCGATCCCCATCACGTTGTAGTTGGGGACCACCCGATCGGCGCCGAGGTAGCTGAGGGTCACGATCGATCCCTCGCGCCCCTCCATCAGGGGGAGGGCGGCGCGGGTGACGGCCGTGAGGGAGTAGGCGGAGACCTCGTGGGCGAGCATGTAGCCCTCCTTCGAGGTGTCGAAGAAGTTCCCCTGGAGCTCCTCGCGGCGGGCGAATGCGATGGCGTGGACCATGGCGTCCAGGCCTCCAAATTCGTTCCCGATCGTCTCGAAGGCTGCCTTGACCTCGTCGGACTGAGTGACGTCGCAGGGAAGGGTGATCGACCCGGGGCACTCCTCAGCGAGCTTGTCCACGGCGGCCTTCAGTCGCTCGTTCGCGTAGGTGAACGCCAGCTTCATGCCTGCGTCCGCGAGGGACCGCGCGCAGCCCCAGGCCAGGGAGCGCTTGTTGGCGACGCCAAGGATGACGCCGGTCTTGCCTTCGAGGATCCTCGGAACGGAGGGGGCGGGTTCGGACATGCCGGGGTGTTGGGGTGTGCGATCTTGCCGGCTCCCATTCCCGGGCTCCGGTCTGGCGGATTCGAGCGGGGAGGATAGAGGTTCCGTCGTTCCGTGGGCGAGTCCCTGGTGTGGAAGCGGTTTTCCACAATGGTTCCTGGGCCCTCCTTGGCTCCGGTCATCGATCTGGGGAATTTCTACAGGGACCGGGCCTCAGGGGGGCCTCCGGAGCGGTTGGGTGGATCCAGGCGGCGGAATCCTCCCTAGGCCGATAGCTTGACCTCGGAGGAGTGGGCCATCGCGGCGGCTTCTGTCCCTCATGCCTTCCATGACTCAACAACGATCCGCCCACGGCCTGCGCTGGCCCATGCGCGACCAATGGTCGCCCGTGCCCGCCTGGCGTCGCTACATGCGGGTCGGCGAGGCCGAGGAGGTCCTCAGGCAGATCATTCCGGGCGACCCCCTCCGCCTCCGGTTCCTGGCGGCAGCGCGGATCACCGCCGCCGCCCGCGTGCTGGACGTCGACCGGGTGGTCTTGCGGGCCATGGTGAGGATCTCGCACGGGGCGGCGCTCGGCGGCCCCCCTGCTTCGGAGCGATGGTTGGTCGAAGAGATGGACCAGGCCATCGAGGACACCGTCGAGGCCGGCGCTCTCGATCTGGACGCCGTCGGCCCCTTCCTGAAGGGGCTCGCCAGTGGTGTGGGCCTGGAGAGCGAGGCGCTCGTTCGATGCTGCGTGGCGTTCAACCGGCGGAGTCACGATGAGCGGGTGGCGTTCTGGTCCCTGATGTTGGCGGACGAGCCGTTGGAGGAGGCCGCGCGGGGCCATGGAGTGAGCCCCACGGAGCTAGCGCAGCGGTCGAAGCGGGTCCTCTCGGCGATGTTGCGAGCGGCTGACGGAGGCGGCGCCATATGAGCAGTCGCCCCAAGGGCGCGCCCCCTGAGGACGCTGTCGACCTGCTGCTTCCCAGCGCGTCGGAGGACGAGCGGGAGATCGCGCGGGAGCTGGCGACGGCCTTCCGACTGGCCGCCATCGAGACGGCGGACGCGCGCTCGCCGTCCACAGGGATCGAGCCGGGGCTCGCGCAGGCTGCGCTCCGGGAGCATGACCTTGGGGAGGCGCTGCTCGGACTGCAGGACGTCATGATCCACCACGCAGGTCCGTGTCGCGGACCCTCCTCCTTCGCGGTTCTTCCGCGACCTCGCGCCCCGTATACGGAATCCCTGCAGTCGCTCCTGAAGCTCCTCGGGCGCCGATCCGAGGAGCTGCAGTTTCGGCTCCCGGCGCCTGAGACGTCGCGGAGGGCCGCGCTCCTTGACCTCCTTGAGGTGATGAAGGCATGGGGTCGGCATCCCGAGGCCAGCGAGGCGCAGGCCGCGCAGGGGAGGCTTTGGGAGGCGCGTTGCCTCCACAACGACGGTGAGCTGGCGAGGTCCCGTGAGCTGCTCGAGGACATCCTGAGCAGTCTTCCGGGGAGCCACGACCGGGTGCACCGCAGGTTCCGCGCCGAGGTGCTCGCGGAGCTGGTGTCGCTCCACATGGATGCTGGCGAGCTTGAGGAGGCGAAGCGAGCCGTCGACCGCGGCGGCCCGTCGCCTAGGCTGCCGGCAGACGTGCGCTGGAACCTCGACTCGCTCGCGCTCGCCCTCGACTGGCTCGCGGGGGGGCCGTCTCTTCCAGCGCTTGATGGCGCGTTCCTCCGGTTTGGGTTCGATATCCCCGGCGGGTGGCGAGAGGTGCTTCAGCGGGTAGGGCCGCAGCAGGCGGCGACAGAGCGAGCGCCGCTGCAAGCTGGCGCGGAGGGCACGACGGATGGCTTCCGCTCGCTTCCCTCCCGTTCGGAGCTCGGGGCTCAGGCGGTGGTCTTCCTCGTCGTTGACGACCAGGGGCGCCTGCGAAGGGGCGCTGCGGATGTGGCGCCCGCGCTCGAAGGGGCCGTCGATCAGTGGGTCCGCCGGTGGCGCCATGTTGATACGGAGTCTCACTCGATCCTGCAGGCCGCGCTGCGCGGGTCTGCGCCGGAGATCGTCATATCCGGGGCGCCGGGAGGCGGCTCTGACGACAGCCTGCGAGGCTCGTGCATCGACGCCGAGCGCGGTTGGCCGCAGGCGGTGATCGCGCTCCCTCTCGAGCAAGGGCATGAGGTGGTCGGAGTGCTCTGGATGGAGTTCGCGAGACGCATGCTCCCCGGCGCGGCCCGCCTTCAATCTGTGGCTGAGCGAGCGGTGGGCCATCCGCTGCTTCGGCACCGGGTGGGAGCCGCGGTGCGCCTCGGCGAGGAGGAGCACGGCCCACTGGCGCTCGAGGATCAGTCGGTGCGTCGGGACCTCCATCAACTTTGGGCCGAGCTCGTGGACGAGCTGGCGCTCAAGACGGCCGAGCGTCGCTGGGTCGGGTTCCAGCGGGTTGGGTCCACAGGTGACCTGGTCCCGGTCGCGAGCGGTGGGGCCGGCGGAGGTCTCCTCGGAGAGCCTAGCAGCGGCGGCCTCTGGGCCATCCGGCGAGTACTGGCCGGCGGCGGGTTCCTCCGCTACGAGAGCGATCAGGACGGTGGACGCTCGTCCATGCTGCACCCTGGCGCCGCCGCTGGCGTGGCCATCGCGGTCCCGGGTTTCTCGGGCGTGGAGGCGGTGCTCATCATCGAGTCAGCGCGCGGCGGTGACAGCCGCGAGCGGGACGCGATCCGCTGGACCGAGGCGCTGGAGCGTCGGTCGAATGTGCTCCAGTGTGGCGTCCTCGATCACCGGGACCGCGTCCACCAGGGGGGCGGTCTTGTCCTGGACGCCCGGGCGCCTGACGAAGTGGAGCGACTGACTCGGATCCAGGTCCTGGCCAGCAACCGCTCTGACCTCATCATCCGCGGGGAGGCGGGCTGCGGTCGGCGGACGATTGCCCGGGCCATACACCACGCGAGGCGCGCGCGGAACGGCCGCGAGGAGCTCGTCCAGCTGTCCTGCTTCGGGGTCCAGACGGCGGACCTCGAGCGGGCCTTCGCGGGCGACACCGTCGAGACCGTGGTGCTGACCGATGTCGACAGATTGGATGTTGATGGCCAGGTCACCCTCGCGCGGCTCCTGGATCGAGAGATCCAGGAACGTCCCCGACTCGTCGCGACTGGAGCAGCGTCCACAGCGAGGGATGCCGCTCCCGCAGAGGGGGCTGGGTCGGGCGGCCCGACGGTGTCCTTCGACCCGACACGTCATCCGGACCTGTATCGGAATCTCGGTCGCGTCGAGGTCCTGATCCCGCCGCTCCGTCAGGTCCGTCACAGGATCCCGGCGCTGGCGCGGTCGCTCGCCGGGCGCTGGGAGCGGAGCGCAAGGCCGGGGGTCCCGATGCTCTGGTCGGATGAGTCCGATGGGGTCGAGTCGATCCTCTGGCGTCAGCCCTGGGAGGGGAACGCGATCGAGCTGGAGGCTGTGGTCCGCCAGGCGCTCCTCCGCGCCGCGGGAGCCGCCGTTGGGGTCGCAGACCTGATGGCTGCCTTCAGGGACGTGGGGCTGGCCCCCCTCTCGAAGCTGTCCTCACGCAGCCCTGATGTGAGGGACGTCGCCTCGGCGCTCTGGACCACCCGGACGGCCACCGGGCGGGTGAACAAGACCCGGGCTGCGGCCTATTGCGGCTGGGATCCGAACACGCTTGCAGCGCGCTTGCGCGACATGGGGATCTCCGAGCTTCAGGACGCCGAGCGTCTGCTCGAGGATTCGCCCTCCTGAGGCGGGCCCCCCAAGGCCGCCTGCCCGCTAGGATCTCGACCTCACTCGGGCACCTGTCCGGTTCCGATTGCGGCCTTGCTCAAGGCCTTGAACCGGCCCTGAACCGGCCCAGAACCGGCCCAGAACCGGTCCAGACCTCGGCCCAGACCTCGGCCCCGTGCGCCGAGCCGCTCACGTTGCGAACCACAGACTTTGATTTCGAGCTGCCGGTCGAGCGCATCGCCCAGGAGCCAGTGGAGCCCCGCGATGCTGCGAGGCTCCTCGTTCGTGATGCCGCCGATGGGGGTGTGCTTCGCCACGGTCAGGTGCGGGACCTGCCAGACTTCCTACGGGCCGGTGATCTGCTGGTGGTCAATGACACGCGTGTCCTCCCTGCGCGGGTGATGGGGAGGCGGGCGACCGGTGGGCAGGTCGAGCTGCTCTTCCTCGAGCCAGACGCGGCCTTCGCGCATGAGCGAGGCTGGCGCGCGATGGTTCGCCCGGCAAAGAAGCTCAAGCCTGGCGAGCGGGTGGCGTGCAAGGCGGGGGTGATCGCGCGCATGCTGGAGCGGTCCAGCGAGGACGGCACGTGGGCGGTGACGCTGGAGGGCGCAGACGGAGAGGTCCGTCCGATGGAGGAGTGGCTCGCGTGCTGCGGGGTGATGCCGCTGCCGCCCTACATTCAGCGACCCGCGAGAGCGGAGGACGAGGAGCGGTATCAGACCGTCTACGCCGCGGAACCCGGGGCGGTGGCGGCGCCGACCGCGGGGCTTCACTTCACCGATCGCCTGTTCGAGGGGCTCGCGGAGCGAGGTGTGGGCGTCGCTCGCGTCACCCTCCACGTCGGGGCCGGGACGTTCCTGCCCGTGACCGCCGATCGGCTCCAGGACCACGCCATGCACGCCGAGCGCTACGAACTCTCCGAGGAATGTGAGCAGGCGGTGCGCCGGACCCGCGAGGCCGGGGGACGGGTCATTGCGGTCGGGACCACCAGCGCCCGGGTGCTGGAGTCCTGCCGCGCGGATGACGGGGAGGCCTCAGCCGCGGGCGTTCGGGCGGGGCGTGGGGAGACGCGGATCTTCCTTCACCCGGGCCGCGGGCCGGCGGTCTGTGACGGGATCTTCACGAACTTCCATCTCCCCAAGAGCACGCTCGTGATGCTTGTCGCCTCGTTCATCGGGACCGCCGAGACGCTCGCCATGTACCGCGCCGCGATCGAGGCGGACTACCGCTTCTACAGCTACGGGGACGCGACGCTCGTCCTCCGCTGAGCAGCGCTCACTCGTCGCCGGTCTCGAGCAGGGTTCGCAGGGCTCGGGCGGCGAGGGCGGGGTCCTCGGCGCCAAGGATCGCCGAGCCGACGGCCGCGCGCCCGACCCGATCGAGTTGGTCGGCGTTGGAGAGGTCAATCCCGCCGATGGGGAAGACCGGGGCGGCCGAGGATTCTGCAGCCAGCCACGCCCGCTCCGGACCCACGATGGTGGGCTGTGTGCCCGAGTCTGGCGTCGCGACGTATCCCTTGGTGGAGGTCGGGAAGACGGGACCGAAGCCAAGCATGTCGACGGGCTCGTCGAGGGCGGCGGCGAGGTCAGCTGCGCCATGGGTCGACAAGCCGATCACTTGATCAGCGGCCAGCACCTGCCGGGCGACCGCTGGGGGCGTGTCTGATGCGCCCACATGGACACCGTCCAGCCCCTCTGGAGCGAGGGCAGCGGCCACGTCGACGCGATCGTTGACCAGGACGAGGGGAGGTGTCGCCAGGTCGCTCGCTGCGCGGAGCGCGAGGACCTTGCGGCACCAGTAGAGCGCGTCGCGGGCGCTCGTGATCGTCGCGCCCTTCGGGGCTCCCGGGGCTCGGTCCCCGAGCATCTTGGGACGTACCTGGATCACATCGACATGGGGGAGCGCGCGCTCAAGGGCGCCGAGCGCTCCCTCGCCAGCCAGGTCTGGTGTGAAGATCAGCAGCAGCGTCGCTTCCTGCAGTCGGGCGCGCCGCCCGTCGCCGCTCAGCAGCACGACGACCCGCCGCCTGGGGCGGGCTCACAGCAGGAGCTCGTGCCCGGCGCCACCTCGGCTCGGGCGACGCCTTGCTTGGTCTCTGCCGCGCTACGAGGCGTGTTGGTCCTGCAATTGAATGGCGCGGCTTCGGAGGCCGGGACCTCAAGGAGGGGGGGCACCGGGATGAACTGATCCGCGTAGGGCTCGCTCGTGTAGATCTCGAACGTCTTGCGGCAGACGGCGGTGCGAACGCCGCGCCTCAGCGTGTGCCCGTCATCGTCGACCACCTTCTTCCAGGGGCCCTTGTAGATGACGGCCTCGCGGTGATCGTCGCACGGACCTTCCTTTCCTTTGCGTGCGAGCACGGTCATGGAACGGAACTCGATCCCGTTCACCACCGCCCAAGGCTCCAGCTGATAGCTGGCGATCTCGATCCCGTAGAGGCCTGCGTCAGCGAAGGCCTGCAGGAAGCGGTCCTCGCGCATCGCGCCCGAGATGCAGCCGGACCACAGGTCGGGGTCGCGCTGCATCTCCTCGGGGACGTCCTCGTCCGAGACGATGTCGCTGATGGCTGCGCGGCCTCCGCGCTTCAGCACCCGGTGGATCTCCGCGAACATCCTCGGCTTATCCGCGGGGTCGACGAGGTTGAGGACGCAGTTCGAGAGCACCACGTCGACGGACTCATCGTCGACCATTGGGGCGGTCTCGCGGAGGGCATGGCGCTGCTGCTCGAGGGCGTCGAGGCCATGGAGATCTCGCACGGGGTGCTCCGCCAGCCAGCCCTCCAGCGCGTCATGGTCCAGGCGTAGGTCCTGAATGTGGCCACGGTGGAAGTCGACGTTATGCCACCCAATGCGTTCGCCCACCGCCTGCTGGTGCTCACGCGCGAGGGCGAGCATCTCGTCCGTGGTGTCGACGCCGATCACCCGCCCCGTCGGCCCGACGATCTGGCTCGCCATGTAGCAGATCTTCCCGGCTCCGGAGCCGAGGTCGACAACGACGTCGCCTTCCCGGACGAAGCGGCTGGGGTCTCCGCAGCCGTAGTCGCGGTCCACGATCTCCGCAGGCAGGACCGCGAGGAGGGAGGCGTCGTAGTCGACCGGGCAGCAGAGCTCGGGCACCTGCTGCTGGGCGCCCTCGGCGTAGCGTGCGCGGACCGTCTCGAGGGTGGAATCGGGCTGCCTGGTGGTCGTGGTGGGGCTGCTGCTTTGACTCATCTCCCACGTCTTGTAACGCCTCCGCCGTTTCATTGCAGGCCCAACTGGCATGTCCCATGCGCTGGCGGGTCCATCAAGGTGAACGACCCGCGAGTCGGGGGACTCGCGGGTCGTTCGGGGGGGGTCCTGGTCGCTCCTCAGGGGAGCGGTCTCGTGGCGGCCTTGGGTTCAGGCCGAGTCGCGACGGCTCTTGCGGGGTTCAGCCTTCTTCCTGCGTCGGCCCGGCTTGCGGGCCTCCAACTTCTCGGAGAAGGCAGTCCAATCCTCTTCGCTGAACAGTCGCACCTCCGCGCCGCACTGGGCGCAGAAGGACTTGTCGATGCTCATCAGGTAGGAGACGTAGCCGTTGCAGGCTGAGCACCACTTGCGGTCGTTCTGAAAGTCGGAGAGGAAGTCCATCGCCCCAGACAAGAAGCACGCTTCGTGCCATGAGGTGTTTAGGAGGGTCGAGAAGTGCGTAATGTGCTTCGCTGTATGGGCTTGAGGCGGTTGGGGTATGCCGAAGTCCAGGTTGGGCCGTGTCCATAAAACTCGCCGCCCCCTGCGCCTTGCCGCCGGATCGTGGTCGATCGACTGTCTTACCTCAGGACACCCAGGCGCCCAGACCGGCCTTCACGGGGGTCAGGAGGGCGCCATGTCGAGTCAGGTGGACACTTCGGCTTCGTGTCCAATCTCCGCAACGGGACTCAGCCCTCTCGGTCGAGGGACGCGCGCATGTCGCTCGCAGCCTCATGGTCCCCTTCGCGGCCGAGGGCCTTCGAGATGGACTCCCTTACCCCGGAGTCCTCCAGGTGCCCCGCCGCCAGCGCCCAGGCGGAGGCCGCCCGCACGGTCGGCGAGGGGTCGGACTCGAGGGCCAGGAGGAGCGCTTGGAGGCCGGGCTCGGAGGGGCGATTCCCGAGGACGACGGCGGCGTTGCGTGCCAACCCTTCCCGTCCAGGCCGTCGAAGGGGAGAGCCGCGCCAGCGCTCCTTGTGCCCCGCATCGTCTGGCTCGTCACAGCCGGTGGCGAGGAGGTCCACGAGGGTGCCCGCCTGGCTTGCTCCCTCTTCGAATGCCGTTCGGGTCCCAAACCGCTCCGTGAGGTCGGGCGCCTTGGAGCCCCAGGGGCAGACCTCGGAGCACACGTCACAGCCGAACGCCCACTCCCCGGCCTGGCTTCGCAGGTCATGCGCCACGAGCCCGCGATGCTCGATGGTGTGGTAGCTGATGCAGCGGGTGGCATCGACCCGGCCCGGCTCGAGGATCGCGTCGGTGGGGCAGGCGTCGATGCAGGCGGTGCACGTCCCGCACGAGGGGACGCGGGACGGGGCTGAGGTCGGGCTCAGATCGAGGTCGAGGATCAGCTCTCCGAGGAAGAACCAGGGGCCGAAGCGCACGTCGAGGAGATTGGCAGCCTTGCTCGGCGAGCCCAGGCCGCCCTCGGCCGCGTGGCTTCGTTCCAGGAGTGGGGTCGCGTCGACAAACGCGGAGCCAGGAGACGCGAGCCCCTCGCGTAGCAACGCGCGCCGCAGGCGCCCCAGCATCTTGGAGATGACATTGTGATAGTCGCGACCTGCCGCATACCTCGCGACGCGGCCGCCTCCTGGGAGGTGTAGCGCCGGCCGTGAGTGCCCGAGCCCGACGACCAGGAGTGACTTGCCGGCAGGCCACTGGGAGCGGGGGTCCACCGTCGCGGCACGACCCCGCTCGAGGTAGCTCATCGTCCCGTGGCGGTTCTCATCGATCCACGCATTGAAGCGCGCGGCGTCTGGCGGAGGGCCGAAGGGCGCGATCCCCACGAGGTCGAACCCGATCTCATGAGCCTGCTCGAGGACAAGTGACCGGCGGCTTTCGGGGGACAGGCTTGGCGAGGGCGGACGCATTCTTGACGGGTGCTGTGGGGGACGGCCCCCGCTCGATTGGAGCGAATGAGCGTTCGGATACCGCCCACGATGCGCTCAAAAAGTGACCCACGGGGAGACTCCACCCACTCCCCTAACTCCCCTAGAGGCATTTGATTGCGGTGCCGCCCCTGACCGAGGTGTGCGGACTTGTTCGCTCTTGGCGCCCCGCGCCGAAACCGCGCCCCTCCGAGCTGCTAGTCCCCACAGCCTTCCCCTGCCCCGCTGTGCTGCGCCTGCCCCAGGCGCGTCTCGCGGGGAACGCAGGTCTGGATGTGCCCCGTCCCTGAGCTTCACCTCGCTTCCTCGCGCGGCGTTTTGAGAAGGATGGCGGTTCCACACGTTCAGGCCCGCCAAATTTAAAACGCACGCTAGCCTCGAACTTCCCCGGGTCTCCGCGACGCGCTCTCCGCGCGCCACGGAAAGCTGACCCGTCGAGCCCTCCCCCTCAATGCAGTCCCAGAATGTCCTCCACGCCAGTCCCCTTGCCGAGGAGAACGGCAAGGCCCGGCTGCGGTCGAGGATCGCAGAGCTGGGACGTGGCGAGCTGGATGCTGAGGATCACGCGCGGGTCAAGGCCGTCTTCGACGACGACGAGCTGGCTCACGAGGGACTCCGCGACCACCTGAGCACCGCGCTCATGGACGGGTTCCGTAAGTCCAGCGGGCGAGCCGTGTTTGGCCTGCTCTACGAGCTGAACGCCGGCCACCTCATTGTCCAGGTTGCGGGCCGACTCCGGCGCTATGGCAGCAAAGCTGACCCCGGCGACGTCTTGCAGGAGGTCTTCTTCAACGTCTTCCGCTATCCCCACCGCTTCGACGCTTCGAGGCCAGACGCATTTCGCGTCTGGACGGCGATGATCGTCAGGAACACGGTGTTGAAGCACATGCGGTCCCGCAGCACCGGTGGAAACCGCATGGAGATCGCGCTGGAGGACCTCCCGGATCAGCCGGTGGACGGTGCCCACACGCCGCTCTCAGGGGTCCTGGATACGGAGGCCTCCGAGGAGTGCTCGCGGGCCTTCATCGTCTACCTCCAGCTCTATATGCAGTTCTACTCCATGCTCTCGGACCGCGAGCGGCGAGCGCTGCACCTGGTCGAGGTGGATGGCGTGAGCTACCGCGAGGCTGCCGAGGATCTGGAGATCAAGCTCGAGAACCTGAAGATGGTGATCTTCAGGGCTCGGAGGAAAATCCACCGGGCCATGCGGCGGGTCTTCGAGGGGCTCACCCCGGACTGCCGGCCAGCGCGAGTGGGACGACGAAAAGACGCTCTCGAGGGTTCCCTGGACCGTTCCTCATCTTGCGACACCCAAGACACACCTGACGCAACCTGATGCTCGACAGGGGGCTCGGGTGAAGAGCCTGGCCCTGGATCGTTCCCCACTCCTACACCCCGGCCAAAACCTGTACCCGCGAGTCACTCGCGAGCTACTTCAAGCGACCCACCAGCCCGATGACCTTCCACGACCACCCTGACCACAAGCCCCTCGGGGCAGGCTCTCCCTCCTGGGGCTCTCCCTCCTGGGGCTCTGGCGACGCCTCGGCGTGGTTCAAGGGCATTGGGTGGAACGAGGGGCTGAGCGATCAGCAGGCGGCCCTTCAGCAGGACCTCTCATGCCTCGTGGACGGCGAGCTGGATGAGACCTCGGCGGCCCATGCGATGGTGCTGCTCGAGGAGTCGGAGGACGCGAAGGCGTTCTTCGAGGACGTGCGCAAGTTCGCCCGCTTCCATCGTGACCTCTCGGATCCCGAGAGGCTCGAGGCGAGGGTCGCCATGCTTGGTGCCGGAGAGATGGCTCGCGCCGCGGAGGACATCGACCTTGCGCATCGCCTCGCGACGATCTTCTATCAGCTCGGCAAGGCCTACTCTCTGGCCGCCTTCGAGCCGTGCCAGTTCCGCGAGCGGGTCTTCGAGGCCGCTGTCCCGGTCGAAGAGACCAGGAACCGTGGCCGGGGCTTCGTGGATGGTGTGGTGTCCGCCGGCCGTGGGGGAGCAGACGGCGCTGCGGTCTCGTCCGGTCGTGGTGTCGATTGGCGGCACGCCCGTCACATGCTCAATGGGCGCCTCGAGCGCATCTCTGATCCGGCCGAGAAGGGCCGTCGCCTCCTGGCTCAGGCCATCGAGATTGATCCGAGTCACGAGGAAGCGCGGATCTACCTCGCTTACGTGTACGGTCGCGAGGGCCACACCCTCCGCGCCGCGAACCTCTTCCGTGAGGTCTTCGACACGGCGATCTCCGAGGTGAGCCGCGGGCACGCCGCGATTCAACTTGGGCGCCTCTACTACGGCGAGGAGGACTACCGGACGGCGGCGGTCTACTTCCGGTGGATCTCAATCTCCGGGCTGACCCGGAGTGACTCGCGCTTCGCCCTCGCTCACTTCAATCTCGGCTGCGCCGAGGTGGCCCGCGGCCGTGATGACGCTGCGCTCGCCGCGTTCCGGCGCCTGCTGGATGATCACCTCGCCACCGGCGGTGTTCCTGCAGACATCGCCAGCCTCTTCCTTGAGAACGACGACTTCAGGGCCCTTCTCGAAGCGAGAGCTGGCCTGACCCAGAGGCTCATGGAGAGCCTCCCCGAACTATTTGAGCCCGAGGCGGGAACCGGAGACCCCGAAGGCTCATCTCAAACACACTGATTCCACGCGGGCACCGTAGAGCGGTGTTCCCGTGATCCCCGTAGAACCATGACGTCCCTCAAGAATATCCAAGGCCAAGCCTCCGCTCGACAGCGCTGGTTGCCGGCACTCCTCCTAGGCACCCTAAGCGTGACCTCGGTGGCCGTGGTGCTCGCTGACGAAGGCGTCCCTGGAGACTCCTCTGGCGGTGATCCGACAGTTGGAACTCTGCCCATGACAGGTGGCGAAGGGGTGGACCTCGATCAGACGGTCACCCTCCGAGGCGAAACAGAGCTCATCCGGGCGGCCGTTCGCGCGGCGGACGGAGACGGCGGCGTCGAGGTGATCGACCTGGGTGCGGGAGAGTCATGGGTTCGCTTCTACGGAGACGTCTCGCTGGAACTCGACCTCACGACTTTGACGGGTCTCGAACTCGGGATCTTTGGTGGGTTTGAAGGCGGGGGCACCGCGTTCGCGGTCGAGACCCAGGATGGAGTGGGCTCGCCATTCGGAATCGAGAGCGGGTTCAGCCTCGAGATTGAGGTCGGTCGCCTGGTGACCGAAGGACTCGTGGACGGCTTGATGGAAATCCATGCCTTCCACCGCTGCGGCCGGCGTACCTCCACGGGCATCGAGCTCAACGCCGCGGGCGACGGGCTCCAGGTCAATCAACAGATCTGAGAGCGGAGATTCCCTCCGGCTCCAGGACGTGGGGCGGGTGAAGACACGACGAAGCGGAGCCGCGAGAGCGGCTCCGCTTCTTTCGTTAGGGTCGAGGGGGTAGCTTGTCCGCATGAAGGCACCCTCCGCGACCATCCTCGCCATTGACGCCGGGACGACCGGTATCCACGCGCTCGCCTTCGATGGGCAGCTGCACCCTGTCGCCGAGGCCTACGAGGAGTTCCCCCAGCACTTCCCGTTCCCGGGGGGGGTCGAGCATGACGCCAGGGAGATCCTCGATGCTGTGGATCGCGTGGTCGAGAAGGTGGTCTCGATGGTCGGGACGCCCAGGGTCATTGGCGTCACGAATCAGCGGGAGACCGTCTTCCCTCTCGACGTGGACTCTGGAGAGACACTCTCGCGAGGGATCGTCTGGCAGGATCGACGGACCGCGGATCGCTGCGAGGAGCTGAGGGCGGCGGGTCATGAGGAGCTGGTGCGCCAGCGCACTGGGCTCGTGCTCGACCCCTACTTCTCGGCGTCGAAGATGGAGTGGATGCTCCGCGAGGATGCCACCGTGCAGGCGGCTGCGGCGAGGGGGGCGCTCCGATTCGTGACGGTGGACGCGCTCATCATTTCGCATCTCACGGGGGGCGCGACGGTCGCGACCGACCCGACCAATGCCTCGCGGACAATGCTCTACGACATCGAGCGCCGCGAGTACTGCGATGAGATGCTCGGTCTGTTCGGCCTCGACCGCTCCATGCTCGCGGATGTCGAGAACAGCGCAGGTGACTTCGGGCACGCTCGGATCAACGGAACCGCGGTGCCGATCCGGGGCGTGCTCGGGGACCAGCAAGCAGCGCTCTTCGGCCAAGGCTGCTGGGACGCAGGTTCCGCGAAGATCACCTACGGCACTGGCTGCTTCCTGCTCCTCAACACGGGGCAGCGCCGCGCGCACTCCGCTGCAGGTCTCCTCACGACCATCGGTGCGGACGCGACCGGGGCCCCTTGCTTCGCTCTTGAGGGCAGCGCCTTCGCTGGCGGCTCGGTGGTGCAGTGGCTGCGGGACGGGCTCGGAGTCATCGAGGAGGCTTCGGAGTCCGCCTCGATCGCGATGTCAGTGGAGGACACAGGGGGGGTTGTCCTTGTGCCGGCGTTCGCCGGACTCGGCGCACCGCACTGGGACCCGGCAGCCAGGGCTGCGATCCTGGGGATGACGCGCGGGACCACCCGTGCCCACATCGTCCGCGCGGGGCTCGACTCCATCGCGTTCCAGTGCGCCGAGCTCGTAAGCGCTCTCCGTGCTGATTCGGGGCTACCGATCGACAGGGTCTTAGTCGACGGGGGCGCCGCCGCGAACGGCTACCTCATGCAGCGTCAGGCGGACCTCGCTGGGATTCGGATCGAGCGCCCCTCCGAGCTACAGACCACCGCTCGAGGAGCCGCGGCGATCGCAGGAATCGGAGCGGGCCTCTTCACTGACCCGGCGGGGGCCGAAGGCCTGAGCAGCGGTCACACCGCCTTCGAGGCGAACCTCACCTCGGGGCAAAGGGAGTCGGAAATGAATGCCTGGAGCGCTGCCGTGGAGCGAGTCTTGAGCCGACCCTGAGCTGCTCCGGTGGCGGCGGGGGGGGGCCTCCGAGGGGGTGAGGAGCACGGGATCCAGATCCGGGACGATTCGGCTCCAGCAGAGCTCCGAACGGCCGAGAACCCGGTGTGGACCGTGTCCCCGAAGTTCGACGCGCTGCCGACGTGGCGGCGACGAGGCCCTTGGATCGCCGCCCGGGAGCTCCCGAGCCGCGTTCAGGCGAGGCCCCCAAGCAGAGCGTTGGGAGTCCGGCGGAGGCGGGTCGGTCTGGGGACTCGCGCGCCGACGCGGCCCTCGAGCGCGCCTCCAGGGCCCTGAGCGCGCTGGACCCTGAGGCTGATGGAGAGGTGGGGGCGCGGCTGCAGGAGCTCCGCGATGCGCTTGCTCGTGGGTCTGCGGCCGGCGACGCCCGCGCGGAGCGGCTGCTCTCACGGCTGGACGCGCTGGCGTTTCAGCCGGGGCGTGACGGCGGGCCGGAGCTGGCCGCGCTGAACCGGATGGCCCACGTCGCGCGACAGCTCGCGCTTCTCGCGAGCGCCGCCATCGCAGGGGTGGACTCGGTTGGCGCCGCCCGGCAGGCGCTCCTTGACGCGATCCTGTCGGTCGCTGGCGCCAGCCCGGGCGGACCCGGGGCCCGGGCGTTGACGGCGGCGCTTGATGGGGTCCTCCAAGAGGTGATCGGGCGTCACGCCAAGGTGCAGCTGCGGGCTCATGATGCTGCGGACGTGCTCCGCAAGGCGGGTGGGCAGCTGCTCGAGAGGCTCGCAGCGAGGATGGAGGCCGCCGGGGAAGGCGGGGCCGCCACGGGGCTCCGCCGCGCGCTCGATGGAGTCGCGAGTCGGGGGTCGATCGACGGTAATCTCGCCCGCGTTATCCTTCATCAACAAGCCTCAGGGTCAGGGGGGGCCGGAAAGGCTGCGGCGTACCTCGACTCCCTCCTGAGCGGCGCGCTGCGGTCGCCTCAGGAGGTCGCTGCGGCGCTGATTGCAGAGTCCGGCGCCGCGGGTAGCGGCCTGCGCGAGGTGATCGGCCGGCACCTCGCCGCGCGGGAGTTCGAGCACGCGTGGAATGTTGCGCGGCGTGAGTTCGGCGATCCGCCGGCCTTCGGGTTCGCCGTTCCCGATGGCCCCGACCACTACGCGACCGTCCAGCTCGTCGGCGACAACCCGTCGGGTCGGGGGCGCGGCTCCGAGCGCGGGCAGGAATCCTGCCATGTAACGGTCGGCGTCGAGTTCAGTGGGCTGGGCCCCGTGCGTGCGGACCTGGCCGTTCGAGGTGACCAGATCGCCCTGCGCCTGGTGGTCGCGCGGCCCGACGTCGCTCAGGAGATCCGCTTCCGGGCCAGCGAGCTTGAATCCGTTCTCGCCCTCGAGGGGCGCCGCGTCCTCTTGGCGGTCGCCGACGGATCGGAGGACGAGGCCAGGGTGGACGCGCGCAAGGTTGGAGTGAAGCCCGAGGACCACGTGATGGATCTCGAAGGATGACGAAGCCCCGCAAGAACCTGCCCGAGGCGGTGGCTCTCCGCTATGACCGCGACGCAGCCGAAGGAGCTCCTTCTGTCGTGGCTCGCGGCCGCGGAGAGATCGCCGATCGGATCCTGGAGACGGCCATCGAGGCGGGCGTGCCAATCCGCGAGGACAAGGACCTGCTGGAGCTCCTCTCCATGGTCGAGCTCGGCGAGGAGATCCCCGTCGAAGTCTTCGGCGCGGTGGCTCAGCTGATCTCCTTCCTCTGGGGCATGAACGAGGAGCGGAGAGCTGGAGAGCCTGAGGGCCGCTAGGCCCCGCTCCGTGGCGAAGCTTGGGAGGGAGCAGCGTCCAGCGCTTCACCAACCGGGGCCCCGGCCTAAGATCCCTACCGTGAAGCCCCTCCTCGCACTCTCCGTCGGTGACCCCTCCGGGATCGGCCCCGAGATCGCGCCCCTCGCGGTGAATGCCGTACGTGATGAGGCGCGGGTCGTCGTGCTTGGGCACGGAGCGGTCAGGCCAGACGGGATCCCCCTCGTGGAGACGACCGCGGGCATGGGGTCGCACTCCGTGGCGTGGATCGACACGGGCGGCCCTGCGGAGTGGACTCTTGGAGAGGTTCAGGAGAGCTGCGGTGCGGCCGCCCTGAGCGCCCTCCGCAAGGGGCATGAGCTCGCCCTCGCCGGGGAGGTCGACGCCCTTGTCACCGGGCCGGTCAACAAGGCCGCCATGCACGCCGCAGGGGAAACGGTCGAGGGGCAGACCGAGCTTCTGAGCCGCTGGTCGGGGGCTGAGCGCTACGAGATGATGGGCTTCGTCGGCCAGCTCCGAGTGATGCTCGCGACCCGCCACATCTCTCTCCGCGAGGCGTTGGACCGGATCACGACGGAACATGTTCTCGACCGGCTCCTCTTCCTTGATGAGGCGCTGCGCTCGATCGGGCTGGCGGATCCGCTCGTTGGGCTCGCCGGGCTCAATCCCCACGCCGGGGAAGGGGGGCTCTTTGGACGGGAGGAGATCGAGGTCCTCGCGCCGGCAGTGGAGCTGGCCCGGGCGCAGGGGATGCGCATTGAGGGCCCCGTCGCCCCGGATTCGGTCTTTGTCCGGGGCCTGAGAGGGGAGTTTGACGCCGTGCTCGCGCTCTATCACGACCAGGCGTTCATCCCGCTCAAGCTGGCCGGGGCCGATTCCGGGGTGACCTTCATTCCGGGACTCCCGTACCGCCGTTTCAGTCCGATGCACGGTACAGCGTTCGATATCGTCGGAAAGAGGCGCTCGGATGGGCAACCTGTCGCAGATCCGGCGAATCTCACCGAAGCTCTTCGTGTGGCGTCGAGGATCACCCGCCGAATAGCCGATTAGACTCTTGGAGGCACCGCTCGCCGTTGCGAGCCCGGCCGCCTCTCCCCCAAATCATGATCCAGCGCCAGAAGAAGAAGATCGTCCTTTACCAGCCAAAGCAGGTCGACGACAGCCTCGGTGTCGAGTCCAGCAAGGACATGCTTCCGCTCGAGCTGATGACGATCGCGGCCTTCCCGCTAGAGGACGGTTTCGACGTCAAGATCATCGACGGGAGCCTCTACAACGGCACCGAGGGCCACGAGCGCTTCATTCACGAGGCCGACGGCGCGCTAATGGTGGGGACCACGGCCATCCTCGGCTTCATGGTCACCGACAGCTGGCTTGCCATGAAGGCGCTGAAGCAGCGGCTGCCTGACATGCCGGCGATCATCGGCGGCTGGTTCGCCAGCGTGAAGCCGGACCTCATGCTCGAGACGGGGCTCTATGAGTGCGTGGTCATCGGGCAGGGCGAGCTCATCTTCAGGGATGTGGTCAACGCCATCGATAGCGGTGAGTCTCTCGAGTCCATCGAGGGCATCGCGTACATGAAGGACGGCGAGGTCATCAAGACTCCGCGCCGCTCTGTGGCGGGCTGGGACAAGGTCCCCAACGTCCCCTGGCACCTGATCGACCCCGAGCCTTACCGTGAGCACCAGATGCGCGCTCAGTCCGCGCGCGACGTGCTCCGCCTGCCGACGCCGCCCTGGATCGGACACGGCAAGCCGTACTTTGGGATCACGTACTTCTCGAGCTATGGCTGCCCGGAGCCGTGCGGCTTTTGCTGCAGCCCTGAGATCAGCATGCGCCGCTGGAAGTGTATGCCTGCGGAGCGGATGCTCGACGACATCGAGGAGCTTCACGATCGCTGGGGCTTCGATTCGATTCGGTTCCACGACGCGAACTTCGGCGTGATGCAGAAGCGGACGCGCGCCTTCGCCGAGGGCCTCCTGAAGCGGGACCTGCGCATCGGGTGGAACTCGTTCATCGAGACGCACTCCATCCTCAACTACAAGCAGGACACGCTCGACATGATGGCCGAGTCCGGCATGTACGTGGCGGAGATCGGCGCCGAGGCGGGCCTCGACGAGATGATGCAGCGCATCGGCAAGCCCATCAAAGGCGACGACAACATCGCGGCGGCAGTCGAGATGGACCGCCGAGGCGTCCAGGGGTCGATCACCTACATCATCGGCTACCCCGGCGAGAGTGAGGAGTCGATGATGGCGACCATCGACCAGTGCCGCCGGCTGCACAATGCCGCGCCGCTCGCACGGCCCAACGTGTGGCCCTATCGGCCGATCCCGGGCACGGTCATGTGGGACGAGTCTGTGGCGCTCGGCTACCAGGGGCCGACCACGATCCCGGAGTGGGGATCGATCGGCGAGTATCATCTCGAGGAGACCTGGCCCGGCAACATCCCGCCCAGGGTCGCCAAGGCGCGGATGATGTATCAGCATCACGCGACCCTCAGCTATGGCCTGGCCCGGGGCAAGGTCGGCTGGTGGGAGCGGCGCGCGCAGCGTCGTCTCGAGGACGGCAGCTTTGCGAGCGCGCGGCTCGAGGCCAAGGCCTTTGGCGCCTACAGCAAGCTGTCTCGCCGCCTCTTCGGGGGCGTCGATACGGTCCGCAGTTGGGTTGATCCCGGGCACAAGACCGGGACGAGCGGCAACAAGGCCTCGCGCGCGTCGGTGTCCATGACGGACGCAACCAAGGGCTGAGCTCGCGCGAGAGCCCTCAGCGGAACAGGAGCCCTCAGCGGGGCGGGGACAGGAACTCCACCATGACCTCCTGCAGGAGGGGGAGCCGCACCGGCTTCTCGAGGAAGCCGTTCATCCCCGAGTCGGTCGCGTCATCGCGGTCGTGTTCGAAGGCGCCTGCGGTGAACGCGACGATCGGGAGGTCCCGCCAGGCGACGTCCAGCTGACGTATCTCTCGGGTCGCTTCGGTACCGGCCATGACCGGCATCATCAGGTCCATGAGCACGAGGTCGAAGGGCGACCTGGCGACCGCCTCGACCGCGGCGCGCCCGTTGGAGACCACCTCACCCTGTGCGCCGAGCTTCTCGACGAGCCTGAGGGCGATGACCTGGTTCATTTGGTTGTCCTCCACGATGAGGACCCGCGCCCCAGGGAAGAGCACCAGCCCGGTGGAGGCCGGGGCCGCCTCCTCCGCGACGCTTGGCTGGGCGCTCCCCTCGGTTGGCTTGGCCTCGAATGTGAAGGCGAAGGTGCTGCCGCCCCCGTCGCTGTAGACCAACTCCAGCGCCCCGCCCATGGCCCGAGCCAGCTCGCTTGAGATCGCAAGACCGAGCCCGGTGCCGCCGAACTCCCGGGTCACAGAGTCGTCTGCCTGGGTGAACGGGTCGAAGAGGGATGCCTGAGCCGCCTTGGCGATGCCGATCCCCGTATCCGAGACGGTGACGCGAGCGGTCTCCTCGGAGAGGAGTTCGAGGACCACGCGAATGCCCCCCGCGGAGGTGAACTTCACCGCGTTCCCGACGAGATTGGCGATGACCTGGCCGATCCGCCGCCCGTCGCCGGATCTCGGCGCCTCGAGCCCCTCACCGCATTGGACCTCCACTTCGAGCCCCTTTGCCGCGGCCTTGGCCTCGAACTGATCGGCCACGCGCTGGACGACCTCGGGCAAGAGTATCGGGTGTAGCGTGAGGTCGGCGCCGCTCGCCTCCAGCTTGGACAGGTCGAGGATGTCGTTCACAAGGGCGAGGAGCGACTGCGCGCAGGAGTCCATCGTCGCGATCTGCTCGCGCTGCTCGCCGGTCAGCTTGGTCGTCCTCAAGAGGTCGATCATCGCTCCGAATCCGTTGAGGGGCGTCCGGATCTCGTGGCTCATCACCGCGAGGAAGCGCTCCTTGGCCCGGACCGCGGCGTGCGCGTCATTCAGGGCTGCACTGAGCTCCTTGCCCAGCTCGCGGGCGTCCGTCAGGGCGGTCTTGTTCGCCTGCATGACCAGCAGCAGGTCCGGGGTGGAATCGCTCGGCGGGAAGTCCGCCAGGGTCAACCTCTGGGCAGCGACCTCGCTCACGCTGCGGAGAACTGGAGACCCGATGAAGGCCACCTGTCCGCCCGCGCGCAGGGGGAGCACGCTCCCCTTGATTCTGAGGTCAGATGCTCGTTGGCGCAGGACGACGGTGACCCCGGGTGAGGGCACGATCGCAGCGAATGAGCCGACGTTCCGGGGGCGGAGCACTTCGAAGGCGGCGTCCACCTCATCGCCCTTCCGCACGTCCTCCCGCCGGCTAAGGACCTCCCCGACCACCGAGACGCGATGCTCGTGATCGAGAATGAAGCCGAATGGGAACGACTCTGCGAATCGCTCACAGGAGAGCGAGACCTCGACGTCGCTCATGACTCCGAGGCACCTTCGCGGAGGCGGAACTTCTGGTGTCCAGGAGCGCTACCGTCCAGAAGCTCAATCTCGATTGAGGTGTCAAAGCGCTTGGCGAGGCCCTTGATCAGGCCGATGACCATCGGCGCGAGGCCGTCCCGCTTGGAGTAGTAGTGCAGGATGCTGGACCCGTCCTCGAGGGCCTCTCGATCGAAGCTCGGGGGAACCAGGTCAGGCATGGCATCCCCGATGCGCTCGTGCATCGCGTCGAGGTTGTCGAGGAATTCGTTGAGGGTGCTGCCCATGAGCGAGACGAGGTCGCCGTACCCCTCCTCGATCGTGTAGACCGTCCAATACTCTCCGAAGGCCTCGAGGATCGTCTCGGCCGGCAACTCGAGGGTCTCTGAGGCAGCCTCGACCAGCCGATAGGTGACCGCGTCGTCGTAGACCTCCATCGCGACAAATCCGCCTGGATCGAGATCCGCCCGTTGGCAGATGGTGTTCCACGCCGCATCTCCAAAGCGGCTCTGGACGAGGCCCTTGATGGCGCGGTTGACGAGTCCATACATATCGAATTCGTGGCAGAGAAGGGGGGGGCAGGCTCGCTACATGAGACCCCGAAGTCTCTCGCCCGTCCACACCGTGCCGCTGCCTTGGCGCGGATTGGCACAACTTGCCCGGTCGCGTCTGGCCCAGCCCTCAGAGGTCGACTTCGGTGGCCTCTTCCGCGCGGTCCATGATGAACCGGAACCGCGCGGAGGGGTCCTTGCCCATGAGATCGTTCATCACGCGATCGGTGACCAGCCCGTCCGCGATCTCGACGCGCAGCAGGCGGCGCTGAGCGGGGTCGAGCGTCGTTTCCCAGAGCGTGCGGGGCATCATCTCCCCGAGGCCCTTGAAGCGGGTGATCGAGGGCGCCGATCGGCCGCTGCCGTGCTCGGAGATGATCCGGTCTCGGTCCGCCTCGTCCGCGGCCCACCACGTCTCCTTGGCGATGTCGACGCGATAGAGAGGGGGCACCGCGATGTACAGGCGCCCGGCGGAGATGAGCCCGGGCAGGTGCCGGTAGAAGAACGTCAACAGCAGCGTCGTGATGTGATGCCCGTCCGAGTCGGCGTCCGCCAGCAGGATGACCCGCTGGTAGCGGAGCTTCGAGAGGTCAAAGTCTGTCCCAATTCCGCAGCCCAGCGCGGTCAGGAGGTCGGACAGCTCCTTGTTGTCCAGGACCTTCTTGAGCCCGGCGTCTTCGGTGTTCAGGACCTTCCCGCGCAGGGGGAGGATGGCCTGGTGCGTCCGGTCTCTGCCCTGCTTGGCCGAGCCGCCGGCGGAGTCACCCTCGACGATGAAGAGCTCGGAGTTGTCGCGGTTCTTTGTCGAGCAGTCGGAGAGCTTGCCGGGGAGCGTCAGGCGGCTGGTGGCCGACTTGCGGGAGACGGAGGCCGAGGCCGCTCGGCTAGCGGCGCGGGCCCGGCTAGCGGCGATGACCCGGGTGATGATCTGCTCGGCGGTCGAGCTCTTCGAGTTCAGCCACTTCTCCAGCGCCGGCCGCAGAGCGCCGTCCACGAGGGCCTGGACCTCGGGGTTGTTGAGCCGGTCCTTCGTCTGGCCCTGGAACTGGGGGTCGGCGATGAAGACCGACAGGATGCCGAGGATCCCCTCGCGGATGTCCTCGTGCGTGATCTTGACGCCGCGCGGGGTCAGCTTGTGGGTCTCGATGTAGTTCCGGACGGCCTTGTTGAGCCCGGCTCGGAAGCCGTTCTCATGGCTCCCGCCCGAGCTGGTCGTGATGCCGTTGACGTAGCTCCGAACGTGCTCGTCCGTGGAGTCAGTCCACTGGAAGACCATCTCGACGCGCGCGTCGGCGGTCTCCTTGGCGAGGAAGAACGCCTCCTCGTGGATGGGGGAGGCCGAGCGGGACTTGCTGACGTCGTCCAGGTAGTCACGGATTCCGTTCTCGTGCCGGAAGACGGTGCGCTTGCCAGTCACCTCATCCACGAAGACCATCTTCACGTTGGAGTGAAGGAACGCCGCGGTCTCAAGGCGCTGCTGCAGCGTCTCGGAGTTGAAGGTCGTCTTGGGGAAGATCTTCGGGTCCGGCGTGAACGTGATCGTCGTCCCCGAGCCGCGGACCTCCTTGTCCTTCGCCTTGAGGAGCTTGGTCGCGGGGACCCCGCGCACGAAGTCCATCTTGTACTGCCCCCCGTCGCGACGGATGACGGCCGTGAGCTTCTTGGAGAGGGCGTTGACGACCGAGGCACCGACGCCGTGCAGGCCGCCGGAGGTCTTGTAGTTCCCGTCGCCGTCGTTCTGGAACTTGCCGCCCGCGTGCAGCTCCGTGAGGACCAGCTCGAGACCGGACTTGCCGGTCTTCTTGTTCCGGTCGACGGGGATTCCGCGCCCGTTGTCGGCGATGGTCACCGTCTCGCCGGTCTTGTGCAGCGTGAGGGTGATCTCGGACGCGTAGCCGTTCATGGCCTCGTCCACGGAGTTGTCCAGGACCTCCCACACGAGGTGGTGGAGGCCAGCGCTGTTCACGCCGCCGATGTACATCCCGGGGCGCTTGCGCACAGCCTCGAGACCCTGGAGGACGGTGAGTTGGTCTGCGGTGTAAGCCTTGGCCATCGTGCTAGAGAGTCGGCGCGCTCACCGGGTCGTGGACGATCTGCTTGATGCGCCCGTTCTTCTGGATCTCGGTCCCAACGCCGCCGCGAGCGGTCGTGCGGTACTTGACCGTGGAGATGTTCTTCTGAGCCCCGCGGTTGGTCTCCACGGTGAGCAGGTCCCGGTCACCGCGGCTCGCCTTGAAGCCCAGCAACTCGTCGTCCTTGGCGACCTTGATGAGCTGGACGCCCTTGCCGGGGCCACCGAGGTAGTTGATCTCCTCTGCGGCGCACACGATCGCACGGCAGCGCTGCGTGACCGCGAGGATCGTCTCGCTGCCGTGCAGCTTGAGCGCGCCGATGACGGTCTTGCCCGCGCTCGGCCGGGCGAAGCGTCGGCCGGAGCGGGTCGAGGGCTCCTGATACTTGTCGAGGCCGAAGCGGAGGGCATAGCCGTCGCTCGTGGCCGCGAAGCCGTGGACCATGGGGCAGGCGTCCGGCCGCTTGGGGTCCTCGTCGATGCTGCCCTTGAGGGTGCGCGGGTCGAAGGAGATGACCGCGACGATGCGCTCGCCGTCCTTCAGCTTGAATAGCTTCTGGATGGGCTCGCCGAACCCCGTGGAGGAGGGGAGGTCCGCAAAGCGAGCGGTGTAGCAGGTGCCGGTCGACGAGAAGAACCCCACGGTCGCACGGGTCGAGCCCGCCACGCACGCGAGGACGCTGTCTCCGTCGCGGATCCGTGACTTGGACGGTTCCTTGATCTCCTTCTGGCGCTTGACCCAGCCGTCCCGGGTGACGAGCAGGTGGGTGTCCTCGGCGACGATGAAGTCCTCTTCCGAGTACTCGACCTCCTCGGCGGGTCCCTCGACGATCGTGCGGCGCTTGGCCTGCTTGGACTTTCCGAGCTCATTGAGCACGTCCCGGAGCTCCTCGCGCACGATGCCCCACCGGCCAGATGCGGCCGGGTCGCTGTCGTCCTCCCCGAGCAGTTCCCGGATCTCTCCGGCGCGCGTGCGCTTCGCCTCGAGCTCGTCGATGACGAGGTTGATCTCGAGCTTGGCGAGCCGGTAGAGCTTCAGCTCCAGGATCGCGTCGGTCTGCTCCTCGTCAAGCTGCTTGTACTTGCGGAGGATCTTCTTGGCCGCGTCGGCCTTGCCGCTCGACGCCCGGATGATCCGGATGATGTCATCGAGGGCGTCGAAGACAAGGGCGAACCCCTCGAGGATGTGGATCCGCTTCTCCAGGCCCTGGAGCTCGTTCCTGAGGCGTCGGGTGACGACATCGAGCCTGAAGTGGAGGAAGTGCCAAAGGACCTCCTTCAAACCCAGCCGGGAGGGGGCGCCGACTTCGGGGTTCTCCGTGGGAACGAGGCAGGTGAGGTTGTAGCTGTAGTTGACCTGCAGGTTCGTGTGCTTGTGGAGGTACGCGAGCACCTTCTGCTCGTCCGCGTCCTTCTTGAGGTCCAGCTCGACCCGGATGTCCTCCGCAGACAGATCCCGCACGTCCACGATCAGCGCCATCTTGCGCTGGACGACGATCTGGCCGATCTGCTCCACGAGGTTCGCCTTGTTGACGCCGTAGGGCACGCTCGAGATCACCATTGTCTTGGTGCTGCGCGACTTCAGCTTGCGGTCGATCGTGCAGGTGCCCCGGATCTTGATGGAGCCCGAGCCCGTCTTGTAGATCTCGCGCAGCTGGTCCCGAGAGGCGATGACGTGTCCACCGGTGGGGAAGTCAGGGCCTTGCACGGCGTCGTTGGCCACCAGCTGGTAGTCCTTGACCTCGGGATCCGCCAGCAGCTTGAGGCAGGCGGAGATCGTCTCCGCCATGTTGTGGGGCGGGATGTTGGTGGCCATCCCGACCGCGATCCCCGCGCCGCCGTTGACCAGCAGGTTGGGGTAGCGAGCTGGCAGGACCACCGGCTCCTCATTGGTGCCGTCGTAGTTGGGCCGGAAGGGCACGGTGCCGTTGCGGATGTCATCCAGCAGCGGGAGGGCGGTGGGGGCGAGGCGGCACTCGGTGTACCGGTAGGCCGCCGCAGAGTCGCCGTCGATGGAGCCGAAGTTGCCGTGGCCGTCCACCAGGTTGTGGCGCATCTGCCACGGCTGCGCCATGCGGACCAGCGCGTCGTAGAGGGCGGTGTCCCCGTGCGGGTGGAAGTCCTTGAGGGCGGCTCCCACAACCCCCGCGCACTTGCGGGGCTTCGCGTCGGGGAGCATGCGTTCCCGGAGCATCGTGTACAGGATCCGGCGCTGCACCGGCTTGAGCCCGTCGCGCACGTCGGGGAGCGCACGGCTCGTGATGACCGAGAGCGAGTAGTTGAGGTAGCGGGCCTGGGCGGCCTCGTGAAGGGCGACCGCCTCTTCACCGTTGCCGGAGACGCCATCACCGGATCCGCCGTCACCGGATCCGCCATCACTGGATCCGCCGTCACTGGCGCCGCCGTCACTGGCGCCGCCGTCACTGGCGCCGCCGTCACTGGCGCCGCCGTCACGGGCTCCAACGGAGTCCTCGAAGAGGCCGGGTGCTGACGTCTTCGAGCCTTCGCTCGTCCTGTTTTTCTGAGTCGACTTCGACGTCTTGGTGCGCGCCACTGGAGGGTCCTCGATAGTCGCCCGCGCGCGCCCGGGGCGGCTCACGCTGGGAACCCGAGCACGATAGGGGCGCAGGGGGGGCCGTACAA
>CALLKX010000032.1 GCA_938083085.1 uncultured bacterium
CTGGGCCACGTCTTCGTGGGCGAGCGCTTCACGGACAAGAACACGCGCCACTGCGTGAACTCCGTGTCCATGAGCTTCGTCCCCGAAGGCGAGCCGCTGCCCGCAAGGATCGACTCCTGAGCCTGGTCCCGGCCCCAGCGGTAGGGACGCTGCGGTAGGGATGCAGCGGTATGGACGCTGCGGTGGAGGCTCTTGGCTGGAGACGCTTGGCTGGAGACTCTGCGCTGGAGACTCCGGGCTGGCACCGGAGTTCAAGACCCACGGGTTGACGCTCAGCGGTCGGGGCTCATAGATCGAGGCCGCCCATCTCATCCAGGAACTCCAGAGCAAGCTCCTCGTCCCTGCGTGCGCGGTCCTCGTCCGCCCCTCGTCCTTGAAGGAGCGTGTCGCGCCGTCCCTCGTACTCCTGCACGGCTCGGCGGAGCTCTGCGGAGTGGTGGTGATAGGCGCTCGCCGCGTCCATGGCGGCCATGAAGATCGCCTCGGACCCTTGGCTGGCCCGGATCACCTCGGCCAAGACCTCGCAGGTCCGCTCGCGCTGGAACTCGAAGCCGGAGGACAGGAGCTTCGCCGACTTGACGCGGGCGAGCTCGAACTCGTCGGGGTCCGCGAGGACCTCGAGTAGAAAGGGGATCACCCTCTCGTCATCGTTGACGGCCATCTCCTCGACGATGCGCACCTTGGCCCCGTCCACCGCTTCGAAGCGGAACTCATCGATCTGGTTCTCGATCGTATCCATGGTCTCCCCCCTGGAGGTTCACGACCTTCGCTCGGCCGCGACCTAGGAGCCCGAACCGTCTCGACACCGCACGATGAGTTCGACGGGAATTGGGAGCGTGTACCGAGTCGCGATCAGGGCGGCTCAGCGCCCCAGACCCCGCACGAGGCTCGACCGGGCGCCTAGGGGCACCGGGCCGAAGGTCTCGAGCTCACCGTCGGCCCACCGGACCTCCACCTCAAGGGGTGCGGTTTGGGCGCCGAGCCCGAAGTGGACGGCGGGATCACTGGAGCTGCAGTAGCTGTAGCCCGGCTTGACGCTGCGCCGCTGGGGCTTTCCGTCGACCTCGATGGAGGCCGTGGCGCCGAGGGCGTCGCGGCCACCGTCGAGCAGCCGCAGGGCGGCCCACTGGCCCTCCTGCCCGACCACGTTTCGCAGCAGCTGGACTCGGCCTTCCCGGTTCCCGATGACCACGTCCAGCGCGCCATCGCCGTCGAGATCCCCGAAGGCCGCGCCGCGGCTGGTCAGCTCCACGACCGGGCTCGTCCCACCCGCAGGTGAGACCGGCTCCCAGCGCCCCGCCGGGGTCCCCGCCAGGAGGCTGTTGGGCTCCGCGTAGATATCGTCCTCGGAGATCGGCGGCATCATCTGGTTGACCCGCCCGTTGGCCACGTAGAGGTCGAGCCAGCCGTCGTGGTTGAAGTCATGGAAGCCGACGCCGAAGCGGGTCCGCCGGAACGTTCCCATGCCGATGCCTGACTGCCGCGTCTCCTCCACGAAGCTGCCGCCACGGTTTCGGAAGAAGCCGTCCTGCTCACGCGCCATGTGGACGACGAGCAGGTCGAGGTCGCCGTCCCCCTCCACGTCTGCGGCGTCCACGCCCATCCCCGCGCGCGGGTTCCCGTGCGGGTCTCGCGCACAGCCGAGTCGCTCCGCGCGATTCACGAGGCGCCCGTCCTCGCCATGCACCCAGAGGCAGTCGGGCATCTGATCGTTCGCGACGAAGACGTCCACGAGGCCGTCGCCGTCGAAGTCGCCCGTCACCACCCCCAGCCCGTTGCCCGGGCTCGCCCCGAGCCCCATGGCGGCGGTCACGTCCTCGAAGGTCCCGTCGCCGTTCGCGCGATAGAGCGTGTCGACGGAGGGCGCGCTGTAAGCCAACGGGCTGCAGTAGTCCGACTGGCCGGTGGGGTCGAAGCAGTCCTCCTCCGTCGCCAGGCTCCAGTCCACGTAGTTGGCGATGAAGAGGTCGAGGTGCCCGTCACCGTCGAAGTCGAGGAAGGCGGCGCTGGTACCCCAGGACCCATCGCCCACGCCCGCCGCATCCGTGACGTCGACGAAGCGGCCACTCCCGTCGTTCTGCAGGAGCCGATTCGACCCCACGCAGGTGATGTAGAGGTCCACGTCGCCATCCGCGTCGTAGTCAGCGGCCGCCACGCCCATGCCGTAGCCGCCGGGCGTGACCCCCGAGGCGCTGGTGACGTCCTGAAAGCGCCCGGCCCCGTCGTTCTCGTAGAGGCGGTGGTCCGCTGTCTCCGGGCGGGTGAGCGATCCGCTCTGCACGAGGAACAGGTCCAGGTCCCCGTCCCCCTCCTTGTCGAACAGGGCGACGCCGCCCCCCATGAGCTCGGGGAACAGGAAGCGGTCCTCGTGTCCCGAGCGGTGCATGAAGTCGACGCCGCGCTCCCTGGCCTCATCGACGAACCACGCGGGCCCCACGCGGGCCTCCTCCGGTGACGGTGAATCGCCGGAGCAAGCCGCCAGGCCGAGCAAGAGCATCGCGACGTGGTGCAGCTTCATCGTTCTAGCTCCGAGTCCTCGTCGTCCGTCACGGCCTCGCCAGCCGTCGTTCCAGAGTCTCCCCCACCCACGCTGATGAGCGCCGCCTCAAGGCTCTGGAGAAGCGGGTGCTCCGGTTCCACCCTCCGCAGCTCCTCTACGGCGGCCGCCGCACCCGAGCTCTCGCCCAGCTGCAGGGACGCCAGTGCCTTGCCCGCCAGTGCATCGGCGCTCCCCCGATCCAGGGCGATCGCTGCCTCGAAGGCCGCGAGGGCGCCGGAGGCGTCCCCGAGCTCGAGCGTTGCCTTTCCGGCCGTCACCTCGAGCGAGGCCGTCACCACACCCAGAGTGCGAGAATGCTCCACCGCAGCCGCGGCTTCGCTCGCCCGGCCCTCACCGAGGAGGAGGTCCGCCCGCAGCTCGTGAGCGCCCGTCAACTGGGGGTCGAGTTCAATCAAGCGCTCGGCAGCGACGAGGGCTCGGTCCACCTCCCCAGCCTTGACCGTGGCCGACGCCAGAGCCAACGCCAATCCGAGGTCGTCGGGGCTCAGCTCAGTGGCACGACTGAGGGCCGCGGCCGACCCCGACCAGTCACCGAGCCTGGCGAACGCACGCCCCTTTCGGACGAAGATCCGGGGATCGTCTGGGTCTCTTTCCTCGAGCAACCGCAGCTGCTCCAGCGCGGCCTCAGCCTGGCCGCTCTCGATCCGTCGGTTCGCCTGCAAGAGGATCGCCGAGGCGCCCACCTTGAGCGTGGCGACCTCCTTCATCCAGGGATCGGGCCCCGCGATCCGGGCGCCGCGGCCCTTCGCCAGCTCCGGCTCCGCCTCTTCGAATCTCGAGAGACGAGAGAGGGCCAGGCCGCGAAGACGATGGAAGAGCGCTCGGCTCGCCGGAGGGATCGGACCGATCAACTCGAGGGTTCCCAGCGCCTCCTCCGGCTTGTCCACCTCAAGGAGGACCTCGACGCGGCCGAGGTGAGCCACCGGATCCCCACGGTCCAGCGCCTCGGCACGTGTAAACGCGCCCCAGGCTTCCCAGGGCTGTCCTGCGCCAAGCAGCAGCCAGCCCTTACGCCGCGAGCCCGGGCCGTACTCTTCGAGCGCCTCGAGCCGCTCGTACGATTCGAGGGCCGCCCCGACCTTGCCGTTCTTGCCCTGCATCACCGCGAGTCGATACCAGGTCCGAGGATCGCTGTCGTCCAGCTGCACTGCCACCCCATAGGTGGCCTCGGCGAGCTGGAGCATCAGGTGCGCCTCGAACAGCATCCCAAGGTGCACCCAGGCGTCCGCGTCTTGCGGCTGGGAGAGGACTTCGGCGCGGGCCGACTCCAGGTGGGCAACGAGCGCGTCGTCGTAGCCCGCGAGTTCGTGGGGCCAGGGGATCTCAGCCGGCAGCCCGTCGCCACCGGAGCAAGCCGGGACGGCGAGCAGCGCCGAGGCAAGGAGCGCGGCGCGCAGAGGGTTTGAGAGCGATTGGAACACGATGAGCTGGAGCGACCGTATCACCTCAGCGCCGGCGGCGGGAGCCCCGGCGGCTGCCACCCCTGGCCCCACCCCGGGCGCTGGAGGTCCCCTGCCGCCGCGGGCCACCGCCCCGACGCGGAGACCGGCGGCTCTCCGCCTCGTCGAGCAGCTCGTGCAGGTCGAGCGGCGCGAAGGTCGGGAGGAACTTGCGCGGGATCCGGGCGCCGATGCGCGACTCGATGGCCCGCACCTGATCGAGCTCCTCCACCGAGGCGATGGTGATCGCCTCGCCGGTCCGGTCCGCGCGGCCCGTGCGCCCGATGCGGTGGACGTAGGTATCGGGGTCGAGCGGCACGTCGAAATTGATCACCCGCGCCACCCCCTCGACGTCCAGGCCGCGAGCGGCGAGGTCCGTCGCCACGAGGAAGCGGACCTCCCCATCGCGGAACCCTTGCAGCGCTCGGTCCCGGGCCCCCTGCTTCTTGTCCCCGTGGAGCAGAGACACGGTGTGTCCGCGCTTCTCCAGCTGCCTCGCGACCTGCTTCGCCCGCTGCTTGGTGCGAGTGAAGATGATGGCGCTCCCCTCCTCGTCCGACTCCACGATGGTCCGCAAGAGCTTGGACCTCGCCGTGGACCGGACGGGGTGCAGGGAGTGCTCGATGGTCTCCGCGGGCCGCGTGTGCCCGAGGTCGATGATCTCCGGCTCCTTGAGCACGCCTTGGGCCAGGGCCTGGACGGCCTCCGGCATGGTCGCCGAGAAGAACATGGTCTGCCGCTCATCGGGTACCCGCTCGAGGATGCGCCGGACATCCGGGAGGAACCCCATGTCCAGGAGCCGGTCCGCCTCGTCGAGGACGAGCACCTCGACCTCCTTGAGGTCGCAGGTCCCCTCCCGAACGAGGTCGAGGAGACGCCCGGCGCAGGCGACCAGCACATCGCAGCCAGACGCCAGCGCCTCTCGCTGCCGGTCGATCTTCACGCCCCCGTAGGCGGCAGCCATTCGCACCGAGAGGTGGCGGCCGAGGTCGACGAGGTCCCCCTCGATCTGCCGCGCCAGCTCGCGGGTGGGCGCGAGCACCAGCGCCCGCGGCCGACCAGCCTCCGCCGGTCGGCCCTCGAGCCGCTGCAAGATCGGGAGCGCGAAGGCGGCGGTCTTGCCCGTCCCGGTCCGCGCGAGCCCGAGGACATCACGCCCTTCAAGCGCCGCGGGCAGCGCGGCAGCCTGGATCGGGCGCAGCTCCACGAAGCCAGCGTCCGCGACTCCCTGACGGAGCGCTGGGCTGAGATCGAGGTCGTCGAAGCTGCCTGTGGGGACGGGGTCCGCTTCCATGGCATCGACGATGCACGGAAACCGGCCTGGAGCCCAAGTGCGAAGCGTGAGTTCCCTCGATGGGGTCCCACGGTGCTACCTTCCTCACCATGGCCACCAGCAAACCCATCACCCTCGCTATGGCGAGCTTCATGGACTCTCCGCAGGCCGCCGCCCTCGGCGCCTCCGACGGCGAGGTCCGGACCATCGTCGAGCGTTTCCTCTCCGTCTGCTACGACGATATGGGCAGCGCCCCCAAGACGATGGACGGTCAGGCGATGCACGGGGCCCTGGGGCACCTCCTGCCGGGCCGGTTCCAGCGCGGGGAGGACCTCGCAGACAAGGTCCCAGCCGTCCTGCGGGCCTACATCGAGCACCTGGAGGCCACGGAGGTCGTGATCAACGCCTTCGAGCTCAAGAGGGGCTTCGAGTCCACCATCGACGAGTTCCTCCAGACCGTGCGGACCGGGACCAACCCCCACGGCCACGGGCACGCGCCCCCCAAGGAGCCCTTCCAGCACGGCGCGGCGAAGCTCGGCCGGAATGACCCGTGCTCCTGCGGGAGCGGCCGGAAGTACAAGAAGTGCCACGGGAAGGGCGCATGAAGACCGCCGTCGTCATCCCGGCGCGCTACGGCTCCACGCGCTTCCCCGGAAAGCCCCTGGAGGACGTCGCGGGTCGCTCGCTGATCCGGCGCGTTCATGAGATCGCAGCAGCGGCGGAGGGCGTGGACCGCGTCATCGTCGCCACGGACGACGAGCGCATCCGGGATCATGTGCTCGCCTTCGGCGGAGAGGCCGTCATGACGCCCGAGGGGTGCCGCAACGGCACGGAGCGGGTCCACGCGGCCGCGCTCGGCCTCGACGAGCCACCGGACGCCCTGATCAACCTACAGGGCGACGCGGTGCTGACGCCGCCGTGGGTGATCGAGGCGGTGATCCGCGAGATGGAGCGCTCGCCCAACGCGCCGATCGTGACCCCCGCGGCTCGCCTGGACGAGGGCTCGCTGCAGCTCCTCCAGGAGGCCAAGGCCGCCGGCGAGGTCGGAGGTACGACGGTCACGTTCGACCGCGCTGGCAACGCCCTCTACTTCTCCAAGGCGATGATCCCCTTCATCCGCGACGCCGCCGGGGGCGCCCCCACCTTCCGACACATCGGCCTCTACGGCTACCGCCGCGAGGCGCTCGAGCGGTTCATCGCCATGGGGCCAAGCCCCCTGGAGCTGACCGAGGGCCTCGAGCAGCTGCGAGCGCTGGAGAACGGCATGGGGATCCGCGTGGTCGAGGTGGACTACCGCGGCCGCCGGCACCTCGCGATCGACAGCCCCGAGGACCTTCGCCGCGTGGAGCAGCTCCTCGCGGAGGACGGTGAGCTCATCGACGAACAAGGGCGCGCCCGGTGATCGAGCTCCTCCTGGTTCGGCACGGCAACACCTTCGCGCCCGGGGACCGGATCGTCTGGGTGGGCAGCGGTGAGGACCTCCCGCTGGTGGAGTCCGGTCGCGCCCAGGCCCGCGCCTTCGCGGAGACCCTGGAGCGTGCCGATTGGCGCCCCACCGCCGCCCTCTCCGGGGGCCTCAAGCGACAGGTGGAGCACCTCGAGCTCGCCACGGCGGGCTCCCCCGTCCCCGGAGTCCACGCCGCGCTGAACGAGGTGGACTACGGCCGCTGGGGCGGCCGCACCACCGACGAGATCGTCGCTGAGCATGGGGACGCCGCGGTCCGCGCCTGGAACGAGCGGAGTGAGTGGCCCAACGACGCTGGGTGGCCGGAGTCTTTGGAGGAGGTCCGGGCCCGCGTGGGCCGCTTTGCTGACGAGGTGGCCTCGGGGCAGCACGGGAGCCGTGTGCTCGTGTGCAGCAGCAACGGGCTCCTGCGGTGGTTCCTTGGCCTCGTGCCCGGCGCCCTCGAGGAAGCGGTCGAGGAGGCCTCCTTCAAGGTCAAGACCGGTCATGTGGGTAGGATGGAATGGCACCGCTCCGGCGGCTGGCGCGTTGCCTCCTGGAACCAGCCCCCGAACTCTCCACTCCCCTGAACCATGCGCCTCGCTCTCCTCCTGACGACCCTCTGCGCTGGTGCGGCCTTCACGCCGCGGTCGTCCGCTGCGCTGCTCGCCCCGACGTTCCCCCGCCCGGCGGGCTCCAACGCGGTCCTGACTCCCTTGGCGCAGGACTCAAAGGCCGACGAAAAGGAGACCGCCAAGCAACGGGCCGAGAAGGAGAAGGAGGCCGTGAAGAAGCTCTCCGAAGGCCTCCGCTCGAAGGAAGCCAACGAGCGGCAGGCGGCCCTCGTCGACGCCGCGAAGACGCCCTACCCCGACGTCATCAAGGCCTTCGGCAAGGTCCTCGAGGGCAGCTCAGGCGATCTCGCGATGATCGCGGCGGAGCTCCTTGGCCAGATGAAGGAGCAGCAGGCACTCGACGAGCTGCGCCGCTTCGCGACGCGGCGCAGGAAGGTGCTCGCGAAGAACCCCGGGCTTCAGGAGGAGGTGTTCCGTGCCATGGGACGCCACCAGTCTCCGGAGGTCATCCCGCTCCTGATCAAGGGCGCCTTCGAGGAGGAGAACTCGATGATCCGGCGGGCCCGGGTCTTCGCGGTCGCCAACACGCGCTCGGCTGCCGCCGCCAAGGCGATCTTCAGTGAGATGAAGAAGACCGACGAGAAGCGCCTCCGAGGGCGCCTCGCAAACATCCGCCCCGCCCTCATTCACGTCACCGGAACCGACGCCGGCAAGGACCCGGCTCGGTGGCTCCAGTGGTGGGAGGCCAACCGGCGGACCTTCGAGGTTCCTGACCAGGCCCCGAAGCTCTCCGGGGACTTCGCCACCCAGTGGGCGCAGTTCTGGGGCGAGGACCGGACCTACGAGCGACGGAAGAAGCGCAGCGATCGAGGCTGATCCGCAACCCCTTCCGCTCCCCGCCGTCCCCTCCGTGTGGGTGATCAGGGTCATGTGAGTGATGAGGGGCGAGACGCGAGGACCATGTGCATTCGAGAGGGCGATCCCCTCTGGCCAGAGCGGATGCAGGCGGTAGAGGCGCCGCCTGACGCGCTCTGGCTGCGTGGTCACGAGCAACTGATCTCCCCCGCTCCACGCATCGCCATCGTCGGTAGCCGCGCGCCGACCCCCTATGGCCTCGCCCAGGCGACGCGCTTTGGTCGCGAGCTGGCACGAGCCGGCGTATGCGTGGTGAGCGGTCTCGCGCGGGGCGTGGATGAGGCCGCCCACATCGCCGCCCTGGAGGCCGGCGGCGCCACGGTCGCCGTGCTCGGTTGTGGGGTGGACCGCCCCTGGCCCAGCGGCCCGACCGCCGAGGAGATCGCCCGCAATGGACTCCTCGTATCCGAACACCCGCCGGGTACCCCACCCCGCCGGCATCACTTCCCGCTCAGGAACCGGATCCTGGCCGCCCTGGCGGACGCGGTCGTTGTGGTCGAGGCGGCCCACCGGTCTGGTTCGCTGATCACCGCACGCTGGGCCGCAGACCAGGGCCAACACGTGCTCGCCGTACCGGGCCGAGTGGACCACCCCATGTCCCGAGGGGTCACACGCTTGATCCGGGAGGGCGCGACGCCGGTTGAGTCCCCGTGCATGTTGCTCGAGGACGTCTACCGAGATCTCGACCCCTTCGGAGTCCTCTCACGCCGAGGTCCGCAAGAGGGCGACGCGTCGCTGGACGAGCACACGGCCAACCCCGCCGAGCAGGCAGGAGCCCGAGGCCCCGTCTCCCAGGGCGCCTATTCGCAAGGGGTCAACGCCCGAGGCATGGGCTCCGGGCTCGACGA